>UQTB01000006.1 GCA_900543915.1 uncultured Eubacteriales bacterium | reverse complement strand
GGCGCGCGCAAAGACCTGCGGCGGAAGCGGCAGGCTGATCCCCGTCGCCCGGCATCTGCGGCGGGAACAGGCGGTCGAAATTCTGGCGGTGCTCGCTTCGGGCAACGCGGCTGTTCCGCTGGATCTCGCTTACGGCGCAAAGCGATTCGAGGCGGTCTGGCGGCGGATCGCGGAGGGCGGAGAGCGCTGTCCCGATCTCGCCTTCGTGCTGTTCACCAGCGGGACGAGCGGCGATCCGAAGGGCGTGATGCTGACGGATGAAAATATTTTGGAGAACCTCAGGATGATCGAGCGCTATTTCCCGCTGGAAGCGGGGGAACGGCTGCTCATCGCCCGCCCGCTCGTCCATGCCGCCGTGCTCACGGGAGAGCTTCTCTACGGGCTCTGCCGCGGCGCCTGTCTTTCCTTTTACGAAGAGGCGTTTCAGCCGTCGCGCCTGCGGCGGGAGATCGAGGCGCGTTCGGTTTCCGTCCTCTGCGGCACGCCGACCCTGTTTGCGCATCTCGCGGCCGTTTCCCGCGGGAAACCGTGCGGGCTGAAACGCTGCGCGATCAGCGGCGAGCGGCTGTTCCCGGAGACGGCGCAGAAAATCGCCGCGGCCTTTCCCGGCGTGCGGTTTTACCACGTTTACGGACTCACCGAGCATGCGCCGCGCGCGTCCGCATTGCCGCCGGAGGAATTTTTGAGCCGTGCGGGGAGCGTCGGTCGGCTTCTGCCGGGCGTGGAGGGGCGGATTGCGGACGACGGGGAACTTTTGCTCCGCTCACCGTGCGTGATGAAGGGGTATTTCGGCGATCCCGCCGCGACGGCGGCAAAGATCGAGGGCGGATGGCTGAAGACGGGCGACCTCGTCCGGCAGGATGCGGGCGGTTACCTCTATATTCTCGGCAGAAAGGACGGCATGCTGATCCGCTGCGGCGTCAACATCCTTCCCGAAGAGATCGAGGAAGCCGCTTCGGCCTGCCCGGGCGTGCGGGCATGCGCCGTCTGCGGAGAAGCGGACGAAACCAAGGGACAGAAAATAACGCTCTTTTTTCAGGGAGAAGTGCTGCCGGGCAAAGTGCGGGCGTTTTTGGCGGAGCGGCTGGCGACGTATCTCATGCCGGACGCGGTCCGCCGCGCGGAAGATCTGCCCGTTTCTCCGGGCGGAAAGCGGGTGCGGAAATGCTGAAAAAAATATTGGAACGGATCTGCGAGCTGACAGGCGGCGGGCAGGCGCAGGCGGATCAGACCTTCCGCGAAGCGGGAATAGACAGCGTGACCTTTATCCAGCTCCTCGTGGAACTGGAGGAGGCATACGGGATCGAATTCGGCGACGACGCGCTGAACGTGGACGGCGCAGGCACCATCGCAGACTTCGCGCGGGCGGCGGAAAAAACGGAGGAATTATCATGGAACTGTTAGAGGCAATCGGAAAACGGCGTTCGGTCAGGGCTTACCGCGAGGGCAGAATCGCGCGGGAAACCGTGCTCGAGATCTTGCGGGCGGGCACGCTCGCGCCGAGCGGAAAGAACGGGCAGCCCTGGCGGTTTGCCGTCGTACAGGAAAACAGAGCGCGATTCGCGGAGATCGCGGCGCTGACGGTTTACCGCGCCTTTGCGGAGCGGGCGGACTGCCTCGTGCTGGTCTTTCTCGACAAGGCGGAGAGCTATCATTACGTCAAGGACTGCCAGGCTATCGGCGCGTGCATCGAAAATATGCTGCTCCGCGCAACCGATCTCGGGATCGGAGCCTGCTGGGTGGGGGAGATTCTGAACCGGGACGGCGCGGTGAAAGGGCTGCTCGGGCTGTCCGACCGCTACGACCTGATGGCTGCCGTGTTTTTGGGAGAACCGGGCGAAGTGCCCTACGGCGTTTATAAAAAGAAGCCGGAAGAATGCCTGCTGTCATTCGATTAGAGGAGAAAACATGGAGTTGTTTCAGATCATGGAAGAGGGGGAAAGGGAACGGATCCGTTACGGCGGAAACCCTTACCGCGCCCTCTTCCGCGGCGGAGCGGGGCTCACGGCGTACTGCTGCAGCCTTCCGCTGTTTACGGAAAAGAAAACGCTCCTCTCGCGCCGCTGGCGGGAAAAGGACGGCCGCGCCGTCTGTTCCGGCTGCGACGCAGCGGTCTCGGAAACCCCCGCCGGGGTGCGGCTGGAAAACGCCTGCGGCGCCGCGGAAATATCGCTGGAAGAGGGCGTCTCCCTGTTCCCGTCGGTCAACGGCGTGACCGTCCTGAAAAGAGGGGATCAGCTGCGGTTTTCCGTGCGCACGAAAGAAGCTACGGAAGTTTCCGCAAACGGCGCCTGCATCACGTGGATGCGCGAGCGCTTCGTGCCCTTTCTGACGGTGAGCGGGCTGTTCGGCAGATCGCCGGACGGGTATGTCCCGCTCTCTCTGACCGAGACGGCGGCGCCGGACGGGATCGTCCTGATCGAAACGCGGTGCGCGGACGCGGATGAGATTTTGTGCGAAATCAACCTGTATGCGCCCAAGCTGATGCTCGATACCACCGTCTGTTCGCGCTATCCCGACCGCAACAACGCCTTCGGCGGGACGGCGTTCTGCGGCAGGACCGAGGCGCTCGGCGAACAGCGGCTGTATCTGCGCTTCTCCGCCGCCGCGTTTGAAGATCTAAAGGGATATCTCGTGGAAGAGGCATGGCTGTATCTTCCCGTCTTTTACGGTGCGGGCGCGCTCGCCGCCCGGCGGCTGAACGGCCCGTGGTGCAGTTTCGATACGACCTGGAACCATCGCCCGGAGGAAGGAGCGGCGCTGCCGCCTCCGGTTTGGCGGGGGAAATTTCTGGCGTTCAACGTCGGCGCCCTGATCCGGGATCAGTTGCGGATCCGGGACGCGCAGGATTTCGGGCTGGCGATCATCCCGGCGGCGGAAACGGGATTCTGCGTACTGGCGACCGGGGATAATTACTGCCGCCCGCCGCTTTTGAAGATCCGATTGGCCGAGAATTGAAAAAAAGAACTGTTTTCTTGTGAAAATATTACAATTTTTTCCCAAAACGATTGCAGTCCGGGGAAAAATATGATATAATTTTTTCGTCAGCAGGCATCGTATGCTTCAGGGAATAAGAGAGTGAAAAAAGAGCGGCGTTCGCTGCTTTTTTTTCGTCGTGCCGCCCGGTGCGGAATGCGCCTCCCGAGCGGGAGAGCGGAGAGGAGGAATCGTGAAAGGAGAATTCGAGGGGAATGCGCTCCCGTTCTGGAAAGATCTGTCCGAGGAAGAGAGAGCTAAGATCAGCCGGGAGACAACCGTTCACCGTTACGGAAAGGGGGAACACATCCATCAGAACGGCGAGTGCACGGGCGTGATCTTTATCAGGAGCGGGTGCGTGCGCGTCTATCTGCTTTCGGACGAGGGGCGCGATGTGACGCTGTACCGGCTGTATGCGGGGGACGTCTGCGTCCTTTCCGCGCCGTGCGTGCTGCGGACGATCATGTTTGACGTATTCGTGGACGCGGAGGAGCCCAGCGTATGCTATCAAATCGGCGGCGCGGCGTTCTCGCAGGCTGCGGAACAGAATCTCAAACTGAAAGTGTTTGCCTGCGAGACCGCGCTGGATCGCTTTTCGGAGGTCATGTGGGTCATGCAGCAGATCCTTTTTATGAAGACGGACAGAAGGCTCGCCGTCTTTCTCTGGAACGAGATGATGCGCACGGAGAGCGAGCTGATCCCCCTCACGCAGGAGCAGATCGCCAAGTACATGAACTCCGCGCGGGAAGTGGTTTCCCGCGTTCTGAAATATTTCGCCGGCGAACAGATCGTGGAAGCGGGGCGGAAGGGCGTCAGGATTCTCGACAAAGAGCGGCTGAAGCAAATCGCGTATTCGTGACGGCTTTGCGGAACGTGACTTAGTCACAGACAAATTGCAAAAAAAATGATATCATCAGCCCATCAAGTTTAAAAGGAGGACTGTTATGAGAAGTATCACGAAACTGGATTTGCAATATGCGCACAGATTTTACGGATTCAAAGGGGAAGCGCAGTACCTGCACGGCCATACCGGCGTACTGACCATCGAGGTGGAGGATACCGTGGAGCCGGGCGTCAACATGGTGTTTCCCTGCAATGAAATTCAGAAGACGGCTTGGTCCGTTCTGAAAAATTTTGACCACGCCCTTATCCTGTGGGAGGACGATCCCCTTCTCCCTGCGATTCTCGACGTCTATGAAAAGCAGGGCATCAGAAACGGCGCGCCCAACAACGTCATGAAGGGCCCTGCGTTTCAGACCGCTCTTGCGACCGCGTATCCCGATTGCCGCCTCGTCGTGACGAAGGAAACCATGACGGTGGAGGGCATGATCAAGATCGTCTACGACCTGCTGAAAGAGAAACTCAACATCGTCAAACTGACGTTTACGAGCGGCGTCAACGCCGCGACCGCGGACTTTGAAGCAAAGGGAACCGTCGCGCGCTGCCCGCTCTGCGGCATCGCGCTGAACGAAAAGGGCGTGTGCCCGAAGTGCGGCTATCGAAAGTAGTCAAAACGGCGCGCGTAAAAGGGCGGCTGTGAGCGTAAAACAAAAACCCCCGGATCTTCCGGGGGTTTTTATCTGCACGAAGCGGAGAAACTTCGGGCAGATAACAGAGCCGTTTTAAGGAAGAAGGCGGATCAGCATTCACCGGGCAGCCGGAACGCGGGAGAAATCCGCAGGGGGATTTAAATGGGATAATACGGCCGGTATCGGTAAGCTGACTGCGCGCACGACGCGTTTTTTCTTTTATGGCTGCGATTTGTTTGCCTATTTGAACAGAACGAGGTATAATGGAAACAAAATAAACAAAGGTTCGTTTCCAATATGAGAAATAAAATTTTAGAAGTTTCGGTCTGTGGGCTGCAGAGAGAGGGGTTGCGTTTTTCCGTTGATTCGATCGCAAGGGAACTGAAAATATCCAAAAAGACCGTTTACAAGTTTTTCTCCACCAAAGAGGAGCTGGCGGTTGCCGTGTACGAAAAAATTTACGGCGAAACCGAACAGAAATTGAACGTGCTTATCGCTTCCGAAAGCGAAAACCGTTTTCCAGCAATGCTGCAATTATACTATCGCTCCTATTGCATGGTGCGCGAAGAGCTGTTCAATAAATTCGCGTTGAACGACGGGATCAAAAAGCGCGCGGCGGAAAAACATTATGAAGTTCGGAAGATTTTTCAGCGCACGCTGCAGCCGGAGGAGCGTGAGACTACGCTGTTTATCATAGACGGCGTGCTGGAAAAACTGAACGGGAATCCGTTGACGCCGCAGATCGTCGCCAAACTGGAGAGACTCTTATGACAGTGAATGCGTTGCGCCTGTTTGCGATTTTATGTATTGCATTTGTCGTCGGCAAGCTGATTTCAAAAATCAGATTGCCTGCTATTTTAGGATGGCTGTTAACGGGCATCCTGTTCGGTCCCAATCTCGTTCAGATCGTGTCTGCAGAAATCACCGACGCGCTTTGGTATCAGCTCTTCGTAAAAGTTTTCGAGTGCTTTGCGGGGGTGATGATAGGCAGGGAAATTATTTTTAAAAAGATCGCACAGTCTGGAAAACAGATTCTGGGCATAACGGTCATACAGGCATTGGGGACGTTTCTGTTTGTGACGCTTGCCTTTGCTGTGACCTTTCTGATTGCAGAAATCCCAGTGTATCTGGCCTTTGTGTTCGGAGGCATCGCGCTTGCAACCGCGCCCGCCCCCGCGCTTTCGGTCGTAAACGAATACCATACGAACGGCCCTGTCACAAAGACGCTCATCCCTTTGGCGGCGATCGACGATGTGATCGGAATTCTCGTGTTTTTTACGACGATGTCGGTGATCGGTGCGGTGAAAGGCGGCCCGGCGGCATCTGTTCTTTCCACCGTTGGAATGATCGTTTTTCCGTTTGTCATCGGCATCGGATTCGGCGCGCCGGCGGGAGTGATTCTCAGGAAAATCAAAAACGGCGCGGGGTGTTTTGCGGTCTTTCTGGCGGGGCTGGTCTGCTGTATCGCGGCAGGCGCGGCAATGGATTATTTTGTTTTTCAATCGTTCCTGCTGAATTATCTGCTGATCGGCATGTCTTTTTCCGCAACCGTTGCCAATCTGATCGACGGGCAGAAACTGGAAGGAATGATGAAGCCGTACGCACCGATTCTTCAGCTTTCGCTTGTTATCGTGATCGTCAATCTGGGTCTGCCGCTCGATTACCGCCTGATTACGGGAGCGGGCGTTTTTACCGCCGTGTATATTTTATCGAGAGCCGTCGGCAAGGTGGGCTTTGCTTACTTGGGGGGAAAAATCACGAAGGCCGATCCGCGCGTCACGAAATGGCTCGGTTTTACGTTGCTGCCGCATTCCGGGGTTTCTTTGGTGTTTACGGGGATCGCCGTAAACACTTTTACCGCGATCGACGCTTCTCTTGCCGCCGTAATTTCGGGAACCATTGTCGCGGCGGCGATCATCAACGAAATAATAGCCGTAATCCTGGCGAAAGTCGCCTTTCAAAAGGCTGGAGAAATCCGCCCCGTCACCGATGAAAAAAGCGGTGCCGTACAGGCGAAAGAATGCCGTGACCAGTAAGACCGGCCGCCCGGGAAAAATGATATTTTCCGAGACGCTTCCGGTTATAATATGCGCTGTATGGTATGAAAGAAAACGCGTCCCGCTCTTTGCGCGCCGGAGCATCTTGCGCAGATTACGGCTTTGCCGCCCTTTATGTGAACGGCGCGGAACGCAAGCGGGCAAATCCGCTTGCCGGGCGAAATGCTGGCCCTGAATCTCTTTTTCTCGTGCAGCTGGCAGCCCCGCGGCGCTGACGGTCTTTATCGCTGTCCTGAAAAAGGATAAACCTATTATCCGCAAAGTCGGTTTCGCCGAAGAAAGCCCTTTTTGACATCCGGGAAGCGGCGGGAGAAAAGCGCACGCATGGAAAAATAAAAGAGAAACCCCGCTTCAAACGGGGTTTCTTAGATTGGTGCCGCCGGTCGGAGTCGAACCGACACGGTATCGCTACCACAGGATTTTGAGTCCAGCGCGTCTGCCAATTTCACCACGGCGGCATGCGGTTGATCAAATTTCGGGGATTCCCTTGTCTTTTCCGGCAAGTTATGGTAAAATATCCCTGATTGCAAATACTGTACGTATCGCCTGATCGTTACAAATGATAGCATATTTTCTCGAATTTAGCAAGCGAATAAAAGGGTTCTTATGGAAAAATTAGTTTTAATCGACGGAAACAGTTTAATCAACCGCGCGTTTTACGCGACGCCGCCGCTGACGAAAAAGGACGGCGTGCCCGTCAACGGCATTTACGGGTTTACGATCATGCTGCTCCGTCTGCTGACGGAGGAAAAGCCGGACTATCTCGCCGTCGCCTTCGACCTGCATGCGCCGACTTTCCGCCACGAAATGTACGCGGATTACAAGGGGACGCGCAAGCCCATGCCGGAGGATCTGCGCCCGCAGATACCGCTTTTAAAGGAACTGCTCGCCGCCATGGAAATTTGCATCGTGGAAAAAGAGGGCTGGGAAGCGGACGACGTGATCGGCACCATCGCGAAGAGCACGGATGTGGATACGATCATCGTGACGGGCGACCGCGACGCGCTGCAGCTGGTGGACGATCACACGACGGTGTTTTTCACGAAGCGGGGCATAACGGACGTCGAGGTGTACGACGCCGCGCATTTCAAGGATAAAACAGAGCTGACGCCCGCGCAGATCATCGACCTGAAAGCGCTGATGGGGGATTCTTCGGATAATATCCCCGGCGTGCCGGGCATCGGGGAAAAGACGGCTAAAAGCCTGCTCGCCGCTTACGGCACGACGGAGGGGATCTACGCCAGGCTGGAAGAGATCGCGCCGCGCTGGCGGGAGAAACTGCGGGAAGGAGAGGAATCTTCCCGCCTGTCCCGCGTGCTGGCGACCATCGACACGCATGCGGACGTAACTACCGACCTGGAAAAAATGCGCGTAAAATTTCCCTTTCCGGCGGCGGTCCGCAAAAAATTTGCAGAAATGGAATTCCGCACGCTCGTAAAGCGGGAGGGCGTGTTCGAGGACGGCGAGGAGGAGGGGCCTGCGGTCAGGACGGAAGCCGTCACGGCGCTCGCCCGCGCGCTGGAGATCGCAAAAGAAGATACAATCTCGCTCTGTTTCGGGGAGGATCTCTCGCTCTATACGGGCGGCGGAACGGAATACGCGGTCAAGCTGCGGCGCAATTTCTTCGATCCGGGGCTCTCGGCGGAGGAGCTGCCCGTTTTGCTGCGCGCGGTTTTTTCCGCGGAGAAGAAGCTCGTCTTGTTCGATAAGAAAAAATGGCGGCATCTTCTGTCCGATTACGACGTACCGTTTCTCGCCGCGGCGGACGACGTGCTTTTGATGAAGTACCTCGCGGATTTTTCGGGGCGGGAGGAACGCGCGGAGGAAGTGGCGGAGGAGTACGGCTTCGGAAAGGAGGCCATGGGATACGCGCTGTCCGAGCTCGCGCGCATTCTGACCGGAAAACTGCGGGAAGAGGGCATGGAAAAGCTGTACCGCGATGTTGAACTCCCGCTTGCGGACGTGCTGTACGCCATGGAGAAATCCGGCTTTTACGCCGATCTCGCCGCGCTCGACGCGCTTTCCGAGAAGTACGGCGGCATGCTGAAAGAGCTGGAAGGGGAAATTTACCGCGCGGCGGGCGTAAAGGTCAACCTGAACTCGCCCAAGCAGCTGGGAGATCTGCTCTTCGGCAGGCTGGGTTTAAAGAGCGGAAAGAAAAACAAAAAGGGCTTTTCCACCTCTGCGGAAATTCTGGAAGAACTCGTGGACGAGCATCCCGTCGTCCCGCTGATCCTTCGTTACCGGCAGATCCAGAAACTGTACTCCACCTACATCGAGGGCTTCCGCCCGCTCATCGACAAGCGCACGGGGCTCATTCACACTTCGTTCAATCAGACGGTGACTTCCACCGGCAGGCTGTCCAGCAAGGAGCCGAATTTGCAGAATATCCCCGTGCGGGATGACGAAGGGCGCGAAATCCGGCGTTTTTTTCGTGCGCGCGACGCGGCGCACGTCCTGGTCGGTGCGGACTACTCGCAGATCGAATTGCGGCTCCTGGCGCATTTTTCGGGGTGCAGGCCGCTGATCGACGCGTTCAACCGCGGAGAGGATATCCATGCGCTGACCGCCTCCCAGGTGTTCGGCGTCCCGCTTGCGGACGTGACCAAAGAGATGCGCCGCCGCGCGAAGGCGGTCAACTTCGGCATTATTTACGGGATCAGCGACTTCGGTCTGGCGCGCCAGCTGAAAATACCCGTCGCCGAAGCGCGCGCTTATATCGAAACTTATTTTTCAAACTACCCCGAAGTAAAGGCGTTTATGGACAGCAATGTCCGGGAGGCGCGGGAAAAGGGGTACGTATCCACGCTTTTGGGACGCAAACGCTATATCCGGGAAATCAACGCGGCCAACTACAACGTGCGCAGCTTCGGCGAGCGCGCGGCGATGAACATGCCCCTGCAGGGCAGCAGCGCGGATATCATCAAACTGGCGATGCTGGGCGTTTCCCGCGCGCTGCAGGAGGAGGGGCTTCGTTCCGAACTCATTTTGCAGGTGCACGACGAACTGATCGTAGACGCGCTGAAGGAGGAAGCCGATCGGGTGGAGGCGATTCTGAAGCGGGAAATGGAGGGCGCCGCGGCGCTTTCCGTTCCGCTCACGGTAGAGGCGGAGCGGGGAGAGACCTGGTATGACGCGAAATAATCAGGGGCCCTATAAAGTAGCCGTAACGGGCGGGATCGGAAGCGGAAAATCCACCGTGCTCGCCATGATCCGGGAACGGGGATACCGCGTGCTGTCCTGCGACGACCTCGCGCGGGAGGTGACCGGGGAGCCGCGCGTGCTGGAAGCGCTGCGCGCGCGGTTCGGCGCGGAGATCGCCGGGGAGACGCTCGACCGCAGAGCGCTCGCCGCCCGCGTATTCGGCGATTCCGCCGCGCTTGCGCAGCTGAACGAAATCGTCCACGCGGGCGTGTTCCGCCGGCTGCGGGAGGAATTTGCCGCCTGTAAAGAAAAAGTGATCTTCGTGGAGATTCAGCTTCTGTTCGAGACGCACAGCGAAGATCTGTTCGATCAGATTGTCGTCGTCATGCGCGGGAGAGAAGAGCGGATCCGCGCGGTGGCTGCGCGGAACGGACTGACGCGCGAAGAAGTATCGGCGCGCATACAAAGTCAGTTTGACTATGAAAATTTACCGAAAAACGCGCATACTGTTATATATAACGATTCCGGTCTCGGGGAACTCGAAAAAAAGGTAACGGTACTGCTCGATGATATCCAAGCGAAAATTTAGTCAAATCGTATTCTGGACCGCCGTCGTCTGCCTGGCGGGGCTGATTCTGATCGCGGGGATTCCGCTGGCGCGCAGAATCGTCTACCCGGTGCGCTATGAGGAGACCGTTCGTTCGCTCGCCCTCCGGGACAATCTGGATCCCGCGCTGATTTTCGCGGTAATCAGGACGGAGAGCAACTTCCGCGAGCGGGCGGAAAGCGGCGCCGGCGCAAAAGGGCTGATGCAGATCACCGACCGCACGGCGGAATATATCGCGTCCAGCAGGGGGATCGAAGCGTACGATCTCTTCTGCGCGGAGGACAATCTGGATTTCGGATGCTGGTATCTGCGCTATCTCTTCGACCGCTTTCCGGACGAACGAACGGCGCTGGCCGCATATAACGCAGGGGAGGGGACGGTGCGCGGCTGGCTCTCGGACGCGGCGCTCTCGCCGGACGGGAAAACGCTGTCGGAGATTCCCTACCGCGAGACGGAACAGTATCTGGAAAAAATCAGCCGGACATATGAAAAATATAAAAAATACTATCCTCAACTTCTTGACAAAACGGCTAAAATGCGCTAAACTATTTAAGCAACTTGTGGGGATGGCGGAATTGGCAGACGCGTACGTTTGAGGGGCGTATGGATTATCCGTGTGAGTTCAAGTCTCATTCTCCACACCAAAGACACAGCACAGACTTTCGTCTGTGCTGTGTTTTTTTGTGCCGAAGATGCAGGCGTTGAGGAGAGGAAAGTTGAAAAAAACCATCGACGGCCTGACAGCCCTCGGTTTGGACTGTCAGCCGTGCGCCGTGCCCAAGCGGCAGCTCCTGTTGAGTGCACCGAAACCGTGACAGAGATACGTATTGCATCAATACACGGTTTTTTCTTATCATTAAAAATTTATGTCAGCGAAATTGGCAAAAAAGCAAACCGGCGCGACAGGTCAACCATAGGTTGGAAAAAAATTCAACTTTTCAGTTGACTGATTCGCCTAATAATCGGTTGAAAATGCTTAGAAACGGTAGTATACTGAAATCACAAAGATCAAAGGAGGATACGCAATGAGTACACTGGGATCACGTTTGCTGGAACTTCGCAAGCAAAAAGGATTTACGCAAGAACAACTTGCCGAAAAACTCAATGTCACTAATCAATCGGTTTCCAAATGGGAAAAGGACATCAACGCGCCGGACATCACGCTGCTTGTTGAGCTGGCAGACCTGTTGGAAACTTCGGTTGACTACCTGCTGGGAAGGGGAGGGAACAAACCTGTAGTCACTACTACACAAAAGAATATCGATCAATTAGTGTTTAAGATAAGGATCCTGTCCGCAAATAAAGATAAAGTCAACATCAATTTACCACTCGGCATTGTCAGATTATTAGCGAAAGACGGCGAACTCGAGATGCTGAAAGACAAAAAAATTGACATCGACGTTACTCAATTGATTGCATTGGCAGAACAGGGCATTGTCGGGGAACTGGTAGACATCGAGAGTGCCGGCGGTGACACAGTAAAAATTACCGTAGAATGATGAAGATAGTAATGAAAGAAAACGGACGTCCGATGGTAATCAGATTACCGAACTTCCTTTTTGCAACTTCGCTTGGGGAAAATCTGCTGAAAAACAAGTGCAAAGTGAATCTTAACCGCAGTCAGTTGAAACAAATGGTTAAGGCTCTGAATCGGTTTAAGAAACAATGCAGCCTTCCTCTCGTGGAAGTAATATCAGAAGATACCGAAGTTATAGTGCGGTGGTAGGATCTATTGCAACAAGTAAAGCAACAATTCAGCGTCCGTGCTGAAAGGCGGCATTTTTATCTACTAAACCCAGTCGTCGGAACGCGACGAAGAACGCAAGCCCCTGCAGGGATCTGCCGGGGCTTTGCCGTAACGTCGGTTTCTCCTCATCCCCCAAAATTCATCGATCCTTTTGGGGGATAAAGCATTCTTGAAATATTTTAAAAAACAATCGGTTGCCGCTGCGCAAAGCCCGTGCCGGGCAATGCGAACGGTTTTTTTCGACAAATCGGGCTGCAGTGTCGGGCCTGATCGTTTTTCTCAGCGCTCCTCGCCGTGGTATAATAAGAAAAAGAAACAGGAGAACGTTATGGAACATTACGGGATTTTCAGAAAATTAAAGATAGCTTCCCTTGTCAAATCGATACTCTATATTGTGTTCGGAATCTGCCTGCTGGTGATTCCCTCGGTGACAAAGATGACGGTCTGTTATCTTTTCGGCGGTATCGTGCTCGCGGGGGGATTGCTCAGCATCGTCAATTATTTCATTTACGGTTACGAACCCTTTGGGTTTATCAAAGGCGCCGTCGAGATCTTGTTCGGCATTCTCTTTCTGGCCTGTGCGCCGCAGATCGCTTCGGCATTTGCGTTTATCTTCGGGATCATTTTTGTCGTGCGCAACCTCTTTTTGATTCAGGACGCGCTGGATTACCGTCGGTTCGGCGTTTCCACCTGGTGGCTGGATCTGATTTTTTCCGTGCTGATGACGGCGTTCGGCATCGTTTTGATCGTCAATCCCTTCCGTGCGGAGGGTGCGCTCATCGTTTTTTTGGCGATTTCCGCTATGGCGGACGGGATTACTTCCCTGGTGACGCTGTATTTCGTCTCCAATCGCGTCAAAAAGATGAAGAAGGCGATTGCAGAGGAATACAGTTCCATGAATCTGGATTACTTTTTGGACGACGGAGAAAGCGGAAACCATTTTTAGATAAATTAAAGATTAGGATAAAATTTAAAGAAAGGAGCGCTGCGGCGCTCTTTTTTGTACTGCTGTTTCGGAGCAGACAAAAACCGATGTGTTTTTATTGACAAAACGGCGGGCGTGTGGTACAATTAGAAAAACATTTGTTCGCTTCTTCCGCGCGCCGGGCGGCGGATAAAAATTTGCCGAAAACACATACTGTGCGTGTATGTTGGACGGACGCGGTAAAAGCCTTCTGAAGGCTGTCAACGAAATGTGCGGCGGCGGGTATAAGGTGGTATCCTTTGCAGAACTAGCCGAACGGCTGCCGCAGTATTACGGCATGAACGAGGAGGACGTAAAATTCGGCCTCTCCGTTCTCTCCGCACGCGACTACGTGAGCGTGAAGTACCAGGATGATTCGGACGTCTGCCTTTGCCCGCTGCCCAAAGGGAAGCGCCTTTTCGAGGAAGAAGAGGACGAGAAAGCCAGGGAGTACGAAAACCGCCGTTCGGATTTCATCGCGTGTTTCTGGGGTGCGTTTGCGGGCGGTTCCGCCGCGGGCATTCTGGCATTTCTCGTCTTTTTTCTCTGGAGGCTACTATGCTGAGCGCGCGGGAGGACGCCGTGCTGACCGCCGTGCTGCGCTTCTGCGGCGGAAAAGACTGCACGCTGATCACGCCGCAGGATCTCCTCGCTTCCCTGAAAAAGCGGGAGGGCTTTACGGAGGACCGCCTGGAGCGCGTGCTTTCCGCGCTGGAAATGGACGATTATCTGGATATCGTCTATTCGGACCGGAAGGGGGAGCGCGTTTACTGCGTGACCCTGCATGCCAAGGGGCAGGGGTATTTCAGGAGCAAACAGGTGCAAAAGAGAAATCTCTTCTTCCGGATCGGCGTTACGGTCGCGCTCGCCGCCGTCAGCTTTGTGATCGGGTTGATTTTAAGGGCTATTTTTACATGAAAGAATTTGTCTTACATTCCAAATTTCAGCCGACCGGCGATCAGCCGCAGGCGATCGAAAAGCTCACCGAGGGAATTCGGGACGGACTTCGCACGCAGGTGCTTCTGGGCGTGACGGGGAGCGGCAAGACCTTCACGATGGCGAACGTCATCAAAAACTGCGGCCGCCCCGCGCTCGTGATCGCGCACAACAAGACGCTCGCCGCGCAGCTGTGCAACGAGTTCCGGGAGTTTTTCCCCGAGAACCGCGTGGAGTTTTTCGTTTCCTATTACGACTACTATCAGCCTGAATCGTACATTCCCAGCACGGATACTTATATCGAAAAGGATCTCGCCATCAACGACGAGATCGACAAACTGCGTCATTCCGCAACCTGTTCGCTGGCGGAGCGGAGAGACGTCATCGTGGTCGCCTCCGTTTCCTGCATTTACGGGCTGGGCGCGCCGGAGGAATATTACCGCCTGGCGGTCTCCATCCGGCCGGGCATGGAGATGAGCCCCAACGAACTGATGCGGAAGCTGGTTTCCATCCAGTACGCGCGGAAAGACGTGGATTTTACCCGTTCTTCCTTCCGCGTAAGGGGAGATACGGTGGATATTTTTCCGTCCGGAAATACCGAGATCGTACTGAGGGTGGAATTTTTCGGGGACGAAGTGGAGCGCGTCTGCGAGGCGGAGTTCGTCACGGGAAAGGTCATATCCGAGTTAAAGCACGCCGTCGTGTTCCCCGCCAGCCACTATGCGGTGGAGAGCGAAAAGCTGAAGAACAGCCTGGTCGCCATCGAGGAGGATCTGAACGGAGAAGTCGCCGCCTTTCAGGCAGAAGGGAAACTGCTGGAAGCGCAGCGGCTGAATCAGCGGACGCGCTACGATATCGAGATGATGCGCGAGATCGGCTACTGCAAGGGCGTGGAGAACTATTCCCGTTACTTCGACGGCAGAAGCCCGGGCGAGCCGCCCTTTACGCTTCTGGACTATTTTCCGGGCGATTTCCTGCTGTTCATCGACGAGAGCCACATGACCATCCCGCAGATCCGGGCGATGTACGCGGGCGACCTCTCCCGCAAGACCAACCTCGTCAACTACGGTTTCCGCATCCGGTCTGCGTACGACAACCGGCCGCTCACGTTTGACGAATTCGACGCGCGCGTGGGGCAGATGGTGTGCGTCTCCGCGACGCCCGCGCCCTACGAACTGGGGCAGGCGGGGCAGGTGGTGGAACAGCTCATCCGCCCGACCGGCCTGTTGGATCCCGTCGTGGAAGTGCGCCCCACTAAGGGGCAGATCGACGATCTGCTCTCCGAGATCCGCCGTGCGGCGGAGGACAAGAGCCGCGTCCTCGTCACGACGCTCACCAAGAAGATGGCGGAGAGCCTGACCGAATATCTGAAGGAAAACGGCGTCAAGGTGCGCTATATGCATTCGGATATCGACACGCTCGAGCGCATCGACATTGTGACAGGGCTTCGGAAGGGCGATTTCGACGTGCTGGTGGGGATCAACCTTCTGCGGGAAGGGCTGGACCTGCCGGAGGTGAAGCTGGTCGCCATACTGGACGCGGACAAAGAGGGCTTTTTGCGGAGCGAAACCGCGATGATTCAGACCATCGGCCGGGCCGCGCGGAACAGCGAGGGAAAGGTCGTCATGTATGCGGACGTTGTGACGGGGAGCATGGAGCGCGCGATCCGCGAGACCGAGCGCCGCCGCGCCGTGCAGGACGAGTATAATAAAAAACACGGCATTATTCCGAAAACCATCGTCAAAGAGATCGGAAACACGCTGGAGATCACCCGCAAGGTGGACCGCACCGCGGAGATCGCCGCCAAGGATATCCCGGACGAAATAGAGAAACTGAAGGCGCTCATGAAGGTCGCCTCTGCGAATCTGGATTTCGAGCGCTGTATCGAGATCAGGGACACGCTGGCAAAACTGAAATTGAAGATGAGAAAGTGAGATGCAGGAATATATCAGAATCAAAGGTGCGAAGGAAAATAATCTGAAAAATATCGATCTTACGGTCCCCCGCGAAAAGCTGGTGGTGTTCACCGGGGTCTCGGGGAGCGGAAAGTCCACGCTCGCGTTCGAGACGATCTTCGCGGAAGGGCAGCGGCGCTATGTGGAGAGCCTGTCGAGCTACGCGCGCATGTTTCTGGGACAGATGGAAAAGCCGGACGTCGAGTCCATCGAGGGTTTGTCTCCCGCCATTTCCATCGACCAGAAGACCACATCCAATAATCCCCGCTCCACGGTGGGCACGGTGACGGAAATTTACGATTATTTCCGTCTTTTGTTCGCGCGCGTGGGCGAACCGCACTGCCCGAAATGCGGCCGCAGGATCGAACGGCAGACGGTAGATCAGATCGCGGACAAGGTGATGGCGATGCCCGAGGGGAGCAAGATTTTGGTCAACGCGCCCGTCGTGCGGGGCAGAAAGGGCGAATATTCCAAACAGCTGGAAGGCTACCGCAAGGCAGGCTACGCCCGCGCGGAAGTGGACGGCATCGTTTACGCGCTGGACGAAGAGATTAAGCTGGATAAAAACGTCAAGCACAATATCTCCGTGGTCGTGGACCGCCTCGTCGTCAAGGGCGGAATCGAACAGCGGCTGACGGACAGCCTGGAAACGGCGCTCAAGCTGGCGGAAGGACTGGTCGTCATATCCTGCGAGGGGAAAGAGGAGCTCTATTCCACAAAATACGCCTGCCCCGTGTGCAATATCAGCATTGAGGAGATCGAGCCGCGGCTCTTTTCCTTCAACAATCCCTTCGGCGCCTGCCCGGACTGTGCGGGGCTGGGCTTCCGCATGGAACTGGACGAAAAACTGGTGGTGCCGAACCGGGACAAGTCCCTGCGCGAGGGGGCGATGACCATTACCGGGTGGAATCTCGACACGGGCAAGATGACCGAGATGTATTTTACGGCGCTCGCCAAACACTATCATTTCAGCCTGGATACGCCCGTCAAGGATCTCCCTGCGGAGATCTATCACATGCTGCTGTACGGCAACAACGGCGAAAAGATCAGGCTGGAATATGCCACGCGCGCCTTTTCGGGGAGCTATGAATCCGCGTGGGAGGGGATTATTCCCAACCTCGCGCGGCGGTACCGCGAAACGACATCCGATTATACGAAGAGCGAGATCGAAAAATATATGACGACCTCCCCCTGCGAGACCTGCCGCGGAAAACGCCTGAAAAAAGAGGCGCTCTCCGTCCTCATCGGGGGAAAGAACATCGCGGAGCTCTGCGACATGCCCGTCGACCGGCTGTCCGAATTCATCGGAAATCTCGTGCTTTCGCCGACCGATATGCTGATCGCCGATTCCATTTTAAAGGAAATCAGGGCGCGGCTCTCCTTCCTGACGGACGTCGGCCTGGGCTATCTGACGCTCTCGCGCAGCGCGGGCACGCTATCGGGCGGGGAGGCGCAGCGCATCCGCCTGGCGACCCAGATCGGCTCGGGGCTGACCGGCGTTCTGTATATTTTGGACGAGCCCTCCATCGGGCTTCATCAGCGAGACAACGAAAAACTGCTTTCCACGCTCAAACATCTGCGGGATCTGGGCAATTCCCTGATCGTCGTCGAGCACGACGAGGATACCATGCGCGCCGCCGACTATATCGTCGACATCGGTCCCTATGCCGGCATTCACGGCGGGGAAGTCGTCGCCTGCGGCACGGCGGAGGAAGTGATGAACAGTCCCCGCTCGATCACCGGCGATTATCTCGCCGGGCGGCGGAAGATCGAAGTTCCCGCCTTCCGTCAGCCCGCGGGGGACAAGTGGCTGACCGTTGTGGGGGCGGCGCAGAACAACCTGAAGCATATCGACGTCTCCTTTCCCGTCGGGCTGATCACCGCGGTGACGGGCGTTTCGGGGTCGGGCAAGAGCTCGCTGGTCAACGAGATCGTCTATCCCGTGCTCGCGACCGAGCTGAACAAGGCGCGCGTGCGCGCAGGTGCTTATGAACGCATCGAGGGAATTGAGCACTTTGACAAGGTGATCGACATCGACCAGTCGCCGATCGGGCGCACGCCGCGCAGCAATCCGGCGACCTATACGGGGGTGTTTACGGCCATCCGGGATCTCTTCGCCTCCACGCCGGACGCGAAGGAGCGCGGATACAAGTCCGGGCGCTTTTCCTTCAACGTCGCGGGCGGGCGCTGCGAGCACTGCTCGGGGGACGGCATCATCAGGATCGAAATGCACTTTCTGCCGGATATCTATGTTCCCTGCGAGGTCTGCAAGGGCAAGCGCTACAACAGAGAGACTTTACAGGTCAAATACAAGGGAAAAAGCATCAACGACGTGCTGGAAATGACGGTGGACGAGGCGTGCGACTTCTTCCAGAACCTCTCTTCCATCTACAACAAGATCAAGACGCTCAAGGACGTAGGCCTTGGATACATCAAGCTGGGGCAGTCCTCCACCACGCTTTCGGGCGGGGAGGCGCAGCGGGTCAAGCTGGCGACCGAGCTGTCAAAGCGCCCCACCGGCAGGACGCTCTATATTCTGGACGAGCCGACGACCGGACTGCACAGCTACGACGTACAGAAGCTGGCTGAAATTTTACAGCGGCTGCGGACGGGCGGCAATACCGTCATCGTCATCGAGCACAACCTGGATATCATCAAGATTGCGGACTATATCGTCGATCTGGGACCGGAAGGCGGTTCGGGCGGCGGAACGGTGGTCGCCTGCGGCACGCCGGAAGAGGTCGCCGCGGTAAACGAGAGCTTTACCGGGCAGTTTTTGAAGAAGATTTTATAAAATTAAAGCGCGCGTTTTCACTTGTTATTCCTCTGTTTTAGGGAGAAATCAGAACGCCGCGGCTATTATACTTGCTGTTAGATTGCTCCCCCGGCTTATGATTAAGCCGGGGGTTTTCCCGATTTATCATGATCTGCGCAAAAGAGCGGTATGTTGAAGGAAATTCTTTGCTGTCGGGATTGCGCTGTTATGCGTAAAGGCGGGGAACGGAGCCTTTTTACAGGGGCAATGGACGGCGGTGCGCACGGGGGTTCATAAGACACTCCTGAAACAGGGGGAACGGAATTTCGGACGCGGTTCCGGCGCGCGGGAGGAAGCGGCGCGATTCGGTTTGTCGGAAAGGGAAATTTAATTTGCTATAAGATTTCAGGAAGGATGCGGGAGCGCTGTGGAGCTTGTTGGCTCATTTTATTCAGGGGAACGCGTCAAAAAAATAATCCATCCGCAAGGCGGGGGGTATTACAATTTCGGGCATAGCTCTAATCGATACAGGCGGCGCACAAGTGCGCTTATGATTGACCTGCCAGTCACACATTTGTTACTTGCTGCCCGTAAACGGGTCTTTTCTGCGCTTTCCTTTCTTCTCCTTTGTCCTGCTCCGCTTTCTTGGTTGCTCTTTTTCCTTTTCTCTTTCCTTTTTTATTCTTGTTTTTCCTTCTCTTTTTTGTGCATCGGCAAAGCCTTTTTTTAACCATGCCTTTATCGCGTGGTTTTCTTTTGACAAAAAAAAAGAACAGCGAAACAACGCTGTCCTTTATTGGAAAACTCTTTCAAAATGCGATCAGTCGATAAAAACCGTGTCCGTTCCGTCGTTGAAGTAGAGGATACCGAGCGTATGTTCGCCGCAGTGGCTTCCGATGGTGCCGCCCGCGTGCGTCTCGTAGACCGTCTCAAAGCCCGCCTTTTTCAGTACTCCGCGCGCCGCCGCTACCATCTCGGGCGTGGCGGTCGTGTAGGTGAGGAACACCTCGCTTTTATCCGGCGTGTTGAACTCGTTGAGCGTATCTGTACAGTATTTTGCGACGACCTGTTCCATCCTGCCGCGGTATTTTTTATCGGAGATCATCTTGCCGTCCTTCAGAATAATGCGGGGGCGGAGTTTCAAGAGATTGGCGCCCAGAAGCTGCAGGCTGGAGCATCTGCCGCCCTTGTAGAGGTAGTCCAGCCGCTCGATGACGAAAGAAACCTGGAGCTTCTCCGCGCGCGCCTGCACTTTTTCGTAGACGTCTTTGGGAGAAAGCCCCTGATCCGCCAGCCGGCGGGCGTATAAGACGAGCAGAGAAATGCCCGTCGAAAGCGACCTGCTGTCGACGACGTATACGTTTTTCAGCTCTCCCGCCGCCGCCTTTGCGTTCTCGGTGGAAGAGGTGATTCCCCCGGATAAACACACATGTACGACGCCGTCGTATTCTTTCAGCAGCTCTTTGAAATATTCGCCGTAGGTATAGGCGTTGATGGCGTTGGTCTTGGGCAGTTCGTCCAGCTCTTTGACTTTTTCAAAGATCTCTTCCGTCGAATACTTGCCGTCGAAAAATTCTTCGCCGCCGAGCACAATGCCGTAGGGAATGACATGCACGTCGTATTGTTCCCGCATTTCAAGGGGCATGTCCAGCGTAGTTTCGGCGGATATTGCGATTTTCACGTTCGTTTTCCTCCCTCGTTTTTACAAAGTATACCATACTTTTGGAAAAATGAAAATCATTTTGATCAAAATTTCGCCGGTTCAACAAAAAAAACGCCCGGATTGCTCCGGGCGGACGGGGTCAGTTGGAAACTTCGATTTTTTCGGGGCCGTCGTTGAAATAGAGGATGCCCAGCGTGTGCTCGCCGCAGTGGCTGGAGATCGTGCCGCCGGCGCGGGTATACTCGATCCGCTCGAATCCCGCTTCCTTGCAGGCGCTCGTCGCCTCGTTCAGCATTTCGGGCGTAGCCGTCGTATAGGTGATAAAGACCAGGCTCTTGTCCGGCGTATTGTACTCGTTCAGCGTGTCGCGGCAGTATTTGCGTACTACCAGCTCGATTTTGCCGCGGTACTTTTTATCCGCGCCCATTTTGCCGTCCTTCACCATGATGCGGGGGCGGAGCTTGAGCAGGTTCGCCCCGAAAAACTGCAGACTGGAGCATCTGCCGCCCTTATAGAGATAGTCCAGCCGTTCGAGCTCGAAGGAGACCTGCAGCATTGCGGTGCGGGCCTGTACCTTTTCGTAAATTTCCTTTGCGCTGAGATCGGTTTGCGACAGATTTCTCGCATAGATCGCGAGCTGAGCGATCCCCGTGGAGAGGGAACGGCTGTCCACGACGAAGACGTTATTCAGCTTTTCCGCGGCGCTCTTCGCATTCGCGCAGCAGCTGCTGATCTCCGACGAAATGGAGATATGTACGACGCCGTCGTATTCCTTCAGCAGAGATGTGAACAGCTCGCCGTATTCAAATTCGTTGACGGCGTTGGTCTTGGGCAGAACGCCCGTTTTCGCGACGTATTCGAACATTTCGTCCGTCGTCATTTCGCCGTCCTTCATATCTTTGCCCTCCAGGGTGATGCCCAGGGGAATGGTTCTGATGTCGAACTCCTCAAGAAGCGCGGGCGTCAGGTCGATGGTGGTTTCCGCCGTTACGGCAAGTTTCATTTTGAACTCCTCCTTCTGTTCTTTTATGATGCGGCGAGCTCCTCGCCGAAAGTTCTGATAATATTTTGGTGCCCGGCGCTGTTCGGATGAATGCCGTCCCGGCAGAGCAGGGGGCGGTAGTCCCCGCATTGCAGAAAGGAACAGCGGATATCGATCAGCTTGCAGCCCGTCTCCGCGGCGAGCTTGCCGATGCGCTCGGAATACATTTCCTGATCGCGGTAAATGCGGCCGATGTCGTCATGCAAAAAGTACAGGATATTTTCCCGGCTTTCTCCTTTGCGCGTAATCCACTCGAAATAGCTCTTTTCGTCGATCGGCGGCAGGTTGACGAGGATCACTTTCCCGGCGTTCGCCTGCGCCAGCGCGATCAGCGCGCGGTAATTTTCCTGAAATTGGCCGAAGGGCGTGAGCGGCTGGTACGCGCGGGAAGGGCTTTTCGCCACCGTCTTCCAGTCGTAATCGCAGTCGTTTCCGCCGAGCTCTATGACGATGACTTCCGGCCGGTCGTTTTTTTCGAGGTATTTTTTCAGGATTTCGGGCGCATGGGTGGTACGGCATCCCATTTTGGAAAGGTTGCGGATATCGGCGCCGAATTCCCGCCCGATTGCCGCCCAGTCGATTTCGCGCGATACGTAGTAGCGGTTTTCGTCTGCGGCGAGCAATACTCCCTTGAAGATGGAGTCGCCCAGGATAACGGTTTGTTTCATTGCTCCTCCTATCTAGTATTTGATACCATAATACATGAATACGGATACGAAGTCAAGTATTTTGCCGAAACATTTGCAATTATTTCGGCAATGTGGTAAAATAATGGCAGACAGGAGGGGCTATGAGCGATCAGACGAGGGAGCTTATCGAATTCAATAAGACAATCGAGCACTTTCATATCATCAGGAGCAATGAATTTCCCGATCTCGACTTATATATGGATCAGGTGCTCGCGTATCTGTCCCGGCAGCTTTCTGTTTTCAAAATCGATCCGGAAGACAACATCATCACGTCTTCCATGATCAACAACTACGTGAAGTTCGGCATCGTTCCGCCGCCGGAAGGGAAGAAGTACAACCGCCGCCATCTCGCATATATCTACGCGGTCTGTTTTCTGAAACAGGTTTTGCGGCTGGACGAGATCAAGCAGCTGGTCGATACGCTGCTCGAAGGCAAAAACGAGAAGCAGGTCTATAATTATTTCTGCGACGAGCAGGAGAAAGCGCTGCGCGCCTGCTGTCTGGTGGGCGAACCGGTGGAGGAGATTTCGCTGGACGGCGACTACACCGACCTCGCGCTGAAATATGCGGCGACCTCCATTGCGAGCAAGCTGTACGCGCAGAAGATTCTCTCCTTTCAGCGGGGGGAGCCGCGCGAGAAAAAAAACCGGAAAGAAAAAAATTAAAACCCCTTCCCGCGGCGGGAAGGGGTTCCTTTTATGTCAGACCCCGCGGATAGTCCGCCGGTTTAAGACAGGCTTTGCCGATGCACAAAAAAGAGGAGCAGGGCGGGGAAAAAGAGAGGAAAGAGCCTCTTTATAAAGAAAAAAGAGCGAAGCAATCGGGGAAGAACAACATGCCGAAAGGGGCGCGTTGACGGGTAACAAGTGACGATTGCATGACTGCCGGGGCGTCGTATGCGCGCGCAGGGCAGTATTAGGGCTAACCGCCCGAAACTGAAAAACCACCGGCTTAGCCAGTGGATCTTGATTCGCTTTGAAAAAACAGTTACGGCACAGCGGACGCAACAAACAGGCGTGACGAAGTGCCGCCATCGCCGCATGAACGCCGGCAATTTATGCCCGGCGGCTCGTTATAACGCGTCGTTCTGCCGGAGATACCGCAGTTTTTCGTTGGATTCCGAACAGTAAATGACGGCGCGCTTCGTCACCAGAATGCCCCTGTGGACGTTCTGCAAGACCGTATATCCCCGATCCGTCACGTCTTTGAGGCAGTCTTTATACAGGCGCTTTTTTTGTTCCGCTTTTCCGGGCTGATCTTCGCCGAGATATTCACGGAACAGTTCGTTCAGTTGTTTTTCCGCTTCGCGCGGATCAAAAGATTCGTTTTGCATAATTTCCTGTTAGCGGAGAAAATAATGCTTTTCCGCATATTTTTTAATTATTATTTATCCGCTTGCGCATAGTTTTGGCTATTTTATGCGTTTTTGCATAGAATATCGTTATCTATGAAAGAATTTAGTGAGCGTTTCGAAGATTTGCTGAAAGAAAAAGAATTGTCGCAGCTGGCGTTTTCCAGAATGATCGGCGTGAGCCAGTCCACCGTGAGCCGCTGGGTAAACGGGGAAGACGAGCCGGGTATCTCCTATTTCAAACTCATCTGCGAAACGCTGGACGTCCGCCCGGAATATCTCCTGGGCATGGAAGACTGAACGCTCACTCTGCCGGGAGCGCCTCGTGCACGACCGCGTCCCCGCCGCCGGAGTAGACGGACAGCGTGTCGAACAAAAAGATGCGCTCGTCGTCCGCCTGCACGACGATGTAGCCGAGGTCTGTAGCCGCCTGCAGATAGGCGCTGTACAACAGGCGCTTTTCCGCTCCGCTGTCTGCCTTGGCGGCCCGGAACAAGCGGTTCAGCGTTTCTTCGACAGGGCGGAGTTTTTCCCGCAAGGGATAGTCGGTGTTGCTGTTTTTCATAAATTTACCTTTTTTTTCTATTATACTATTCGTTTTCGCATAGGTCAAGTATTTTTTTGCAGGAAGCGCAAAAACAGGCGCTCGCCCTGCGCCGCGCAGGAGCGGAAGGGTTTCCGTCGCCGCCGCCCGACCTGCGGCAACGGCAGAGGGGGGATGCCGGGGGAAAGCGGCAGATTTTCCGTCCTGCCGACGCGGTGCGTTGAGGGGCGCTCCGCAGAATCTGTACGGCGCTTTCGCATGAAAAATTCCCCGGTTCAACATAGTTAAGATAATACAGTTCGATAATAGAATAAGGGACCTGTTTTACAGGTGTGTGGAGCAATAAGACGCTGTAGTAAAAGCGATACCCGTTGACGGGGCAGCTGGTATTTTCCCTTTTCAGGGTATGAGCAAACCACCGGTTTTACCGGTGGTTTTGATTCACCCGCCTGACAGCCTGTTTACGCATATCCGCCGGCCGCACCGGCGTTTTTTTTGCGCGCATCCGCAGCGGCTGTCGGACAAAAATTCGGTTTTTTTCCTTCCGGCTGTCATATCCCCCTTGCGGCGGGGAAAAAAGGCGTTATACTGTAAGGGTAAGGCGCCGACACGGGCAGGCGCCGGAAAGGAGTTTTATATGACGGCAAATATCAATGAAAAAACGGTAAAGCTGCCTCCGGTCCGGGTATTTCGCGGGGATGACGGCGGAGATACGATCACCTTTGAATGCGCGCGCGCATACGGGGCGCTGGATCTCTCCGCCGCTTCCGCTTTCATGAAATTCCTGCGGTCGGACTGGTACGCGGAAAAAGTGCCCCTGCAAAAGAGCGCGGACGAAACGGCCGTCCGGTTTGACTGGAAGATCGACAAAAAGCAGACCGCGGTCGCGGGGCCGCTCAGAATGCAGGTCGTGTTCGAGGGAGAGGACTTCGTCTTTCAGACGGAGGTCTTTACGCTGGACGTGCTCCCTTCGCTGACGGGGGCGGAATACGAAACGAGGGAGGATTTTATGGCATTGGTGGAAAAACAGCTGGCGGGCTACGTAAAGCGCGCCGAAATGGAAGCGTTTGTGGAGGAAAAGCTGGGAGGAGCGGCGGCGCCCGACCTTTCGGAATACGTGAAGGAGTCGCAGCTGGAGCAGTACGCGCAAAAGAGCGAACTTTCGGCGCTTGCGACCAAAGAGGAGCTGACAGGTTACGCCACGGCGGACGATCTGAGCGGTTATGCGACGGCGGAAGACATTGCGGGATTCGTGACCGAGAGCGAGCTCTCCGGCGCGATCGCGGGGCTGAACAGCGCGATGGAGATCGTACAGGTCTCCGCCGGCTCGCCCATACTGGACGCGGAGCCCGATCAGATCTATCTCTATTCCGAGCCGCGCGATTTCACGCAGATGATTCTCGTCAATTTTCCCAAGGATACGTGGAAGGCGGGGGACCGCGGGATGATCGTCTTCAGCAAGCTGGCGGTCGGCGCTTCGCCCGCAATCGAAGGGCTTTACGGTTATCCCCTCGTCATGTGCGGGGACGGCTGCAACGAGAACGGCGAGCTGATGGGGGAGGAGAAGACGCGCTACTGGGTGGATCTATTCTGCGACGGCACGTACGTGATGGGGAAAGTATCCGGCTGGAAAGACCCCGATATGGAGTGACTTTTGCCGAAAGCGGGGTTCAAATACTTGCCAAAAGCGGCGAGAAAGTGTAAAATAAATCCGTAAGAAAAATGCCGCGCTGTTGCGCGGCGAAGGGATGTGTTTTTTATGGAAAAAATCAACGGGGTCATCGTGCCGTCCACCGTCGCGGTCGATCAGCTGAAGGAGCATGCGGACGGCGTCGTTTCCGTCGACGGGTTCATTCACCGTATCCGCGAGATGACGGGGTTTTCCTTTGTGATCCTGCGCACCATGCGCGACGAGGTGCAGTGCGTGTATTCGCCCGAGTTTTCGGATTTCAGGTGGAGAGACGATATCGTGGAGGGCTGCACCGTCCGCGTGACGGGCAAGGTGGTCGGCAGCAAGGACCGCGCGGGGAACGACCG
Source organism: uncultured Eubacteriales bacterium (assembly GCA_900543915.1). Taxonomy (GTDB): domain Bacteria; phylum Bacillota; class Clostridia; order Christensenellales; family Borkfalkiaceae; genus UMGS621. The sequence continues at coordinate 57,723 of UQTB01000006.1, read as the reverse complement.
GTTCGAGATTCAGATTCACGACCTGAAAGTGCTCTCTTCTCCCGCGGAGCAGATGCCCATCGTCATCAACAAAAAGCAGCTCGACAACGTGCCTTTGGACACCAATTTGAATTACCGCCCCATTACGCTGAGAAACCCCAGAGAGCGGGCGATTTTCAAGATCCAGGAGGGAATCGCGCGGGGATTCCGCGAATTTTTGCAGAAGAACGATTTTACGGAGATCCGCACGCCCAAGATCAACTTCGCGGGCGCGGAGGGCGGCGCCAATATCTTTAAGCTGGACTATTTCGGCAAACAGGTATTTCTGGCGCAGAGCCCGCAGTTTTACAAGCAGACGATGGTCTCCGTCTTCGAGCGCGTGTTCGAGATCGGACCTGTGTTCCGGGCGGAGCACCACGATACGTCCCGCCACCTGAACGAGTACATCTCCATGGATTTCGAGATGGGGTTCATCGACAGCTTCACCGATATCATGAACATGGAGACGGGGGCGCTCAAATACATCATGGAGCTTTTGCGCACGGAGTACGCGAAGGAAGTTGCGCTGCTCGGCGCGAAGATCCCCGTGATCGACGAGATCCCGTGCATCAAGTTCATGGACGCAAAGAAGATCATCACCGAGAAGTACAGGAAAAATATCACGGATTTCAACGACTTCGAGCCGGAAGAGGAGCAGCTGATGTGCCAGTACGCCGAAAAGGAATTCGGCAGCGAGTTTATTTTCGTGACGCACTATCCTTCGGCGAAACGCCCCTTCTACGCGATGGACGATCCCGCCGATCCCGCTTACACGCTGTCGTTCGACCTGCTGTTCCGCGGAATGGAGGTCACGACGGGCGGCCAGCGCATTCACGATTACGGCGAACAGGTCGCGAAGATGCGCGCGCGCGGCATGAATCCGGACGATTTCGAGAGCTATCTGATGCTGCATAAATACGGCGTGCCCCCGCACGGCGGACTGGGGCTCGGGCTGGAGCGCCTCACGATGAACCTTCTGGGGTTCAGGAACGTGCGCTGCGCCAGCCTGTTCCCGCGGGATATCAACCGCGTCACGCCCTGACCGGAAAAAACGAAAGAGGAGAAAACATCTCCTCTTTTTTTTCGCCGTTTTTCCCCTTGAAACGTTTGACAACCAGGATTTCGATATGATATACTGAACAACGTTAAGCATTCACTTGGTTAATTGTTAAAAGGAAAAAGTATGGAAGAAGGAAAGACCATCATCAACGCGATCGAATTTGTCAGGGAAGCGGGGATACCGGAGGCGCAGGAAGAGGCCGTTCCGAATATATTGGAAGAGGTCGTTTCATTCAAAGAGCTGATGTTCCGCTACAGCTCCGCGATGAGCACGCTGAAGACGCGTCTCGAGATCCTCAACGAGGAATTCAGCGTGCTGAAAGAGCGCACGCCCATTCAGAGCATCAAGTCCCGCCTGAAAAAGCCCAGGAGCATCGCCGAAAAGCTGATGCGCAAGGGGCTGCCCCTGACGTGCGAATCCATCCGCGACAACCTGAACGACGTCGCGGGCGTGCGCGTGATCTGCGCGTTTATCGAGGATATTTACGAGGTCGCGAGCATGCTCGGCATGCAGGACGACATCGAGGTGCTGGACGTGCGCGATTACATCGCTTCGCCCAAAGAAAACGGGTACCGGAGCCTTCACCTCATCGTTTCCGTGCCCGTCTACTACTCCGACCAGAAGCATTTGCAGCGGGTGGAGGTGCAGATCCGCACCATCGCCATGGATTTCTGGGCGAGCTTAGAGCATCAGCTGAAATACAAAAAAGAGATCGCGAACGCCGCCGAGATCTCGGCGGAGCTGAAAGCCTGCGCCGATCAGATCACCTGTCTGGACGTGCGCATGCAGAGTATCCGCCATAAACTGACGGGGGAGGGGGATCGGCAATGAAAGCGCCCGCGCCCGGCTTGTTTTTTGAAATGCGCAAGCTGCACCGCCTGCTGGGCGTGGCGGTACTGCGGCGGGATTTCTCGCAGGGGGAATTCGAGCTGCTGGGGGCGGTGCATTTCTGCGAGAAGAACGGCGCCGGCATTTCGGTGCTGGCGGAATGGATGGACGTATCTCTTCCGGCCGTGTCGCGCACGGTGCGGTCGCTCGAAGAAAAGGGGTATGTGGTGCGCGAGGCGGATTCCGCCGACCGCCGCAACGTGACCGTGCGCCTGACCGAACGGGGAGAAAAGTGCTTTTACGAGTTTGACCGCGCAGTCACCGGCTTTTTTCAGCGGGTGCTGGCGCGCTTTACCGAAGCGGAAAAAACCGCGCTGTTCGATCTGAACAGCCGTTTTGCAGAGGGGATGAGAGAGGAAATGGATAAAATCAAAAAGGAGGTCTTATGATTAAGCTGTTAAAGCGGTTCCGACCCGTGGATTGGATTTTGACCGCGCTCATCCTGGGGCTTACCGTGGCGCAGGTGTGGTTCGACCTGGAACTCCCCACCTACTCCGCGAATATCATCAGCGAAATCACGAACGAGGGCGCGACGGTCGGCTCCGTTCTTTCCATCGGCGGCACGATGCTGCTCCTCGCGCTGGGAAGCATGGCGTGCTCTATGGCGATCGGCTTTATCGCCGCTTACGTATCCGCCCATTTTTCGTATTCTCTCAGGGGGGACGTGTACAGAAAAGTCGTCTCTTTTTCCTTTGAAGAGATCAACCGTTTTTCCACGCCCAGCCTGATTACGCGTTCGACCAACGATATCCAGCAGGTGCAGATGGCGGTGGTGATGATTCTCCGCATGGCGATCTCCGCGCCCATCACGGCGATATGGGCGATCTTCCGGATCCAGGCTACGAGCGCGACGCTGACGGCGGCGACCGCCGTCGCCCTGTGCGTGCTGGTGGCGGTTCTGATCACGATATTCGTCATCGTCATGCCCAAGTTCAAGCTCATTCAGCGGCTGACCGACCGGCTGAACGGCGTGACCCGCGAAAACCTGACCGGTCTCCGCGTGGTGCGCGCCTACAACGCGGAACAGTATCAGGAGGAGAAGTTCGGCAAGGTAAACGAGGAAGTCACGCGCGTCAACCTCTTCACCAACCGCGTGATGGGGCTGATGAGCCCGTTTATGATGCTCGTCATGAACGGCATCACGCTGGCGATCTACTGGCTGGGCGCTTCCCTCATCAACGAGGGCTCGCTGGACTTCGCGACGATGACCGCCTTTTCCATGCTGGCGATGCAGGTTTTAATGGCGTTTATGATGCTGACCATGCTGTTTATCATGCTTCCGCGCGCGAGCGTTTCCGCAAAGCGCATCAACGAGGTGCTGGAGACGGAGAACAGGATCGGGGAACCCGCCGAGCCGAAGCCCTTTACCGAACGGGCGACGGTGGAGATGAAAAACGTCTCCTTCCGCTATCCGGATGCGGACGGCTACGTGCTGAAAGATATCTCTTTCCGCGCAAAGCAGGGGGATACCGTGGCGTTTATCGGGGCGACGGGCTCGGGAAAATCCACGCTCGTCAACCTGATCCCGCGCTTTTACGACGCGACGGAAGGGGAAGTGCTGGTGGACGGCGTGAACGTCAGAGAGGTCCGGCAGGCCGATCTGCGCGCGCGGATCGGCTACGTCCCGCAGAAGGGCACGCTCTTTTCGGGCACGGTGGCCTCCAACATCGGTTACGGCGGCGTGACGGACGATCAGAAAATCCGTTCCGCGGCAGAAGTCGCCATGGCCTCCGAGTTCGTCGAGCAGATGGAAGAGGGGTATGATTCCCACATCTCGCAGGGAGGAAAGAACGTCTCCGGCGGGCAGAAGCAGCGTCTCTCCATTGCGCGGGCGGCCGCCATCGACCCGGAAATCTTCATCTTCGACGATTCCTTTTCCGCGCTGGACTATAAGACCGACCGCGAAGTGCGCAGCCGGCTCAAGGAGTATACGAAGAACGCGACGTCCCTCATCGTCGCGCAGCGCATCGGCACCATCCGCGACGCGGATCTCATCATCGTGCTGGACCGCGGCGTCGCCGTCGGACAGGGAACGCACGAGGAGCTCCTGAAAACCTGCCCGGTCTATCGGGAGATCGCGCTTTCTCAGCTCTCCAAGGAGGAACTCGGCTTATGAGCGAAAGAAGACCCATGCGCCCCGCGGGCGGCCCCATGGGGCGGGGCGGATTTGAAAAGCCCAAGAATTTCAAGGCTTCCATCAAGCGGCTGGTGCTCTTTTTAAAGCCGCAGTATCCCGCGATTATCCTGGCGCTGCTGTTTTCGGCGGCGGCGACTGTGCTGAGCGTGCTGGCGCCCGGCTATATCAACGATATTACGAACGAGATCTTCGTGGCGGTGTTCGGCATTCCCATCGATATGGGCGAGGTCGGCCGGATCGGCGTCACGCTCGTGATCTTTTACGGCGCGACCTTTCTTTTGAATTACGTTCAGTCCTTCCTGATGGCAGGCGTCAATCAGAAGACTTCCAAACGGATGCGCGGGCTGATCGCTAAAAAGATCAACGACGTGCCGCTCAGATATTTCGATTCGCGCAGCTACGGAGACGTGCTCTCCCGCGTGACCAACGACGTGGACACCATCGGACAGACGCTGAACCAGAGCGTGAGCACGCTGATTTCCTCCGTCATCATGCTGGGCGGCGTGCTGATCGCGATGTTCGTCACGCGGTGGGAAATGGCGCTGACCGCCCTTCTGACCGTGCCGCTCGGCATGTTGCTGATGCTCCTCATCGTCGGAAAGTCCCAGAAATACTTTATCGGCCAGCAAAATTACCTGGGCGAACTCAACGGAAAGATCGAGGAGACGTATGCCGGACAGAACGTCGTCAAGGCGTTTAACGCCGAGCAGAAAGTGCGCGAGGATTTCGACCGGACCAACCGGAATCTGTTCAACAGCGCCTGGAAATCGCAGTTTTTGTCCGGTCTGATGATGCCGCTCATGACGTTCGTATCCAACCTCGGCTACGTGGCGGTCGCGGTGGTGGGCGTTTTGCTGTTTATCAACGGCAGGATCGCGGAACCCGGTATCATCACCTCCTTTTTCATCTATGTGCGCCTGTTCCAGAATCCCATCAATCAGATCGCGCAGGTGGCGAACACGCTGCAGTCCACCGCGGCCGCGGCGGAACGCGTGTTTGAGTTCCTCGACGAACCCGAACAGGAAGACGAAACCGGCAAGCCGGACGCGATCGAAAACGTCACCGGAAGGGTGGAATTCAGGAACGTGCGGTTCGGTTACACGCCCGATCGGGAGATTATCCACAACTTTTCCGCCGTAATCGAGCCCGGGCAGAAGGTGGCGATCGTCGGTCCCACGGGGGCGGGCAAGACCACGATGGTCAACCTGCTGATGCGCTTTTACGAGGTGAGCGGAGGGGAGATCCTCATCGACGGCGTCCCCGTTTCTTCGGTGAAGCGGGAGGCGGTGCGGTCGCTGTTCGGCATGGTGCTGCAGGATACATGGCTCTTTAACGGCACCATCCGCGAGAACGTCGCTTACGCCAAGCGGGACGCCACGGACGGGGAGATCGAAGAGGCCTGCCGCGCCGCGAACGCCGACCACTTCATCAGCACCTTTGCGGGCGGCTACGACATGGTTCTGGATGACGATACCAATCTGTCCGGCGGGCAGCGCCAGCTTCTCACCATCGCCCGCGCCATGGTACAGGACAGCCCCATGCTGATTTTGGACGAGGCGACGTCCAACGTCGATACCCGCACCGAGCAGCTGATTCAGGACGCAATGGATCGCCTGACTGCCGGCAGAACGAGCTTCGTCATCGCGCACAGGCTTTCCACCATCAAAAACGCCGACCTGATTCTGGTGATGAAAGACGGCAATATCATCGAACAGGGCTCGCACGACGATCTGCTTGCCGCCGACGGCTTTTACGCTTCGCTCTATAACAGCCAGTTTGAATCGTGACCGAAAGGTTTTAAAACTTAAAACGCGCCCTGAAAGGCGCGTTTTTTTCGCCCGAAAAAGATGCGGCCGGTATAGCGGAGGGAAAAGAGGGCGAAAATCAGAACGGACGGCCGATAAGAGAGGTCTCTCCTGTCTCTTGTGCCTGCTGAAAATGCACCTTAAACGGCGGGCGGTTCCGCGCGGCAAAACGCGCTCGGGAGAAAGGGGCAAAAGTGTTTACTTTTTCCGCCGTTCGTGGTAAAATGATGGGGTAATATGAAAAAAATAGTTACGTGGAAAAAAATCGCAAGGGTTCTGATGATCACGCTGGGCGGCGTCATCGGGGGAGCGGGGCTGTCCGTATTTTTGGAGCCGCATAACCTCGCGCCGGGCGGCGTATCCGGCATAGCGATCATTTTGGGCAATTTTATCCCCGTTCCCACGGGAACGCTCGTATTCTGCCTCAATATTCCGCTTTTGGCGCTCGGATTGTGGAAGTTCGGAAGAGAATTTTTATTTTCGACCGTCTATGCCACGATCGTCTTCTCTGCGTCCATCGACGGAGCGGCCTGGCTGTTCGGCCCGCTGATTCCGGTTACGGACGATCTGCTCCTTTCCGCGCTCTTCGGCGGGGCGGTCTCTGCGCTGGGGCTGGGCATCGTCTTCCGGATGGGCTGTACGACGGGGGGAACGGATATCATCGTCAAAATTCTGCGGTCCCGCTACCGGCATATCAAGACGGGCGCCTTGTTTCTGATCGTCGATCTGACAATCGCGATCATCTCCGGCATCGTCTTTTGCGATATCGAGCTCGCGATGTATGCGGCGGTGGCGATTTTAGTCAACGGCGTGGTCATGGACTTTGTCATTTACGGCGGGAATGAGGCGAAGCTCGTCTATATCGTCAGCGAGCACTTTGAAGAGATCGCCGCACGTGCGTTGCAGACGCTGGATATCGGCGCGACGTATCTTCACGGAACCGGCGTCTATACGAATGCGGAAAAAAAGATCGTGATGATCGCGATCAAGAAACATCTCTATCCGAAGCTGAAGGATATCGTCCGCGAAGCCGACCCGCGCGCCTTTATGATCGTCTCGGGGGCGAAAGAGATTTACGGCGAGGGCTTTCAGGATCATCTGAAAGAGGACGTATAGCGGAAAAATTTGAAGTGAAACGCTTGCTTTCCGCGCATAAATCGGTTACAATATATTGGCCGGAGGCTTATCGAAGCGGTCATAACGAGGCGGTCTTGAAAACCGTTTGGGTGAAAGCCCACGGGGGTTCGAATCCCTCAGCCTCCGCCATACACGGCATTTGCTCAAGGCCGAGAAAGAAAAAAGGAAAGCTGTTTGCTTTCCTTTTTTCTCTCTCGTCAAAAACGCCTTGCCGTGTGTTGCTTCGGCGTTCGGGAACAGAACGCGTGACGCTCCGCAAGGCTGCGCTATTCCGTCGCAGAGCTCCTTACGAATCCCTCAGCCTCCGCCAACGCGTCGAAACACGACGCATGTAAACAGGAGACGGCGATATGCCGTCTCCTGTCAGTTTTTCGTCGGTTTCTCCTTTCCCCGAAACGTTCTGCGATACTTCGGCGCAACGCGGACGAACTTCTTTTCGGGAGTTTTTTACGTTTTTAAAAATTCTCTGTTTTGAGCCAATTCCTGTTTATATCATTTTCGGATGCAGGGATAAAGCAATAAGCCTGTCTGTGCTTTTATCCAGTATGTGGACATCATGCGAATATAAAACCCCATCTTCTGCGGCAATCGGCTGCGCAGGGGCGGCGTTGCCGTCGTCTCCCTGCGTGCGTTTGCCCGCCATTCCGCTATGACTGCAGCCGAAACTTTATACGGCGCAATGGTTTTTCAGTAGTATGTAAATTCCGAGGGATACAAAAATGACGGGAACAAGAATATTTTTATAACGCTGTAATTTGTTTTTGATCGAAGGAATTCCGATAAGACACGCGCTTACAAAACACCATAGGATAGTCATAACGGCAAATACGGAAAGAAAAAGTAAAATTTGCGTTTTTGAAAAATCGACCAACAGTGGTATGTATACTCCAATAGCATATAAATTCGTCCCTGCCGTAAACGGAAATCCGATATAAGTTACCAACTGCAAACTCATGAGTTTATCCACGCATTTCAATTTGACCGTGATATCCGTTTGCGGCACGGTCCATTCGTCGGAATAGAATGTGCCAAGTTTCGTGTAATCTATTTCGCCATCCCGCTCAATCCCGATATAAGGGATAACCTTACGATTTAGCAACAGCAAAGATCGCAAATATCCTTTGTCGAACTTGCGCTCCTTGTTATAAAGCGTGAACGATGCAGTATCACTATTGATTCCATATCCCGCGCTTTCACTGCTCGAACTCAACTCCTCCAGGACCTCAAAATCAATTAGGTCGCTACCGCTATATTCCTCTTCCAGGATGTCAAAGAATTGTAGCAATTTTGCCTTTGTGTTCGGCGTGCTCCATTTTTGAACCGTGATTTGTATTTTGGTACAGCCATGAAATCTATTATCGAAAAACTTTCCAGAGGCGAGATCGAAGGAATAAACCTGAAACTGCCGCAGGAACAGCTCGACAAAGAAATGCAACTATATGACAAGCTCAAAGAGCATCTGACGAAAAACGGTACAGACGCATTGGACGACTATACGGACGTCGTTTCGCTCAATTACGAATTTTTGATCGAACAAACCTATGCGCTTGCTTTTAAGACGGGCTTCCTGCTCTGTTTGGAAATTACGAACACGGAGGATATATGAAACTCAATCTTGAAACGAAAACGAATTCACAGGAACTTGTGAAACAGTATCTTGAAGAAAACGTCAGTGAAATCCTCGCCGAGAAAATTAACAACGACGTGCGCATTGAAAAAGACGGCAAAACGCTTTTGAGCAAAAAGACTTTGGACGGCTTTATGCAGTACGCCTGTGACGAAGCGAGGAAGCAAGCCGAGAAAGGTTCATCGTCGGCGTGCATCGAGGACAGCGTAGTATTCGGCTGGGCGGTACATTATTTCGAGGAGGACAGCATCGAAGGCACGCTCTATACCGAGGACGGCAAGGAATACAAAAAGCCCGTTCCGAAAACTCCTGCGCCAAAACAGACACCGCCCAAGCCGCAGCCGAAACCGCAGATGTCGATGTTCGACCTTTTGGACGAGCCTGCGCAGAATACGCCTTCCGAAGAATGCGAGGACGACGAGCCGACCGAGGAAGAAATACAGGAGATCCTCGCGGAACTCGCCGAGGAAGAAAAGAAAACAGTTCAAGAGCCGAAGCCTGCGGGCTCGCCTTTATACCGAAATTATCAGGATATACAAAGGAAATATCCCGACAGCGTTGTAATCTACCGTTTAGGCGACTTTTACGAGGTATTCGGCGACAATGCCGTGAGGCTTGCAAAAGAACTCGATCTTACCCTTACGGGGCGGGACTGCGGACTGAAAGAGCGCGTGCCGATGATCGGCTTTCCGTACCACGCGGCGGATAACTACATAAACCGACTGACGGAAAAAGGCTACAAGCTGGCGGTATGCGAAACGCCCGACGACGTTCGCGCTATCGAAAAACGACCGCAAGAACAGATCGACGAAGAAACGGGCGAGATACTCTCCGAAGCGCAGATGCGCGAATTTGACGGCGACATCGAAGAACCCGATCTTTCGGAAGACGAACCCGATTTAGACCTTTCCGCCTTTCACACGAAAGCACTCGCCGTTCTGGACGAACTGTTCGGCAATGAAATTACATTGAGGTAAAAACTATGACAGAAAAAGACATCAAACCCATTCCCGAATACATTATGGACTCCATCTACAAGCGCGATCTGAAAATCGAGCCTTGGCAGACAAACACGGTGCGCTATTACGCCTATCTGACCGTATGGAAAAAGGAGCTTGTAAAAGTGACCGTCGCCGTTACGAATATCAAAAACAAACACTGGGCTTGCAAGCAAGTTGCCGTTCACGGCGTACATTCCAAATACTGCTTTGTCCGCGATATGGAATACAGCTATCTCGGTCACGGCTTTCGCGTCGGCTGGTATGCGGAGGAGCTGCAATCGCAGCAGAAACAATTCGAGGACGGCAAATGGTATGCCGCGGATACCAGATATTACGATCCCTACGCAATGCTCATCAATCGAGACGTAGTCGGCAAATTCCCCGAATACAGGTACAGCGCCTATCAGCTCTACAAAGGCAGGGACATTATCAACTACCTTCGGATATACGAACAGTACCCGCAGACGGAATATCTCTTAAAGCTCGGTCTGGGCGCTTATGCGGAAAACCGTTCTCTGCTCAAAAAAATCGCCAAAGACAAAGCATTCCGCAAATGGATCGCCCGCAGCAGAGAAGAACTCGCTCTTCCGTATGGCAACTCTTACAACTTTACGACGGTCACGCAGGCGTATAAAACGGGACTGCCTTTGAAGGAAGTCGGTCACTTCCTCTTCCGTAAAAAGCAGTTTGAACGGGACGCAGGCACGGCGCCCATACGCGAGCTGTTCCAAGGCTTTGAACTCAAAAAGTATTTTGATTACACCGAAAAGAACAATGTTTCCGACCGGCTGTATCTCGATTATCTGAACGCTTGCAAAATGCTCGGTATCGATATGACTTTGAAATGCAACCTGTTTCCGAAAGACTTTACCTATTCCCACGACCTGCGCACGCAGCAATACGCGGAGAAAAAGGCGCTCGAAGAAGCGGGCAAAAAGCAGGCGCTGATGCAGAAGTTTTCCGAAGTTGCCGAAAAGTATTCTCCCTTGCAGCACAACAAGCGGAGCGCGTTCATTTGCATCATTGCAAGATCGCCCGCCGACCTGATCCGTGAGGGCGAACTCATGCACCACTGCGTGGGACGAATGCAGTACGACGAGCGGTTTGCACAGGAGCAATCGCTCATCTTCTTTATCCGCGCAAAGGACAGACCGGAAAAACCGCTCGTAACGCTCGAATACTCGCTCAGAACACACAAAGTACTGCAATGCTATGCTTCGTACAATAAAACGCCGGACGAAGAAATTTTGCATTACGTCAACAAAGTTTGGCTGCCTTACGCCAACCGTACCATCAAAAAACTTGCCGCTTAAAAGGAGGAAATCATTATGGCAAACTATTTCAGAATTACGGCTTATTACGGTAAGGCGTAACGAGAGAGTAATAAGTGAGTATATAAAGAAACAGTTGGAAGAAGATTATACGCGCGACCAAATCAGCATAAGTGAGTACATAGACCCGTTCACGGGTATAAAGAGTAAATAAGGCAAAAAAAAGACAGCCACGACATAGCGGCTGCCGGAGATAGTGATGCGTTGCCAAATTCAGTACCCTTTAACGGGTGAGCCGGCAGCTTACCCTTTTAGGGGGTGTGCAAACCACCAGTTTAACTGGTGGTTTTGAATGCGCTTTCGCATGAAAAATCCCCCGGTTCTACCGGGGGAAGATAAAAAATTGCTTGAGCAAATTTCGATAATAAAAAAGTAACCTTATAGTTAAAGTTAATACAGTTCGATAATAAAATAAAGAATCTGTTTTACAGATGTGTAGTGTAATAAGAAGCTATAGTAAAAGCGATACCCGTTAACGGGGCGGCTGGGTTACCCTTTCAGGGTATGTGCAAACCACCGGTTTTACCGGTGGTTTTGATTGCGCCGGGGTGCCTGTTACTCTTCAATCGAGAGAGTGTGGGCGTAAATGCGGTAAGTCCATTCGTACTGCCCGCCCAGTTCGCTCATCGAATACAGAATTTCGATTTCGTCCGGATTCGGCAGATATCCGAAGGAATCTCTCACGATGCCGCAGTTGCTGTTGCGCTTGAAACCCGTTTCCGCTTCGCCCACGGTGGCCAGATTCATCCAGGATTTTCCCGCCTGCGAAAGCGCGCTCTCAAACAGGTCGCCGATCCCGCCCGCTTCGCCGAGATACGTCACGCGGAAGGAGTCGGACACGAAGAGCGGATCGCCGTCCGTCGGGTAAGGGTGGCAGTCGCTCACGAAGTAATAGCGCCGGGTGGCGGGATCGAAGGCGATATCCGCGTTGTTGAGGTAGTCCGCTCCGCCGGTGAGAGAGGTAAGGCCCCTGTGCGTGATCTGCGCGGCGCCGAGCCGTTTCGGCTCGGACATATCGGACAGGGCCCATGTTTCCGCCCTCATGTACGTAGCGGTGCCGCCGACTGCGTAAAGCAGCAGCACCGTGCCCTGACAGTCTACGGACAGCAGTGCCGGCTGACCGACGCCCCAATGGGTTTTGTCGCCGTCGTACGTGATGAAGGGCTCGTCCATGCTGACCCAGCCGGACATCAGATCGTTGGAAAAAGCCAACCCGACTTTGTTGTTGATGTTGGAGGTGTTGCCCGTGTACGCCATCAGGTACTTGTAGTCTGTGCCGCGATAGCGGAATGCTCCCTCGATGACGGTGGGGTCGCAGCAGTGAAAGGCGTCGAAGTTGCCGAACGTGGGGGCGAGCACCAGCGTTTTTTCCGACCAGCTGTATCCGCCTTTGGCGTTCACGGTGCCCTTTCTGCAATAAATATGATCCTGAATGACGCCGCTTACCTTGTTGGCACAGTAATAGACGTAACGCGTGCCGTCCTCTTCCTGTATGACGGACGGACAGTAGTTGAACGCATGTTCCAGCGGTTCGTCGAAGGGGAGGTTGTTGCCCGGACTCTCTTCCGGCTTGTCGGGGGCGCAGCCGCCCGCTGCCGGCAGAAGGAAAAGAAGGGAAGCGATCAGCGCGATCAATTTTTTCAACGGTCAGTCCTCCCGCAGTGCAGCTTCGATGGAGAGAAGATGGATGCCCGGGCTGTGGATCCATGTCTTGTCTTCGGCGTTTTTCTGCGCGACGCCCGAGGTGAACGCGATGGAAACTTCTTCGCCCGCAATCCATGCGCATGCGTCGGAGACGAACGCCGCGGAGTAGATGCGGGAGTACCCGCCCGCGACGAATTCGTCCACGATCGAGCAGACGGGCGTCCAGCGCGCCGTCTGCGCGTAGAGAGATTCGAGCGCGATTTTGGCGATCTCGACTTTGGTCGCTTTCTGCGCGTTCTGCGCGGCATAGGGGAAACCGTCCTTGACGATGAAGATTTCATCCGTTTCCGCGTCGTATGCGAAATCGGCATTCGTCACGACAGCCCACTCGTTGCCGTCCAGGGGAAGTCCCTCGTGCGCGACGGAGATGCTGCCCGATACGGCGGGATGATCGAGGTCGGAGAGATTTGCCTCTACGAACCTGGTTTCGGTCACGGTAGAGGAGGCGTAGGTATAAAAGAGCAGGATGTTGCCTTTTCCGTTGAGGTTGACGAGGCTGGGATAGCAGATCCCGGCGGTGTCGCCGTACGTCTCGTAATCATAGGAGAGGAAGGGGGCGTTTCCCACCTTCTCCCAGTTTTTCAGGTCGGAAGAGACGGCGAGCCCTACGGAAAAACGCTTTTCCGCGGCGGCGGGACTCGCTTCATAAGCCATCAGATAAGAGTAATCCGTTCCCCGGTAGGTGAAGCTCCCTGCAACGATGTCGCCGTTGCCGACGTTGTATTTGTCCCATCCGTCCGCAGAGGGCGCGACTGCGACGGAGGGCTCTGCCGAAAAGTCCCAGGCGGAGCCGCTCTTTGCCGCCGTGCGGACGGCAATCACGCTGTCTTCGGAGCCCCCGGTCGCGTTTGTGGTATAGCTGACGACCAAGCGGTTTTCCTCCGTCAGAACAGAGGGTGCTTCGTAATAAAAACCTTCATACGAGGGGAAGAGGTAAGAGATCGTACCCTCGGGATTCCGCAAAACGGGCGCGTTGTTCTGGGGCTCTTCGCACGCGCCGAACGCGAGAACGAACGCCAGAAGAAATGCCATTATCGTAATCTTTTTCATTTTCCTGCCTCCATATTGTCCTTTAAGGAGCTGCCGTTGTCGCGGAACATGGATTTGACGACGGTCTTGTTATAGTAGAGCCCGATGCTGTCCAAAACGAATTCCGCGCCGAGATTGATCTGCGTATTGAACGCCAGGGTGAACTGCGGTACGTTCGTCAGGTCGAGTACGGAATTGCCCCAGGTGCACCATGCCGCTTTCTTGAATCCGCTTACGGGGATCCTAACCCAGCCGGTAAACCCTGCGGGAATATTGACGGTGGGCGTAGCGTGAACGAGGGACTGCTGCTCTTTTACGGTATCGTAGAGAATGACGCGCGCGCCCAGCGCCACGCTCCAGCGTTCTCCGCTGGGGTTTTCCGACAGATTCTGATCGGGGTCGAATTCATCGATTTCAAAGCTGAAGGAAATTTCCATGTCCGATCGGTTGGAGAAAAAGAGCGTGACGCCCTCGAGCGAATCCTCGTCGTTCTTCCAGCGCGTCCAGCGGTTGACAGCGGCTTTGGCGGCGAAGGTAAGCCCCGCATAATCGTCCGGCCGGTCTGCTTTCGGCTCCGTCACGGTTACTTTGAGCGCCGTTCCGTATTCGGAAGCGCTGCGCGCCACCGTGAGCCCTCCGACCTTGTCGTAGATCTTTCCCGCCATGGCGGCGTTGTATTCCGCTTCGTCTTCGCTGTAGCCGGCGGAGAAATCCTCCAGAATCCGCACGTCGCCGAAATCGCAGGCGATGGGAATTTCGATCAGCGGCGCAGATTGGACGCGCGCCATCTGTACGACGGGTTTCTGCGACGTCGTTGCCAGGCGGGCGGTGTAGTCCGTGAGGGACCAGGAATAGGGATCGGCGATGACCTCTCCCGCTGTGTAATCGGCAATTTCTCCCCGATAGGTAAGGATCTTGCCGAACTGGATCGCGGAGCCGTTCAGGGACGCGTCATAAGCGTTGAGCAGGAGATAGCACGCCGCGAGCGTATCTCCGAGCCCCGTAAACGCCGTGCGGGGCACGATCATCCAGCCGCTCCCTGTATCCGTGCGCATATAGGGATCCGCCTGACTGACGACGCGCGGATTTTCAAAATTACGGTCGAGGAAGGTGATCTCCGACTTCTCAGCGATCGTCGCCTGCGTACCGGCGGCGTCCTGCATCTTGATGAGCGCTGTGCGCCCGAGGGGGTTCGCGTATTCAAAGGCGAAATAGGTGACGTCTTTGAGGTCGGCAAAGGTTCCTTCCGCCGTCTCGAAGCGGTTGATCATCAGACCTGCCTCCGCATACGTGCCGGGAAACCCGACCTGCGTGATCTGTACGCCGTCGATCATGCCGGAGAGCGTCGCGTTCTTGTCCAGGGTGCTCTTGACGATGGAGAGCGCCGCGCCGGCCGGATCGGTGGCTCTTCCCGCGAAATACGCCTCCGTCCACGTGGAGAAATCGGTGAGCACCCGATAATCTGTCGCGAAATCGGGCGTCTCCGACTCGTAATACCCGATCCATCCGAAGTGCAGAACGGTGACGCCGATCTGCTCCGGAGCTGCCGCGGGGAGCGTGAGGTAGAGCGCTTCGACGGTGCCCAGCGCCCCGAATGCCGCGGCGGGGATCACGAGATACCCGGCGGCTGCGGCGGCGGGCGCGACGGCGCCGTACTGCACGGTCCCGGTTTCGACCAGCGCGAAAGAATCGTCGTAAAGCCGATATTCGGTGCCGTCCGCCGGGTTGAGGAGCGCACCGCTTTGCTGCGCGATGAGATAGAAGGGCCACGCCGCGCCGGTGGGGTTGTAGTAGCGGATGATCAGCGACTTTGCCGCGGAGAGATTTTGCGTGGAGAGCGCGTACTGTTCGAGCATGACGCCGCCCCCCGATTCGCCCGCCTGGGTGATGCCGATCCCGTCGATCACGGAATCCGCGAAGGACGGCTTGTAATCGCTCAGCGGCGCGGCGTAGACGTTGGCCGCACATGCCGTCATGACGGCGATCGCCAGGATCAGGCTGACTAGTTTGATTCGTTTCATATTTTTTTCCTCCTTTAATGATTTTTATTGCCGGAATACGTAGCGGCGGAAGAGCCTGAAGAACCGACCGGGATCGAGCCCGAGGCCGACGGATACCGCCGCGTTTTCAGCGTTCTTTTCAGATTCCACGATGGATTTGCCGCGTTCCGCGCCGGCGACGCCGATGCGGACGAATTTCGTCTCGTAACGCACGACGCCGGGATCGAGAATATCCGCGATCATCACCGCGTCGTGCACCACCGGGCGCTCGAAGCGGTAGTGCTCAAACCACTTTTCCATCATGCGGCCGACCAGCTTGTCGCAGGGGGCGGGCATGGAGGCGTAATGCGCCAGGTCTTCGTCCGTGAGCGGGCAATTCATGGTGATGTCCAGCCCGAACGCCTTGACGGGGACTCCGGCGCCGAAGACGATTTTCGCCGATTCGGGATCGCATAAAATGTTCCATTCGGCTACGTCCGCCGTATAGTAACCGCCGATGATGCGGATCTCTTTGAGTTTATCCGCGATATCGGGCGCCTTCCGCAGCGCCATCGCCGCGTTGGAAAAGGGCCCTATGGCGATCAGCACGAGCTGACCGGGATACGTTCTCGCCTGGCGGATGATAAAGTCCACCGCGTGTTCTTCGTCTATCTGTTCCTCCTCCATCTCCGGCAAATACTGGGGCAGCGTGTAATATCCGGCGCTTTCTTCCTTTGCCAGCATCTCTGCGGGCAGCAGGTATTCCATTCTCTGCGTGATTGCCGTATCCACCCCCGCGCGGACGGGGATCTCCGGCTTGCCGAAGAGGGAAAGCAGCCGCTTTGTCATCTTCGCGCGCTGCAGAGAATTGCGGAAGACTGTCGTGATGCCGACGAGATCGAGCTCTGCGCGCAACGCCAAAAGAAGGGCGAACGCGTCGTCGATATCGTCCCCGATATCGGTGTCTATGATGTATTTTTCTTCCATAAAGCGCTCCTTGTCAGATGTCGTATTGGCAGTATGAGAAATCGCCGTTCGGCCCCGTTTGCGGCGCCCGGTAATTTTCCCGGTGACAGGGCCAGCCGTATTCCATGCCGGCGGTCGCCTTGGCGCGCTCGTATCCTTCCGCCATGAACGAGATCACGAAGTCCAGTCCGTTCTGCCGCATGGAGTCCAGCGTGGAAGCCAGGATTTTCAGCGCATCGGCGTTGCTTGCCGCCGAGATCATCTGCGGGAGAAATCTTCCCCAGATGCGGTTGACGCGGTCCTGCTGTTCCACGAAATCAAAGTAGTTCGCAGCGGAGGTGTCCGGCAGCAGGAAAGAAGCGGTGTAATCGTAGCTGTAGGGGGAAAGGGGCGCCTTGAGATCCTCAATGTACATTGCGGATTCTTTTTTACAGGCCGTTCCTTCCGGTTTTACCTTGTCGTAAAAACTCTGGTTCAGGAGGACATTGCACATGCCGAATCCGTACTGCGTGGTGTTTTCGTTTTCATAGTCTTCGATGTACTTTTCCGTCCAGACGACGTGCTCTTTGTCCTCGTCCCAGGTGAACGTGTCGCCCTCGACGCCGAAATTGATGAGCAGCTGTCCCTCTTCGCTGGTCAGATAGTCGAAGAGCTTGATCACCTTGTCCGGCCGGTCGCAGCTCTTGGTGATGAAGGAGAGCATATAGCCCTTTCCGCGGAGATCCTGGAGTACGGGCGCGTCGCCCGCATCGTTTTTCAGGACCAGGGGAACGTAGCGGATGCCGTTCTGGTAGCAGTTGATGAACGCGTTGTTGTAGTTCTGCGGCGTCGTCATGCTGACGAACACGTTGCCGAGGGAGATGTTGCGGGTCACGCTGTCCGTGTTCGCGGTGAAATTCGCCTCGTTGATGTAGCGGTTCACGGCAAGGGTGTTGAGAAAGGAAATGACCTCCTCATATCCCTTGTCTGCGAGCTGGTAGTTGTACGATCCGTCTTCCTTTTCAAATGGAACGGCAAAATACTGGCTGAGCCAGGTCACGGAGAGATTCCCCGTCGCGTTGAAGGGATCCAGCTGTACGCCGATCGCATTGCTGTATTTATCGGTGATATATTTCACGCCGGCGAGAAAGCTCTCCTTCGTGGTCATGTCTTCGCCCGTCTGTTCGCGCACTTCCTCGTACCAGTCCCTGCGCACGAGAATTGCACCGTTCGGCATCAGCTTGTCGTCTCCGATGTAGTAATCGGAATAGGAGAGATTTGGGATGCCGTAGAGCGCGCCGTCCTGTTTGAACCAGTCGTAAACGTCTTTCTGCTGTACGCGGTAGCGGTCGGTCATGGAGGGCGCGAAACGGTCCATCAGCGTATCCAGCGACCAAACGTAATCCTGGTCGGGCAGCTGGTTTGCGTAGATGGAGGCAGCCTGAATGGTCAGAACGTCCGGCAGTTGTTCCGAGCTCAGCATGGTGGAGAGTTCGGAGCTGAGGTAATCGCCCGCCACGGAAAACTGGATTTTGCAGCCTGTTTTCTCGTAGATCGTGCGGGATACGAGATCCGCTCCGTACGTCGGCCAGACCATCCAGGGCGCGTCGATAAACCAAGTGAGATCGTAGTCGGCCCGGTCAAATTCCCAGCTGGGCGTGTCTTTGTCCGTAACGGTCTCGAAGTTGTCGAGAAATTCGTCCGTTCTCTTCGGGGTTTTGCTGCACGCGGCAGAGGAAACCGCCAGGATAAAAACCAATAAAGCGATCAGAATTTTTTTCATAGTTTCTCCTTTAACCTTTTAACGATCCTATCATAATCCCTTTCTCGAAAAATCTGGTGAGGAAGGGAAATATGAACATAACGGGGAGGATGCTCACCATGATGGAGGCGAACGTGATGACTTCCGCGGTGATGTTCTCGGCGACGTTGTCCGGAAGCGTGACGCCACCGAGATCGATGTTCTTGGAATTGATCATCTGCATCAGATAATACTGCAGCGTCGTAAGGCTTTCGGACTGAGTGTAAACCATGGAATCGAAGTAAGAGTTCCAGTGCCCGATCGCCGTCCACAGTCCTACCGTCGCGATGACGGGGGTGGAGAGGGGAATTGCGATGGTATAGAGCAGCCGCCATTCTCCGGCGCCGTCCAGGACGGCGGCCTCCCGCAGTTCTTCCGGGAGTGCCCTGAAGTAGTTGGCGATGATGATCATGTGATACACGGAGTACATGCAGGGGATCAGGTACAGCCAGTAAGTATCGTAAAGTCCCAACAGGTTGATGATCAGAAAGAAGGGAATCAGCCCGCCGCTGAAAAACATCGTGAAGATATTGAGAAAGTAAAAGAAATTTTTGAAAGGAAGCTCCTTTCTGCTCATCGCATAGGCGACGGTAACGGTGAACCAGAGCGCGATCGCCGTTCCCAGAACGGTGCGGCTCACGGTGATGAAATACGCCTGCCACAGCTTTGCATCCGCAAACACCACGTAGTAGTTTGCGGCCGTGAATTTCCGCGGGAACAGATAGATGCCGCCCGAAAGGTAATCCATGCCCTCGTTGAACGAGCCGATCAGGACGTAATAGACGGGGTAAATCATCAGAAAGGAAAACAGGCAGAAGAGGACGATCAGAACGACGTCGAACGCCGTATATTTCCGCGCGCGTTTTTTCATCAGTAAATCCCCCTTCCCGTCAGTTTTTTACTCAGAAAATTGGAGCCGGTCAGCAGAATCAGCGCGACGACGGATTTCAGCAGCCCGATCGCCGTGGTGTAGGAATATCTGTGGTTGAGCACGCCGTGCTGGTAGACGTATGTGTCGATCATCTCGCTGCGGTCGAGGTTCATCTGATTTCTGAAAATCCAGATCTGATCAAAGCCGCTGTTTAGGAGATTGGAGACGGAGAGAATCAAAAATACCGTGATCGTGGGCGCGATGGAGGGGAGGGTAATAAAGAGCATCTTGCCGAAGCGCCCCGCGCCGTCGATGTCGGCCGCTTCGTACATCGCCCCGTCAATCCCCGCGATCGCCGCCACGTAGATAACGGAGCCCCAGCCGATGCCTTTCAGCAGCGCGGTCACGATCATCAGCCCCCAGAAATACTCGCTTCTTCCGAAATTGACGGGTTCCGAAGTCAGCCCCAGCCGCAGGAGCACGTCGTTGACGAGACCGGTCTGCGGGTCGATCAGGCTGAGAATGATGCCGCCGTACACCGCCCAGGACAAAAAGTAAGGGAAGTAGGAAATGGTCTGCACGCCTTTTTTGAAGCGCCCGTTTTTCAGCTCGTTCACCAACAGCGCGAAGATGATGGGCGCGGGAAAGGTAAAGACGAGGGAGAGGACGTTCAGCCCCAGCGTGTTGATGACAACGTCTTTGAATTCGGGATCGGTGAGAAATTTTTCAAAATTTTCCCAGCCCACCCATTCCGAATGAAAGATCGCGTTCTTGATGTTGATCACGTAATCTCCCTTTTTGAAGGCGAGCACGATGCCGAACATGGGCGCATAGTTGAATACGAGCAGAAACACCGCTCCCATCGCCGCCATGATAAACAGCATGGTCTGCGCTTTCGTCCATTTTTTCAGACGTTTCATTTTTTTCTCCTTTATAACGGTAATACGTGTTACTGTTTGCGGTAAAAAAACACGTCAAACGTGTTTTAAGTCCCGGACGGATTCGCCTTCCTGCAAGGTCAAAGAGTGGGTGTAAGAGCTGATCTCTCCCGTTTCGATGAGCTGGCAGAGCATTTCAAACGCCTTTTTCCCCAGTTCGGAGGCGTTGGAGCGGTAGGTGGTGAGGCGGGGCGTCACCAAAGAAGAGAGTTCGATCCCGTCGATCCCCACAAAAGAGAGATCCTCGGGCACGCGGTATCCCATGCGCTGCGCCTCGTTCATCGCGCCGATGGCGACGAGGTCGTTGATGCCGAGCACCGCCGTCGTATCCGGATATGCCTCCATGAGTGCGCGGAAGAGCGTGCGCCCGCTCTCCAACCCGGCAAAGCAGGTGCGGTCGGGGGGGACGCAGCGCGGCGTTAATCCGTTTTTCAGCATTTCCTCCCGAAAAAGGGGCAGTCGGTCGTCCTGCGTTTCATCGGAAAAGGTGTTCAGAAAGCCGATTTTTGTGTGCCCTTTGGCGGTCAGCAGCCGGACGGCGCTGCGCGCAGCCTCTCCCGTCGCCATGTCGATGCGGGAGATCTGCCCCTCAAAATGTTTGAATTTGGGGCTGGTCAGGATCCTGATGCCGTTTTCCAGCAGCTGGCTGACGTACACGGCCTCTTCGTTTTTGATTTC
Source organism: uncultured Eubacteriales bacterium (assembly GCA_900543915.1). Taxonomy (GTDB): domain Bacteria; phylum Bacillota; class Clostridia; order Christensenellales; family Borkfalkiaceae; genus UMGS621. The sequence goes on along the minus strand of UQTB01000006.1, from coordinate 36,774 downwards.
CGAACAGAAGTACACGGCGTCGATCTTGCGCGCGATGATGTGCGCGACATAGGTCTTCATATCCATTTTGCCGCAGATACTGAAAAAATATCCCTTTTGGATGCCCGCTTCCTCCATGCTGTAGACGAGTTCCGCAAAGAAGGGATTTTTGATGGAGTCCACCATCACGAAGATCTGTTTGCTTCCCTTGCCGAGCATGGCGCGCGCGGCCAGATCGGGCACGTAATTTAATTTTTCGATCGCCGCCATTACCTTTGCCCGCACTTTGGCGGAGACGGGGCGGGTGTTGTTCAATACGCAGGAGACGGTCGTCGGCGTGACGCCCGCTTCCTTGGCGATCATGTTTCTGGAAATTTTCAAATTCACCTCGCGGTAATACGTGTTACCGTTCTTTTTTAACCTCATTATAATATAGAAACGACCTGTTGTCAATCCCTTTTTTAAAAATAATCCGAAAAATATCAAAAAATAATCGGCCGGCATTTTTTAAAAGGCGAAACAAGGCGCGCCGGCGGGGGAAAAGAAATTTCCGTTTGTCCGCGAAAAAACAGTTGACAATTTCGGCGATCGGCGTTATACTGAACGGGAAAAGACAAATGAACAGATAGCGCCCGTCAGGGCGCCGTCGTCTGTGACCGGTGGATGGGCGGAGATAACCGCGGGGGAGCAGACGGCGTATCGCCGACCACCTGGGCAGTATCGTTACTGTTCGGGTGTTTTTTATTGTGATCGGAGGTGTTTGCATGAATGCTTGGGAAGGTTTTGTAAGCGGGAGCTACGAAAGAGAAGTGAACGTGCGCGATTTTATTCAGCGCAATTACGCGCCGTATACGGGGGACGGTTCCTTTTTAAAGGGGCCCACCGCGCGCACGGCGAAACTCATGGAAAAGGTGAACGCGCTCCTGAAAGAGGAGCAGGACAAGGGCGGCGTGCTGGACGTGGATACCGAGCGCGTCTCCTCTCTTTTATCCTATCCCGCGGGATATATCGCCAGAGAGAACGAGATCATCGTCGGCCTGCAGACGGACGAACCCTTAAAGCGCGGCGTCAATCCCTTCGGCGGGATCCGCATGGCGCGGAGCGCCTGCGAGGCGTACGGCTACCGCCTTTCCGATAAGATCGAAGAGGAATTTTCCTATAAGACCACGCATAACGACGGCGTATTCCACGTCTATACCGACGAGATGCGCGCCGCCCGCCATGCGGGGATCCTGACCGGGCTGCCGGACGCATACGGCCGCGGCCGCATCATCGGCGATTACCGCCGCGTCGCCCTCTACGGCGTGGATTATCTCATCGAGCAGAAAAAGAAAGATCGGGAAGCGTACGGCAGAAAAAATATGACCGAGGAGAATATCCGCCTCCTGGAAGAGCTCTGGAAGCAGATCGATTTCCTCGTCAAGCTGAAAGGGATGGCGGAGCTTTACGGCTGCGATATCTCCCGCCCCGCGGAAAACGCGAGAGAGGCCGTGCAGTGGACGTATTTCGGCTATCTCGCCGCCATCAAGGAGCAGAACGGCGCGGCGATGAGCCTGGGGAGGGTTTCCACCTTCCTGGATATTTATCTCGAGCGGGATATCGCGCGCGGAATACTGACGGAAGAGACGGCGCAGGAGCTCATAGACGATTTCGTCATCAAACTCCGCATCACCCGCCAGCTCCGCACGCCGGAATACAACGACCTGTTCGGCGGCGACCCCACCTGGACGACCGAATCCGTCGGCGGCATGGGGGAGGACGGGCGCACGCTGGTCACAAAAACCTCCTTCCGCATCCTCAACACGCTCTATAATCTGGGCGCCGCGCCCGAGCCCAACCTCACCGTGCTCTGGTCGGAGGCGCTCCCCGAGGGATTCAAAAAATTCTGCGCGAAGGTCTCGGTGGATACCGATTCCATTCAATATGAAAACGACGACGTCATGCGCCCCGTCTACGGGGACGATTATGCGATCGCCTGCTGCGTCTCCGCCATGAAGGTGGGCAAGCAGATGCAGTTTTTCGGGGCGCGCTGCAACCTCGCAAAGCTCCTGCTTCTGGCGCTGAACGGCGGCCGGGACGAGAAGAGCGGCGCGCAGATCGCGCCGGAGGGAAAGGCGTTTAAGGGCGTTCTCGATTACGGCGAGGTGATGGAGGCGTTCGCAAAATACCGCGCGTGGATGTGCCGCCTGTACGTCAACACGCTGAACGTCATTCACTATATGCACGATAAATACGCCTACGAGAAGATCCAGATGGCGCTTCACGATACCGAAGTGGAGCGGTTTCTCGCCTGCGGCGTGGCGGGGCTCTCGGTGATCGCAGATTCGCTTTCCGCCATAAAATACGCCAAAGTGACGCCCGTTTATAACGAGGACGGGATCATCTGCGACTTTCAGACGGAGGGGGATTTCCCCAAATACGGCAACGACGACGACCGCGTGGATTCCATCGCGGTGGAGGTGCTGAAGGGCTTTTCGGAGGAGCTGAAAAAGACGCCCGCTTACCGCGGTGCGGAGCATACGCTCTCCGTGCTGACCATCACGTCCAACGTCGTTTACGGCAAGAAGACGGGCGCCACGCCGGACGGCAGAAAGGCGGGCGAGCCCTTTGCGCCGGGCGCAAACCCCATGCACAACCGGGATACGAGCGGCGCGCTCGCTTCCCTCAATTCAGTGGCGAAGATCCCCTATGCCTGCTGCCGGGACGGAATTTCCAATACGTTTTCCATCGTACCTTCCGCGCTCGGAGAGACGCCGGAAACGCGGGTGGAAAACCTCGCGGAGATGATGGACGGCTATTTTTCGCAGGGGGCGCACCATCTGAACGTGAACGTTCTCGACCGCGAAAAATTGCAGAAAGCGATGGACCATCCCGAACTGTACCCCAATATCACCATCCGCGTTTCGGGATATGCGGTCAATTTCCACAAGCTGAGCCGCGCGCATCAGCTGGAAGTCTTAAAGCGCACCTACCATGGAAGCATGTAAGGGCTTTCTCGATTCGGTCTACTGCGGTTCGGGCGTGGACGGCGCGGGGCTGCGCGTCGTCGTGTTTTTCTCCGGCTGCAATCTGCGGTGTCCCTTCTGCCATAATCCCGAAACGCTCTTTCGGCAGGGGCGGGAGGAGACGGCGGAAGCGGTCGCCGCGCGCTGTTTCCGCTACCGTCCGTATCTCAGAAAGGGCGGCGTCACGCTGTCGGGGGGAGAGCCCTTTTTCCAGCGGGATTTCTGTCTCAGTCTGATCGAACGGCTGCATGCGGGCGGAATGGACGTCGCGGTGGAGACCAACGGGCAGATCGCGGACGAACGCCTGATCGCCGCGGCGGACTCCTTTCTGGTGGACGTAAAGAATCAGGAAACGGACGACGTATGCGCATACGACGCGTTTCTGGCCGTCTGCGACCGCCGGAACAAGCCCGTAGTGCTGACAAACGTTCTGGTTCCGGGGAAAAACGACGGCGAAGAAAAGATCTCCGCCCTCCGGAAGCTGGCAGCGCACGCATGCGTCGGGCGCGTAAAGTTTCTGCCCTTTCGGAAACTGTGCGCGGAAAAGTACGAGCGGCTGAACCTGCCTTTTTCGTACGAGCCCTATCGGGAAGCGGAGGAAGCGGATCTGCTGCGGGCAGAAGCGCTCCTGAAGGAAAACTGAAAACCGAAAGCAGAAGAGCCTGCACGGCCGGATACGGCCGTGCAGGCTCTCTTTTTCTGAATATTTATCGCAGAGACGGTCAATAAGAATTCTGTACGAACATTTCGCTCACCGCGCGCTCCGCGCAGATGCGCGCGATCTCGGGCAGGTTTTCATAGTCTTTGAGTGTTTCAGGCACATAATCGAGAGCAGAGAGGTCGCAGTTCGTCATTGCCTTCGCCCAGCAGACGGCGGCAATGTAGTCGCCGAGATCGTTCAGATGGTAGCCGTCCATCGTGAGCTCATCTCCCAGCTGACCGGTGCGTGCGTTCTGAACGGCGGTGCCCAGCGGAATGATCTGCGTGAACATTCGGTTCGGAATTATTTTTTCGATCGTGGTGTTGACGATGCACTCGTACATGTACGCCTGATCGTTGTTGTATTGCGCGAAATAATGATAATCGCAGCCCGTTTCATAAGCCCAGGTCATCAGCCAGGCCAGCGTATAGTTCTCATTCCCGTTCCACGCGTTCAGCTTGTTCACAATGGTGTCGAAGTCGCTGTCCCGGAAGGAGGAGGGATTGCCGGCGTCCGCGCTCTGCTGCTGCAGGGTGATGACGTCCCATTCGTCCGAAGTGACGGCGTTCATCGCGCTCATCGCCGCTTTTCTCCATTTGGTTCCGGTCTTATAGTCGAAGGAATAGGAAGCGTTGGTGGAAAAATTCGCCGCGTGCTGGCTGATCGACGTGCCGCCGATGTAGAGCCGCGCCACTTTTACGTTCGTAAAGCCGAGGTCGTCGAGCACTTCCCAGAGATATTGCGTGCTCACGTAAGTGAAGCTGTTTCCGATCGCGAGGATTTTCAGACCGTCCTTTTTATTCAGGTAAGCGTTCTGATAGGCGGGCTTTTCGGGAACCTCCGGTTCAGACGGCACGGTCGGTTCGGATGGCTTTTGGCCGCTGTCAGGATCGCCGCAGCCGACGGGAATCAGGAAACACAGAAAAGCCAGCAGCAACAAAAAAAATCGTTTCATCATTTTCTCCTAATTGTGTTCGCGAGAACATATTTTGATACATTTATTTTAACATGGAAACGCCGTTTTGTCAAGGGGGTTTTGAAAAATAAGCCGGTATTTTTTATCATTGAGGCGTTCAGACCGGATTTGTCGGCCCGCATTTTGGAAAAGAGATCTCAGCTTATCTCCCGGTTTTCCCGCGGAAAGCGCAGAAAGATTCGGAAATTTTTATCAAAAATAAGGGAAAACGGGATTGAATACGAGAGGGGCGCAGGTGCGCAATGCGGCAAAAGATTTGCCCTGTCAGCGTGTTCTGCTGACAGGGCGGCAGCGATGCAAAGAAGGGAAGCAGGCGGTACCCCGCGCGGAGGGGATAGAAGGGATCATCATGTAAAGGATATCGTTCTGTAACGATTCTCCCTGTTTTCCGATTTCGCGGTATTTCATCGTCAGACGCCCTGCCGGCGCCGTTAAATTTTTTGATCAGCGGGGGATTCCTTTTTCAGAGCAGGAGGGAATATGCCTCCGCCTGCGCGTTCAGCCGGGGAAAACGGCAGGGGGAGAAGTCTGAAAAACGGGCGTTCTCCCGAAAGAAAACGCCCGTTGCCGTCAGTTTCTGCCGCCGCCGATCACTGCGAGCGCCGCCCAGGTATTCGGCCCGACAATTCCGTCTACCGTCAGTCCGTTTTCGGACTGGAACTGCTTGACGGCGTTCAGCGTGGCATTCCCGAAGATGCCGTCGATGTTGCCCGTCGGATACAGCTTTGCGGTGAGCTTGGATTGGAGGAATTTGACATAGACGCCCTTTTTGCCGTACGAAAGCGTGGGATACGGGGGGAGATAGAGCAGCGTTTTCCAGGTGTCGTTTCCCACGATGCCGTCCGATGCGAGGCTGTTTTCGGACTGAAAGCGGCGCACGACGGTTTCCGTCCGCGACCCGAAGATGCCGTCTGCCTCGAGCTCATAGCCGAAATGCGCGAGCAGGAACTGCGCGAGCATCACGAAGTTGCCGCGGCTGCCCGTCTTCAGCAGGGGATAAACGGCGAGGTTATCCCGCCCGGTATAGCTCGCGCCCGATCCCAGGTAGTTGACGGTTCCGCGCAGCGCGCTCTCCGCGACGGCGGTCTGAAAGTTCCAGTCCAGCATCAGTTTCGCGTCCTGCAGATTGGTCATATATCCCGCTTCGATGAGCGCCGCCGGGCAATTGACGGAGGAAAGCATCCCGATATCCAGCGTTCCCACCTGGCGGGGCTTCTGGGAGGTGCCCTGTTCGAGCGCGTCGAAAATATCCTCCGCAAGCGCGCGGCTGTCGTCCGGATCGGGATTTTTGAGGGAATAAAAGGTCTCGAAGCCGTTCACCGAGTTGAAGGTGTTTCCGCTCCCGAAGGCGTTGTACGCGAACGTGAGGACCAGCGTCAGTCCCTGCGCGTTTGTGCGGCGCACGCGGGTGGAGATGGAAACGTCCTGCTGTTCGGGCTTGACGTCGTAAATGCGGAAGTCGTTGCGCAGCGCCGCCTCGATAAAGTCGTTTTTCGCCGCGGCGTTGAATTCGTTTTCGTAAATGCGTCTGTTTAAGTAAGGCATGACGGGGGTTCGCTTTCCGTCGGTCGGCGGGTTTACGCCGTGTTCGTCATTCGCACCGAGATAATAGCGGTTGTTGGGCATAGCGTTCTCCTTGAAAAATTCTCGTTACAGTGTATGCCGCGGCGGAAAAATCGGCTACAACGCAGCAGCGCCCCGCTGCGAAAAGGGCGGCGGGACGCTGCTGATTCAAGAAGAAAATCGGTGTATGGGCTTTGTCGGGGGAAAAACAAAAAAACGCCTTTCCCGAAAGAGGGATAAGGCGCCGCCCGCCCCGGCGGGGCGGTAAAAAACCGCAATGATCGTCTGCTCTCCCTCTCGGCGGTGCCGTGCGGCGTCGCCTCTTATGAAAAGATTACGACATTCAGAGCGAAAAGTCAAGCGAATTTGCATAAATTATCAGTTTATATACATATTTTTTATGAAAAAATATAAAAATCAGACTGGTTTATATAAATAGAAAGAAAATAAAAAAGATTTTTTCAATAAAAAAATCCCCGCTGCGCATGCGGGGAGAAATGTCAGGACGGGCGTTTCGGATCGCCGAAGTCCTCCGTAAACTGCCGGTATTCTCTGCGGTAGCGGAAGGAGTCGATCAGCACGAGGAGAAAGGCGATCAGCGTCACCCCGCCGCCAGCGGCGATCAGGGCGATGCGCCCCGCTCCCTCGAGCGGAATGACGCCGTACTGAAGGAGTACGCAGGACAGCGCGTACAGGGCGGCGATCAGCGAAAAGACGAGCGTTCCGACGGAGACGCGCTGCCCGTGCCTGATCAACTTGCTTTCTCTCATTTCATAATTGCTCTGTTCCATATCGTTTCCTCTTTTTCACAGTATAGCAGAATCCGCGCAAAAAGGCAAGAAAATTACAGGGCGGGAATGGATTGACAACCGCCGCCGCGCGTGGTATAATCGGCGGTATGAATTATTTTTTATTTGACTTGGACGGCACGCTGACCGACCCGCAGGAAGGGATTACGGGCTGCGTGCAGAGCGCGCTTGCGGCGTTCGGCATCGAAGAGAGACGGGAAGACCTCAGAAAATTCATCGGGCCGCCTCTCAAAGAGGCGTTTATGGATTTTTACGGCTTTTCGGAGGAGGATGCGGAGCGGGCAGCCGCGCTTTACCGCGTCCGGTTTGTCCGGCAAGGCGTCTTTGAAAACGCGCCTTACGAGGGGATAGAGGACGTGCTCTCCGCGCTGAAAGCGGGTGGAGCGCACCTCGCGGTGGCTTCGTCCAAGCCCGAAGTGTTCGTCAGGCAGATTCTCTCCGCCTTTTCGCTGGAAGGGTATTTCGACGCGGTCGTCGGCGCCGCGCCGGACGGAGCGGGGGGAGAAAAAAGCGCGGTGATCGGGCGGGCGCTGAAAGCGCTCGGCGCGGGGAAAGCGGAGACCGTGATGGTGGGCGACCGCAAGTACGACGTCGCGGGGGCGAAGGCGAACGGCCTCTTGTGCGTGGGCGCGGGATACGGCTTCGCGGAAGCGGGCGAACTGGAGGCTGCCGGCGCCGATATCGTGGCCAAAACGGTGGAAGAATTGGGAAATGTACTGAAATTATTACAGCAAAATCACGGATAATCGTTACAAAAACGAAAAAGTTCATGGGTTCGCGGCTTCATTTCGGTGGTATAATAATAGTAAAAGAAAGGAAAGCTGTTTTTTCTTCGGGAGGGGGCAATTTTCAGGGCTTACAAAAGGAGGATTGCCATGAAACATTACGTCGTTACGGGTGCCACGGGGCACTTGGGAAACAATCTGGTGGACCGCTTGCTGCTCGCGGGGGACGGGACCGTTACCGTCTTTGCGCTGCCGCACGAGGACGTGAGCATGTTCGCGGGCAAGGGCGTGGATATCCGCTACGGAGACGTGCTGGATTTCGCTTTCCTGCTCGGCAACATCGCGGAAGGGGATATCGTCTTTCACCTGGCCGGGATCGTCGATATTTCCGGCGGAGACAAGAGCCGCGTCTACGAGGTCAATATCAGGGGGACGGAAAACGTTCTGAAAGCGTGCCTGCAGCAGAAGGTCGAAAAGCTCGTCTATACGAGTTCCGTTCACGTCGTCGAGCCTGCGGAGGGGAACGCCGTCATGACGGAACCGACGGAGTTTGACGAAAATAAAATTGTCGGCGATTACGCAAAGAGCAAGACCGTCGCGACCCGTCTGGTCTTCGACTATATCAGGCGCGGGCTCCCCGCGGTGGTCGTCTATCCTTCGGGGATCGTCGGGCCGAAAGACTATAAGACGTCCAGCATGGGGACGTTGCTTTTGGACATCGCAAACGGCAAGCTGAACGTCTCTTTAAAGGGCGCAGGCTATAATTTTGTGGACGTCAGAGACTGCGCGAACGGCGTTTATCTCGCCGCTCTGCGCGGCAGAGTGGGCGAAGGGTATCTCCTGAGCGGAAACCGCGTGAGCATTTCGCAGATCATGCGTTACGTGCGGTTCCGGATGGGCAGGAGCGCGCGGGTGTTTGAGTTTTCCGTCCGGCTGGCGGCAAAGTTCGCGCCGATGCTGGAAAAAACGGCGTTAAAGCGCGGAAAAAAGCCCTTGTTTACCGCTTATTCGCTCTATACGATCACCTGCAACGCAAATTTCTCCGCAAAAAAAGCGCAGGAAGAGCTGGGATATTCGGTACGCGGCAGCATGCGGACCATCTTCGATACGCTGGAGTGGTACGCCGCGGCGCGCCCCGAACTTCTGACGGCGCGTGCCAGAGCGCGCCTTTTGGGAAAGCGCCCTGGGAAAAAGCCGGGCACGGCGCTGCCGAGGCCTGTTTGACGGAGCGGCTGAAAAAGAGAGCAGATGCCCGCTGTCCCCATAGGGAATTTTTACTGGGGAATATCAATATAGTGCACGATCCCTTGTAGGCAAGATAAGTGCGCTATTTATTTTACTTTTTACGCTGATTATGTTATCATTTGAAAACAACAATGGATTTATTAAAGAGGTAGTTACATGAAATGTCCTTATTGTAAGAAAGAAATGTCTGCCGGTTATATTCCTGCAAGTAAGATGGCTTTAATGTGGATTCCCGAAAATGAGAAAGTGCCTCCAACAATTTACAATAAAACAGATGTTGGCGTTAATTTAACAAAAGTTCCGGTTTTGAGAATGCAAAAGGCAAAATCTTTTTATTGCAGCGACTGCAAAATTGTGATTACTCCGGTAATGGAAGAAAATTAAGATAAAGTATGAAAATGAAAAAAATTGAACGATTAAAAGATAAATTACAATTCAGCGGGCAATAAAAGGAGCGAAGAATGTTACAATTCTTCGCTCCTTTAAATCTTATAGACAGCGCTTTTTATTGCTCTCTTTTTTGTAAGGGGATAGTCAATCGAAAAAATGCGAGTAAGAAGAAAATTGCAATGATATGGGTATTCCGTTCACAGACGAGAGGATGAGGAGGGCAGGCGCGGAATCAATATGTGGAAGGAAGCATGAAGGCAGCGTATGTCCGTCAGACCAAAAAAGCGCGGCTTGCGCGCTGCCGGCAGCATAAAAGGGGACTGTAAACGTAAAACCGCCGGCTGAGCCGGCGGTTTTTTCGAGTTCGGCGGAACGGCGGCCGGCTCTCCGCGCGGCTTCGCGGGGGCAGGTCAGTTCCTTCCGGCAAATCTGATGTCCGTCCGGATCTCCATGCGTTCGTAGAGATCCTCTTTCATGACTTCGTAATATTTGTGATGAAAGCGGTAGAGTTTGTTTTTCATTTTGAAAATGTCCACTCCCGTCTGTTTTGCCAGATCGTATATTTTATAGATGGTCTCCCGAAACTGTTCTTCCGCCTTTTCCGTGACTTCCGGCGGTAGATTGAATTTGTCCGCCACGGACGCCCCGTCCAGTCGGTCGGTCGTGTCGTCGATCTGCGCGAAGAGGTGCGCTTTGACGTTCATCACGGGCTTCCCGTTTTCAAACAGCAGATCGAGCGAGCAGTCGTTGTCCGTGACGGTGAGCAGGTAATTTTCCTTCGTCCCGTTTTTGATCACGTCGTGAACGCCGTAAACGGTGTCCCCGCTTCTGCGGATGAGAAAGTTCATCGCCAGCGTCATATCGCTGTCCATGATGCCGACGGGCGTGCCGCGGTTGAAGAGCACGGACGAGGTGGCGTCGAATACGAATTCTTTGGCCGTGGTTCCGCCGCCGCCGTCCATGTTTCCGCTTTGGGTGGTCCCTCCCGATTCCTGATCGCCGCTCTGCGACTGGTCGCTTTCGGAGGAGCTGCCGCTCTCCGTCGGGCTGCCGGTCTTATCGCCCGGATCTCCGTGAGTGGCGATTTTCCTGATGTAGGGGATGAGGGAAGCGCCGCTCTGAGAGTACAGACCGATGGAGAAGAATTTGATATTCGCCGCAAACACGTCGTTGGCCTGGCCGGGATTTTTGATGAGTATTTTCTGGAGCGCGAACGCAGAGAGGTTGTCCAGCGGCGTGGATACCTGCAGCAGCTCTTTCGCCGTGTCCTCGCAGGCGGTCAGGATGGCGGAGTCCTGTATTTTGACCGTCCGCGCGAAGTATTCCACGATCGCGGTGACGTCGCCTTCGTTCAGCATCTTTTCTCCCAGCACGATGAGGTTGCAGAAGGACAGTTTGGGGTACCATCCCGTCCGCGTGCCGATTTCGTGCAGGGCGAAACTGACGGTGTCCCCCTCGCAGGAGACGATCGCCTTCTTGTTTTCGGACTGCGAGCTGGAGACCTGCGGCACCGCGATCTGAACGGTCAGTTCAAAGTTGCCGCTCTCGGCAAGGTCCACGCCGATCGCGGTGATGATGGCGGTCTTTTCCACGTCGATCAGGCCGAAGTCGTTGGAAAAAAACAGCACCACGACCGCGCCCGCCAAAATAAGGGAGATTTTTTTCCAAAGATTTTTCATGCCGTTTTCTCCTTTAAGGGAAGGGTCTTGTCCTTTTTGAAAAAGGCGGTCGCTATGGGGATCACGTAAGAAAATACGATCACCAGAACTCCGTTCCAGGAAAGCAGCGTGTCGCGGATGAGCACGTAGTCGTACTTGGAAAGCAGCGTGAACGCGAGCATGCCGACGTTGACGATGATCGCCGGCAGAGGGGACTGCTTGAAGGGAAAAACCTGCCGCAGCGCGTATGTCGAAAAGTAGAGGGGCAGTGCGATGGAGAATACCCCGACGCCGAGGAACAGAAAGATCGCGATATAGTCGAAGCGGCCGACCGCCAGGATGACCGCGGAATACTTGGACATCTCGTTCAGCGCGAATTCCTGCCTGTCCGCGATGGAGGAAAAGGAGCCGTAAAAGACCGCCAGAAACAAAAGGGTGAGAAGCGCCACGCCGGCGTAACTCAGCATGATTTTTAAAAGCCCCTTTTTTTCCGTGCGGAAGGTGCCCAGCAGGAAGAGAAAATACACGCCGTCGCCGAACCAGGAGAGCCCGTAATAGGTGGCAGTGAAGATGTTTTTCCCCTGTGCGCCGACGGGCAGCAGCGCGGCGACATCCGTCTGTCCCACCGCCAAAAAGAGCAGAATTGCGAAAGACAGTATGGTGACGCCCGTCAGGATATCCGCCGCCCTTCCCAGCGTGCGCAGGGGCTTGACGGCGAGATACGTGCTGATAAAAAAGAAGGGAAAGAAGAGAAATATCGTGGGATCGGTCTCGTACAGCGTCAGCTCCACAAAGTCCTTCTGCTCTTCGATGGGCAGATAGGCTTTGAGAAAGAAGTAGACGAAATAGAGGAAGAAATAGATCTTCGCGCCCGTGTTGCCGAGCGTCCGCCGGATGTAGGCCGGGAAATCGCAGCCGGCGCGGCGGGAGGCGTACCATACCGCGCCCAGCACGAGAAAATCCAGCGCGAAGGGGATGAGCGCGGACAGCAGAAGATCCTCGTGCGCGTAGTGGGAAAGCGTCGCGGGGAGGGTGAAGATCTTTGTCACGGGGATAAAAGCGAGCAGGATCAGGCAGACCTGCCGCAGTTTCAGTTCGTTCATGCGTCCTCCTTGATTTTGAGCCTTGTCTTGTTGGGGCTCTTGAATACGACGGGGCGTTCCTTCTGACTGGTGAGCGCGCCCTTATAAAAGCCGTCCCGCTTGTCGTGCAGGATCATCGGCGCGTAGGGCGCCAACAGGGGCGTTTTAAAGTCCTCGAAGGATACGAGGTAGATCAGGAAGAACGCGCCCGCCAGGATGATGCTGTAGCCGCCCAGGGAGCCTGCGAGAATGAGAATGATGATGCGGACGAGCGAAAAGGTCTGCACGAGCTCGGGGACGGTGTAAAGGCAGATCCCGGACAGCGCTATGATCATCAGCGCGGGAGCGGAAATGATGCCGGCGTTGACGGCGGTTTCGCCCAGCACGAGGCCGCCGACGATGGAAACCACCATGCCGACGTATTTCGGCATGCGCACGCTCGCCTCGTTGAGAATCTCGAAGATCAGGAGAGTGAAGAACATCTCGAAGCTGGGCGACAGGGGGATCCCCTTGATGGAATTGACGATGGTCAGGAGAAAGTTGAGCGGGATCAGCTGCAGGTGAAAGAGCTGAGCCGCCACGAAAAAGCCGGGCAGCAGCACCGCGAGGAACACGGAGAGCGCCCGCAGCCCGCGGGCGACCGTCGCTTTATAGGGAGACGTATAGTAGTCTTCCGGGCTCTGAAAATCCTCGATCAGAATATAAGGGAGGGTGAGCGCGATGGGCGAGCCGTCCACGACGATGCCGATTCTTCCCTCCAGCAGCTTGGAGGCGAGGATATCCGGCTTTTCCGTGGTGCCTACCTGCTTGAAAAGAGAGCTCTTTTTTTCGTTGAGAAATTTCGATACGTAGGAGGCGTCCAGAATCCCGTCGATCTCGATCTTGGCGAGGCGCTCTTTGACCGATTCTACCAGCCCTTCCTGCACAACGCCCTTGATATAGGTCAGCGCGATCGCCGTCTTGGAGTATTTTCCCATATTCAGCATCTCCACTTCCAGGTCGGGGGACTTGATGCGGCGGCGGAGCATGCTCAGGTTGACGGGCAGGCACTCGTTAAAGCCCTCGCGCGGCCCCTTGATCACGGTGGAGGTCGGCGGTTCGGAGACCGCGCGGACTTCGAATTTCTTGAGACCGTAACAGATGACGTGTGTGCATCCGTCTATCACGAGCATGGTGTTGCCCGTGAGCATATCGTCGATCGCTTCTTCCGTATCCGTATATTCCTTCCGCTCGGGGGAGAGCAGGCTGTTTTTTACGGCGGCGTAAGTCGGATTGCCCGCAAATTGCGAGAGCGGGTTGACGAGCAGCCGCCCGGCTTCCGCCTTGTCCGTCAGGGAGTCGACGAAGATCAGGCAGGCGTCCCGTTTCCCGCCGATCTTGATTTCATAGAAAAAAACATCCTGCGCGGATAACTTCTTTTTTAAAAAAGAGAGATTCTCTTTCAGGCTCTTTTTGAATTTCATACGGATAGTATCGAGATATTTGCGAAAAAAATACGAAAACGCCCCCGCTTTTTCGCGGGGGCGCGTCCGTTACTCCTCTTTCAGCGCTTCGACCGCGGCGAGGAGAAATGCCGCGAGCCGCCGGGCGGTTTCATCGTCCGCTGCCTCCGTGCCGTGCGCCGCGATGATCGCGGCGATCGCCTGTTCGTCCGCGCCTTCTTCCAGCGCGGCGCAGATCGCTTTTGCCGTATCCGACAGCTCTTCCGGGCGGACAAAGCCGTTCAGCTGTCCGATGACGATGCTCTCCCGGTCGGGCTCCGCTTTTTTCGAGAGCGTCCTGTTCAGAATCGCTCCGTACACAGTGGAAAGCGAGCCGCAGAGTATGCCCGTATAAAGCGTCTCTTCGGTAAAGACGCTCCCCGCTCCCTGAAAAATCAGGCTGTACAGGCAGGAGAAAGCGACGCCGAAGAGAAAGGGCAGAATGTTTTTCAGCGCCGTATTCTGAATTCTGCACAGTCTGACGAGCAGAAGCGTGCATCCTTCCGCGAGCACGGACATGACGACCGCGGGCAGACCGTAGAGGGCGAGAGACTCAATGAATTCGGATAAATACATAAATACCTCCTTATCGCGCGGCTCCGCCCGCCCGTGAAGGCGGCGCCGCAGGTTCCCGAACGCCACTTTGATCATATCACAGCCGGCGGCGCGCGGGAGAGAGATGCGACAGTTTTTCAATAAATGAATATAAAATTTGATTATTCATAAAAATATACATAAATATGGCAATTTTTAAATATTTTTTAAAAATTTTTTTGAATTATGCAATAAAACAGTTGACAATACAAAAAAAAAGTTCTAAAATAGCGTCATCATCAAAAAAAGAGAGGAACAGAGAAATGAAAAAGTTTTTGTGTATGATTCTTGCAGTCCTGACGGCGGCCTGCGCGATGGGAATGGCTGCCTGCGGCGGCAACGGGAATACGCTTATCGTCTATACGGAGGCAGGGTTCGCGCCGTTTGAGTATATTAAAGACTCCAAGATCGTCGGCGCGGACGTCGATATCATGAATCTCGTCGGCGAAGAGCTCGGCATGAGCGTTCAGTTCGAGAACGTGGCCTTCGATCAGATCGTGGATACGGTTTCCGCCGGCAAGCTCGCGAAAGTGGGCGCGGCAGGAATCTCCATCACGGATGAGCGCAAGGAAAAGGTGGCTTTTTCCGTGCCCTATTATACGGCGAATCTGTACGTTATCTATCAGGTAACCGATGCCGCGACGTATGAAAGCACGACGACGGACGATGTGACCGGCGTTTACTGGGATGCCTTTGCCGATAAAAAAATCGGCGTACAGAGCGGGACGACCGCCGATCTTTTCCTGGGAGATGAAACGGCGGAAGGCGGCGTTTTGGACGGAAAGAACGTCACGAAGACGGGATACGACGCGCTGTCCACGGCGGTTGCGGATATCGGGCTCAACATCGACGTCGTGATCATCGACGAACTGCCCGCCAAACAGCTGATCAAGGACAACAGCAAACTGAAGTGCGCGCCCCTTTATTATCAGGGCGCCGACGGGGAAGCGGACGAAGCGGCTGTGGACGAATATGCGATCTGCGTCACCAAGGGCGAAACGGAAATTCTCAACGCGATCAACAAAGTTCTGAATGCCCTGCTCGCGGAGACCGACGAGAACGGCAACAACGGCGTTGAGCAGCTGGTGATGGAACACCTCGGCGTCTGAGCGGAAAGATAAACTGACAGAAACGGGAAAGGGCAGCATGCCCTTTCCCTGTTTGTGTAAACAGGAGCATTTATGTTATTTCAGGATATATGGAAAATATTGAGCACGGGAGAATTTCTCAGCTATCTCTTCGAGGGGTTCTGGCACACGCTGGTCATCACGGTGGTCGCCGCGCTGTTGGGGCTGGTCTTGGGTACCGTGGTCGCAATCGTGAAAATTGCCGCCCCGCAGTATAAATGGCTGAAAATTCCCTCCGCGATCTGCAGCGTGTACACGACGGTTTTCCGCGGAACGCCCGTTGCGCTTCAGCTCTTTATCATGGTCTTTGCGATTTTTGCGATTCCCGGGTTCAAGGTGTACGCCGCCATTCTCACGTTCGGGATCAATTCGGGCGCGTATGTCTCGGAAAATATCCGCGCCGGCATTCAATCCGTCGATAAAGGACAGATGGAGGCGGGCCGCGCAATGGGGCTCGGCTGGGGAAAGACCATGATCCATATCATCCTGCCGCAAGCGGTAAAAAACGTTATTCCGGCAATCGGAAACGAAATGATCGCGCTTCTCAAAGAGACTGCGATCATCAGCTGGGTGGGGTCTACACCCGGCATGCTGACGTTCGACCTCAACGCGGCGGCGGACGTCATCAATAAATCGGTCGTCAACTATCTTGCGAGCGGTATTTTGGTGGGAATTTGTTACCTGATTATCGTCTACGCTATGGTGTGGGGGGTAAAACTCATCGAAAGGAGGCTCAGGGCAAGTGATAATCGTTGACAATATCTTTAAGTATTTCGGCAAGCTGGAAGTGCTGAAGGGCGTCTCCTGCAAGATTGAAAAGGGGGAGAAGGTGGTCATCATAGGCCCCTCCGGGAGCGGAAAGTCCACGCTTTTAAGGTGCATGAATCTCCTGGAATTCCCCACTTACGGCGAAGTGTGGATGGAAGGGCAGCTGCTGACGCCGGTCGATCCCTACCTGCATTTCGATATCATCGAAAAATCCAACACCTACCGCGCGTTGTGGGAGGCCGCGGAAGACAGGAGCGATCCGGAAGCATTGCGCGGCGAAATCATCGGAAAGATCAAAAAGGAAGATCTTTTGAAAAAGCACGAGGGAAAGGAGTACCGCCTCGCGATGAAGGAGCTCTACCGCAGTTCCTCCGTGGATATCAACGTCGCGCGGCGCAAAATGGGGATGGTTTTTCAGCACTTCAATCTCTTCAACAATCTCACCGTCCTGCAGAATATGACGCTGGCACCCGTCCAGCTGAAGCTGAAGACCAAGGAGGAGGCGGAGAAAAAAGCGGAAGAGCTTTTGAAGCGCATCGGGCTGTACGAGAAAAAGGACGAGTATCCCTCCAAGCTCTCGGGCGGGCAGAAACAGCGCATCGCCATCGTTCGTTCCCTCTGCATGGAGCCGGACGTAATGCTCTTTGACGAGCCGACCTCCGCGCTCGATCCCGAAATGGTGGGAGAAGTGCTCCAGCTGATGAAGGATCTCGCGGACGAGGGCATGACGATGGTCGTCGTCACGCACGAGATGGGATTTGCGCGCGAAGTCGCGACCCGCGTTCTGTTTATGGACGAGGGGAAGATCAAGGAAGAAAACGAGCCCAATGCGTTCTTTGACCATCCGCAGGATCCGCGTCTGAAAGAATTTCTGTCAAAAGTATTGTAAAAAAGGCCTGAATCTGTCCGCGCCTGCGCGCGGGGGAAGGGTTTCATTTTGTTTGTTTTGTTTTACGCGGCGCGCCCCGATCGGGCGCGCCGCGGTTTTTGATGGCGCTTTCGTATGAAAAATTTCCCGGTTTTACCGGAGGAAGAGTTAAGAAAAAAATAATAAGACAACCATCGGTTAAAGGTCTGCAAAGTGATAAGAGAAAACTGTTTTACAGGGGAGCAGGGCAATAAGGCGCTATCATAAACGCGATACCCGTTGACGGGGCTGGCAGTTTCCCCTTATAGGGGATATCAAAACCACCGGTTAAACCGGTATTGATCGGCGTTCCGCCACGGTTTTCTTGCCTTCTGCGATTAAAAACCGATGGAAAAGAGCAGATTAAAATAGAACAGCGCGGCGTGCGTTCGCTTATTTCCGCGCGGAGTTTCGGAAAAGTTACAATGCAGTGTAAGAATATCATCATTTCTGAAAGAAGTGAAGGATCTCGGCAATGGGAGCAAAAAATGATGGGCTGTTTCGACTTTCTGCTTTTGCGGTGACTCAACATGATGATTAAATACCATATTTATCCACTCTTTTTTTGAATGATTGACAAAGGCATAAAGATATGTTATACTTAACAACATATGTGAAAAGATAGGAAAAATAAAAAAATACGGGACAAACCGTTTCTCCCGATCGTTTTGTTTGGGAAGCATTCCGAGGAGGTAGTATTTTTGCTGAAAAACTTTATCACTTTTTCGGCGGCGCGCGCGTCCGAATGCGCGCGGCTGATCGGCGGCGGAATATTCGGAGAGCCGACGCAGGATATTCTGACGAATATCGTCAATATCGTCAACGGCGCGCTCTTTTTGTTTTTTATCTTATTATATCTGCATCAGTTCGTCTACCTGTTCGTCAGCGTTTTCCGCGGAAAGCGGGCCTTACCGCCCGCCGGAAAGCGCCATCGGCTGGGAATCGTCATCTGCGCGCGCAACGAGGAGAAGGTTTTGGGACAGCTCATCGAGAGCATTCGCCGCAACGACTATCCCGCGGAGCTGGTGGATATCTTCGTCGTGGCGGATAACTGTACGGATCAGACCGCGGCGCTCGCGCGTTCGCTCGGCTGTATCGTGTACGAGCGCAACGATCCGGAAAAAGTCGGCAAGGGGTTCGCCCTCCACTATCTGTTCGAGCATCTTCACGCCGATCCGCTCTACGCGGAGCGCTGCGACGCTTACGTCGTGCTGGATGCGGACAATATTCTGACGAAGACCTATCTGACGGAGATGAACAAGGTGTTCGACCGCGGATACGACATGGTCACGAGTTATCGGAACAGCAAAAATTTCGGGGAAAACTGGATCGCGAGCGGGTACGGCTACTGGTTTTTGCACGAATCCTGTCACTTAAACAGCGCCAGAATGACGCTCGGAAGCAGCTGTGCGATATCGGGGACGGGGTTTCTGATCGCGCGCGACGTGGTGAAAGAGTACGGAAACTGGGAGTTTTTCACCCTGACGGAGGATATCGAGTGTTCCACGGAGTTCGCTTTGAGCGGACGCAAGATCGGATTTGCCAAGGACGCCATGCTGTTCGACGAACAGCCGTCGCGTTTCCGCCAGTCCTGGCGCCAACGCGAGCGCTGGGCGAAGGGGTTTTATCAGGTATTCGCCAAAAAGGGCCGGCGCCTGATGAAAGAGGATATCCGCAATTTTTCCTGTTACGATATCCTGACGACGATCTGTCCCGCGCTCCTGATCACGCTCGCTACGCTGTTTTTCAACACCGTCTGCGCGATCGTCGGTTTTTCAATGGGAAACGTCGGTGCGGGGCTGGGAGCTCTGGCGCACATCGGGCTGTATGCGGTCAATATGTATCTCGTCTTTCTCCTGTTCGGGGGGATCACGCTGCTGACGGAGCGCAGGAAAATTCTCTGTCCGACTTGGAAAAAGATCTTCCATCTCTTTTTGTTCCCCCTCTTTATGTTTACCTATCTGCCCATCGCGCTGGTCGCGCTGTTCAAAAAGGTGGAGTGGAAGCCGATTTATCATACCCGCTCGGTCTCCGTGGAGGCGCTGCGGGCGGTGGAGGAGCAGGAAGAAGCCCCGCAGCGCGTCAAGGCGGTTTCGGAGCGCCGCGGGAAGAAAAAGGCCTCCTGACGGCGTGCGCAAATTTTCACAGGAAATAAAGAGCGAAGGTTTTTGAGTCTTCGCTCTTTTGGTATAGCGCCCCCGCCATAACGGCGGGGGCCGAAAAAGGCATTAACGATGAACAAAAAAGAGGAAAGTGCCGCTTTCAAAAAGAAAACAGAAACGTAAAAAAGAGCGAGACAATTCGGGAAGAACAAGATGCGGAAAGGGGCGCGTTCACGGGAAGCAAGTAACGGTTGCATGCCTGCCGGGGCGTCATATGCGCGAGCGCTGGCGGCAGTGTTAGGGCTAACAGCCCGAAAGCGAAAAACCATCGGCTTAGCCGGTAGATGTTTATTGTGAAAAGAAAATTTCAAGAGGGGATCCTGCGCCGACAGGAAAAGATCGAAAAGCGAGACAATCCGCTTGGAAGCCTTGCAGAGGGGAAGGAGGCATTTTTCGCTTGCAAAACCATTTTCTGCATCAGAACATGATTTCAATGGGGCGGCCGATCTGTTTAGATACAACTTGTTTCACGCTTTCTGTTTTTCGAATCTCATCATAAATAACGAAAAAAAGCGGCGAAAAGGCCGCTCAGCTTACGAGAGCGGCGCGCGCGCCCGATCAATTTTTGCCCGGGAGGCGCGCGCATTTTACCGCCAGAAGGGAGAAACGGCCGGGAAATTCATACGTATGCGCATATATTGCGAAAAAAATTTGGCACTTTTTTAAATTTTTTTTATTTTTGCCGTCAAAACACTTTACAAATTTAAAGTAATAAAGTATAATGTCATCATAACTTTATCAAATTAAAGTAATGAAGTAAAGGAGACGGAGAAATGAAAAAAATCGCAGCATTTTTGTTGAGCGCAGTGTGCTTTGCCTCGCTTATGGCGGGAACGGCGGCTTGCAATCCCGGCAAAGGGGAAAACGAGCTGGTCATCGGGATTACGTATTACGCGCCGATGAACTATTTTGACGAGAACGGCAAGCTCGTCGGCTTCGACACGGAGTTTGCGGAAAAGGCTTGCGCGGAACTGGGGTATACGCCCGTATTCAAGGAGATCGATTGGGAGAAAAAGCAGATCGCCCTGACGACGAAAGAGATTGACCTCATCTGGAACGGCATGACCATCAAGGAAGAGCTGAAAGAGTATATGTCGATTACGGATCCCTATATGGAAAACAAGCAGGTCGTCGTCGTCAGAGCGGAGGAGAAGGACCGCTATACGGATATCGCCAGTCTCTCTCAGGCAACGTCCATCGCCGTGGAATCGGGGAGCGCGGGGGAAACCGTGACAAAGGATCTCGGCGTCGAGATCAACGGGCTGGGGAAACAGGCGGACTGCCTGCTGGAAGTCAAGAGCGGCGCTTCCGACGTCGCGGTGATCGACATCACCATGGCGAAGGCGATGACGGGAGAGGGCACGAGCTATGCGGATCTCACCTATATCGACGTGGGATTTGAGGGAGAAACGTACGGCATCGGCGTCAGAAAGGAAGATGCCGAGCTTCTCGCCGCCCTCAACAGGCTGATCGCGCAGTACGAGACGGACGGAACCTTCGACGCGCTCGTCAAAAAATACATGGGTTAAACGGCTCCGGAGCGCTTATGGATCAGTTCCTCCAAATAACGCTGGAACTCCTGGAGGGGTTCGGCACAACCTGTTTGATCTTCATCATCACCTTAGCCCTGTCGCTGCCGATAGGGCTATTGGTCGCTTTCGGCTCCATGTCCGGCTTTAAACCGCTGAGAGCCGTCGTGCGTACGTTCGTCTGGATCATCCGCGGTACGCCGCTTCTGCTGCAGATTCTGTTTATCTTTTACGGGCCGGCGCTGCTCTTCCACGTCCCCGTCATGCCCCGCCTGATCGCCGTACTGGTGGCGTTCGTCATCAATTACGCGTGTTATTTTTCGGAAATTTACCGCGGCGGCATCGAGAGCGTTCCCCGCGGGCAGTACGAGGCGGGGCAGGTGCTCGGCATGACCAGGGGGCAGATTTTCTTCCGCGTCATCCTTTTGCAGGTCGTCAAGCGGATCGTGCCGCCCATGTCCAACGAGATCATCACGCTGGTGAAAGATACGTCGCTCGCGCGCGTCATCGTGGTGACGGAGATCTTGAAGGTAGCCGAAAACTGGCTTCTGAAAGGGCTCGTCTGGCCCATCTTTTACACGGCGGTTTTCTATCTGCTGTTCGTTGGCTTATTGACGCTTTTGTTCCGTTGGCTGGAAAAGAAACTGGATTTTATCAAGGTGTGACGATGGAAATTTTACGCGTGGAGAACTTCCGGAAAAAATTTAATCAGACGGAAGTCTTAAAAGGGATAAACTTTACTTTACAAGAGGGGCAGATTTTGGTTATAATAGGATCGTCGGGAAGCGGCAAGACCACTCTTTTGAGGTGTCTCAATTACCTGGAAACGCCCGACGAGGGAAAAGTCTATCTGAACGGAGCGCTTTTATCGGATGCGGCGGAGGTCTATTCGGACGCCGCGCTCAGGGAAAAGCGGCTGAAATTCGGGCTGGTTTTTCAGAACTTCAATCTGTTCCCTCATTACCGTGCGGAGAAGAACGTCTCGCTCGCCGCGGATCTGCTCGCGAAGGAGCAGGCAAGGGCGTTCTGCCGCCGGCGGAAGGCGGAGCTGAAAGAGGAAGAAGCCCTTTCGTATTTTTGCCGCGCGCGCAGAGCAAAAGCGGAGGCGAACGCCTGTTACCGCTCTCTGTTGGAGCGGAACAGGATCAGGGCGGGAGAACTTCTGGAGCGCGTGGGGCTGGCGGAGAAGAGGGAAAGCTACCCGTTTGAACTGTCCGGCGGGCAGCAGCAGAGAGTCGCCATCGCGCGCGCGCTCGCGCTGGAGCCGGCGGTTCTGTGTTTCGACGAGCCGACTTCCGCGCTCGACCCCGAGCTGACGGGGGAGGTTTTGAAAGTCATCCGCAGCTTGAAGGGCAGGACGATGATCGTCGTCACGCACGAGATGGAATTTGCGCGGGAGGTGGCCGACTACGTGCTTTTCATGGCGGACGGCGTCGTCGAGGAGGAGGGAACGCCCGAAGCGGTGTTCGGCAGCCCCAAGAGCGAAAAGATGAGAGCTTTTCTGAAAAAGAGGGAGGAAAACTGATGTCCGATCGGGAATATATCGAAAAAAACAGGGAACTGTTCGAGGCGATTTTGCGACTCAATACGCTGGAGGAGTGCGGCGCGTTTTTCGAGGATTTGCTTACGTATAACGAGGCGGAGTCCATGAGCCAGCGGGTGCATGCCGCCAAACTTCTCCTGGAGGGGAAAACCTACGAACAGATCATCGCGGAGACCAATATTTCCTCCGCAACGCTCTCGCGCGTATCCAAGTGCGTGCGCTACGGCGAGGGGTATAAAACCATACTGAAAAGGGAGATAACTTGAGCGAATACGATCAGATGCGCAGGAGCGAAGAACTGGACGACGACGGCGTTTTGCCCGAAGAACTGGAAGAGGAGGCGGAAACCCGCCGTTCGGAAAAAGAGCGCTACTTTGCCTTTTACGACGATATCAAACTGACGCCGAAAGACGATTGGTAATAAATATGTGAGGTGCGAAATGTATCGGATTATCAGAAAGGAGATCTTGAATCCCACCGTGACGCTGATGGAGATCGACGCCCCGTTGGTGGCGAAAAAGGCCCAGCCGGGACAGTTTATCATCCTCCGCGTGGACGAGGAGGGGGAGCGTATCCCGCTTACCGTAGCGGATTACGACCGCGAAAAGGGGACGGTCACCATCATTTTTCAGGTGGTCGGGGGAACCACTGAGCTTTTGAATCACAAAAACGAGGGGGATTCGATCCGGGATTTCGTGGGGCCGCTGGGCAGGCCCACCGTCACGACGGCGAAAAAAGTCGCCATCGTGGGGGGCGGCGTCGGCTGTGCGATCGCCTATCCCGTCGCCAAAAAATTCCATCAGCAGGGCTCCGTCGTGCATTCGGTCGTCGGGTTCCGCAGCCGCGATCTGGTCATTCTGGAAAGAGAATTCGCCGCGGCGTCCGACCGGCTGGTCTTGATGACGGACGACGGCAGTTACGGAAAGAAGGGACTGGTCACGGATGCCCTGAAAGAACTCATCGAGGGGGGAGAAGCATACGATGAAGTGATTGCGATCGGACCGCTCGTCATGATGAAATTCGTCTGTAAACTGACCAAGGAATACGGCATCAGAACCATGGTGAGCATGAACCCGATCATGATCGACGGAACGGGAATGTGCGGGTGCTGCCGCCTGACCGTCGGGGGAGAAGTGAAATTCGCCTGTGTGGACGGGCCGGATTTCGACGGCCATCTGGTGGATTTCGACGAGACCATGCAGCGCGCGGGAATGTACCGCGAATTCGAGCAAAAAGAGCGGGAACGCGTCTGCAATCTCTTCAAAAAGGAGGTGGAGTGATATGCCGAACATGTCCTTGAAGAAAAACGAAATGCCTTCGCAGGCGCCCGAAGTCAGGAATAAGAATTTTCAGGAGGTGGCGCTCGGTTATACCGCCGAGACCGCGATGGACGAGGCGCAGCGCTGCCTGAACTGCAGGCATAAGCCGTGCGTCACGGGCTGCCCCGTGCAGATCGACATCCCCGCGTTTATCGCGGAAGTGGCGAAGGGGGATTTCGACGCGGCTTACGAGATCATCAGCCGTTCCAGCTCCCTTCCCGCGGTGTGCGGAAGGGTGTGCCCCCAGGAGACGCAGTGCGAGCAGAAATGCGTGCGCGGCATCAAGGGCGAACCCGTCGCCATCGGCCGGCTGGAGCGCTTTGTGGCGGACTATCATAACGCGAAGCAGAACGCCGAAACTGCCGCGGGGAAGAAAAACGGACATAAGGTCGCCGTCATCGGATCGGGCCCCGCAGGGCTGACCTGCGCGGGCGACCTCGCGAAGAAGGGATATTCGGTCACCGTGTTCGAGGCGCTACACCTGGCGGGCGGCGTGCTGGTTTACGGGATCCCCGAATTCCGCCTCCCCAAGGAGATCGTGAGAAAGGAAGTGGCTGAGCTTGAAAAGCTGGGCGTGGAAATCAGAACGGACGTCGTCGTCGGCAGAACGGTTTCCATCGACGAGCTGATGAAGGAGGGCGGTTACGAGTGCGTCTTTATCGGGACGGGCGCGGGGCTCCCCAAATTCATGGGGATCGAAGGCGAGAACCTCAACGGCGT
This sequence comes from uncultured Eubacteriales bacterium, assembly GCA_900543915.1. Classification (GTDB taxonomy): domain Bacteria; phylum Bacillota; class Clostridia; order Christensenellales; family Borkfalkiaceae; genus UMGS621. The sequence goes on along the minus strand of UQTB01000006.1, from coordinate 12,492 downwards.
GTATTCCGCCAACGAGTTTCTGACCCGCGTAAATCTGATGAAGGCTTACCGGGAGGATTCCGCCACGCCGATCATGCGCGCGAAGCGCGTGGCGGTCGTGGGGGGAGGAAACGTCGCGATGGACGCCGCGCGCTGCGCAAAGCGCCTGGGCGCGGAGGAAGTCTATATCGTCTACCGCCGCTCGGAGGAGGAGCTCCCCGCACGGAAGGAAGAGGTGGAGCACGCGAAGGAAGAGGGCATTATTTTCAGACTGCTCAATAACCCCGTACGGATCCTGCTCGACGAAAAGAAGTTCGTCGGCGGCATCGAGTGCGTCGAGATGGAGCTCGGCGAGCCGGACGCTTCCGGCAGGCGCCGCCCCGTCGAGAAGAAGGGCAGCAATTTCGTCCTTCCGGTGGACGCGGTCGTCATCGCCATCGGAACGTCTCCCAATCCGCTCATCAAGTCCACGACGGAGGGGCTGGAGACGGAGAAGTGGGGCGGCATCATCGTGGATGAGAAAGGAGAGACGTCCCGCGTGGGCATCTATGCGGGCGGGGACGCCGTCACCGGCGCGGCGACGGTCATTCTGGCGATGGGCGCCGGAAAGCTCGCGGCCGCGGGGATCGACGAAAAACTGTCCGGCAAAAACTGATTGCATACGAAAACGGCGGAGTATATCCGTCGTTTTTCAAGAGGAACATGTTTTACAGAAAATATTTGAGGCATTATAAAAAAGAGACGATCATCGCGCCGCTTTTCAAATTTCTGGAAGCGGCGTTTGAGCTCGCCATTCCCATTCTCGTGGCTTACGTCATCGACGTGGGCATCGCGAACGGAGACAAGGGCTATATTCTCAAAATGGGCGCCGTGATGGTGGGAATGGGGATCCTGGGACTTCTGTGCTCGCTGCTGGCGCAGTATTATTCGGCGGTCGCGGCGTTCGGGTTCGGCACGGAAGTGCGCGCGGCGTGCTACCGCAGGATCAACGCCTTTTCGTTTAAGGAGCTGGACGGGATCGGCATTCCCACGCTGATCACGCGCATCACGCAGGACGTGAACAACGCGCAGACGGGCGTGAACCGCTTTCTGCGCCTGATTTTGCGCGCGCCCTTCATTATTTTGGGAACGGTGGTCGCCTCCTTTCTCATCGACTGGCGGGCGGGGCTGATCTTTCTCGTCACCGTCCCCGTGCTGGGCGCCGTAATCTATTTCGTGATGCGCGCCTGCATCCGCGGAAACGGAAAGATCCAGAAAAATTTAGACGAAGTTTCCCTGCGCACCCGCGAGACCCTGGCGGGCGCGCGGGTCGTCCGCGCATTTTCGCGGCAGGAGGAAGAGATCGCGGCGTTTGACGATTCCGTCACCCGCCTCAACAAGCTGCAGGTGGCGGTGGGCAGGATCTCCGCGCTTCTGAATCCCGCGACGTACGCGATCATCAACGTCGCCATCATCTGTATTTTATGGTTCGGCGGCGGACTGGTTTTTCAGGGCGTGCTCGAACAGGGCGAGATCACCGCGCTCATCAACTATATGACGCAGGATCTGCTCGCCGCGGTCGCGTTCGCGGAACTCGTCATCATGATGGCGCAGGGAGAAGCCTCCGCCAAGCGCATCCGCGCGCTGCTGGCGACCGAGCCCTCCATGGCGGACGGCGCGGGCGCCGAACCGGACGGGCAGGCGCCGCTGATCGAGCTCGACGACGTCTCCTTTTCCTACGCGGACGGCGCGGACAACGCGCTCGAGCACATTTCCCTCTCCGTGAAGCGGGGAGAGACCGTCGGTATCATCGGCGGGACGGGCGCGGGGAAGTCCACGCTCGTAAATCTGCTGCCCCGCTTTTACGACGCGACGGAGGGGAGCGTGAAGATAAAGGGCGCGGACGTGCGGACCTGGAAAATGCGCGAGCTCCGCGCGCTCTTCGGCGTCGTCCCGCAGAAAGCGGCGCTCTTTTCGGGCACCATCCGGGATAACCTGAAGTGGGGCAAAGAGGACGCTTCGGACGAAGAACTCTGGACCGCCGCGCGGATCGGCGAGGCGGCGGAGTTTCTGACCGCGCTTCCGGACGGGCTGGACCATCCCGTGGAGCAGGGCGGCAGAAATCTCTCCGGCGGGCAGCGCCAGCGCCTGACCATCGCCCGCGCGCTGGTCAGACAGCCGGAAATTCTCATTTTGGACGATTCGGCGTCCGCACTGGACTACGCGACGGACGCGCGGCTGCGAAAGAATATCCGCGGACTCGCCGGCAGGACGACGGCGATCATCGTTTCACAGCGCGTTTCCGCCATCCGCAACGCGGACAGGATCTATCTTCTGGACGACGGCAGGATCGCCGCCGTGGGCACGCACGAAGCGCTTTTTTCGTCGTCGGAGCGCTATCGGGAAATCTGCGCGTCCCAGCACGTGGGGGAGGAAGAGGCATGAAACAACATACGTTCCGGCGCATTCTGCGCTACCTTTTGCCGAAGTGGTTTCTGCTGATCTTCGTCCTGCTCTTTTCGACGGCGAGCGTACTTCTGAATCTCTATACCACCGTTTTAATCGGCGAGGGGGTGGATTACATCGTCGGCATGGGGGACGTGGACTTCGACGCGATCGCGCGCGTCGCCGCGATCTTCGCCGCTGCGATCGGGGGCATTTTCATCGCGGAATACGCGCGTACCACGCTCACCAACCGCCTGGCGTTTTCGGTCGTGCGAAAAATCCGGCTGGACGCCGTGACCAAGCTGAACCGCGTTCCCGTCAGGTATGTGGACGGAAGTTCGCGCGGCGATCTGATCAGCCGCGTGGTGACGGACGTCTCCGATCTTTCGGACGGGCTGCTGATGGGCTTTGCGCAGCTCTTCACCGGCGTCGTGACCATCGTCGCCACCCTCGTCATCATGTTCCTGTACCGCTGGGAAATCGCGCTCATCGTCGTCGTAATGACGCCGCTCTCCCTCTTTGTCGCCTATTTTGTGGCGAAAAACACCTATAAGCACTTCAAGGCGCAGTCCGAGACGCGCGGCGAAATGACTTCTCTCGTCGAGGAAATGGTGGGCGGGCAGAAGACGGTCAAGGCGTTTTCCATGGAAGAGAAGCTGGAGACGCGCTTTGACGGCATCAATCAGAAGCTGAAAAAAGCGGGGACGAAAGCGGTGTTTTTCTCCGCCGTCACCAATCCGGCGACGCGCTTCGTGAACAATCTGGTGTATCTGGTCGTCGCGGTGGTGGGGGCGTATATCTCCATCGATACGGCGGGCGCCTTTTCGGTGGGCATGCTTCTGACCTTCCTCCTGTATGCCAATAAATACACCAAGCCGTTCAACGAGATTTCGGGCGTCGTAACCGAGCTGCAGAGCGCCTTTGCGGCGGCGAACCGCGTGCTCGAGGTGGTAGAACAGCCCGCGGAGGAGCCGGATGAACCCGGCGCTCTCTCCTTCACGCCGAAGGGCGCCGTGGAGATCGACGGCATATCCTTTTCCTACCGCCCGGATACCGAGCTCATCAAGGACTTTACGCTCTCCGTGCCCGCGGGCAGCCGCGTGGCGATCGTGGGAAAGACGGGGTGCGGAAAGACCACGTTTATCAATCTTCTCATGCGCTTTTACGACGTGACGGGAGGCGAGATCCGCGTGGACGGCGTTCCCGTCCGCCAGATGAAGCGGGACAGCCTGCGCGAGAGCTACGGCATGGTTTTGCAGGAGACCTGGCTCAAGCGCGCAACCGTGCGGGAAAACATCGCCTACGGCAACCCGGAGGCTTCCCTCGAAGAGGTGATCGCCGCGGCGAAGGCGGCGCACGCGCATTCCTTCATCAAACGCCTGCCCGCCGGGTACGACACCGTCGTGGGGGACGATTACGGCAGCCTGTCCGAGGGGCAGAAGCAGCTTTTGTGCATCGCCCGCGCCATGCTCGTCCGCCCGCCCATGCTGATTTTGGACGAGGCGACCTCTTCCATCGACACCTTGACGGAGGCGAAGATCCAGGCGGCGTTCGAGCAGATGATGAAGGGAAGAACCTCCTTCGTCGTCGCGCACCGCCTGTCCACGATCCGTACGGCGGACGTGATTTTGGTCATGGAGCGGGGGAAAATTCTGGAACAGGGCACGCACGAGGCGCTTCTGAAAAAGAACGGCGCTTACGCCGCGCTTTACAACAGCCAGTTCGGCGCCGTGTAAAAGGGGGATTGACAACCGCGCGGGTTCGTGGTACAATAGAAACAAAACGAGGAGGCTTGCTATGAAAAATCCGATCGTAACCATTCAGATGAAAAACAAGAATCTCGGCAAAGACGGCGTCATCAAAGTCGAGCTGTTTCCCGAGATCGCGCCGAACACGGTCAACAACTTTATCTATCTCGTCAGGAAGAAATTTTATGACGATCTCATCTTTCACCGCGTGATCCGCGGCTTTATGATTCAGGGCGGCTGCCCGCAGGGAACGGGACGGGGCGGCCCCCGCTATACCGTCAGGGGAGAGTTCGCGCAGAACGGCTTTCCCAACGCGCTGAAACACACGCGGGGCGTGATCAGCATGGCGCGCGCCAATCATCCGGACAGCGCGGGCAGTCAGTTCTTTATCATGCATCAGGACGCCCCGCATCTGGACGGCGCATACGCCGCGTTCGGCAGGGTGATCGAGGGAATGGACGTAGTGGACGCGATTGCGGAATCGTATGTGGACTATGCGGACCGCCCGCAGGAGGATATGATCATGAAGTCCGTCACCGTGGAGACGTTCGGCGAGGAATATCCCGACCCCGAGAAGATTTAAGGAAAAACGGCGGGGTATAATGCGCGACGCCTGCACATATATTAGCGTCAAAGGGAATTTATGGCATTATCCGAGCAGCTCCGTAAGCCTCTGAAGGCGTGTTCCGTATCCGAACTGGAAGCGCTGGCGGCGGAGATCAGGGAAACCGTCATTCAGACGGTGGAAACGAACGGGGGGCATCTGTCCCCCAACCTGGGCATGGTGGAACTCACCCTTGCCCTTTATTTCGCGTTCGATTTTCCCGCCGATAAACTCCTTTTCGACGTCGGGCACCAGTCTTACGTACATAAAATCATCTCCGACCGTGCGGAGCGGTTTTCCACGCTGCGGAAAAAGGGCGGGATCTCCGGATTCCCTTCGCCGGAGGAGAGCGCGTACGACGCGTTCGTCGCCGGTCATGCAGGCAATTCGCTCGCGGCGGGGCTCGGGATCGCAAAGGCGCGCGACCTCGCGGGGGAGGACTACCGGATCGTGACCGTCGTCGGGGACGGTTCCTTAATCAACGGCGAATCGCTGGAAGCGCTGACTGCAACCGAGAAAAAGCCGGGCAGGTTCATCGTCGTCCTGAACGACAACGGCATGTCCATCAGCGAAAACAACAACGGCTTTTACAAGGCGCTCTCCAAGGTCACTACCGGCAAACGCTACCGCACCGCCAAGCGGCGCTTGAAGAGCGCGCTCGGCAAGTCCTGGGCGGGGCGGGGGCTGAAGGCGTTCAAGAGCATGGTCAAGCGCCTTCTGAACCGCCACGTATATCTGGAGGACTTCGGGTTCAAATACGTCGGCGTGCTGGACGGGCACAACCTGAAAGAGCTCATTCAGGTGTTTGAGAATATCAGGGACTCGGAAGAAGCCGTCTTCGTGCACGTCCGCACGGTGAAGGGAAAGGGATTAAAGCCCGCCGAGGAGAAATCCGACTATTACCACGGGCTTTCCGTTCATTTTGAGAGCGGGGAAAACGCCTACGCCGCACGGCTGGGCGAAGCGCTCGCGCGGCGGGCGGAGACGGACGGGAAGATCGTCGCCGTGACCGCGGGCATGAAGGATGGTACGGGGCTTTCTTCCTTCGGCAGGCGTTTCCCGGACCGTCTGACGGACGTCGGCATCTGCGAGGAATACGCCGTTACCTACGCCGCGGGGCTTGCCGCCGCGGGCATGAAGCCCGTCGTCTGCATTTATTCCACTTTTTTGCAGCGGGCGTACGATCAGATCTTGCACGACGTGTGCATTCAGAACCTGCCTGTCGTCTTCTGCGTGGACCGCGCGGGGCTCGTCGGGGCGGACGGAAAGACGCATCAGGGCGTATTCGATCTCTCGTATCTGACGCAGCTGCCGAATATGACCGTCCTTGCTCCCTCCTCCCTCGCGCAGTTCGAGCGCATGCTTACGTTCGCGCTCTCCGCCGGGGGGCCGGTTGCCATCCGGTATCCGAACGGAAAGGCGGAGGAGGGAGAGACGGATGCGCATGCGTATGAGCCCGGGCGCTGGAATCTCGTCAAAGAGGGGACGGATGCGGTCATTCTGGCGGTGGGCGGCAGAATGCTGTCGCTGGCGCTGAACGCCGCGCGGCAGGCGAAAAAGAGCGTCGGGGTCATCGACGCGCATTCGGTCAAGCCGCTGGACACCGCATGTCTGGACGGGCTGATCGGAACGCCCCTTCTGACGCTGGAGGAGAACGCCCTGATCGGCGGGTTTTACAGCGCGGTCGCCTCCTATTACGCGGCGCGCGGGCGGGCGCTGCCCGTCCGGGGACTGGGGGTCGGAGACGCGTTCGTGCCGCACGCGAGCGTCGCCGAACAGCTGGAAGAAAACGGACTGACCGCAGAACATATTTTGAGAGAACTGGACGAATGAGAAAATTGATCGCCATCGGCGGCGGAGAAATCAGAAACAAAACGACTTTGGAAATCGACCGCTATATCGCGCAGCTTGCGAAAGCGCGCGCGGGGGAGCGGCGGGCCAACGCCCTCTTTTTCGGCACGGCGAGCCACGACAGCATGCCGTACTTCAACAGCTTCCGCAAGACCTACACTTCGGTGTTCGATATCAAGGCGGAAGTGGCGCTTTTGGTGTACGGCGAAATGGATATGGAGAAGATCGCGGCGAAGATCGCCGCGGCGGACTGCATTTACGTCGGCGGCGGGGATACCGTCTACCTGCTCGACCTCTGGAAAAAGACGGGGACGGACAAGCTCATACTGGATGCATACCGCGCAGGCACGGTTCTTTGCGGGCTCTCCGCGGGGGCAATCTGCTGGTTCGAGCGGATGTATACCGACTACGAGATCATGCGGGGGCAGTCGGGGGAGTATCGGGAATTTCCCGGGCTGGGGCTTCTTCCCGGGCTGTGCACGCCCCACTACGACGAACGCGCGGAATTTGACGAGGTATTTCTGCGCTCGGAAGCCTCTGTGGGGTACGCGATCGAAAACGACGGCGCGCTGGAATTTACGGACGAGACGCTCACGCGTTCGCTCTCTGCGGGCGGGCGGGCGTTTCGGCTCGCCAAAGAGGGCGGCGCGCTGAAAAAGGAGCTGATATGAATGAAAACAGACAGCGGGAACTGGAGGGAATCCTCTCCGCGCTGAAAAAGAGCGGCGAGCGGCCGCGCGTTCTGCTGCACGCATGCTGTGCGCCCTGTTCGTCGTATGTGGCGGAATATTTAAAGGAATATTTTGACTTGACGGTATTCTTCTTCAATCCCAATATACAGCCCGAAAAAGAATATCTCTTCCGCCTGGAAGAGGAAAAACGGCTGATGGGAGCGTGGGGAATCCCCGTGACGGACGAGCCCTATGACGCCGCCGCCTTTTTTGATGCGGTACGCGGCCGTGAAGACGACCGCGAAGGCGGCGCGCGCTGCGAGATCTGCTTTTCCCTGCGCCTGCGGCGCACGGCGGAGCGCGCAAAGGAGGGAAACTTCGATTATTTTTGCTCGACGCTCACGCTGAGCCCCCTGAAAAACGCCGCGCTGATCAATCGGATCGGCCTGTCGCTGGCAGAGGAGACAGGGGTGAAATGGCTCCCCTCGGACTTTAAGAAAAAGGGCGGCTATCTCCGTTCGGTCGCGCTCTCCAGGGAATACGGGCTGTATCGGCAGAATTACTGCGGCTGCGTCTATTCGCGCAAGAAAACGCCGGAGGAATTATGACGGGGATTTCCCTCGTCCGCCTGTGCGACTGCCCTTCGCGCGCGCCGGAAGCCGCCGCCTGGTTTTCGCAAAAATGGAACATTTCCCGGGAGACTTATCTGGAAAGCATGGCGCGCTGTCTCGCGCGGCCGCAGGGGATACCGCAGTGGTACCTCGCGCTCGGTCCGGACGGTTCGATCGTCGGCGGCGCGGGCGTGATCGAAAACGATTTTCACGACCGCAGGGATCTGACGCCGAATCTCTGCGCGCTGTATGTGGAAGCGCCTTTCCGCGGCAGAGGGCTCGCGGGGGAGCTTTTGGCGTTCGCGCGCCGCGAGATGTCGGCAGGCGGCGTGAAAAGGCTGTACCTCGCGACCGATCTCGTTTCGTTTTACGAACGGTACGGCTGGAGCTATCTGACGCACGCGCGCGACGACTGCGGCGGGACAATCCGGATCTACACCGCCGAATGCAGGAAGATTTTTTGAAAAGAGCGGTAAAAATCCAAATAATTTGAAAAAACGCTTGCAAAATGCCGTTTTTTTTCGTATAATACAGAAAAGATTATGTGCAAGAGAGGTACCTCTCTTGGTTTGCGCTTTTAACAGCGAAGCGCAAACCAAAGGTCCCTTTTCTGCACAAAGAGGAGGGAATTATGAAACAAAAGAACCGGAAAGGGTTTACCATCGTCGAGCTGGTGATCGTCATCGCGGTCATCGCGATTCTCGCGGCAGTGCTGATACCGACGTTTTCCAGCCTGATCGCGAAGGCAAACCTCTCCAACGATCAGCAGGTCGTGCGCATCCTGAATACGACTCTGGCGTACGGCGGCGCGACGGAGACGCCTGAAAACATGCAGGACGCCGTCGATATCCTGACGACGGAAGGGTACAACTTCAAGTCCATGAAGCCGCGCTCGCAGGGGCACGCGTTTGTCTGGGAACGGACCAAAAATCAGATTCTGCTGCTGAACGATGAGGGGACTGTCATCTATCCCGAAAACGCGGATACGACGGACGTTCAGATGTTTGTATCAGATTTTAACGATCTCCCCGCCATCGTTCATACGGCGGTGCTCAATACGAATATCATCGTGACCGAAGAGATCGATCTGACCGGCAAAACGGTAGATATCAACAATTATGTGCTCGATATTTCGGGGGAAGGAAAACTGCTCGTTGCCGGCGTGAGAAACGGTTATCTGACGGACACTGCCATGGCATCCCTCGGCGACCTTGCCGATGCCGGGAGTACGCGGCAGATCGCTCTTTTGGGCGACAGTGAAACGGGAACAACCGAAGAAGATATCTCGAATGCCGGTAGTGTAGATACGGTGGGAGAAACGCAGGTTTTGACAGTAGAGGGGAAGCAGATAACCATCAGGAAGTCGGACGGATTGCTAATGCAAGGTTTCTTGGTCAATGCCACAAGTAAAAATCCTGATGAAATCGTAATCAAAAATTGCGTAATTGACGGTACTGGTGTTTTTAAGATTAACTGGTATCAGAAGGTCAGCCTCGAAAATTGCGTTTTCAGATCGACGGACAACAGTGCCGGTTCCGTCATTGTTTGGTATAATGAAGAAATCGAAATCAAGAATTGCCGTTTTGAAAATGCGGAGCGTTGCATTCAGATTGCAGCAAGCACTAAAACGATTAAAAAAGTGTTGATCGAAGACTGTTTCTTTGCCGCCAAAGCCAACACAGGCAATAAAAATATCGGCATACAGTTTTCGTTTAATCTATGGGGAACGCAGGGAGACCGCGCCGAAGTTGTAATCAGAAACAATGTGTTCAATTACTGCACGGCGGCTTTCCGTTTCCATGATTCATTTTTGAAGGGTGAGCTCGCTAGCGAAACAGATTTAAGCTGGATTCAGCTGGCGGGCAACACTTATGTGGAAAGAGGCTGCGTAAATTATTATGTGATTGACGAAGATGCTGATGCGGATACTAGAGCAGCAATCGATCGTCTGGCACAGACCATAGAATATCGATAACTGTATTTGCAAAGGATCGAAAGGAGCCCGGCCCCGCCGCGCATATTGCGCGGCGGGGCCGGGCGTTTGTATGCGCGCTTTCTGTCTGGACAGACGGCTGAACCGCCGCAATTCAGCGTTTTCCGCTGCGGAATCCGGCGCTTCATGCGGACGAACGGAAACAGATGCGCTCTGCCGTGCAGGCATCCTGAAGCGTTTTCGCTGTGCGCAGGGAGACTCTCTGCACGGATAGCGGTCAGAAGTTCGTTTTTGCAGTCTCTTATTTTCTTTATGCGCACATATCGCCCTCGCAAAGGCGTGTTTTTCACGGTTTTTTCAAATCGCGCGGCATACGGCGCCGGAACGGAAAAATTCCCCGTAATTTATTTGTATTTTTGCTCCGCTTTGCTGGACTTTTCCGTCCGATCGTGATACAATATGTAACCGTTTGAGGGTAACGATATGAATACGCTGGATTTTTTGCTGCAGCTCGCCATCATTTTGCTGGCGGCTAAATTTTTGGGGCTTTTGATGAAAAAGCTCGGCCTTCCTCAGGTGCTCGGGTTTATCCTGGCGGGGGTGCTGATCGGCCCTTCCATCTGGGGCGCGATCTTCGGGAACGAGACCTTCGAGGGGTGGCTTTTCCCCATACAGAATACGGCGGACAGCCCGCTCGGCACCTTCGCCGAGATCGGCGTGGTGCTGGTCATGTTTTCCGCCGGGCTGGAAACCGACCTGAAGGAAATCCGCCGCACGGGGCTGAAGGCGTTTCTCATTGCCATGGGAGGCGTTTTGCTGCCGCTGGCGCTGGGGTTCGGCGTCGGGTTGATTTTTCTGCCGGGGCAATGGATGGATGCGTTTTTCGTGGGCGTCATTCTCACGGCCACCAGCGTCGGCATCACGGTGGAGACGCTGAAAGAACTCGGAAAGCTAAAGAGCGAGGTGGGAACCGTCATCATGTCCGCCGCGATCATCGACGACGTGATCGGCATCGTCATTCTGACGATCGCGCTGAGCTTCGGCGGCAGCGGCGGGGAGGCTTCGCCGATTCTTTCGGCAATCAATCCGGACGGCAACCCCGTGATCGCGATCCTGTGGATGCTGGTCTTTTTCGCCGTTGCGGTCGGACTGGGTTTCCCGCTCTCCATGCTGTTTAAACAAATGGAAAAGCGCACGCCGAATACGCACCGCATGCCCATTTTAAGCCTGGCGGTCTGTTTTGTATATGCCTTTCTCGCCGACCGAGTGTTCGGCGTGGCGGATATTACGGGCGCGTACATCGCGGGCGTGATTCTGTCGACCAATCACCGCACGGCAGAGTACGTCGATAAAAAGATAGAAGTCAATTCTTACGTGCTCTTCGGGCCGGTATTTTTCGCGAATATCGGGATCCGAATCACCTTCGAGGGAATGGATCTGCAGGTTTTGCTGTTCGGCCTGCTGTTCGTGCTGGCGGGAATCGCGGGCAAATTCATCGGCTGCGGCGGACTGTCCAGGGCGTTCGGCTATTCCTGGCGGGATTCCGCCCGCATCGGCGTGGGGATGATCGCCCGCGGCGAAGTGGCGCTGATCGTCGCGCAGAAGGGGATAGACGCGGGGCTCATCGACGCGAGATACCTGGCCGTCGTCGTCCTTCTCGTGCTGATCAGTTCCATCCTTCTGCCCATCCTGATGAAACTCCTGTACCGGGACGGAGCGGGCGGTCTGCCGCTTGCGGAGAAAAACGAAACGCCGGCGGAAACGCATGCCGAAACAGTGCCGGAAATTCGTCAAAATAATTGATAAAAGCTGAGGATTTTCGGGCTTGTACAAAATTTTTGAAAATTTTTCAAATTCTTTGTAAAAAATCCTTGACTTTCCCAAACTAATTATGATAAGATAAGTAGGCTCTCAGTTGAGAGCACGTTGACTGCGGTCAACGGAATGCAGTTTAAAAACGGAATAGAAGGAAATAAGAGACCCTGAGAAGCAGCGGAAGCGGAAGCGACCGCAGCGGACAGGGGAAAGAAAGTTTCCGTTAAAAGTAATTGAGAACACAAAGTACTCAAACAGTCAAAAAAGACAAAAAGAACCAAAAGAAGTTAGAGCAGTTGGGGGTAGCAATACCCCGGCTTTAAGAAATTGAACTCAAGAGTTTGATTCTGGCTCAGGACGAACGCTGGCGGTGTGCTTAATACATGCAAGTCGAACGGACGCAGGGGGCTTGCTCCTTGCGTTAGTGGCGGACGGGTGAGTAACGCGTGAGCAACCTGCCCATATCAGGGGAATAACACAGAGAAATTTGTGCTAATACCGCATAAGACCACGGTAAGGCATCTTACAGAGGTAAAAGATTTATCGGATATGGATGGGCTCGCGTACCATTAGATAGTTGGCAGTGTAACGGACTACCAAGTCGACGATGGTTAGCCGATCTGAGAGGATGACCGGCCACATTGGAACTGAGAAACGGTCCAGACTCCTACGGGAGGCAGCAGTAGGGAATATTGGGCAATGGAGGCAACTCTGACCCAGCAACACCGCGTGAATGAAGAAGGTCTTCGGATTGTAAAGTTCTGTGATGGGGGACGAAGAAAGTGACGGTACCCCAAGAGCAAGCCACGGCTAACTACGTGCCAGCAGCCGCGGTAATACGTAGGTGGCAAGCGTT
>UQTB01000005.1 GCA_900543915.1 uncultured Eubacteriales bacterium | reverse complement strand
TCCGCTTCCGCTGCTTCTCAGGGTCTCTTATTTCCTTCTATTCCGTTTTTAAACTACGCATACGTCGGCACTCTTCACACGTCCGACGGCCGCCCTTTGGACAGCCTATACATCTTATCACAATCGACCGTCTTTGTCAAACGATTTTCAAATATTTTTTTTAAAATTTAAGGTTTTTTCTGTAAAAACGGCGCGCGGCGGACGGAATGCTTTGCCGCCGGAGCGTCAGAAAATCGCCCGTTCGATCACGCCCCCGCCGATACAGCGGTTTCCGCGGTACAGGACGGCGTACTGTCCTTCCGTGATCGCGCGCTGTTTTTCGCGGAAGGAAAGAAATACGCCCTCTTCCGCGATCCGGACGGAGATAGTCTGCTCCGGCTGGCGGTGGCGGAACCGCGCCGTACAGGTAAATTCCCGCTCGGCGGGGGCGTACGGGATCCAGTTTACCTCCTTCATATAGAGGCCCGAGGAATAGAGCGCCGCTTCGTCTCCGTGCGCGACGTATAATATATTGTTTTCGAGATCCTTGCGGATGACGAACCACCTGCCGTCGCTTCCCTTTTGTCCGCCGATCTCCAGCCCGCGCCGCTGGCCGATCGTATAATACATCAGCCCGATGTGCTCGCCCAGCACTTTTCCGTCCGTCGTCATCATTTTTCCCGGCTGTGCGGGGAGATATTCGGACAAAAATTGGCGGAAATTCCGCTCCCCGATGAAGCAGATGCCGGTGGAATCCTTTTTCCCCGCCGTGGCGAGGCCGTATTGTTCCGCGATTTTTCTGACCTCCGGCTTTTCCAGCTGCCCGAGCGGAAAAATCACGTTCTCCAGCTGTTCCTGCGTGAGCTGATTGAGAAAATACGTCTGATCCTTATTCTGATCTTTCGCCTTGAGCAAATAGTGCGCGCCGTTTTCATGCAGGATATCCGCATAATGCCCGGTCGCGATCAGATCTGCGCCCAGTTCGTAGGCCGCGCGTTTGAAGTCCTTGAATTTGATCTCCCGGTTGCAGAGAACGTCCGGGTTGGGCGTGCGCCCCGCCCGGTATTCGGCGAGAAAATAAGAAAATACGCGCTCCATGTATTCTTTGGAAAAGTTCACCGTATAATAGGGTATGTCCAGGAGATTGGAGACGCGGCGCACGTCTGCGTAATCCTCTTCCGCCGTACAGGCGCCGTCCGCGGAGGTTTCCTCCCAGTTCTTCATGAACAGACCGACGACGTCGTATCCCTGTTGTTTCAGGAGCAGCGCGGCGACCGAGGAATCCACCCCGCCGCTCATGCCGACCACTACTTTTTTCTTCATCGCATCACCTTTCGGAAATATTTTTTATTGTAACATATCTTTCGGAAAAGATCAATCGCTTGAAACGCTTGATTTTTTTCTGAAATTTTGTTATGATTATTACTAATTACGGAAATCAACGGGAAAACCGCCCGTAAAATCGTTTGTTTGATAAGGAGACTGTTTTTAAAATGCCTGACGGCACAATACCGCGATTACTTTTGACCGCCGACGCGGCGTTTACGCCGCAGTTTTCCGTCCCTCTGTTCATCGCAATGATCGTGCTCATCATCCTGTCCGGGCTGTTTTCCTCCACGGAGACCGCCTTCACGAGCGCGAACCGCATCCGCCTGAAAAACATGGCGAACAGCGGAAGCAAGCGGGCGGCAGCCGTTTTACACCTTATCGATCATTACGACAAATTCATCTCCACCGTGCTGGTCGGGAACAACCTGGTCAACATTTCGGCGACCTCGATCGCCGGCGTGTTCTTCGGAAAGCTGATCGCAAACGGGGACACTTCCGTCGTCGTCTCGACGGCGGTCATGACGGTGGCAGTGCTCATTTTCGGAGAAGTTTCCCCCAAGATGCTGGCGAAAATCGCGCCCGAGAAAATGGCGCTGGCGCTGTATCCCTTCATTTGGGTTTTCTACATTGTATTGACCCCGGTCACCTTTCTCTTTTCCCTGTACCAAAAACTTCTGGAAAAGATTTTCCGCGTAAAGGGAAACGACGTGATCACGGAAGATGAGATCATCACCTACGTGGAAGAAGCGGAAGAGGACGGGACGCTCAAAAAAGAGGAATCCACGCTCATCCGCTCCGCCATCGAGTTTGACGATCTGGAGGTAGGAGACATCCTGATTCCCCGCGTCAACGTACTGGCGATCGACGAAAACGCGCCCATGGAGGAGATCCGAAACATATTCGGGGCGAACGGCTTTTCCCGCCTTCCCGTCTATCGGGAAAGCGTGGACACCATCATCGGCGTCATTCACGAAAAGGATTTCTTCCATCTCTATCTGAGCAAGCAGGGGGATCTGTCCTCCATCATTCAGCCGGCGGTCTACACCACCGAATACACGAAGATCTCTTCGCTGCTGAAAAACTTGCAGTCCAAAAAGATTCACATGGCGGTCGTTCTCGACGAATACGGCGGGACGCTCGGCATCGTGACGCTGGAAGACATTCTGGAAGAACTGGTCGGCGAAATCTGGGACGAACACGACGAGGAAGTCAATTATCTCAAAAAACTGGATGAAAACACCTACCTCGTGGACGGCAAAGCCAACCTGTGCGACCTTTTCGAGGTCTTCGATATGGAAGAGGAAGACGAAAATTTTGACGCCTATACCGTCAGCGGCTGGGTCATCGAGAAATACGGAGAGATTCCCCCCGTCGGATATTCTTACGAATTCAACGGGATTTCCGTGGAAGTGGTGAAAGCGACCGCAAAAAAAGTGCTCGAAGTAAAGGCGACGCGCCTGCCTCCCCCCGAAGAGGAGGAAAAGAAGCGCTTAAAGCTCTTTGAACATATGAAAAGAGAAGACGATAAAAAGGAAGAGGAAGAAAAATAGCGCTTCCCTGTCTTGCTTCATTACAACCGAAATTTTCTTTCCGCCGCGCGGAACGCCGTCGGGAAGGAGATAGAGACAAAACGGGAAACCGTTTTGCATGCACTCGTAGCGCAATTGGATAGAGTGTCGGCCTCCGACGCCGAAGGTTGTGGGTTCGATTCCCGCCGGGTGCACCACAGAGCCCCTTGCCAGGTCTGGCAAGGGGCAATTTTGTTTCCCCGGCGGCATTACTGAAATGACGTTTGGCTTTCCGCCAAATACGCCTTCGGCTACCGATTCCCGCCGGGTGCACCACGTCGAAACACGACGAATTGGGCAATAAGACAGCGAATGCTATCTTATTTTCTTTTACGTCGGTTCCTCCTTTTCCCAAAAAGTTCTCCGATACTTTTTGGGAGCCCTGAGTTTCTTTGCATCCTTTCCGGGGAGCAAAGACGCAGCGGCATTTGCCCTGTTTGGCAAGGGCAATTTTGTTTCCCCGGCGGCGTTACTGAAATGACGTTTGGCTTTCCGCCAAATACGCCTTCGGCTACTGATTCCCCCCCGCGCGGGCAGCATTGATTCTAAAACGCATATAATTTTATTTTCAAAAAAGAGCACCGAGCGCACAATATTATAACGATGGACGCTACGCACAATTTCTTCTCTCGACATTTTTCCGCTGTTTTCAAAAAAATTACGCTTTTTCTTTAATAATCCTCATTAAGATTGCTTTCTGCCCAAATGATTGATATAATATAAAAAATCGTATTTAAATGTTTGCTGTAAAAAAATTTCAAACTGTGAAAAACCTTGAATATACTGGCTTTGGGGTCTGAAGCAATAATGGGAGCAACTGAGCTTTATGGCTCTTTGGTTCCCAAATGGTGCCCGGATTTTCCTTGTCGATAAATAACGATATGGTAAAATACAAGAAAATAACATTGCTATAAATAGAGTTACGACAGAAAAATTAGTCTATGGATGTTATAATACAAGCAAATAAATTAACAAACTTGAATTTGTAGAGGGATACAGATGAAGCGTGAATTAGGAATTGCACGATGCGGACTGGCGTGTTGCCTATGTTCTGAAAATGTGCTTTGCTCCGGTTGTGATTCGGGTAAATGTCCCGATAAAGACCGGTGCGAAAACAGATTATGTTCGATCTCCAGAAAAATCAAGCATTGTTATGAATGTAATGAAATATGCAGAAAAGGCTTATTAGGTAAAATAAAACCGTATGCTTTTACTGAATTTGCCAGAAGATATGGTGAAGATTATCTTTTGCAGTGTCTTGAAAAAAATGAGAAAAATGGGGCGATTTATCACCGAGAGGGTTTAAATGGTGATTACGACGATTTTGAGGATGTGGAAACATTGATAGAATATATAAGAACGGGATATAGATAAATCTCAGTTTGTGTAAGGATTTGGGATATTCCCAACAATTAAAAATCTATCTTATCGTCACAGACAAAAACGATTGATTTTTACGGAAAGGATCCCCTATCCTATGCTTGCTGCGGGACTTTTTGCAAAGGAACGGAAAAGAAAGAATCAGCAAAACAGATAATCGCCTGCTTTGAAATGTTACGCAGTACATAGTGGCGTAAAGCGAGTAAGTCATTACCCGACGCTGTCTGTGCGATGGCAGTTGTGCTTACGGGTATCGTCTTGTTTGTGGTGCTAAATGGTTCTGATTTTACAAAAACAACTTATACGACAATGTGACGTGATACAGGCAAAAACGGGAGTACCATTGAAAATATTGGTTTTTTCCATACTTCTGTTAACACTTTTAGAAGCTGTAAAACGATTTTCGTCTGTCAAATCAATAAAAAAATATAAAATTAAATGAGGAGTGTTACTATGTTACAGAACGGCATGCAGGCGCCGGCGTTTTCTCTGCCGGATCAAAACGGAAAAACGGTTTCTCTTTCTGATTTTTTTGGAAAAAAGGTCGTGCTTTACTTCTATCCAAAAGACAACACGCCGGGATGTACGCGCCAGGCATGCGCGTTTGCCTCGCTCTTCAACGCATTCCGGGAAAAAAATGCCGTTGTAATCGGAATCAGCAAAGACAGCGCCGCTTCGCACGGTAAATTCGCAGAAAAATTCGGCCTTCCCTTCGTTCTGCTCTCCGATCCCGACTTACAGGCGATCCGGGCGTACGGCGTCTGGCAGGAGAAAAAGCTGTACGGCAAAGTGAGCATGGGCGTCGTCCGTACGACCTTTCTCATCGACGAAGCCGGCAAGATCATCAAAGTGATGCCCAAGGTCAAGCCGGATACCAACGCCGCAGAAGTCCTGGCAATGCTGTAACAAAACCGCTTTTGCCCGGATTCCGGGGAATACACAGGCGGCACAACCGCGCAAAGAAAACAGGGTAAAGGAAAAAAGCGGAGGCGGAGAACAACCTGTTTTCTGCAAAAAGGATTCCTCTGCGCTTTCGCGGATTCGCTCCAGAAAGTTCCCTTTGCAGAATTTTTAAAAATGAAAACAGCCTGCATGAGAGTGCAAGCTGTTTTTTCACGGAGTTTCCCCGATGCAGCGCGAAAGCAATCTGTTGCGCGCGCTTAGCGGTCAGCCTTTATACTTTGCGTTGACGCGCATCGCGTTCAAAATTGCGAGCACTGCCACGCCGACGTCGCCGAATACCGCAAACCACATATTGGTGATGCCGAACGCCGAGAGCACGAGGATGACCGCCTTGACGGCGAGGGAGAACACGATGTTCTGCATGACGACCGCCATCGTCTTCGCGGCGATGCGCTTGGCGAGAGAAAGACCTTTCAGATCGTCCTTCATCAATACGATGTCCGAAGCCTCGATCGCGGCGTCGCTGCCGACGCCGCCCATCGCAATGCCGATATCCGACCGCATGAGAACGGGCGCGTCGTTGATCCCGTCCCCCACGAAACAGAGAACGTCTTTCTCTCTCTTTTCTCCCAGCATCCGCTCAACTTCCGCAACCTTATTCTGCGGCAGAAGCGACGCTTTATAACCCGAAAGCCCTATTTCGGCGGCGACGTTCGCCGCGATCTGTTCGTTGTCCCCCGTCAGCATATACGTTTTACAGCCCATCGCGCCGAGCTCCGAAACCACCTCTTTCGCCTCTTCCTTCACCTCGTCCGCAATCAGAACAGAGCCGACGAAAACGCTGTCGCGCGCGACGTAGACGACTGTTCCCAGCCCTTCCTCCTTCACGAAGGAAATCCCGTACTGGCGCATCAGCTTTTCGTTGCCGCAGCAAATCGTCTCCTTCCCGTTCGAGGCGACGACGCCCGCGCCCGCCACGGCGGTGAGCGTGTATCCCGTCTCCGTCTCCTTTCCGTAGCTTTGTACGATCGAACGCGCGATGGGATGGTTGGACCCCGCCTCGGCGATGGCAGCCAGACGCAGGATCTCCTCCCGTCGGTCGGCAGGGCACACCTTTGTCACCGCAAAATTGCCCTTGGTCAGCGTCCCCGTCTTGTCGAAGACAAACAGATCGGCGCGATGGAACAGTTCGAGATAGCCGCTCCCTTTGACCAAAATCCCGTAACGGGAAGCCGCGCCGATCCCCGCAAAAAAGGAAAGCGGGATGGAGATCACCAGCGCGCAGGGACAGGACACCACCAAAAAGCTCAGCGCGCGGTAAATCCATGTCGACCAGTTTCCGGTGACAAGCCCGGGCACCACGGCGAGCAGAAGCGCGACGGCGACCACCGCGGGGGTATAATACCGCGCAAACTTCGTGATAAAATTTTCCGCCTTCGATTTGTGCTCGGAAGCGTTTTCCACGAGATCCAGAATCTTGGAAACGGTGGAATCGTAAAAAACGCGCTGAACCGTCACCTCGATCTGCGACGTCAGGTTGACGCAGCCGCTGACGATCTCATCCCCTTCCGCGACCTCCCGCGGCAGAGATTCTCCCGTCAGCGCCTTGGTATCCAGCGTGGAGGTTCCCCTCTGCACCACGCCGTCCAGCGGAATTTTCTCCCCCGGATAGACGACGATGACCTCTCCCACCGCCACTTCCGCGGGGTCTACCGTCTCCACGCCGTCTCCCCGGCGCACATTCGCGTAATCCGGGCGGATATCCATGAGCGCAGAAATAGATCTGCGCGATTTCCCCGTCGCATAGCTCTGAAAAAACTCTCCCACCTGATAAAAGAGCAAAACCGCGCACGCCTCGTCAAAGCCCTCGATTTCCCGCCCTGTCACCCCGCGGGAAACGGCGAGCGCAAACGCGCCCAGCGTGGCGATGCACATCAGAAAATTCTCGTCGAAGATTTGCCCGTGCGCAATGTTGCGGGCGGCGCGCCACAGCACGTCGTAGCCGATCAAAAGATAAATCGCCAAATAGAGCGCGAAGGGAAACAGCCATGACGCGCTCCCTTTGAAAACGCCGCCCAGTCCGACGATTTTATCCGCCGTGAATACCGCCGCGAACAAGCCGAGCGCAACGGCGATGCGGATCAGATTCCGCCTTTCTTTTCTGCTCATCGCTGACATAACGGATTCTCCGCCGCTGTTTTGCGGCGTCAGGCGCGCAGGATTCTGCAATCGGGCTCCACCCGCTTACAGACCTTGACGACTTCGTCCATGATCGCCTCGAACCGTTCCTCCTCCGCGACGATCGTCATGCGCTGGCTGATAAAATTGACGGAAACCTCCTCTACCCCTTCCAGCTTTGCGATCGCGCGCTCCATCTTGGCGGCGCAGTTCGCGCAGTCCAGATCCTGCAGCTTAAAAACCTTTCTCATAAACTTTCTCCTTTTCAGCCGCAAGGCGGCTGTTTTTTTATTGAATATTTATATTATTGAACAACCATTCAATAATATGCGATTGAAAAACAGGGTTTCCCCTGTCGTCCGCTCAAACAGCGGTCAGCGATCCTCATTGACGTGCGTCAGCCCGTACTCCAGCATTTTCGTCACATGGTCGTCATCCAGAGAGTACTTGACTTCTTTCCCCTCTTTTTCTCCCTTGACGAGCTTTGCGCCCCGCAGCACGCGCAGCTGATGCGACACTGCGGACATACTCATGTTGAGCGTCTCCGCAAGTTCGGACACATAGAGAGAACGGATCTGCAGACAGCTCAGAATCTTGGTCCGCGTGGAATCGCCGAACACCTTGAACAGCTCTGCCAAATTATAAATTTCCTCATCCGTCGGAAGCGCGGCGCGGATATCCGCCGCCGTGTAACCGCCTTTGCCGGTTCCCCCTGCCATAAGCCCTCCGTTTGTTGAACAGTTATTCAACTGTTTGATAACAGTATATTCCATGCGCCCGGATTTGTCAACCGATTGAAGCGAAAATTTGAAAATAAAACAAAAATTTTTTCAGATACGGTCTTGCCGGCGCATTGGAAAAAGCTCCGTTAAACGCAACCCTCAGCTTTTTTCGGAAAAACGGCTGCTGTTCGGAAAGCGAGCAGACGGTATCGGCATTTATGTTTATAACCGCTTCTTCTTTCTGCGTTCAGATAAAAAACGCTCCCGTTCGCTGCGGCGGCGGCGCGCTGAGCTCTTGATTGAAATTTCAGGTTTTCCCATTCCATCCTCATAATCATTCCGGATTATATTCGTGCAGAAATTCGCCGTAAAAAACTGCGGTAAAATCCTTTACAAACGGCCTTTCTTTTGCTATAATAAGAAAAAAATATGTGCCACCGGGTACTATGCGCAAGCAGTCCGAACCGCGTCGTTAGGTCTCAGAAGATGCGGGAGGGGTGCTTTTTTTTACGGAGGAATTCGCCATGTCGAAACTGAAACAGTTTTTCCGCTCCTTTACCGGCTTTGAATGGGCGCTTTGGATCGGATCGGTCGCCGTGACCGTCGCCGCTTTTTTACTGACCGGGAATACGCAGTATTATTACTTGTTCGGATCCGTTCTCGGTGCCACCGCGCTGATTCTCGTCTCGAAGGGAAACGTCGCGGGGCAGATATTGGTCGTCTTTTTCAGTATTTTTTACGCGGCGGTGTCCTACCGCCTGCGCTACTTCGGGGAAATGATCACCTATCTCGGCATGTCGCTTCCCATCGCGGTCGTGGCGGTGGTTACGTGGCTGAAAAACCCCTTCCGCGGCAACAAAACGGAGGTAACGGTCAACCATATCTCGGCGTCGGAATATGTGCTGCTCGTTCTGGGCGGCATCGCCGTCACCGTCGCCTTCTACTTTATTTTGCGGGCGCTGAATACCGCCAATCTCATCCTCTCCACCGTTTCCGTCTTTACCAGTTTTCTCGCCGCCTATCTGACGATGCGGCGAAGCCCCTTCTATGCGATCGGATACGCGATGAACGACGTCGTCCTGATTCTCCTATGGGTGCTTGCGGCGATGCAGTCCGCCGAATATCTTTCCATGGTGATCTGTTTCTTTGTCTTTCTGGCAAACGACCTCTACGGATTCGTCAACTGGCTGAAGATCCGCAAGCGGCAGGCGGCAGCGCAGAGCCCGGTTTCTGCCGATTCCGCCGAACCGACAGAACCGATATGATCCAGCGAAGAGACAACCGCCGAAAATCCGGCGGTTGTCTCTTTTTCCACGGTGCTTCCGCTTGATTGCTCGGCCGCTTTTACCGTGGGAGAGAAGAAAAAATCAGACAATCATCGATGAAAGGTCTGCAAAGCGATAAGAAGAACCTGTTTTACCGGTGAGAATCAGACGCTGTCATACATGCGATACCCGTTGACGGGGCGGCTGACAGTTTACGTTTAAAAAGTGATCAATCCCGCCGGTTGAACCGGTGGATTTGATTGTTCCCTGATCCGTTTTTCCTGCGGACGGATTGCGCTCCCGTTCAAAAAAAATTTCTCTCGCCTGCTTTTCCCGTCCTTATTTGCCCCTTAGGAAAGCCGATAGGAACGGGCAAAGGCGTTCAGAGCAATTTCCGCATCTGTTTTCGGGCGGCAGCCGCGCAGAGAATCCCCGCCAGACAGGCGGCCAGCCATACGCAGACCAAAACACCCCAGCCGAACGACTCGGCGATCAGGGCAAAGCCGAACGAAGAAGCGGCACTTCCCGCATAGACGAACGCGTTTGCAATGCCGGAAACCGTGGCGGCTTTGCCGAACCGCTTGTAGCGCAGCGGGACGTACCCGACGAGCATCAGGTTGACCGCGTGCATACAGCCGCAGATCAGCGACGAAAAAAGCAGCGCAAGGATCGCCTTTGAATCGAATACAAACACAAGCCCCGCGCAGGAAAGTGCGGCGGCGAGAAAGAAGAAGAGCGCCCCCAGGCACTCGTCCCGGAATACCTTGCGGCAGAGCAGCCCCGCAAGCCAGATCGCCGCCATGCTGAACGCGGGAAGCAATCCGTTCATCAGAATGGCGGCGGAAGCCTCCAGCCCGAAGATTTCCCCGAAATAGGTGGGAAGCCAGGCGGTGATGCCGTCCCGCAGAAGCCCCATCAGCGCAGTTCCGAGGATGACGAATAAAAGGCCGGTGGCAAAAAACGTCTTATAAAAGGGCTGATCCTCCCGCAAGGGAGCCGCTTCTTCCGCGCGCACGGCCGGACGGGCTTTTTTCAGAAACGCCCGCATCCCCGCCCACCAGACGAGGGCGATCGCAGCGGATAACCCCGCGGAGAGAAAAAAGACGCTTTTCCAGTCCCAAACGGTGATCAGCGCGGGGACGGCGAGATAGAGAAAGACGGTTGCCAGCTGACTGGACATTGTGACGCGCACGCAGCCCTTTGCATAGCCTTCGTCGTCGAGATAGAGGGACATAAGGCGCACGATCGGCGGCCACAACAGCGCCTGCGCAAAACCGTTTACGCCCCAGATCAGGGCAAACAGCCAGACGGCGCGCGCAAACGGCATAGCGGCGTTGCAGAGGGCGGTCAGCGCGAGCCCCGCCAGAATGACGCGCTGGGGCGGAAAGCGATCCCCGGACATGCCGCTCAGGATCTGCCCCGCACCGTACGTCACAAACAGGCACGTGCCGATCAGCCCGCCGCCCGATTTGGTAAAAACGCCGCCTGCGATCATATCCGCCAGCACGGCGCTGAAATTCAAGCGCGCAAAATAGCTGATAAAGTACACGGCACAGCAAAGCGCCGTCAGCGAAACGCCCCTTCTGACTCCCCTCATATTCCGCCCTGCCGACGGGAAACCGCTGCCCGCCGTTAAATGAAATGATTTTCGCCATTATAGCGCATATACATAAAAAAATCCAGCGAAAACACGCAATAATTGAATGATTTAATTTATAAAAATAAAACTTGTTTTATATAAACAGGCTTTTTCCCTCATTTAAGCAACTCACGGATTTTCCCTAAAAAGGGTCCCTCCGGAACAAGCGGAGCCGTTTTGCCGGCTGTTCGGGATTTTCACTGCCTGGGAACGCATCTCCGTTCCCATTGATTATTTTTTGAGAAAAACAACCTTTTTCTTCCCGTCCACACCCGGAAAAACGGCATTGAGAAAGCGCCCGATCGGGCTTTTCCCTTTTATCAGGCCATACCGCACCGAACGGGCGCACCGCAAGCCGCCGTGCGAACGGAAAAGCCTTTGAACTTCGCGAAACCGCCCCTTCCCGAACCATGCTTCCCCGAATCGGAATGCAAATATCATCCCCGTTTTTTTCACGAAGGCCCTCTGCCCCTGCTCCCTCTTCCGGGCGTAAAAAATTCCGCCGCACCGGTTCTCCCGATACGCCGCGACGCGCGCCGAATCCAACGGTTCCGATCCGAAACGGCGCGTCAATACTCCTTCAGTCCGAGCAGATAATCGGTGGAAACGTTGAAATAAATCGCCGCTTTTACGATTGCGGAAGCGGTCGGCTCCTGTTTTCCGTTTTCCCAATAGCTGATGCTGGCATTGCTCAACGACAATTCCGCCGCCATCTGATTCTGGCTGACGCCCTTTTCCAGCCTCAGTTCCCACAGCCGCCTGCCCACGGCTTTCATATCGAATTCCCTCATGCCCCCATTCTAACAATAATGAATATTTCTGATTCGTATTCTAATTATAATTAGAATGGGCAATTTTTTCCGAAAGATACGAACGCGCCGCTATTCTTCAGTCAGTTCTTCAAATGTAATTTCCAGCACGCAGAGGATCCGCACGATATTGGAAAGCGTAGGTTCGACTTTTCCGCACTCCCATTCGCTGACGTGCTGCTGCGTCGTCCCCACCAGCTCGGCGAATTCCCGCTGGCTGTATCCCGCGTATTTCCGTAAATTCTGCAAGTTAGAACCAAACGATCTCATCTTATCATTTTACGCGTTATTTTGCGTACGATACATGACGAACACTATCTTTCGTGTGGTTCTGATTTTTAATTTTTCCCTGTCTGAGCCGCGCGCCGTTCTGCGGGGCGCAAAAAAAGCCGGATCGCTCCGGCCGATCCCCGGCTTTTCCCTTCAGAAAGAGAGAACGCCGAGGTGTTCGAGTAAAATTTTCAAGCCCATCAGAATCAATATCGCGCCGCCCAGAATTTCCGCCCCGTTTTTAAAGCGCAGGCCGATGCGGTTGCCGATCAGGACGCCGAAGATACAGACCGCGAACGTCACGCAGCCGATCACCGAGATCGCCGCCCAGATGTTCGTCTGCAAAAAGCCGAACGTCACGCCGACCGCAAGCGCGTCGATGCTGGTGGCGACCGCCATGAGAAACAGCCCTTTCACGTTCAGCCGATCGGCGGTCCCCGCCGCTTCCGGCGCCTCTTTTTTCAGGCCGTCCCAAATCATCTTGCCGCCCAAAACCGCCAGCAGCGCGAACGCGATCCAGTGATCCCAATCGACGATATACTGTTCAAACTGCCGCCCGACGAAGTAGCCGATCAGGGGCATCAACGCCTGGAATCCGCCGAAAAACAGGGCGATCACCGCGGCGTGCCCCCATCGGAAGCGCTTCATTTCCAGTCCCCGGCACATGGAGACGGCGAAGGCGTCCATGGACAGGCTGACGGCTATCAGCATAAGCTCCCAGAACTGCATAATGGCCTCCGTTAAAAAGCGGACGAAGACCGCCCGCTCTATAGTTTATGCACGCGAGGAAAGAATTAGCTCCTCTTTTTATTTGCCCGCCCTGCCGACGAGTTTTCCGATCACGTTCTGCTTGCCGAGCAGGAACACCCTGTCTCCCGTCTCGAACCGGCTTTCCGGCATCATCGGGCCGACGGAACCCGCACGCCTGACCGCCAGCACGTTGACGTCGCACCGCTTGCGCACATCCAGCTCCAAAAGGCTCTTCCCCTCCCATTCCTTGGGAAGCGCGATCTCCGCGATCGCATATTCGGCGGATACTTCGATGTAGTCGAAGAGATTTTTCGCACTCAGCCGCGCCGCCAGCTTATGCGCCGTGTCGCGGTCGGGATAGACCACCTCGTCCGCCCCGTTGCGCATGAGGAATTTCGCCTGGATATCCTTGTGCGCCTTGGAAACGACGCGCACCGCCCCCAGCTCCTTGACCAGCGCGGTGATCTCCAGAGAAGCCTGGAAATCCTCGATCGCCACGATCACGGCGTCGAAGTTGTTGACGCCGAGGTGCTTGAGGACTTCGGGATTCATGCAGTCGCCGATGTACGCGTTCTCAAATACGGAGGAAAACGCGTTGACGCGTTCCTCGCTCTTGTCCACGACGAGAACGTCGTGCCCCTTGTCGTTCAGCTCGCAGGCGAGCTTGGAGCCGAAATTGCCCAAACCGATCACTAAAAAATTCATACGTTACCTACCCGACCAAAAAATCGTCCTCGGGGCGATGCAGGGGAGGCGTTTTGCGCTCTCCCAGCGCGATCGCGAGGGTCATGACGCCGACCCGGCCCGCGAACATCAGAAAGATCAATATTATCTTGGAAAAGGCGCAGAGCGTGGGCGTTATCCCCGTCGTGAGCCCCACGGTCGCAATGGCGGAAATCACTTCTACCAGCGCCTGCGGCAGCGTGATATTCCCTTCCGCCCCGAGCAGCGCGAAACAGCCGATTACCACCAGTATCATGTAGGCGGTCGCAGTCGCGCTCGCCTCGCGCACCAGCACGCTGCCCAGCCGTTTTTTGCCGACGTCCACTTCCCCGTCCCGCCGCGCGACCGCGAGGGTGGAAAAAATGAGAAAGACGAACGTCGTTATTTTGATGCCGCCCGCGGTAGACCCTGAATTTCCCCCGATAAACATGAGCACGGAGGTCAGAAGGTAGCTCGCATCCGTCATGGCGGACATATCCACCGTGTTGAATCCCGCGGTGCGCGGCGTCACAGAAGCGAAGAGCGCGCGCAGCAGACGGTCTCCGAACCCCATGCCGGCAAACAGGTTGTTGCGCTCGAACAGAAGGAACAGCCCCGTCGGTATGATGACGAGGACGGCGCTCGCCACGAGGGCGATCCAGGTGTGCAGGGAGAATTTTCGGGGATTTCCGCGGCTCTTGGCGATATCCGTCCAGACCAGAAACCCCAGCCCGCCCAAAAAAATAAGCCCCATGATGGTCAGATTGACCAGCGGGTCGCCCGCATAGCGGGTGAGCGAGGAAAACGCCTCGTATTTGCCCATCAGGTCGAATCCGGCGTTGCAGAACGCCGCGACCGAATGGAACACCGCATAGTACAGCCCTTCCCCGAAGCCCATATCTTTGCAGAAGCGGATCGCGAGCAGGACTGCGCCCGCGCCTTCAAAGATCGCGGTGCCGATCAGAATCTGTTTGATAAAGGAAACGGCGCCGGAGATGGAAGTCTTGCCGGCCGCCTGAACGATCACTTTCCGCTGATAGAGCCCGATATGCCGCCGGAACGCCATCATCGCGAGCGCCACGACCGACATAAAGCCGATCCCCCCCACCTGTATGAGGAGAAGAATGACGATCTGCCCGAACAGCGACCAGTGCGTAAACGTATCGTATACCACAAGCCCCGTGACGCAGGTCGCCGACGTGGAGGTGAAAAGCGCGTTGAGATAATTTGTCCAGGTTCCCTCGCGGGAAGCAAACGGGAGAGACAGAAGAAATCCGCCCGTCAGGATGACCACGAGGTAACCGAGCACGAGAAACTGCCATGCGGACAGCTTCCGTTTTCCGTGTTTCATCATATCAGATAAGATGATACCACGTTTACAGGGAAAAGTAAAGCGTTTGTCCCGAAAAAAAAACCGCGCCGCAGATCCGCGGCATCCGCTTTACAAACGGGCGCGCGACGGATATAATAGAGTCAGAAAAACGGCGGTCCCGGATGAAAAACCGGGAAAGCCACCGCAGGAAAGGACACGGCAATGAAAATTATTTTATCCCCCGCGCTCAACGTAACGCCTTCGCCCGCGCCTCTGCCGACGCACGCGCCGGCCGATCTCCGCACCGCAAAGGCCTGGGCAGAGCGCTTGCGGCAATATTCCCCCTACGAGCTGGAAAGCCTGCTTTCCGTCTCCCCCGAGCGCGCCGTACGTGCCAAACTGGAATACGACGCATTCGGACAGCGGGAAGGCGCCGCCGTCACCAGCTTCCGCGGGCTGGTCTATACGGCGCTCTCCGCGGCGACGCTGACGCCGGAAGACCTCGCCTGGGCGGACAGCCGCCTGCTGATTTTCAGCGCGCTCTACGGCGTTCTGCGCCCGCTGGACGCGATTTCGCCCTACCGGCTGGAACTGAATGGGAAATTCCGCCCGGAGGGGATCCCCCTCGCCGAACATTGGGGCGGACGGTTTGCGGAAAGCGTCATGGGAGAATGCGTGCTGAACCTCGCTTCCGAAGAGTACGCCGCGCCCCTGAGGAAAAACGCCCTGCCGGGCACCCGCATCACAGAGGTGAGAGCGCTCGCGCCGCACCGCGGGAAATACCGTTCGGTCGTCGCGTGGACAAAGCAGCTGCGCGGCGCCCTCGCGCGGTATGCGATTCGGTCGCGCGCGGAAAACCCGTCCGACCTGACCGGCTTTGCCGGCTACGGCTTCCGCTATGCGCCCGAGCGCTCCTCGCCCGAACGGCTGGTCTGGATCAAGGAAATCTTCGGCTGACTTACGCGGCCGCTTTTGCATCCGTTCCCCCGCGAATGGGGTTTTTACGACCTAAAACCGCCGCGGCTTTGCCGGCGGGGAGCCGCTTTTCTTTTCATTGCCCCTCGCGCCCCCTTTTGTTCCGCCGGTTGCGCGAAAAACGTTCAAGAAAAAAGAGCGCTTGCGCGCTCCTTTCATTCTCCGTTCCGCTCCTTGATCACGACGTTGCCGCACAGATACTCCGAATAAGAGTAAGAGGTCTTCCCCTTGAAGCTCTTATCGAACGGGCTGACGGTAAACAGGGCGGGATATACCCCGGTCAGCTTTCCGCTGAACCGGGCGAATTTGTTACGGCCCAGATTGACCGTGACGTCCACGTCCTTTTCGTAAAAGGCGCGGATCTTTTCTTTGACTTCGTTGATGTTTCCGTTTGACTTAATCATACGGAAATAATACCCGTTCCGGAGGGGTTTTATACCGCCGGAACGCAAGATTCAGAAATCTTCTTCGTCTTCCTCGTCTTCAGGCTCTTCGTCCTCTTCCTCAAAGTCGTTCTCGTCGATCTCGGGGATATCGAAATCATCCGGTTCGTCGCCGTGGTACTCGATATCTTCCTCCTCCTCTTCGTCGTCGAACAGCGCGTCGCCCTCTTCCTCCACCAGCTGGGAAAGGGAGAGCATCTCTTCGCTGTCTTCTTCCGGATCGTCGGTATCGTCCAGATAGTTGCGCCATTCCTCGTCTTTATCGAGGTCGATGTCGTCCTTTTTGAATTCCAGCTCCTTGCGGCACTGCTCGCACATTTCTTCGTTATCTTTGATGTAATTCTGTTTGCAGATGGGGCAAAGCTCCAGTGCTACCTCATCGTCATCGTCGTCTACAGCGAATACGAGCTGCGGGCCCAGCTTCAGTTCCGCCTTGCATACATCGCAATAGCCCTGGCTCTTATGAATATAATTCAACTCGCATCTGGGACATTTAATGTAATCGCCTGCCATGTCGGTTCTCCATTCGGCAACAAAATTGCCGTTTTTTCGTAACTGCAATACATTATATGGTAAGTTCCCGATTTTGTAAACTATTTTTAAGGGTTTTTTTGCGATTTTTCAAAAAATTTTCAGCAAGTTCCTTCCAAAAGCATCTTATCCGCAATCAGCGCGATGAATTCTCCGTTCGTCGGCTTTTCCGCCCCGACATAGGCCCGGACGCCCAGAATATTGTTGATGCTCTCGATCCGTCCGCGGTTCCAGGCGACCTCGATGGCATGGCGGATCGCGCGTTCCACCTTGCTCGCCGTCGTATCGAACCGTTCGCCGATGCGCGGATAGAGCTCCTTGGTGATATTGTTGATGATATCGGGATTCTGCACCGCCATTTTGACGCCTTCGCGGAGATAACCGTATCCCTTGATGTGCGGAGGGATTCCGACGTTGATGAAAATACGGCTGATCTTTTCGTCCAGGCTGGTCTTTCTCACCTCGGGCGCGAGGTTCTCGCGCGTAAACGCAGTCGCCCCGGCGATCTCCCGCATGCGCTGCTTCAAGAGCTCAAAATTGAAGGGCTTTACCATGTAATAGCGCGCTCCCTTGTTCATCGCCTGCGCGACGATCTCTTCCCGCATAAGAGAACTTAAAATGATAACCTTGGATTCGACGTTCTTCTCGTTCATGCGATCGAGAACCCCCAGCCCGTCGATCCCCGTCAGAATCAGATCCATGATGACAAAATCCGGCCTCTTTTCTTCGATGAGTTTCAGCCCGCCGATTCCGTCGTGCGCGATCCCCGCCACCTCGTATAATCCGCTCGCCTGGAAGAGTCCGGCGAGTTCTTTCGCAAATCCAACGTTCTCCTGTAAAATGACAATCGTGCTTTTCATAAATCCCTCCGCAAACAGTGTTGCTATTATTTTACAATACTCGCATGTCGATTGCAAAGGATTTTTGGACATAATTTGTAAAAAATTAAATTATTTCACTATATTTTGTTCAAAATTACATTTTCCACGATTTACCGACATGATTTTCACAAAAGCGGCTTCGACGCAAACAAAACCACCGGCTCAACCGTTGTTTACAGATATCCTGTATGGGGAAACTGCCGGCCGCCCCGTCAACGGGTGGCGCATATATGATAGCGCCTTATTGCCCTGCTCCCCTGTAAAACAGCTTCCTCTTATCCCTTTGCAGATTTTTCCTCGATGATTTCTTTTTATATTTCTCTCTTCCCCGGTAAAGTCAATGCGCCGTAAAAAAGCAGGGCAGACGTGCCGTCTGCCCTGCTTGTCAATGCCTTGTATCAGTCTTTCAGATCTTCTATGCGTTCCTTCGCTTCCTGCAGGCGCCACATCAGGTTATCCTCCGTGTTCGCCTTGAGCATGATCTGCTGATCTTCGGTCAGCGCCGCCAGCGCCGCCTCCGCATCCGCAACCAGTTTCTCGTGCGCGGCAAGCGTGTCCGCAGTGATGTCCTTATAGGGATTTTCGGAGAGCTTCATAAAGACTTCTGTCGCTTCCAGCACCGCGTCCGCATCCGTGAGGAGCTTGAGCGCATCCTCGCTCACCTTCTTCTGCTGATCCTTCGTCAGCATCTCGTAGAACGCGCGCGCTTCCTCCACCGCCTCGTTGTAGCGGTTGCCGTTGGCGTCCGTCAGCCAGTTTCCGTCCTCGTCCTGCGAGAACCGCACGCTGGCCGTCGGAATCTGATTGAGGTAGTATTCCGCCAGAGCGACGATATCTTCTTCCGAACGGATCCCGGCGAATTTTCCTTCCGCCTCCTCGGGATCGTGGTCGGCGGGGATCGCCGCGTCTACATAATAGATGTAGCTCTGCCCCTCGCTGGAGGTGTTGGCGTAAAAGATCTTGCCGTCCGCCATCTCGGGCTTGTACCAGGAAGTGGAGATGGTCTCGTTGGTATAGACCTCTTCTTCCGCAGAGCCGTCGATCGCGATGCGCGAAAGATAAGAGGAGGAATTCGCATAATACGCATATCCGCCCTCCACAAAGAACAGGGTGGAGATATCCGCCTCCGCGACGAGTTCGTACTTCGTCTCCTCGGCGGAGAGCATATCGTATTTCGCGAGGAAGGTCTTGCTGTTCAAAGAGACGGAAGCGTACGCCTCGTTCAGGGAGACGATGGCCGCCGAAGCGGTCGCAGCCGTCGTGTCTTCCAGCTTAACCGCCGAAGCCAGCGCGTTTTCGCCGCCCTTCGCGATTTCGGAGAGCGCGACCGCATAGGTCTTGACGTCCGAATCCGCAGCCCTCGTCACCGTATAGACGACGTAACCGCCGTTCACCGCAGTGACCGCGTAGGTGACGTTTGACGTGGAACCGGCCTCCCCCGTCCAGTTTTTGCCGGAGGCCACTAAGACGGGCTCCTTGCCCACCGTATAGATATATAATTCGTTATACGATTCGTTGGAATCCGTAACCTCGTTTTTCACGTTCTTGGTATAGAGCGCGGTCAGCGTCGTTGCGTCCGCAAGCGGAGCGTAGGTGACGGAAGCGACGTCCTGCGCGACCGTCGTTTCCTTTTTCGCCGCCGTGTCGTAGCAGACGACGGAGGTGACGGTATCGCCGTCTTCGTTTTCATCGTACGCATTCGTATAGACGAGATAGACCGTTCCGCCGACTTCGAGATAGCGGTAAACCGTTCCGTTCCCGTTCACGCGGGTGAACATCTCCGTTTCGGATCCGTCCAGCTTGGTCCTGTAAAATTCCAGATAGCCGGTCGCGATCGCACCCGTGGTATCCTTCTCGGCGGAAGGGGTCGCGTAATAGACGTAGTCGCCGTAAATGGTCACGCCCGCGGTGTAATCGCCCGCCGTGAACAGCTTGGGAACGACGACCTCCGCCTTCGCGGGTTCGCTCTTCTTTGCGACGACCAGGCTGCCCGTCACGGGTTTGCCGAAGTCGTTGTTCGCCGTATAATCCTCGACGCCGTTGATGAAGTAGACGTATTCGCCCTTCTCCGCCAAAAAGCCGCCGTTGGAAGACACCTCGCCCGTCGCGACCATGCCGACGCTCCATTTGGGCGCGCTGCATGCCACTGCGCCGAACGCGACGACCGCCGCCAACAGCACGAGGCCGATTTTTCCGAATGTCTTTTTCATTGCCAAAAAAGCTCCTTCAATCATAAAAGTATTTTATCCGCAATATAATCTATCGAGCGATGCTATTTCTATTATAAAGGAATTGCCGCCCGATTGCAACCGTATGGGAGGATTTTTCGTTTCGCTTATGGATAAATTCGGTCTATTTAAACTGTTATCCTCCGCCTTCAACCTCTTCGGAGAGAAAAAGGGAGAAGACGCCGCTCCCGCCGGTTCCCCGCAAAAGGAGGAAACCGCACCCGCGGCGCAGCCCAGCCTGCGCGCCAATGCGACGGCAGACGTGGTGGCGCGCCAGCGGGCCCTCGAGGAGCGCGTCCGCAAAAACAAACCCTCTGAATAAAAAAGCAGGTGTGAAAACCTGCCTTTTCCGCTTGGTTAACGCTTCGAGAACTGCGGCGCTTTCCGCGCTTTCTTCAAGCCGTACTTCTTTCTTTCCTTCATCCTCGAATCTCTCGTGAGATAACCCGCTTTCTTCACCGTGGGGCGGAGTTCGGGCTCCGCGAGGACGAGCGCGCGCGCGATGCCGTGGCGGATCGCGCCTGCCTGGCCGGTATAGCCGCCGCCGCAGACGTTCACCATGACGTCGTACTTGCTTTCGCTCTCCGTTAAAACGAGGGGCTGACGGACGATGAGCTTCAGCGTATCCAGCCCGAAATACTCGTCGATGGTCTTTTTATTGATGACGATGGCGCCCGTGCCGTTCGGAATGAGACGGACTCTCGCGATCGCCTTTTTTCTTCTCCCGGTTCCCCAGTACTGAACCTTTTTCTTCGTCGTTTTTGCTGCCATTTTCTTTCCGGCTCCTTTTATACTAATTTAAGAACTTCGGGCTTCTGTGCCTCGTGGTTGTGATCGGGGCCGCGGAAAACCTTCAGCTTTTTGATCGTCGAACGGCCTAAGCTGTTCTTGGGGAGCATGCCTTTGACCGCCTCGTAGACGGCGACGTCCGCCTTATCCGCCATCAGCTTTTTGTAGGGAATTTCCTTCAGCCCGCCGATGTGGCCGGTGTGATATCTGTACATTTTATTTTCCAACTTTTTGCCGGTCAAGACTACTTTATCGCAGTTTACCACGATTACGAAGTCCCCTGTGTCGACGTTGGGGGTGAAAGTCGGTTTATTCTTCCCGCGAAGAATTGCCGCGACTTTGGAAGCGAGTCTGCCGAGGGGCATTCCTTCCGCATCGACCACATACCATTTTCTCTCGACCGTTTGCGCGTTTGCCATGTAGGTCTTCATCTTCATTAACTCCTTGATTATTTCTGCGGCGAAAACGCGGCTGTTCCGCTCAAACCGCAGGGGGCTAGTCCGCAGTTTTTTCTTCCGCCCGTTAAACACACGTAATATTCTAGCAATTTCGACCGTATTTTGTCAAGTTTTTTTCTTAATTATTTTAAAATAGCGCCAATTTGTCCGCCGAAAGCATCCACCCACTAGATATTGTGCCCGCCGTACTCCACAGAGACGAGACACAGCCCCTTCGCGGGCATGGTTTTCCCGGCGGGAGAGCGGTCTTTCCCCGCCAGGAGCGCGGCGCAGTCCGCAGGCGTACGCTTTCCCTTCGCCGCCTCCAGAAGCGTCCCCGCCAGGATGCGCACCATGTTGTACAAAAAACCGTCCCCCGTGACGGAGAGAGACAAATCGTCCCCCCGCTCCGTTATTTCGAGGGAAAATATCGTGCGGACGGCGTCCTTTACGTCCGATCCGCTGGCCAGAAAACAGGTGAAATCGTGCTTTCCGACAAAGACGGCGGCGCAGTTTCTCATATTTTCAAGATCTGTCTCCCCGTATATTCGCACCGCGTAGCGCTCCTTTAAAGGAAGTTCCGTCTCCGCCCGGTAAAAGGAGTAGACGTAAGTCTTGCGCTTCGCGCTCCGCACGGCGTGAAAGGTATCCGGCACGGCGCGCGAAGACAGCACCCGGATGTCGGGCGGCAGAAAGACGTTGAGCGCGGGCGCGTATTTTTCGGGCGGCAGAGCGCTCTCCGTCTCAAAGTGCGCGACCTGACCGGCGGCGTGCACGCCCGCGTCCGTCCTTCCGCTGCCGGTGACGCTCACTCGCTCTCCCGTGAGGGCAAAGACGGCTTCGTTCAGTTTTTCCTGTACCGTGGGGGCGTTTTTCTGTACCTGCCAGCCCGCATAGTCCGTCCCGTCGTAGGAAATTTTCAGGGCGATCTTCATAACAGCACCGCCCCCGCGATCAGCCCGCCCATCAGCACGGCGGCGACGAAATCCCGCCAGGTGAGCCTCAGCTTCTTGTATTTCGTCCTGTTTTTGCTGCCCGCGTAGCAGCGCGCGTCCATGGCGTCTCCCAGCTCGTCCGCACGGCGGAACGCGCTGATCAAAAGGGGAATCAGAATGGGCACGAGCGCCTTCGCGCGGCGGAACAGATTGCCCGATTCAAAGTCCGCCCCCCGCGCCTTCTGCGCGCGGATGATACGGTCGGTCTCGTCCATCAGGGTGGGGATAAACCGCAGCGCGATGGACATGATGAGCGCGAATTCGTGCACGGGGAACTTCACCCATTTTAAGGGCGTGAGCAGGCTCTCGATGCCGTCTGCGATGGCGACGGGCGTGGTGGTGAGCGTGAGGACGGAAGTCCCCATCACGATCAGCACGATGCGGCAGGCGACGTACGCCGCCGTCAAAAGCCCGTCGTCCGTGATATGAATAAACTGCCATTCCCACAGGACGGTTCCGTTCCGGTTGAAAAAGATCTGCAGCACCGCCGAAAAGACGACGAAAAAGAGAACGCCGCGGATGCTCTTGATCACGCGGAAGACGGAGACCCGCGCCACGAGGACGGACAGGATGACGAACCCCGCCAGCAGCAAAAACGCCCAGAAGTGATATTCCTTTACCAGAAAAACCGCGACGATGAACGCGATGGACAGGAGAATTTTCACGCGCGCGTCCAACTTGTGGAGGAAGGAATTGCCGGGATAATACTGGCCGAACGTGACGTCTTTCATTCCACTCCTCCGTAGAGCGCGGCGACTCTGCTCACGAAGTCCTCCGCCGTAAAGTCGGTGTCGATCTTCACGCCCGCGCGGGCCAGATCCCGCTTCAGCCGACCCGTCGCCGGGAGATCCAGCCCCAGCCGCAGAAGCTCGTCCGGAATCTCGGAAAACAGCTCGCGGGGCGTGCCGACGCGGAAGATCTCCCCGCGGTCGAACACGGCGACCTTCGTGGCGTGTTCGGCGACGTCGTCCATATCGTGCGAGATGAAGATGACGGTCTTGACGAACGTGCGGTGCAATTCGTGCAGCAGCGCAAAAAAATCGCGCTTCCCCTGCGGGTCCAGCCCCGCGACGGGCTCGTCCAGCACCAGCACCTCCGGCTTGGTGACGATCACGCCGGCGATCGCCGCCCGCCGCTTCTGCCCGCCCGACATCTCGAAGGGAGATTTATCCTTAAATTCTTCATAGGGGAGCCCCACGGTCTCCATCGCCTCTTTTACGGCGGCGGCGGTCTGTTCGGGCGTCAGTTTTTCAAAATTTTTCAGCCCGAACGCCACGTCCTCGGCGACGGTCTCCGCGAACAGCTGATACTCCGGATACTGAAAGACCATGCCGATCTTGCTCCTGAGCGCCTTCAAATCGCATTTTTTGGCGGTGAGATCGTATTCCCCGACCGTCAGTTTTCCGCAATGCTTCCCCACGCGGATGAGTCCGTTCAGATGCTGCACAAAGGTGGACTTTCCGCTGCCGGTGTGCCCGACGATAGCGAAAAATTCCCCCTCCTCCACGGTCAGGGAAACGTCTTTCAGCGCGTGCACGGCGAATTTGGATTTCGCGCTGTATGTGTAATTCAGTCCCTCCGCAACAATTCGCATAATTCCTCCGAAAGCTCCTCCGCGGTGAGCGCGGCACCGTTTGCCGGCACGCCCTTTTCGCGCAGTTTCTGCGCAATCTGAGCGGGTACGGGTAAACTTAAACCGTACGTTTTCAATTCTTCCCCGCGCGAAAAGACCTCCCGCGGGGACCCCGTCATCGCGATCCGCCCGTCCGACAGGACGATCACGCGGTCTGCCTTTGCCACCTCGTCCATATAGTGGGTGATGAGGACGACGGACATGCCGTTTTCCCGGTTCAGCCGCTCGACGACTTCCATCACCTCCCGCCGCCCGCGGGGATCCAGCATGGCGGTGGATTCGTCCAGCACCAGCACCTCCGGCCGGACGGCGAGCACCCCCGCGATGGCGATCCGCTGTTTCTGCCCGCCGGACATGCGCGCAGGCGTGCTGTGCCGGTACTCCTCCATGCCGACGGCGGAGAGCGCGAATTCGATCCGCTCTCCGATCTCCTCCCGCGGCAGGCCGATGTTTTCCGCGCCGAACGCCACGTCGTCCTCCACGATGGAGGCGACCAGCTGGTTATCGGGGTTCTGAAAGACCACTCCCACTCTCTTTCTGATCTCGAAGAGGCACTGCTTGTCCCCCGTGCGGTAGTCCCCGACGCAGACTTCCCCCTGCGTCGGCTGCAAAAGCCCGTTCATGAGCTTGGCGAGCGTGGATTTTCCGCTGCCGTTATGCCCGATGACGGCGACGAACTCGCCCTCTTCCACCGCAAGATTCAAATTATTCAGGACGTAATCTCCCTTCGCGCGGTAGCGGAAAGAGAGGTCCTTGATCAAAACTCTGCACATTTTAACTTCCTTCGTCCGTCTATTATATCAAAGGAAACGAAAACACGCAATCAAATGGGAGAAATTGTGCAAAATTTTCGCCGATCCCCTTGCTTTTTTCCGTATAATTCTATATAATGGGAATCGTGAAAAAATAATTTTCGGAGGACAATAATCGAAATGAGCACAAAAATGACGATTGACGGCAATACCGCCGCCAGCCACGTCGCTTATGCTTTCTCGGAAGTCGCCGCGATTTACCCCATCACCCCCTCTTCCCCCATGGCGGAAGTGGCGGACGAATGGTCGGCTGCCGGCAGAGAAAACATGTTCGGCCAAAAGCTGAGACTGGCCGAAATGCAGTCTGAAGCGGGCGCCGCGGGCGCCGTCCACGGTTCGTTGACGGCGGGCGCGCTGACCACCACTTACACCGCCAGCCAGGGGCTTTTACTGATGATTCCCAACATGTACAAGATCGCGGGCGAACTGCTGCCCACGGTTTTCCATGTGAGCGCGCGCGCACTCGCCGCGCATTCCCTGAACATCTTCGGCGATCATTCGGACGTCATGGCATGCCGCCAGACCGGATTCGCGATGATGGCTTCCGGCTCCGTGCAGGAGGTCATGGATCTCGCCCTGGTGTCCCACCTCTCTACTTTAAAGTCCAGAGTGCCCTTCCTGCACTTCTTCGACGGGTTCCGCACCAGCCACGAAGTCTCTAAAATCGACGTCATCGACTACGACGAGATGAAACCCCTCGTCGACATGAAGGATATCGAGGATTTCCGCGCCCGCGCGCTGAACCCCGAGCACCCCGTTCAGCGCGGCACCGCGCAGAATGCGGACATTTACTTCCAGAACCGCGAGACCGCGAACACCTATTACAACGCGACGCCCGCGATCGTACAGGAAATGATGGACAAGGTGGCCAAGCTCACCGGCAGGACCTATCATCTCTTCGACTATGTGGGCGCGCCCGACGCGGAAAACGTCGTCGTCGTCATGGGCAGCGGCGCGGACGCGATCGAAGAGACCATCAACAGGATGAACAAAGAAGGGCACAAGGTCGGCGTCATCAAAGTGCGCCTCTACCGCCCCTTCGCGGTGGACGCGTTCATCGCGGCGATCCCCAAGACGGCGAAAAAGCTCGCCGTGCTGGACCGCACCAAGGAACCCGGCTCCCTGGGAGAGCCCTTATATCTCGACGTCTGCTCCGCGCTCCTCGAAAAGGGCATGGCGGATATCAAGGTTTACGGCGGCCGTTACGGCCTCGGCTCCAAGGAGTTCAATCCCTCCATGGTCTACGCCGTCTA
Source organism: uncultured Eubacteriales bacterium (assembly GCA_900543915.1). Lineage (GTDB taxonomy): Bacteria > Bacillota > Clostridia > Christensenellales > Borkfalkiaceae > UMGS621. Next base: position 65,674 of record UQTB01000005.1, on the reverse strand, counting down.
CAAGAACCTCGAGCAGAAAGAGCCGAAAAATCACTTCACCGTCGGTATCTACGACGATCTGACGCATACTTCTCTGGATTTCTCCGAGCAGTATAACGCCGCGCCCGAGGGGACCATCAGCTGCAAATTCTACGGCCTCGGCTCGGACGGCACGGTGGGCGCGAACAAGAACTCCATCAAGATCATCGGCGACCACACCGATATGTACGCGCAGGGATATTTCTTCTACGACTCCAAGAAGTCGGGCGGCATCACCGTCTCTCACCTGAGATTCGGCAAGACGCCCATTCAGTCCTCCTACCTCATCGACGCGGCGGATTTCATCGCCTGCCACAACCCGTCCTACGTGACGCGTTACGACATGGTCTCCGACCTCAAGGAGAAGGGCAAATTCCTCCTGAACGCGCCCTGGACGACCGTCGAAGAGCTGGAGAAAAATCTCCCAGCCTCCGTCAAGAACAAACTCGCGGCCAAGAAAGCGGAACTCTACGTGATCGACGCGATCGCGATCGCCGGCAAGCTGGGGCTCGGTGGCAGAACCAACACCATCCTGCAGTCCGCGTTCTTCCTCATCAACGACAGCATCATGCCGTACGAAGAAGCGCAGGAATTCATGAAAAAGATGGCTTACAAGTCCTTCGCGAAGAAGGGCGACGCCGTCGTGCAGATGAATTACAGCGCGATCGAATCCGCAAAGGCGCACCTCGTAAAGATCGAGATTCCCGCATCCTGGGCGGATACGACCGAAGGGGCGGAATCCGTCAAGGTGGCGGATAACGAATATTTCCGCAATATCGTTCATCCCATCCTGATCCTCGAGGGAGACAAGCTCCCCTCCTCCGCGTTCAGCGCGGACGGCACCGTTCCCACCGGAACCACGCAGTTTGAAAAGCGCGGCGTCGCGGTCAAGATTCCCAAGTGGATCCCCGAAAACTGCATCCAGTGCAATCAGTGCGCGTTCGTCTGCCCGCACGCCTGCATCCGCCCCGCGGTCAACGCCGCCGGCGCGGACAAGCCGGAAGGCTATGTGACGAAGCCCATGACCGGGCTCGCGGGATACGAGTTCAAGATTCAGGTTTCCCCGCTCGACTGCATGGGCTGCGGAGTGTGCGCCAACGTCTGCCCGGGCATGAAGGGCAACAAGGCGCTCGAGATGGTTCCCCTGGCTTCCATCGCGGAACAGGAGGAGATCAATTACGAATATTCCGAGCAGCTGCCCGAGGCGGATCTCTCCAAATTCAACAAAAACACCGTAAAGGGCAGCCAGTTCAGCAAGCCCCTGTTTGAATTCTCCGGCGCCTGCGCGGGCTGCGGCGAGACGCCTTACGTCAAGGTGATCACCCAGCTCTTCGGCGACCGCATGATCGTCGCGAACGCGACGGGATGCTCCTCTATCTACGGAGGTTCCGCGCCCACCTGCCCGTACACCAAAAACAAGGAGGGCCACGGCCCCGCATGGGCGAACTCCCTGTTCGAGGACAACGCGGAATTCGGCTACGGCATCAACCTCGCTTACGGTCAGCGCCGCGCGAAACTCGCCGAAAAAATCGAAAAACTCGCCGAAATCGCCCCGAAAGAGGAAGTGAAGGCGGCGGCGAACGAATGGCTGGAAAACAGAAAGAGCGCGGAGGGCTCCAAAGCCGCTTCCAAAAAGCTCGTCAGCCTGCTGGAAAGCTGCGGCTGCGACGGCGAAGCGAAATCCCTCGCCGCGGAAATTCTCAAAGACAAGGACTGCCTCGTCAAGAAATCCATCTGGATCTTCGGCGGCGACGGCTGGGCGTACGACATCGGCTACGGCGGTTTGGATCACGTGCTCGCGCAGGGTGAGGACGTCAACGTGCTGGTGCTCGATACCGAAGTCTACTCCAACACCGGCGGTCAGGCGAGCAAGGCCACCCCGACGGGTTCCATCGCCAAGTTCGCCGCGGCGGGCAAGCGCGTCAAGAAAAAAGACCTCGGCATGATGGCGATGAGCTACGGCTACGTATACGTCGCGCAGGTGGCGATGGGTTCGGACAAAAACCAGCTGATGAAGGCGCTCGTCGAGGCGGAGAGCTATGACGGTCCCTCCCTCGTGATCGCCTACGCGCCCTGCATCAACCACGGCATCAACATGACGAAGTCGCAGGAAGAGGAAAAGCGCGCGGTCGAGTGCGGCTACTGGCAGCTGTATCGCTACAATCCCGCCCTCATCGACGAAGGCAAAAATCCCTTCACGCTGGATTCCAAGGAGCCGACGGGCGACTATCAGGCGTTCATCACCGGAGAAAACCGCTATGCCTCCCTCATGAAGGCGCAGCCTTCCTTAGCCGCCGAACTCTTCAAGAAGACGGAAGCGGATTCCAGGGAACGGCTGGAAAACTACAAATACCTCGCGGAAAAGAAGTAATTTTCTCCGCGAAAAGCCTCCGCAAACAATTTGCGGAGGCTTTCTTTTTACGTTCATACGGTTCCTTTATATTTTTTTACCAGAAACAAGCGGTTTTCCTTTCTTTGAGAATACGGACAGGTTTTCCCGAATTATTTTTAAAAAAAACTTGCGCATGCGCCTGTTTTATGATACAATATTACTGCCGATCAATGCAAATTGTTTTTTCTTTGCAGAAACAAAGAAAAAAGCCGTTTTTTTCAAAAAACGGCATACAGATAGGTTAGGGGGAGTATCGACAATGTTCTGTAAGCATTGCGGGAAAAGACTGGACGACAATGCGGCCGTCTGTCCGCACTGTGATGTGCCCACCGGGGTGCAGGGGAAAATTCCCCATCCGTCTGACAGACCGGAATTCGGCTACGCGGCAATCGGATTTTTTATTCCGCTGGTCGGCCTGATTTTATATCTGGTCTGGAGAGCGGAATACCCTTTGAGGGCGAGATCCTGCGGAAAAGGGGCATTGTCCGCCGTAATCTTTTGGCTCTGCCTGGCGGTTGGTACGATACTCATCGCAGCGATCCTGCTGCCCATGTGTTATGCGGCAGCTCCCCTCTTTTTGCTGTAAAGATAAAAATATTTAAAAAGGAGAGAATAGATATGTTCTGTAAAAACTGCGGGAAAGAAATCGACGACAGAGCGGCAATCTGCCCGAACTGCGGCGTTCCCACCGAAACAACTGCCGTGACGCCCGGCGCCACACACAACGCGGCGGACGCGCCGAGCACAGGTTTTGCCTTTTTGGGATTTTTCTTCCCGCTGGTCGGCCTGATCCTCTACCTCGTCTGGAAAGCGGAATATCCGCTGAAAGCGAAGTCCTGCGGAAAGGGCGCGCTGATCGGCGTAATCGTTGAATTCGTGCTGGGCTTCGTTATGGGAATCATCATGGCGCTCGCGGGCGCCGCGTTATATGCGGCGGCTCCCATTTTCCTGCTGTGAGTCAAATAAGCTGAAAAAGGAACCGGATCGATATGTTTTGTAAAAATTGCGGAAAGGAACTGGACGACAGGGCGGTTGTCTGCCCGAACTGCGGCGTTCCCACGGATGAGAAGGCCTTTTCTCACAATGCCGTGAAGGAAAACGACGCGCCGAGCGCCGGGTTTGCCGTACTCTGTTTTTTCATTCCGATCTTGGGGCTGATTCTCTATCTCGTCTGGAAAGACGAATACCCGCTCAAAGCAAAATCCTGCGGAAAGGGCGCGCTGATCGCCGTGATCGTTGATATTGTACTTGCAGTAATTTATGTCATTTTCTTTATGATCATTCTGTCCGCAGGCGCATGCGCCGTCACAATGGCCGCGTGTCTGTAAAATAACAGCGTAAAAAACCTCCCTTCCGGGAGGTTTTTTTTGACCGACAGCGGGACAAACGCCCTCTGCCGATCGTTTTTATCGTGTAAGGAGGAGAGATATGTTTTGCAAATACTGCGGGAATCAACTGAAAGACGACGCCTTTGTCTGCATGCAATGCGGCTGTGAAACGGGCTTACATCAGCGCGCGCTCTCTCATGCGCACGCCGACAAGCCCTCCGTCTTCGACGCCTTCCTTTATTTTTTCTTTTGGATCTTCGGCTTCTGCGCGTACTTCTCGCACAGAAAAAACCGCCCCCTATACGCGTACTCCTGCCTGGTCGGATCGGCAGCGGGCGCAATTTCCTTTGCCGTCGTATTTTTGGCGATGATTCTTTTCTGCCGGATTTGGGACCTCGTAATCTTCTGACGTCCGGCAGAAAGGCGATGATCGGAAAGGGCACGCCGCCGCAAGCGGTATGCCCTTTTTCTGTTCCCGTCAAGGATTTGACCGTTCCCGTACGGCGAGCGGGCTTTTGCCCTTATTTGAGATATAATATCTCTTTTCCCCGCTCTACGGCGTATTTTACGGTATAATACGTGCCGCCTCCCGCATAGCGCAGATAAGCGACGACGAGATCGCTGTGATCCACCATATAGCGGTTGCGCTCCTGCATACAGCCTTCCACATAGGAGGGATAAAGCACGATCCGCTCGTCCGCTGCCGCGCAAAGGCGGTCGTAACGCGCTTTCTGCGCCCGCGTGAAGCGCGCCGCCTGATCGCCGCAGGGAATGCACGCGACGATGCGGAGCTGCGGAAATTCTCCCTTCATCCGAAGCAGCTCCTCGTAGCAATACTGATCGAACCCGAGCGCCATCCCCACGAGAAATTCGGTATATCCGTCCAGAACAACGCTCCGCAGGGTCTCACTCAGTCCCGCGGGAAACGCGCTCATCGCGCGGTGCCCCGTCACGCAGGCGCGCTTCATAGCGGCTGTTTCCGCTCTTTGCCGCGGCCGCGCGGATACTGCGGCGGCGTGCTTTTCACCTTCTCTACGACCACAATCGTGCGGCACGCCCCCTCCAATTCCATCCGTTTCTCCTCTTTCAGCCTCCCGCCGAGCAAGGCGATCGCGCGGGCCGCTTCCGCCGTCTCTTCGGCGGCGTCCCCTTTATAGGCGACAAAGCTCCCGCCCACGCGGACAAAGGGCAGGGCATATTCGCAGAGCGTATTCATGCGGGCGACGGCGCGGGCAGTACAGCAGTCGAACCGTTCCCGGTAAGTTTGCATTCTGGAATATTCCTCCGCCCTGCCGTTTAAAACGCGCGCGTTCTTCAGATTCAGCGTTTCGATCACGGCATTCAGAAAATCGCACTTCTTCCCCGTTGCCTCCAGCATCGTGACGAAAACGTCTTCCCGAAAGACGGCGATCGGCACCGCAGGGAGTCCTCCGCCCGAACCGATGTCGATCAAATTTCCCGGTTGTACACAGGAAATCCCCAACGCGCTGTCGAGAAAGTGCTTGACGAAGATCTCCTCTCTGTCGGTGATGGCGGTCAGGTTGAAGCGCCCGTTGTATTCTTCCAGCAGATCGGCGTATTTTAACAGCTTTTCTTCCTGTTTTTCGGATAAATTCACGCGGTAGCGCTCGAATAATGCTCTCATACCGGTATTATAACACACGCATCGGTATTTTCACAATCGATTTATCCACATTCTCCCGAACGCGGTGAAATTGTGTATATCCGGCCGGATTCTGATTCGTCTGATGCTTTTTTCTCCTCTTCTCCGTTCGGCATTTTCCCGAATCCGCCGGTTTTCCACCGTGTTTCAACCGGCTCTGAACAATGCTTTCCACACCGTTTTTCCCTGAAAAAACAGATAGAAACGGCGAATTTCACAATTTCCACAATCCCTACTGATATTACAATTTCTTATTTTTTAAAAAAGATTATCTTTCTGAACGGAGCAAGGCGAAAAAGGTGAGAATTATCGTTTGCTTTTTCCGTTTAAATATATTATAATACTATATAACGAAGAAATCGCAGAAAAAGGCGGATAAGGACTATGAAAGTTATTTGCGAAGGTTTGGACCTTTCGGACGCGATCCTGAAAGTCAGCAAAGCGCTGGGGACGAAGAAGGCCAATCAGATTTTAGAGGGAATCAAGTTGACTGCGAAGGGAGACGATCTCATTTTAATGGCGACGGATACCGAGCTGACCATCGAAAAGACCATACAGGCGAACGTTATCATGGAGGGAGAGACCGTCGTTCCCGGAAAGTATTTTATGGACTTCGTCAAAAAGCTGGAGAACGAGCAGATCGAGCTTTCCGTGCTCGACGAAGGGCAGCTGAAGATCAAATACGCGGATGCGGAAAGCGAGATGCAGGTCTATAACGCGGAGGAATTCCCCAAGATCAACAAGGAGATCAAGGAAAATTTCTTTTTGCTGTCCCAGGGGGAATTCAAAGACCTGATCGCGAAGACTTCTTTCTCCTGCTCGCAGGACGATTCCCGCCCCATCTTAAAGGGCTGTCTGTTTGAAGTGGAAAACGGGACGGTCACTTCCGTCGCGCTGGACGGGTTCCGCATGGCGGTCTGCAAAAAGCAGGCGAAAGCGGTTTCCGGAGACTTTAAGGCGATTATTCCGGCGCGCACGCTGAACGAGATCACGCGGCTTCTGGAAAAGGAAGAGGAAGAGCTGAACGTCGTTTTGCAGAAAAACAACCTCATGGTGGAAGTGGGGTCGACCGTTTTGGTCTCCCGCCTCTACGAAGGGGAATTCATCAATTACAAGCAGATTCTCCCCACCTCTTTTCTGACCGAATTTACGGTGGACAAGGATCAGCTTTTAAACAGCGTGGAGCGCGCCGCCATTCTGAGCCGCTCCGACCGGCTGAGCTTGGTGAAGATGGACGTGAAGGAGAAATTCCTGAACGTCACGGCGAAGTCGGAGATCGGAACGGTCAACGAGAATATTTCCATCGCGCTGAAGGGGAAAGATCTCTCCATCGCGTTCAACGCGAAGTATCTTTCCGAATATTTAAAGATCCTTTCGGACGAGAAAGTGAGGGTGTTTTTGAACTCCCCCATCGCCCCGTGCATTCTGCGCCCGCAGGAGAGCGAGGATTATTTATACCTCGTGCTGCCCGTGAGAATCAACTCCTGACGGAAAAGATGGCGAATTTAATTGACATTTCATCAAAAATCGCTATAATAAATAAGGCAAATTGACAACGAAGTGAGGAAACGGAAATGAAAAGAACTTACCAACCCAAAAAGAGACAGAGAAGCAAAGTGCATGGCTTCCGCAAGAGAATGATGACCAAGAGCGGAAGAAACGTGTTAAAGAGAAGAAGAAACAAGGGCCGTCACAAGATTTCCGCGTAAAGTGGAGTACAGGCTGAAAAAGGCGAAGGATTTTGACCGCGTATTCAGGGCGGGCAAGCGCGCCTTTACCAATCGTCTGACCTTGATTTATCTTCCCGCAAAAACCGTAAAAGCGGGATACGCCGTGGGCAAAAAGCACGGAAAGGCCGTCAAGAGAAACCGCATCAAGCGGCTGCTGCGCGAAGCGTTTCGAACGGTTCTCCCCGAAATCGGGGGGAACTGGTTTTTCGTCGTTATTCCGAAAGTGAGCGAAGAATATACGTACGCAGGGTACGTGAAGGATCTGAGATACGCGCTGAAAAAGAGCGGTTTGCTGAAATGAAGAGACTTTGCCTGAAACTCATACGTTTTTATCAGAAATATATCTCCAAGGGCATCGTCAGCCAATGCCGTTATACGCCGACCTGTTCGCAGTATGCGTACGAGGCGATTCTGAAGTGGGGCGTCGTCGTCGGGATTTTGCTCGGCAGCTGGCGCATTTTGCGTTGCAATCCCCTCTCGAAAGGGGGATTTGACAAAGTGCCGGACAAGCCGTCCGTCAAAAAGTGGGTTCTGTAACGGCACCGTTAACGACAAAGGAATTTTTATGAACGATATTATTTCACGCGTGGGGCTAATCTTCAGCGACATGATGCTCCCCGTTGCGACGCAGTCTCTCGACTGGCTGACGTCCATCATCACGGCCATCGTCACATCCGTCAGTTCGGTTATGCTGGGCGTCGTCCTCTTCACCCTGGTGCTGAAAGTGATCACGCTTCCGCTCGACTATTTTTCGCGCGCTTCCATGCGGAAGAGCTCTTTGAAGATGGAAGAAATGCGCCCGGAGCTTGAAAAACTGCAGAAACAGTACGCGAACGACAAACAGCTCTATCAGCAGAAGATGATGGCGCTCTATAAAAAAGAGGGGTATTCCCCCTTCGGCGCCTGCCTGCCCACCATCGTTTCGCTGGTTTTCTTTATCATCGTATTGACCTCTTTCAATAAATACTCCAATTATCAGAATCTGCAGTACGTGCTCAATATGTCCACCGCGTACAATTACGCCATGGTGGAAGCCGGCGTCGACGAAGTGGAGGGGTATCTTACCATCGACGGACAGAACGGAATGCCCGTGATAGAGACGCAGAAAATTTACGATCTCTACGCGGAAAAATACGGAACGGAAGAGGATCAGTATATAATCCTTTCCTCCGAAAACGAAGAGAGCAAGGCAGATCTTTTAGTCACTTATTCGGGCGGAAATCTCTATTATCAGACGCGCCTCGACGGACAGAAAGGATTTTTGATCCTTGCGCAAAAAGTTACCGTGGAGGAAGGAGGAGTCAAATTTTCATCTTCCACCCAGGCGATCGACGATGCCGCGCTCGCGGAGGGCTCCGCGGACGAGAGCGGAAGATATTACGGATTCAGACGGGATACGGCCGCCGGGAACGGCGGGGAAAATTTCGACGCCTATTACAAACGCCTCTGCGAGGAGAGCGAAGGCGGCAGCGTTCCGGACAGCAAGGCGGCAGCCGAATCCTTCGTGACGGATATCCGCTGCGCGGCTTCCGCCGACAAATATTACGAAGAGCGCCAGTCCTTTTTATGGATCAAAAACGTATGGGAAGCGGATTCCCCCTTTGCGCACCCCGTTACCAGTTACGATACCATCAAAGATAAACTGCAGGGCGGGGACATCATCAAAGAATCCGATTATGAGCTGCTCACCCGCGACCTGACGGATGAAAAGGAGCGTGCAAACGGCTATTTCATCATGATCGTGCTGGTGGCCGGGCTGTCCTTTTTATCGCAGTGGGTGATGTCGCGCGGGCAGAAAGCGCAGATGGAACTGCAGAGCGTGGACGGAATGGGAGCCATGCAGAACAAGATGATGATGTGGCTGATGCCCATCATGATGGCGTTCTTCGCCTTTATGTATACGGCGGCGTTTTCCACCTATATTATTTGCAGCCAGCTTTTCTCCATGCTGACGACGCTGGGGATCAACAAGATCGTAGATATTAAATTTCAAAAGGAAAAGGAGCGCAGAGAAGCGCAGAAAGATAAGCGGGGCGTAAAGAAACAAGACAATACCAAGCCCCCGAAAAGGAGATAAGATGGAATTTACAGGCAAAACAGTGGAAGAGGCGATCGCTTTGGGACTCAGCGAGACAGGCCTCACCGAGGAGACCGCCGAGATCACCGTGCTGGACGAGGGCGGCAAGGGCTTTCTGAAAAAGACGAAGGCCAGGGTGGAAGTTTCCAAAAAACGCACCAACGGAGAACGCGCGGTCAAATTTTTGGAAGAACTTTTGGACCGCATGGAGATCGTCGCGAAGGTCTCCCTCGTTTCGGAGGAAGAAAAGATCGAGATCAACGTCGTGGCGGAATCCTCCGCTTCGGTGATCGGCTATCGCGGCGAAGTGCTGGACGCGCTGCAGAGCCTCGCGGGAGCGGTGGCCAATATGGGAAACAAGACGTATGTGCGCGTGGTCGTGGACTGTGAAAATTACCGCGGCAAGCGCGAGGACACGCTCGTCAATCTGGCGGAAAAGCTGGCGGCGAAGGCCGTCCGCCAGGGAAGGGACATCTCCCTCGAACCCATGGGGCCCTATGAGCGCCGCGTGATCCATTCCGCTTTGGCGGCGAGCGAGGAAGTGACGACGACCTCTGAGGGAAAGGAGCCCAATCGCTACGTGGTGATCGTCCCGAACGTGAAAAAGGAACAGCGCCCGAGAAACTTTAACCGCGATTATGCGCCCAGAGAGGGCGGATATCACCGCGAAAAACGGGGCGGCAGAGAGGGCTTCAACCGCGGCGGCGAACGCAGAAACGACCGCGGCGGCAGGAATCATTACAGCCGTGACCGCGGCAGCAGATCGGGCTTTACTTCCGAGGCGGAAGCGGAGAAGAGAAAGAAGCCGTCCGGCTTCGGCACGTATCTCGGAAACAGCCTCAAAAACGACAACGAATAAAGAACGGGGACAGAGAGCCCCTGCGAAGGGATATTTCCCGGGAAAAAAGAGCGGAGATGAAAAATCTCCGCTTTTTTTACCGGCGCATGCGCTTGATAACTCCCATGGTTTTACCGGGGGGTGATAAATTGCTTGAGCAAAGTTCAAACAATAAAAAGTTACCTTATTGTTGATGTTAAGTTCGATGATAGAAGAAAGAAAACCCGTTCTACAGAAGCGCGGTGCAACAGGACGCTATCGTAAAAGCGACACCCGTTGACGGGTCGGCTGGTTTCCCTTTTCAGGGTATGCGTAAACCACCGGTTAAACGGTTTGATCCGTTAAAGCGCATCTTCCATCTGACCGCGCCTGAGAGAAACGACCGTGATCTGACGTTCCGTCTCCTTCAAAAACCGCTATTGCCATGATTGTTTCAAACCCGCTGCGCTTAAAAAATAAATTTCTCTCCGTTCAGTCCATATAGGGAAGCAGGAATTTAAAATGATCGGTTGTCCTGCATAACGCCCCGTTATAGGTAATATATCCCCCGTTATGGATGACGGTACCGACGTTATATAGGCAAAGCGTATCGTTCCCGATGAAAATTGTCAGGCAGTCGGGCGAGGGACCAAAGTAGATCGTCTCTTTTACCTCTTTGTAAGAGATTTTATTGAGGGCATTTATGACCAGTTCGGCGTTTTCCCCGTCGAGTTCGGTAAAAAAAGACTCGCTTTCATCTATGCCTGAATACTCCAGCGCAACGGTGTTTTCGGGATTGAACGAAAAATGATGCGCACAAGCCGCAAAGACCATACAACATGAAATGAGCGACACTGCAAAGAATCTCCGAAATCTGTTCTGCATCCTGCTGAAACCTCCTTTCCGTCCCTGTTTTCCTGACGAATTGCGTAAGGGAAAGAACGCGCTGATTCCTGTTCGTCCTGCGGTCGCAATGTATAAGCCAAAAGTGCTTTGATGGCGTTTATACGGCGGAACAACTCTCCCCTTCTTACACCAAAAAAACGATCAAGAGAGGGCGTTTGTCCCGTTCCCGGTCAAAAAAACGCCCGAAAAAAATTTTTTCGGCAATCAAAACGGAAATCAAAGGGCGCTGAACGTTTGGAAAAGAAGAGAAAAAACAGAGCAGCGCCGCACGAAAAAGCCCGCTCGCGCACGCCTTTCCCCGCAGTGATATCGGAGAAACCTGAACGGATCTATACGGAATTCCACAAGTTATCCACAGCGCGGATGTGGATAAAGCAGGGCAAGAGATTCTTTCCAAAACAGCTTGCTTACGGGAATCAAATATGATATAATACAGGAAAACGGCATGCCGTTTTCCTTTGCCCATGGGCAAAGGAAAACAGTGCCTTAACGGATTGTTCTGTAAAGGGAATCGCTGATATGTCTGAAAACAAACTTGTTACACCCGTATTAAAGTGGGTCGGCGGCAAACGACAGTTATTGGAGGAAATCACACCGTTGCTCCCCAAACGGATTTCTACGTATTGTGAGCCGTTTCTGGGCGGCGGCGCGGTTTTATTTTCCATTCAGCCGTCTAAAGCCATTGTCAACGATTTGAATTCTGATTTGATTACGGTATATGAAGTAATCAGAGATGATGTGGAACAACTGATCGACGCGCTCAGAAAACACCAAAATACCGCAGAATATTTTTATTCTGTACGGGATATGGATCGGGATAAGAATGTCTATCGGGCTATGTCAAAAATAGACAGGGCTTCGCGGACGATATATTTGAACAAAACTTGTTTCAACGGGTTGTTCAGAGTTAATTCTTCCGGGGCGTTCAATGTGCCGTTCGGACGCTATAAAAATCCCAACATTGTAAACGAGCCTGTTCTAAGGGCGGTCAGTCAATATTTCAATTCGGGAAAGATTTTATTTTTCAGCGAGGACTTTGCAGACACGCTTGCACGCGTGAAAAAGGGGGGATTTGTTTATCTCGATCCCCCGTACGATCCGGTTTCCGACACCGCAAGTTTTACGGGATACAATAAAAACGGCTTTGACAGAAAGGAACAGGTTCGGTTAAAACAATGCTGCGATGAGCTGACAGGGCGCGGAATAAAATTTCTGCAATCCAACGCAGCAACCGACTTTATTAAGGCGTTATATCAAGATTATGAGATTAGAGCCGTAAAAGCAAAAAGAATTATTAACGCCGATGCAACCAAACGGGGCGAAGTTGAGGAGGTGCTGATCAAAAATTATGGGACTGAATGACAGCGCGTGGGAAACCTTGTTTGAAAAGTATCGCATTCTCGATGAAATAGAGCATAAAGGCAAATTTATCATAACGGCGAGTCAGATTAAAGAGTTCAGAGAACCACGGTTGATGACGAAATTTGATCATGCCGTTAATTTGCCTGCCTTATTTGCCGATCATCACTTGTCAATTCTTCCGATCAGCGGGAACAGCTATGTAATTTCCCATTTTAAAGCCTATCATCAATTTGATGATGTTGCAGCCGGGATGAAAAGGGTATCTTTGCCGGGCCATATCCAAAGCATGCAGGATAACATTGTCAGTGAATCAATTGCACTGAATTGCGCGATTGCAGCCGGAATAATCGCGGATTTTTTGGAAGATGACGGGTTGTTGGCAACCGTATCGGGGAAAATGGGGTCGGGCATCTTTGATTTTCAGATAGAGAATATTTCGGGGGGCGTGCCATTTCAATTTAAAGTTAACAATGCGCGTATCGAGATCGATGCAGCCTATGAGGGAGTAAAGTATCTTTCCCTGTTTGAAGCCAAGCGGGATTTATCGGAGGATTTTCTCGTCAGGCAGCTTTATTATCCGTATCGGACTTGGAGCAGCCGCGTAACAAAACACGTAAAGCCGGTTTTTCTCATCTATTCTAACGGGATATTTCATCTATACGAATATCGGTTTGAAGATGTGCTAAATTATAATTCCCTGACTCTCGTAAAACAGAAAAACTATGCAATTTCTGCGGACATTTCTTTACGGGAGATTGAAAATATCTTAAACGAGGTTCCTCTCGTTGAGGAACCTGATATTTCATTTCCGCAGGCAAACAGCATGGCGCGGATGATCAATCTCGTGGAATTGCTATATGAAAAACCAATGACGAAACAGGAGATCACGGCGGAATATGCTTTTGATGAACGCCAAACAAATTATTATGCAGATGCGGGGAGATATTTGGAGCTGATAGAAAAAGGGCAAGATGACAAACACAATGTTATTTTCCGCCTTTCCCCAAAGGGGTATCTTCTTATGGGATTAAACTATAAAGAGCGACAGCTTGCAATCGCAACGCAAATATTGAAACACAAGGTCTTTCATGAAACCCTGAAGATCTGTCTGCGTTGCGGAGATATGCCCGATTCCGCAAAAATAGTGGAAATTATGAAGCGATCGAATTTATTTCAAGTAGAAGCGGAAAGCACCTACGCACGGCGGGCTTCGACCATTACGGGATGGATCCGTTGGATCTTAAGTATAATCGAAGAAGCCTGACGGCCCCCAATGGTTTTGTCGCTTTGCCGTTGTTTCTCCTTCGCGAAAGGCCGCCAAATAAAATAACGCGTGAAAAGCCGGAATACCCGTTTCCGGCCTCTGTTTTAACCCGGTAAGCATACGATTACAGTATTTTTTATGTAAAGCGAGAAAAACAGCTTGATTCCGGCAATGAAATGTGATATAATACAGAGGAAAAAAGGCATGCCTTTTTCTTTGCCCATGGGCAAAGAAAAACAGCGCCTTAAGGGATTTTCAGAGGATTATCCCTGATATTTTAGGAGGTGTGATATGCATTGTAAAAACTGTGGCAAAGAAGTGAACGAGCGCGCGGCCGTCTGCCCGAACTGCGGCGTTGCCCTGAACGAACAGACCGCTCCCGCCGCTTCGGCGGACAGGCCGAACGCCGGATTCGCCGTCCTGGGATTTTTGATTCCCCTGGTCGGGCTGATTCTCTATCTGGTCTGGAAAGGGACTTACCCGCTGAAGGCGAAATCCTGCGGAAAGGGTGCGCTGATCGGCGTGATCGCAGAGGTTGTCTTGTATGTGATCGTGTTCATCGCCATGTTCGCATTGGCGGGATCGGGCGTCTGAGTCCGCCGGAGATTTGTTTTGATCGGAAATGCGAGGAAAACGAGCGCGCTGTGAAACGAACGGCGCGCCTGTTTTTTTCTGTTGGAAAAAGACGGTGTAACTTTCTATTTCAAAAATCGGGCGGCGCATCCGTCTTTTTGCGGACGGCGGACCGGGCAAGCAAAACGGCTTTCCGATACGGTTCATTGCGGGCGGCTGTTTGAAACCGGGAAAAAATGCACTGCAATGCGGGACAAACGGCGCCTGCGATTCGTTTTTAACGTGTAGGAGGGAGAAAAGATGTATTGCGTGCATTGCGGAAAGGAACTGAACGAAAAGGCCGTCATTTGCCCGAACTGCGGGATTGCAGTCGGTTCCTGCGGGAAGGAGCAACCGCCTGCGGCGGGCAAGACGAATGCGCTGGCGCTGTGGGGCTTTGTATTGTCGCTGCTGCAAATCATACCGTGGATCAGCGTATGGTGTACGGCTCTGTCGTTTATTTTCTCTTTGAGCGGCCTGAAACAATGCCTGGAAAGCCCGGAACGGTACACGGGGAAAAAACTGGCCGTCGCGGGATTTATTCTTTCCGCGTTATTCGCTGTCGGTTACTGCATAGCGGTCGTGTATTTGTTTTATCGATTGACGGTATGAAGCGGAGGCGCGGTATGAGGAAGAAAACGCGATGTTTTACAGACGGCGCGGAAAATGCGCGCGAAGGAGGCGTTCCCCCGTGCGGCGCCGCGGCCGTTACGCAGAAAGAAATACCCGGGAAAGCCAAGAAAAACGGCTTCGCGCTGTGGGGTTTTATTCTGTCGCTGCTGCAGGTTGTGTCCGGCTCTTACATCTCTTATCTCTCGCTCGCTCTGTCGCTCCTCGCGCTGAGGCGGTGCGTTGAGCATCCGGAGCAGTATACGGGAAAGCGGTTTGCCGTGGCGGGCGTTTGTTTTTCCGTTCTCGGCATTGTGCTCTTTTTCATCCTTGCCGCGTACGGAATTTATTTATTACGGCTCAGAATGCAGGGCTTTCTGTCTTAGGGAGGATTTCGGATGTATTGTCAGAATTGCGGAAAAAAGCTGCACGATTCGGCGGTGATCTGCCCGCAGTGCGGCGTTGCAGTCGGGCGCGGCGTACACGTCGCCGCGCCCGGCAAAATCAACGGTATGGGGCTGGCCGGCTTTGTGCTTTCGCTCGCGGCCGTGCTCGTCCTGGCGCTGTTTCATTCGGCGTTTTGTGCGGTCATTGTCTTGCCGGCATTTGCGCTTTCGCTGTGCGGCACAATGCAGTGCAGGGCGGAACGCCTTTGCCGTCGTCGGCCTTGTCGTTTCGGCGATCCTGCTGGCGGTCTATCTGTTCCTTTTTCTGAGCGTTTCGGCCGTGGCAGTGCTCTTCCTTCCCCTGTTTGCCGTTATATAAGGAGGAGCGAAATGAAAAAAATTGTATGGATGGTATGCCTCTTTCTGCTCTTAGGCGGGTGTGCGCGTTCTCCCGAAGCGTCCGTTCTGGTCATCGGCCAGGGGACGTTTATCGGCGATGAGCTCTGCGCGGCGATCGGACGGACCGTTGAGCCGGTTGTCGCGCCGGGCGATTCGTCGATGCCGGAAGAGGATTTTATCGACAGTTATTTTATCATCGAACAAAAGAGCGATCTGGATGCGCTGCGGGAGAGCTGCGAATACTTTTATTCGGACGGCTGCCGCATCATCGAGCGACTCTCTCAGATAGACGAAACGTATTTCGAGCGCTGTGCCGTCGGCGTGATTTCCGTATGGCAGCCGTCCGGCTCCAACCGCGTCGTTTATGTCGCGCACTCCATCGAAAAGGGAACAGCCGCGGTGACCCTGCGCGTCGAACGCCCTTTCCTGGGAACGGACGATATAGCCTGCAATCTCCTGTTTCTTCAGCTGCCCGCCGATACGGTGACCGAAATCAAGGTGGCGTTTCAGGAGTAACAGAGCTTTTCGGATCGACTGCGCCCGCGCCGCGGGCGTTTTTTTATAAGTAACCCAGAATGTGCGTGCAGGAAAGCAAGCGAGCAAATCTCCTCTGACAGGCGGCAGAAAACAGCCGATCGCAGGCTGTCAGATAGGAATTTCCCCGCCGCCGGATGCGGAAAAGTCCCCGAACGAAACGCCGTTATAACATGCGCCGCAAAGGGAAGTTTCATCTGAAAAACGTCGAGAAAAAGCGGCGGTTTCCATCGCAGCGGAATGGAGCGCGTTCCCGGACAGAGAAAGGCGGCGATTTCTTTCGGTAAAAGATTCCCGGCGGACAGATTGCGGAAAGCAACGAGAAAACCTCTCTCATAGAAAGTAAGGAGTTCGGTATAGTACCGGACTCCTTTTCAATCGCTTTGTTTTTTATCTCTTCGGCTTTTTGAAAGAAATTCTCCGGGAGGGAAGCGCCGCTTTCCCCCGGTTGGGAAGGCTTTGCCGCCGCTCTCCACTTTAAAATAAGGAGGACTTATCGGAAAAAATCAGGCACTGAAAGCGCGCTCTGCATTTTCAACAAGTGAGACAAATTTATAAAAATTCAATATATTGTATTTTTTAATAAAAAATTACACAATATATTTTGTAAAATGTCGAATTATAAAAAATATTTTACAAAATTATTAAAAAAGTTTTAATTTTGAACAAAATTTAGTTTACTTTTTTACTTTGATTTAGTACAATAGGAAAGAACTAAATACGGAGAGATATTATGGAAAAAACGGTAGTAATTTTGCAGGATAATGAGTCGTTTATCAAATCGGTCGCGGCGCTGTTTGAGGGAGACGGAACGTATCGGGTAGCAGGATTCGCGGCGGACGGCGTCACCGGAATGGAACTGATCACAAAGTGCGATCCGGACTACGTCATTCTCGATATTTTACTGCCGGGCATGGACGGATTGGCGGTTTTGGAGCGGATCCGCGAAGAGGGACTGCGGACAAAGCCCATCCTTTTGACCTCGGTGATCCGGGACGATATTGCGGAACGCGCGATCGATCTGGGCGCGCGGTATATTCTCCTGAAGCCCTTTCGCTTCGACATCCTTCTCACCCGCATGCAGCAGCTGTCCGGAGGCGATCCGGAGCCCCCGTCCGCCGCGATCAGCGGGCTGGACGACGGGCTGGAGGCGAAAATTTCCCGCATCATGATCACGGCGGGCTTTTCCCCCAAGATCAAGGGATATCACTTTTTGCGGGAGGGAATCCGCCTGGCCATCACGCAGCCCGAAGTGATGGAGAGCGTGACGGGAAAGCTGTATCCCATCATCAGCGAGCGGTTCGGTTCGACGGTGACGCGCGTTGAGCGCGCCATTCGCCATGCCTTGGCGCTGGCGTGGAACAGGGACAATTTCAGCGTGATCAACAAGATGTTCGGCTTCAGTTGCTTTCGCAATACGCGGCCGACAAACCGCGAGTTCATCGCTCTGATGTCCGACCGCTCCCTTCTGATGCGGATATAAATCGGGAATTTCCCGATTGCCGCTAAAGCCGGAATATCGAAAACTGATGAGAGCCGTTCTCAGAAAGCAAATAAAAAAGAGCCCTTCGGGGGCTCTTTTTCAGATAGCGCGCAGGAGTTCGCGTTTGTCGATATAATCCGTGATTCCTTCTGCGATTTTCGTCGCCATTTTATAGACGAGGTTGAGGCGCGTCGTATTGAACAGGCTGTAATTCTGGAACGTCTTGGTCGCGACGATGCCGATTACGCTGACGTCCCCGATCTCCCCCAGCGACTTATTGACGCCCAGTCCGGGACGGAGGCCTTTGTTCTGGAGTTTGATCAGGCCGATGTCGTCGCTTGCGCCGACGGCTGCGTCAATCGCGATGATAAAGGATTCGGGATGCAGCTGCTTGAGATAGGTTTTGGCATATTCGATCTCCTTTGCGGTGATCGGGCAGTTCAGCGTGCCGTAAATATAGGTACCGACCCCCTTCTGTTTCAGCAGCGTACCGACCAAGGGGCCGAGACTGTCTCCCAAAACGAGATCGCTCCCGACGCAGACGATGATGGGCGAGCGGTTCGCCGCGTTGTATTCTCCCAGGACGCGGGACACGCCGCCGGCACAATACTGATTGAATACGCTGAATGAGTAGTTGTTTTCCATGTTGACCTCCGAACGGCTTTGTTTCCCTTAAATCATTGACGGTTTTGTTTCAATTTATACAAATTCCGGAAAAAGAAAAAATATTTTAAAATTGCTATCTAAATGTGTGGAAAATATGGTATAATGAGAAAAACTGAAAAAACGGAGGTTATATGGGCGCTTTTTTATTGGAAGGCGCAGGAATAAACGGCGCTGCAATAGCTGATATTGCGGTAATACTGATTTTTCTGCTGTTCGGGATTGTCGGTATCGCCAAAGGATTTACGCGGAAGTTATTTAAGAGTTACGGGAGGATTCTCGCTTTTCTGCTGACGGCGATTTTCTGCGGGAAGTTTGCGATCTGGCTGGACGACCGCTTTGCCGTTGTCGATGCGATGAGCGGTGTGTTTGCAGGATGGATCCCCAAACTCTTCGGCGAATCTGCGGCAATGCCGCTGGAGCAGTTTCTCGCGGGAGGAGCGGACGAAGTATCTCCCCTGATCAGCGGAATCGTGAGGAGCGTCTGCGAGGGAATCAATATCGATCCCACCGCTTCTGTCATCGATATCTGTGCCCCGGTATTTGCATTTTATGCAATCCAGGCAATATCCTTTATCGGGCTTTATATCATTTTGCGGCTGTTATTCCTGCTGATTGGTTTGATTTTGAGTAAAATTGTGCACGCCTTTAAGCTGGTTACGGCTTTGGATAAAACGCTGGGTTTGCTTTTAGGACTGCTGGAGGCTTTGGTCTTTATTTATATTGTTCTGTTTGTGCTTTCCATTCTCCCCTTCTCGTTTATGGAGGAAGTAAATCGGGCAATCAACGGCTCGCAGCTGGCAAAATTCTTTACGGAACACAATTTAATTGCCGTTTTGGGATCGATTGTAAACGAAATTGACTTTTTGAGAGAGTTTTTGGAAGAAAAGTTCCCCGCCGACGGCGGAGAAACGGCGAAAACTTGCTTAAAATCATTGTTTTTCCGTTAAAATCGGTCAAATTGAATGCTTGGATTGAAAAAAGAGGCTGTTTCAGGCTTCTTTTTTTGTTTCACGTGAAACATTTATTGTTTTGATGTTTCACGTGAAACAATTTTTCCCGTAGTCAATAAAAATGTTTCATGTGAAACATTTTTAGAAAAAGTTTCAGAAAAGATCGATTTTTGAGACAGAACGGGCCCAATTTATAGCCGGCAAAAAAATTGGCCATTCTGTCTCAGAACGTCTGAAAGGAATTGTCAATTTTATTATTGTGAAGAAGCAGATCGACTTAATTTGAATGAAAAACCCCAAACGAAATTGCAGCTTAAAAATTTTATTGAAGTCACAAGAAAAGCAAAAAACAATACAGAAAAGATTTGTAAATGAAAACATGACTGAATATCTGTTGTTTTTTGAATTATGTTTTGCGTCTCTTATATGGCGCAACAAAATTGAAAAAAGAAAAAATGTTTTAGAATTTTTCCCGTTCAAATGCGAAAAATAATTGTATTTTAAAGCGGTTTGTGTTAATATATAATAGACTGGAAAAATAAAGAAATTTGCTGATGTTTTTCAGCCTGTTTCAAGTTTTGCGGTGTATAATGGATCCATAAACTGCACTCGCTGTTGAAACAGGATTGCGCCGGGAGAGCGGCGCAGTGATTTTAGGAGGATCAATGAGCAAAACAGTAAAGGTTACGGCGATCGTGATCGCGGTGATGATCGCGATTGTCCTGGGTATATCTCTTTACGCGACCTGCGCTTCGTCCAAGGTGCTTTCCTGGACGGAGTTTGAAGAGAATTTCCTGGAAACGGGAGAATATACCAACGACGACGTCAAGGAGACACTGACGAAAATCGAAGTGGATGCGTATGTCATTCATTTTCAGACGGAAGCCGTTTCCGTCAGCAACCCTTCTGGCAAGAAGGTAACCCGCAACTATTCGGTGTATTTCGATCGGACGAGCGGCAGCGAGGTCGCGCAGTTCGATAAACTGTATACGGCGGTGGATCGGATCAACGAGGTAAGAAAGGCGGAGGGGAAGTCGATCATCGAATATTCTTCCACCAATCCCAACGCCGGGGCGATCTGGTCCAATCTGCTTCCCATCGTCGGCTATGCGGTCGTGCTTCTGCTGTTCTTCTGGATGCTTCGCTCCACGCAGGGCGGCACAAAAGGGGCGTTCGATTTTGCCAAGACGAATGCGCAGGTCAAGAAAGACACGAAGGTGCGCTTCGCCGACGTGGCAGGCGCAGAAGAGGAAAAAGAGGAATTAAAGGAAGTTGTGGAGTTCCTGAAATCGCCCAAGAAGTTTTCCGACTTGGGGGCGCGCATTCCCAAGGGGGTGCTCCTCGTGGGGCCGCCGGGAACGGGAAAAACGCTGTTCGCAAAGGCGGTCGCAGGGGAAGCCGGCGTTCCGTTCTTCTCGATCAGCGGATCGGATTTCGTGGAGATGTTCGTCGGCGTGGGCGCGTCCCGCGTGCGCGATCTGTTTGATACCGCCAAGAAAAATATGCCCTGTATCGTCTTTATCGACGAAATCGACGCGGTCGGCCGCCAGCGCGGCGCCGGGCTCGGCGGCGGAAACGACGAGCGCGAGCAGACGCTCAATCAGCTGCTCGTGCAGATGGACGGTTTTGAATCCAATGACGGAATCATCATCATGGCGGCGACCAACCGTGCGGACGTCCTCGATCCGGCGCTGATGCGTCCGGGGCGTTTTGACCGGCAGATCACCGTCAACCTGCCGGACGTTCGCGGCAGAGAGGCGATCCTGAAAGTGCATGCGCGGAACAAGCCTTTAAATCCCGAGGTGAATTTCAAGGCGCTCGCCCGCATGACCACCGGTTTTTCGGGCGCGGATCTGGAAAACCTGCTGAACGAATCCGCAATTCTGGCGGCGAGAAACAACAGAAAGGCGATCTCCAACGTCGATCTGAACGACGCGTTCGACAAGCTCATCATGGGCTTAAAGAAGAAGAGCCACCTGATGACCGAATCGGATAAGCGCATCTGCGCCTATCACGAGGCGGGGCACGCGATCTTATCCAAGCTGTTAAAGCACGGCGATCCCGTGCACGAGGTCACGATCATTCCGCGCGGAAACGGCGCGGGCGGATTCACGCTGATGCGGCCGGATACGGACGATCAGATGGAGCCGAAGGGGAAATATCTCGACAATATCGTCATGTCGCTCGGCGGCAGGGTGGCGGAGGAACTGGTGATTCAGGACATTTCCGCCGGGGCTTCCGCAGATATCCGGCAGGTCAGCCGCCTCGCGCGCGTCATGGTGACCGAATGGGGTATGAGCGACCGCGTCGGACCGATCAGTTACGGTTCCGAGCAGGAAGTTTTCATCGGCAGAGACTATCAGACGCACGTTTCGTACAGCGAGCACATGGCGGCGGTCATCGACCAGGAAGTGGAGCGGATCGTCAAGGAGTGCCTGGAAAAGGCGCGCGAACTGCTCTCCGCCAACCGCGATATCATGGAGAACATGGCGCGCCTCCTCGTGGAACGCGAGACCATTTACGGCGACGAAGTGGATATGCTGATGGAGAGAAAGCCGCTCGATGAGATCAGAAAGTTCATGGACGACAACGAACACCGGCTGAAAGAAAACCCCTTCTCCCGGAAGAAATCCGTCGTCATTCCGGAATCGGAGGTCAGGAAGGCGGAGAAACCCGCTTCCGCGGACGATAAAGCGGAGGAAGCGGGAAAGACGGATCAAGAGAACTCCTCTTTGCCGTCGCCCGGCAAAGAGGCCGATCGGAAGGATACCGAAGAATAATATACGGGAGATACGAGCATGGGAAAGGTTGTAGCTTTTTCAAATCAGAAGGGAGGCGTCGGCAAGACGACGACCTGCGTCAATATGTCCGCCTATCTCGCGAGCAAGGGGAAAAAGGTCCTCATCGTGGACCTCGACCCGCAGGGCAACGCCACGACCGGGCTGGGCTTTGCGAAGAGCGACGTCAAGCAGTCCGTCTATAACGTGCTCATCGACGAGACGCCGGTGGAGAACGTGGCCTTAAAGACCCAGGTGGAAAATCTCGACCTGCTGCCCTCCAACATCGATCTCGCGGGGGCGGAAGTAGAGCTCGTGTACGTCAAGGACCGCGAGCGGGTGCTGAAGAAAGTGGTGGCGAAAATCCGCGATTACTACGATTTCATCACCATCGACTGCCCCCCTTCGCTGGGGCTTCTCACCATCAACGCGCTCGCCGCGGCGGATACCGCGATCATCCCCATTCAGAGCGAATACTACGCGATGGAGGGGCTTTCGCAGCTGATGAACACCATCAAGCTGGTGGTAAAGCACCTGAACGACAAGCTGAAGATCGAAGGCGTGGTGCTGACGATGAACGACAACCGCGCGACCATTTCCAAGCAGATCTCGGCGGAAATTCGGCGGTATTTCGGGAAACGCGTGTTCGACACGGTGATCCCGCGGAATATCCGCTTAGCGGAGGCGCCCAGCCACGGCGTGCCCATCATGCTGCACGACGCGCGCTGTTCGGGCGCGCGGGCGTATCAGCTTTTGACCGACGAATATCTCGGGCGGCAGTCCGAATAAAATGTAAACGGGAGAAATACGGATGAAAAAAGGATTAGGGAAAGGGCTTTCCGCCCTGTTTGCCGAGACCGAAGAGGATTACGGTAAGAGCCTTCTTTTCGAGGAAGAGGCGCCCGCCGCGACGGACAGGAGCGTAGTGGAGGTGGAGATCGAAAAGATCTTCGCCAATCCCAATCAGCCGAGAAAGAGCTTCGACGAAGGCGCGCTCAGAGAGCTTGCGGATTCCATCGCCAAGCACGGCGTGATCATGCCGATCATCGTCAACAAGAGCGGCGACCGGTACATGATCATCGCGGGCGAACGGCGGTTCCGCGCGAGCAAGCTCGCGGGGCTTTCCCGCGTGCCGGTCATCGTCAAGCAGTACGACGAGCGGCAGATCAAGGAGATCTCCCTGATCGAAAATTTACAGCGCGAGGACTTAAACCCCATCGAGGCGGCGATGGCGATGCGCTCGCTGATGGACGATTACGGGCTGACCCAGGAAGAGCTTTCCGAGCGGATCGGAAAATCCCGCCCGGCGATCGCGAACACGCTGCGGCTTCTTTCCCTCTCTCCGGAGGTGAGAAAGCTCGTCGCCAACGGGAAGCTGTCCGCAGGGCATGCCCGCGCGCTCATCACGCTTCCCGCCGAGCAGCAGATTTCCATCGGCACGGAGGCGGCGGAAAAGGGCTTTTCGGTGCGCGACGTCGAGCAGCGGGTGAAAGACTATTTTTCCCCGCCGGAAGAGAAGAAAAAAAAGGAGAAAAAGGAGCTCTCCGTGGAATTGAAAGAGCTCGTCTCCGATCTTCAGCGCACGCTGGGCACCAAGGTCAACGCGATTGGCAACGACAACAAGGGCCGCATCTATATCGACTATTACACGCGGGACGATCTCGATCGCATCGCGGAATTTTTGGAAAAAATCCACAATCTCAGGGGATGAAGCCCCGAGGGGAAAGAGTATGAAAACAGAACAGTCCTGCCGCGGATATCGAATGCTGCGGGCGGCGTGCCGTCCGCAAGCGTTCGTGTGCGCAGAGCGGGGCTGTTTTTTTGACGGAGAGGAGGAGCATTATGATCTGTAAAATCTGCGGAACGGAAGGAGACGGCGCTTTTTGCAAAGTCTGCGGGGCAAAATTAGGGGAGCTCTGCCCTTACTGCGGGGCGGACGTGACGAATTGCGATCACTGTCCCGCCTGCGGCGCCCCGACCGGGGGGAGGAAGCGCTGTAAAAATTGCGGCGCGGAATACCGGGGAGAGATCTGCCTGGCGTGCGGCGTCCCCGAATCCGCTTTTTTGACCCAGGAAGAAAAGCAGGAACGCCTTTCGGCGGAAGGGCGGGAACATGCGCGGCAGCGGAGCTTCATCAAAAACGCGGTGTATTTCGCGGCGCTTCTCTTCTTTGCGATCTGTTCGCCTTTTGCGGGCGTCGAAACGGCCGACGGGTATTACTTCGCCGTCATAGCGGTGATCGATCTCTTCCGTTCGCCGCTGAATCCCGCCTACATCGTGACGGTTTTCTTCTCGCTGGCCGGCATTCTCGCGATTGCGGCGACCGTCACGTTCGCCGTTCGCGGGGGATATCTCCTTTTCCGCGCGAGAAAGCGGGGCGAGACGGCAGAAATCGGAAAATATTTCTATCTGTCCTTCTTCGTTACGTTCATTCTCTTCCGGTTTTACAATACTTATTTTGAGTATCTTTACTACGGGGTTACGGACTCCTTCTTGGTGAGCGGGCCATTCGCCCTGGCGATCGCCGCGATGATCGTCTCCCTGGTGATGAACTGCAAGCAGAAAAATTTTTCTCCCCTGCGCAGCCGGGGAACGTACTACGGCATAGTGATCGGAGCTTACGTCGTCATGCTGTTTCTGACGGATAAGATCTGTTCGATGGCCATATGGAGCGTGATCGACTCTCTGATCGACAATAACCCTGAGGTGATTTTGGCCGCACTGATCGCGGCAGTCCTGCTGCTGGCGCTGCTGTTTTCCCTCTGTGCCGCGTGGCTTTCTTCCTATTACAGCCGACTGAAAAAGAAGACGGTCGTCGTACTCGCTTCCGTATTTTTCGCCCTGTCGGTTTTTGCAGAGACGGTGTTCGGACTGATTTATTACCAGACAACGCATTACGTCGGCGGGGGACTGGCTTTTTTCTCCCTCGCCCTGCTCGTACTTGCAATCGTGTATGCCGCGATTTGCCGCCGCTCCGCAGGAGAAAAGTAGGGAAAAGAGAACTCAGGCTCCCTGTTCCGTATGAAGTTTCCGTATAAGTGCCGAAAAAATGAGGAGAGGGTCTTTACAAAGCGCGCATTTTGCTGTAAAATGATAAAGGCCGTGCCGAACGAGGCATTCTGAAACGGAGCTCCGGCGCAGTGCGGGGCGGTTTGAATTGAGACACAGGTCGTAAGCGTCTGCGGACGATAAAGAGGGGGAGATCCCCCGCATAACAAATATTTTGGAGGAAAGTGTATGGAATGCAAAAAGTGCGGAGCGATGCTCCCGGAAGACGGAAAGTTTTGTCCGATGTGCGGCGCACGGGCGGATGGGAAAAAGATCTGTCCCTCCTGCCGGCAGAGCGTGGCGGAAGAGGCCGTTTACTGTACGTACTGCGGCAAGCGGCTGGACGGCAAAAATGTCTGTGCGGCATGCGGCACCGCTTACGCGGGGAATTTCTGCCCGCAGTGCGGGGCGGCAGAGTCTTCGAGGCCCGCGGTTCCCGTTTGCGCGGCCCCCGCACGCTCCGCGGTTAAGCCGTCAAATTGGAGGCGCGTGGTCGATATCGTGAAGAGCTCTGTGTTTTTGGGCGGGGTGTTCATCCTGTTTGTCTGCTGCTTTTTCATCGGCATCGGCGGTACGGTCTCCGCGACCGGGGCCGATCTTACCGAAATCGGCGTAAGAACGACCGCTTCCGCCTTCGACTATCTGATCACGCAGTTTAAGGACTTTTCGGATACGGTATCGCAGATGCAGGCGGCGGGCATCGGCGTCTATACCGAATTTTACGTCGGGTCCCTTTCGGCGATGATCGTGGAAGCGGTCGCCGTGCTGGCGAACATGATCATCATCATTACCTGCTTTGTCATCGCCGTGGTGAAATTCGCAAAAAACATCGGCAGAAGGGAAGTTGCGCTCGGCAAATACTTTGCGCTCGCGGCGGGATCCTTCCTCTGCACGACGATCTTCCTGGCTGCGGCGACGGCGGGAATCAACGATCTTCTGCAGGCAATGATTGGCGGAATAGATGGGATCCGCGCGCACATCGGCATGAACGCCGCCTGCATCGCCGGGCTGGTGTTTCTGTCCCTTGCGGCCGCGGCCGGGCTGGTGTGCCACATCGTGGTGAATGCCGGCACCTTTTTCCGCAGAAACCTGTTTACCTTGATTTTCGGATCCGTTCTCGTGCTGATCGTCGGGGTCGCGCTGATCCTGATTGCGGGCAAATCCGTCGGCGATTCGATACAACCCGGAAATACAATCTATCTGAATATCCGGATCTTCATGCAGATCATGTTCATGCAGGCGGGCGTGGAGGAAAAACTGACGGCCGAAAACGTACAGCTGTTGACAAAGATCTACACGGCGTTCTGGCTGAACATCATTACCGTTGCGCTTCTCTCCGCGTTTTTGATGGCGTTCCTGTACCGCGCTGCGCAGGGGAAGGCCCCGCGCGTGTTCTCTCTGGCGGCGACAAGCGTGGGATTTGTCCTGTCAATCTTCTATGCGGTCTTTCTGTACGTCACGGCTGACGCCATCGGCGCGGTCACTCAATCGAGTATTTTGGTTTCCGCCGGGCCGGTCGCCGGAGCGGTGCTTCTGCTCTTTGCGCTGGGCGCCGCGATCGCGTACCTGATTCTGCGCGAGAAAAAAACCGAAGCGCCTGTTCCGCCCGTTTCGCCGGTTCCCGAGACCGGCCCGGAGCAATAACCGCGGGCGGCGGCAGAAAAATAAAAGCAAAAAACGACTGATTTTTTACAGACAGAGATCGGTTTCGTTACAATCGAAAAGAAAAATAATAGGGAGTAAGAAAGATGGAATGCAAAAACTGCGGAGCGGCTCTCTCAGAAGAAGCAAAATTTTGTTCGGCCTGCGGCGCCCGTACAGACGGGAAAGCAATATGTCAAAATTGTGGGGACGCATATGAAGGAGAGGAATGTCCGCAGTGCAATGCACAACAAAGGAAGGACTTCACCGTTATAGCTTCGGCTGAGTCTGCGGCGTCTCAAAATACAGGCATTAATCGTTTTGATCTTATAAAAAGTTCGGTATTTCTGATAGGGCTGCTTGCTCTGCTGACAAGCTGTTTTTTTGTCGGTCTTATGTGTAATATATCCATAGCGAGCGAGGTTGCGAATGAACTCAATATCCCAGAAATTTCAGGAGAAGTAAATTCCAACGCTTTCGACTATCTCATTTTCCAGTTTGAGGAATTTGCGGAGATTGTTCACTTGCTGGAAGAAGAAAATGTGGAAATCGGCAGAGAATTTTTTATAGGCGGATATTCTGCAATGGCCGTCGAGGCTTTGACTGTTTTTGCGAATATTATAATCATTTCCGTTTGTTTTATCATGGCAGTCATAAAATTTGCTATGAATGTCGGTAAGCGTGAGATCGGTATCGGAAAATATTTCGCCCTCGCCGCAGGAGCCTTCTTTTTTACGTCCGTTTTTATACAGGGTTCGGCGGCAGGAGTGAGACAGACCTTGTATGAGCTGATTCCTCTGTCTCAACAGGAATATTTTGATATTACAGTCAAAATGAATGCAGCATGTATTGCCGGATTAACCCTTTTAAGCGTTGTATCCCTTGTCGGAGGCGGCTGTCATATTGCCTCGAAGGAAAAAATATTTATCCGAAACAATCGATATACTTTGATTTTTGTTCCTATCCTGATCATATTTTCGGGTATCGCGCTGATTCTGCTGGCAGGAAAAAGTCTGGGTAATTCTGAATACTGTTTTAATATTCGTTTTTTGATGGAGACGCTTTATTTGAAAGAGGGGTTGCTATCGGCTAGCGAATTGCCGGAAGGAGATTTGTCAATTTTACACAAGGTGTACGCATCGTTTGTTTTAAACGAGGTGCTGCTTATTTTGGTTTCCTCTTTTTTAATGGTTCTTTTATATCGTTGGGCGGAGGGAAAGTCATCGCGGATTTTCTCGTTTGTTGTTGCCTTTGTGAGTTTTGTTCTCGCGCTTACCTATATGGGATTGCTGTATGTCATATCAGATGCGATTCAATCGACGGGACTTGAAACAGTTTATATAATTACAGCGGAACCGATTGTCGGCACCCTATTTATATTGTTGATATATTCAGTGACTGTCGCATATTTTGTTCTGCGTGAAAAAAAGGCAGGAGCATTTCTTCCCGTTGTAAAAGACTGCCGTATTTGGGAACAGCCGAATCAATAAAATTTCATTGCGGCGTATCGTCGCGGCAAAAGGAGAATAAGAAAAATATGACAATGTGGATCTATATTTGGCTGGGCGTCGTTGCGTTCAGCGTGATGATTGAATTTCTGACGATGGAGCAGGTCTCCGTCTGGTTCATCGGCGGGGGAATCGTCGCCATGATTCTGGCGGCGGTCAACGTCGATCCGGTCATTCAGATCGTCGTGTTTATCGTGGTTTCGCTCGTCCTGCTTCTGAGTTTCCGCAGAATGGTGATGCGGTTTCTGATGAAGAACGACAACGCCAAAACCAACGCGGACGCGCTGGTCGGAAGGGAATATCAGCTGCTCGAGCCGCTGGAATTTGAAAAACCCTCTTCCGTTAAAATCAACGGCGTCGTCTGGACGGCGATTTCCGAAAATGAAAAAGATTCTCTCGCCGCGGGCACGCTCGTCCGCGTGGTCTCCGTGGAGGGGAATAAGTTAATCGTCAGGGAGGTAAAAGAGGACTAGTGGATACTTGGATTATCGTATTGATCGTTTTGGCGGTGGTGTTTTTCATCGTGTTGGTTTCGTCTGTGCGCGTGGTGCGGCAGGCGAACGTCGTCATCGTCGAGCGCCTCGGGAAATTTCACAAGGTGTTAAACACCGGGATGCACTTGATTTTTCCGCTGATTGACCGCGCGTCGAAGCCGATCAGTCTGAAAGAATGCGTCGCCGATTTCGCGCCGCAGCCGGTGATCACGAAGGACAACGTCACCATGCAGATCGACACCGTCGTCTATTATCAGGTGACGGATGCAAAGCTCTATACGTACGGCGTGGAACATCCCATCCGCGCGATCGAGAATCTGACGGCGACGACGCTGCGCAACCTGGTCGGCGAACTGGAGCTGGACGGCACGCTCACTTCGCGCGATACCGTCAATTCCAAAATGCGCCTCATTCTGGATGAGGCGACCGACCCGTGGGGCATCAAGATCAACCGCGTAGAGCTGAAAAACATTCTTCCGCCGCGCGACATTCAGCAGGCGATGGAGAAGCAGATGCGCGCCGAACGCGAGCGCCGCGAGGCGATCCTGCGGGCGGAAGGCGAAAAGCGAAGCAACATTCTCGTGGCGGAGGGCGAAAAGGAAGCCATGATTCTGCGGGCGGAAGCGAAGAAAGCCGCCGTCATCGCAGAGGCAGAGGGCACCGCGAACGCGATTAAACTGATCAACGACGCCAACCCGAACGCCGCTTATCTGACCATTAAGGGCTATGAGGCGCTGAAATTCGTTGCGGACGGCAAGGCGACCAAGATCGTGGTTCCGTCCGAAATTCAGAACGTCACGGGGCTGCTGGCCAGCTTAAAGGGCGTTTTGGCGGACGAGGAGAGCGCTCAGAAAGCGAAGAAAAAGGAAAAAGATACGCTGTAACCGTTCAAAGCAAGGCGCGATTAAGCGCCTTGCTTTTTTATCAATTGCGGGGAGCCTCCGAATGGCTTCACGTCGAAAATCGGCGAATGCAATCAAGGGGCGAACGGCGTTCGTTCGCAAGCGGGCGGATGCGTATCTGAACGGCGGACGGCACAAACGCCCGCGCGGTTGACACGCGCGGGCGTTTGTGTTATAATTGCGGCGCTATGCTTCTTCGGACAGCCCGAGCAGAAAATCCGCGGACACGCCGAATACGCCGGTCAAAAGCGCCAGCTGTCTTAAATTCGGCTCGCTTCGCCGCCGCTCCCAGTCGCATATCGTGGATACGGTGAGGCCGAGCGCTTCGCCGAGCTCCTTCTGCGTGAGGGAGTATTGTCTTCTGAGGAGTTTCAGTCGTTCGGGAAACATAGGTTGATTTTAACAGAAAAGGAAGAAAAAACGCGGAGAGATTTCGTCGTTTTTCCGCGAAAAAGGGAAAAAACATGGAATGGAAACGGATCAGACGGGAGGAGGACGTCCTCGCCGTTCTGCCATATCTCAGACAGTCGGAAATCCGCTTCTGCGATTACTCGGCGGGGGTGCGGTTTATGTGGCGGGAGGCATACCGCGTGGATTATGCGATTGCAAACGATACGCTGCTGATGAAGGAGACGACGGATGCGTATCGGGACGCGTTTTTCTGCCCGATCGGGCCGGACCGGGAGGGCGCGCTCCGCGCGGCCGAGGCGTACGGAAAGGCCGCGGGGGCGCTCATGTTCGCCTATCTGGATAACGCCGCCGTCGCCGAATTTGCCGGCAGATATCCCTTTCTCTCCGTCTATAACGACCGCAACTGGAGCGATTATCTCTACGCGGCGGAAGACATGAAGTATTTTCGCGGGAAAAAGCTGGCCGGACAGCGGAATCACCTCAACAAGTTCAGGCGCCTCTATCCGGAAGCGGTTTTCTGCCCGCTTACGGCAGGGGATCTCCCCGCGGTGCGGGAAATGCTCGCCGCCTATCGGGAGGAAGCGGGGGCGATGGACGCGTTCGAGCGGGAGGAATGCTTCCGCGCGGAAGAGCTGCTCTCCTGCTATGAGCGCTTTCAGATGCCGGCGGGCTGTATCAGGCTGAACGGAAAAGTGATTTCTTTCTGCATCGGGGAGCGCGTCGGAGATACGCTGATGATCCATGTTGAAAAGGGCCTCAGGGCGTACGAGGGCGTCTATCAGGCGACCGTCTCCGCATTTACGCAGGCCTTTGCGGGAGAGGGGATTCTCTATACCAACCGGGAAGAGGACTGCGGGATCGAGGGGCTGCGAATCTCCAAGCTGCAATATCATCCGGCAGAGATCATGGAGAAAAACTATCTCTTGGTCCGAACGGCGTTCGACGGAATCGCGCAGAATCCGGGGTTCACGTCCGCGCGGCTGAATTTTTCGCCGTTTTCCGAGAACGAGGGCGCATTTTATCATGCGCTGGCCACGGACGACGCGCTGAATCGGCATTGGGGATACGACTATCGGGAGGATATCGCCGAAAAGGACGCGTCTCCCGCCCGGTTTATGGCTTTTTTGAAGGAGCTTGCCCTAAAAAAAGAGGAATTCTCCTTTGCCGTACGCCTGGGCTCCCGGCCGATCGGAGAAGTAGTGCTGCACAATTTCGACTATCACGGAGGCGTCGAAATCGGCTGCCGCATCGCGCCGTCTGCGCAGAAAAACGGGTACGGGCGGGAGAGCTTTGCCGCCGCGGCGCGGTATGCGAAGGAGGCGCTGTCCGCAAGGCGCCTGAAAGCGAAGTGCCGGAAGGAAAACGCGGCTTCCCGCCGCATGATAATCGCCTGCGGCTTTCAGCCTGCAGGCGAAGACGAAACTTACTTTTATTTCGGGAAAAGCTGAAGCGGAAGAACGGAGACCCTCCTCTTCCGCTTCTCCGTACAACCTGCCGTCCTGTGATATCCGGCAGGTCAGTTCGAGAAGTTTTCCTGTTTGACCGCGATCACGTCCGAATAATCGTCTTCGGCAAATGCCCGCTCCGTCATCAGGAAAGCGTAGCGGTAGCCGTTCAGCGGGAACTGGAACAGGCATACGCCGTATCCGGCCGTCAGGGCTTCATATTCCGCGTTCAGGCAGGGATATCCGAACGCGTACGTCAGGTTGATATTCTGCGGATCCAGGAAATACGCTTCGCCGATCGCCTCCGCCGGCGGAAGGAGATTCGCCTCCGCGGCGGCCTGCCCGGTGACGGCGGACGCCGCGAACGGGTACATGTACGAGGGGGCGAAAAGCATATACTGCGCGGGGACGGTATACTGTGAGGGGAGTTCTTTTTGCAGGAAGGGATCATATTTCTCCCCGGATTGTTTCAGCACCGTGACGTCCTCCCCGCGGTAGACGCCTTCCCCTCCCTCGGAAAGCGCCCGGCTCATCCAAAACCGCAGCGCATAGTGCTTGCTTTTCTCTTCCGGGAAGAGTTCTTTGAGGTGGATCTGTCCGATAAACGTCGCGCGCTGTTTTTTCAGCGCCTTGGTGTCGTAGCCGTATGCTCCGCCCAAATAACTGTAACGGTCGGCAAAGGGCGTGCCGTCGTGCGGGCCTCCGCAGAAAAACACCTTTTTCTGTTTGGGATACAGCGCGGAAAGAAGGGCGGAGACATACTGTTCGGGATTCGCTTTCCCCGCTTGCCGGGAATGAAAGGTGTCCAGCTTCAGTTCGTATGCCGCGGCGCGGCGCCTGCTCATGCGGCTGACGGCCTCTCGCGCGTACGCCTCGTTTCCCAGTGCGTACGCCGCCTGAAAGGCTTTTGCCGCCAGATTGTCCCGTTTGCCGCGGGGGAGTGCATCGATCCCCTCCGCCGCCGTGCGGTAACATCTTTCGTATTGCCCGCGATGAAAGCAGACGGCGCATGCCAATTCGTAGGCCTGTTCGCGGCTCCCCGCCTTTCGCGCGCGGAAATTCCGCTCGATCACGGTCAGCGCCCGCTCAAAGTCCCCGATACGCATCGCATAAACCGCGATGATAAAAGTCTGCTCTTCCGGTTTCAGATAGGGGAGCGCTTTTTCATATAAGGAGGATGCCGCGTCCGCCGCCGCCCGCGCGTAAAGCCGCGCGGCGAAGCGCTTGGTTGAGGCCGTGTGTTTGCCGGAGAAGACGTCCTCGCATAATTTCCGCAGAGCGGCCTGGTCCTCCCGCCGGAACGCATCGATGATCGCGTTCCCGGCGTTTTTTCGCTCATTCTTTGTAATCAGAAGCGCGAACAAAACGGATGCCAGCGTGATGGCTACGGTAGTCACCCACATTTTCAGAAATTCTCCCTGTTCTTTTTTGCGTGCGTCAAGACAATATCTCCCAGCCGATGCAGATCGCCTCCGTATCGCGGAAAAAATTGTACAGCGTCTTCAGCGTTTCCGGAAATTCCCTGCAGTCCCGTGCGGATAAGACGGCGCGCGGCGCCGGAGGTCTCTTCAATTCGGCAATCAGCCGGAACAGCGCCTCGATTTTCGGGGTGTTTTTGGCTGCCGTCCAGCGGTTTGTCCCGGGCAGGGCGGTCAGGCCTGCCTCGTCCAGTTCTTCGAGCGTGAGCGCGCCGAACTCCTCGTATACGACGTCCTCGGACCGAAGCCGCACCTTACGCAGCGTTTTGACGAGATAGTTTTCCAGCCGCTCGATTTCTTCCCGCGGCTTGTTGCCGCGCGCGTCCGTCAGTTCGCGGTACAGGTCGAGCGCGAAACTCGCCTGACAGGCAGAGGCGGATACGCCGTCCGCCGGAGCGATGTTTTCGGACAGAAGAAAGAAATTTTCCGGCGGCGCGCTCTCCGGATTTTCGCTTTCCGCCGCGGCCGCGCGGAGGGTGTAAACGCCGTCGAAATCTCTCTGCTTCAGCTGACCGAGCAGTTCGTCCATCCTTTCGTTGGAGACGCCGTCCGGCATCCGGACCGAAAACAGCGTTCTCACGACGGGCGCAAGGCCCGTAAAATAGCCGTAACGCAGCCCCTCCGCGGTCAGCCGTTCGTCTGTGAGCGGCTCGCTGAAATAAATCAGTGGATTGTCCGTATAGCCGGGGAGCAGCGCGCCGAGCACGTCGCGGTCAAAGTAGGAAAACTGCGTTGCGGCAAAGCTGAACGCGTCGCCGTAGCGCGCGGAAAAGAATTTCAGAATAATCTTTTTTCCCGCGCCGTAGCGCACGGAGTCGGGCAGAATCATCACGTTCAGCGCGTTTCCTTTCACCGCGTAGCCGACGGCGCGGAACGCTTTTTTCGCCAGTTTTTTGCTGAGCTTTGAAAAGGCCCCGGAATCCCAGCCGCCGCAAGGTTCCGCGGTAACGGAGACGCATATGTTTCCGTATGCAAAATTTTTGTTACGGCCGGCGGCGAGATAGGCGCCGGCGATTTCTCCGCGTACGGTCCCGGTATCGAAGCGAAAGGGCTTCGCCTTGCGGTTCAGCCCCGCAAACAACAGATTATTTCTCTTTTTGGCGCTGAGAAAGGGGTAGAAAAGGCAATATGCCGGGCAATATCCGCGCTTGCGCAGGCGGATGTTCAGGGGAAGCTGAATTGCTCCGAATACATAATAAAGGAGAAAATAAACCGCATAGACGGCGGTCAGGTTCATCCACGGCGCGAGCGGCGTAAAGCAGAGCGCGATGTAGAGAAAGCCGCCCGCATACTGGAACAGGGCGTGCGTATACAGCCGCGTTTTCCACAGAACGCCGCACGGGAGCATGATCGCCGTGCAGAGAAAGGCGGTAAATAAGATCAGCGGAATCAAAATCAGAATAACGGCGTCTTCCTCCGGCAATAACCAGACTGCAAGCAGGATCTGCGCCAGCATCGCGGGAACCAGGACGGCCACGGAGATCGCCAATTTTTTCAGTTCCATGCGCGGGTTCTCTTACTGAAAGGCTTTTTCCATGATGGCGATCGCCTGCGTGCGGCTCTCCGCATTCAGCTTGACGTAGATGGCGGAGATATAGTTGCGCGTGGTCCCCTCGGAAATCTTCAAAGCGGAGGAGATCTGGCGGTTGTTGAAGTTATCGTATACCATCAGGGCGATCTCTACCTCCCGGTCGGAGAGATTGAATTTCTTTTTCAGCTTGATCTCCTTGTCCGAGGAAACCATCTTGGCGGCGGAGGCGATCTTCTTTGCGATCTTGGAGGGGAGAATGAGATCCCCGCTCATCGCGTTTTTGACCGCGCCGATCAGGCTCTCCGCGTTGATGTCTTTCAGAAGATATCCGCTCGCGCCGTAGTTGATGGCGTTTAAAATATAATCGGAGTCGTCAAACGTCGTGAGGATAATCACCTTGATCTCCGGCCAGCGCGTCTTGATCTCCTTGGTAGCGACCACGCCGTTCATGTTGGGCATGCGGATATCCAAAAGCACGACGTCCGGTTTGTTTTCGGCGATTTTTCTGA
Source organism: uncultured Eubacteriales bacterium (assembly GCA_900543915.1). Lineage (GTDB taxonomy): Bacteria > Bacillota > Clostridia > Christensenellales > Borkfalkiaceae > UMGS621. The sequence goes on along the minus strand of UQTB01000005.1, from coordinate 30,734 downwards.
TGGCCTCCGCGCCGTCCGAAACCAGCGCGATGACTTCGATCTGGTCGGACGTCTCGAGCACGCTCTTGATGCCTTCCGCCAGAATGGTCTGATCGTCCGCGATCATCACTTTAATCATGTTGTTTCCTCCTTATGATCGGGGAAGGGGAGCACGATGCGGATCTCGAATCCCTCCTCTTCGCTGCCGTTGAATTCCGCCTTTCCGCCCAGCTCTCTCGCCTTTTTTTCCATGGAGCTGAGGCCGTATCCCTTGTGATAGCCCCGTCCGCCGCTGCCGTTGTCGCTGAGCAGGAAATGCGCCCCGTCCGCCTCTCCCTTTAAGGAGAAGTAAAACGCGGTCGCCTTGCCGTGGCGGATGCCGTTGTTCAGCCCCTCTTTCAGAGAGGAATAGAGAAAGCGGTTCCGCTCGCTGCCGAGATCCAGGTCGTCGATGTCGCTCCTGACGACGATATCCGTCCCCGCCATCGTCGCGTTGATCGCGCCCGCGAGGTTCGCGCCGAGATCGGAGAGTTCCTCTTCCCCGGACAGCACGCGCACGGATTTTCTCAGTTCCTCAAGCGCCGCCACCGCCTGCAGATGTGCGGATTCCACGCTCTTTTTCGCGACTTCCGGATCGGTTTCCATCTTCAGCTTGGCGAGCTCCGTCTGCACGATGATGGTCGTGATGGAGTGCCCCGTGGTATCGTGGATTTGCTTCGCGATGCGGTTGCGCTCCTTTAAAATCGCCGCTTCCTCCAGCCGCGCGCCCGCCTCTTTGAGCTGTTCGTTCTTTTTCAGCACGGTGGCAAAGAGATTCGCCAGCATAAAAACCAAGAGGAAAATCAGCAGCTCGTTGAAAAAAGAGACCAGAAACTGCTGCCATTCAAACGCCGTCTTCTGCAGAATGTAGATTCCCACGAACAGGCAGACGACGTAGGAGACGAAGCTGATCGCGCCCATCACGATGTTGGATATCAGCTCGTTGCTGAAGTAAAATTCTATCAGGATGATGGAGTACAGCGTGGAAATATAGGTCTCCCCGCTCAGCAGCGTGATGCCGAGGAGCAGGATAAAGTCGATGATATAGAGCGCGATCTTTCCCTTGATGTTCTTGACGACGGTGTTTTTCAGAAGAAAGGATCCCGCGATGAGCAGCGCCGGGATGAGCGTTACCAGCCAGTTTTTCGCGGTGATCACGGTCAGAAGCAGAAAGACCAGCAGGGCGATGAACGCGCCCCAGCGGATGAGCTGCAAGAGATCCGACCGCGTCAGGTTCAGCTTACGCGTTTTCATGTTCCGCGATGTAGCGAATGGAATAATCCAGCCGCGCGAGCGTACGCTCTTTCCCCAGCAGGTCGCACAGTTCCATGACGCCGCCGGGCGTCACTTCTTTCCCCGAAACCGCGATGCGCACGCACCAGAGCACCTGCCCGTTCTTCATGCCGAGTTCGGCGACCAGGTTCATCAGCGCGTCGTGAATGCCGTCGTGCGAAAAGTTTTCCAACTGCGAGAGCGCTTCCCGCGCGCGGGGGAGAACGGCTTTTGCAACGGAGAGATCCGTCTTCATCTTCTTATGCGTATAGAGCGCGAGGTCGTAGTCCCCGAACTCTTCGAGAAAGTCTATTTTTTCCGGGATTTCGGAGAAAATTTCGATGCGCGTCTTCAACAGCGCCGCAATTTTTTTCAGGTCGTATTTCCCGTATATTTTGGAGCGTTTTAAAAATGCGTCCGCCCGCGCGACGAATTCCTCGTCCGTCAGCTCTTTCATATATTCGCCGGACAGCCAGCGCATCTTCACCTCGTCGAAGATGGCGGGCGATTTGCCGATCCCTTCCAGAGAAAAATGCTCTCTGAGCTCCTCGAGCGTCATCTTCTCGGTGTTGTCCTTGGGGCTCCAGCCGAGCAGGGCGATGTAGTTGACGATGCACTCCTTCACGTACCCTTTTTCCACGAAGTCCGCATAGCTGGCGTCGCCGTTCCGCTTGGAGAGCTTGTGCTGCGCGTCCTTCATGATGGGGGGAAGGTGGATATAGACGGGGCGCTCCCAGCCGAACGCGTCGTACATCAGATTGTATTTCGGGGTGGAAGAGAGGTATTCCGTCCCGCGGATCACGTGCGTGATCCCCATCAGGTGATCGTCCACCACGTTCGCGAAGTTATAGGTGGGCATGCCGTCCGATTTCAGCAGGATGCCGTCCTCGATCTCCTTGTAGTCCACCGAGATATCGCCGTAAACGAGGTCGTGATAGGTCCCCGTCCCGTGTTCGGGCACGTTCTGGCGGATCACGTACGGCTCTCCCGCGGCGATTTTTTTCGCGACTTCTTCTTTGGAGAGCGCGGCGCAGTGCTTGTCATAGCGCAGATTGCCGTTTTCGTCCCGCAGCGTTTCCAGCCGCGCGGCGTCGCAGAAACAGTAATAGGCGCCGCCCAGTTCCACCAGCTTTTCGGCGTACTCCCGATAAATCTCCTTGCGTTGGCTCTGTACGTAGGGACCGTAATTCCCTCCCACGTCCGGGCCTTCGTCGTACAGAATCCCCGCGTCGCGCAGGGTGTCGTAGATGATTTCCACCGAGCCGTCCACATAGCGGGCGGTATCCGTATCCTCGATGCGGAGAATAAAATCCCCGCCGTATTTTTTCGCGTATAACCAGCCGTAGAGCGCCGTTCTCAGTCCTCCGATGTGGAGATATCCCGTCGGGCTGGGTGCAAATCTGGTTCTTACTTTCATAATAGCCTCCGTCGTTGCCGATTTCTCTCTTTATTCTACCATATATTTGCAAAAAAGGGTAGTTTTATTTTGCTTTTTTTTGGGAAAAACGCTACAATAGAGTGGAAAAAAGAAAAGAGGTGCTTTATGCGGGAACAATACGGTGAAATCTTGAAGGCGCTGGGCAAGCTGGTTTCCTTCCGCACGGTGGAGGGCTCCCCCGAAGAAGATGCCCCGTTCGGCGGGGAGATCAGGCGGGCGCTCCGCTATGTCCTGGACCTGGGAGAGAGCATGGGCTTCGAGACCGTCAATTACGACAATTATCTGGGCGAGATCGCCTGGGGCGAGGGAGAAGAGCTGGGCGTGATCGGGCATATCGACGTCGTTCCCGAGGGGGACGGCTGGCATACGCCGCCTTATGAGATGACTTATTTCGACGACCGCGTCGCCGGGCGCGGCGTGACGGACGACAAGGGTCCCACGCTGATCTGCCTGTACGCGATGAAGTCGCTGAAGGACGCGGGCGTCAGGCCCCGCCGCCGCGTGCGCTTTTTCATCGGCTGCAACGAGGAGACGGGCTGGAAAGATATCGCGTACTTCACGGCGTCCCATCGCTTTCCGCGGTTCGGGTTTTCGCCGGACGGCGAATTTCCCGTCGTCTATGCGGAAAAGGGGCCGAACAAACTGGAATTTGTCTTTTCCTACCGGGGGAGGTTCACCGATCTGAAGGGAGGCGTTGCGCCCAACGCGGTGTGCGCGTATGCGACGGTGAACGGCCCCGTCGACGAGGCGCTCTTAAAAAAACACGGCCTGACGCATCGGGGAACCCTCATTGAGAGCGTGGGGCAGTCCGCGCACGGCAGCATGCCCGAACTGGGCAGAAACGCCATCCACCCCATCGTCTCCTATATGCTGGAGATGGGGGAGCCGGTTCAGCCCCTCCTCGATCTCTTTGAGGACAGGGCGGAGATTTCCAAACAGGGAAATTTCACCGGGCACGCGACCATTTCCCCCAACATCGTCTCGCAGGACGCGTCTTCCATCCGCCTGACGGTGGATTTCCGCGTGCCCGCGATGATGAAAGCGGAGGATTTCTTTCCCCGCTTCGACACGCTGGGCATTCCCTATACCTGCTTTAAATCCCGCGATCCGCTGTACGTTCCGCAGGACAGCGAGATCGTCGTCAAGCTGCTCGCCGCCTACAATGAAGTTATGGGGACGAACGAAGCGCCCGTCTCGCAGTGCGGCGGCACGTTCGCATCCGTCTTCGAGCAGGGCGTGGCGTTCGGCCCGGAATTTAAGGGAGAGAACTGCCACATCCACGAGCCGGATGAAATTCTGACCTACCGCAATGTGGATATCATGTACCGTATCTACAGGCGCGCGCTGGAAAAGATGGTGACGGAATGAATCGGTTTGACGTAGAATTGGTAGGAAAGATCGGCTCGATGGCGCTCATCGAGCGCAAATCCAACCGCCTCAACTATTCCCGCATCGCCGCGCTTGCAGACGAGCTCCGGCCGGGCTATATCTGGGTGACGAGCGGCGCGACCGAAATCGGCAGGCTGGATTATATCCGCCGCACGGGAAAGGAACTGACCGGCTCGGCGGAGGACAACAAGACGGATTATTCCGCGCAGGGACAGGCGATCCTGATGCAGACTTACCGGCAGTTCATTCATCCGAATTATTCCCTCCGCCAGGTGCTCATCGAACACCGGCATTTCAACGAGCCGGAAAAGCGGGAGCACTTAAAGCGCCTGCTTCTCCGGGCGAAGGAGCAGGGGGCGATCCCCATCGTCAACTACAACGACGCCGTCTGCGCGGAAGAGAACCGGAAGTGGGAGATCGAATCCATCCAGCGCAGGAACGGGCACGCCGTGGAATGCGTGGACAACGACGAGACGGCGGCGCAGATCGCGCGCCTCGTACATGCCGAAACCCTCTTGATTCTCACCAATACGGACGGAATTTATACGGACGTCTCCTCTGAGACCGGGCTGGTCGAAGAGATCGCGGGGAAGGATATCCCGGAGGTTTTGGCCGCGATCGATTATTACACCGGATTCTGCTCGGGCGCTTCGCGCGCGGGCGCAAACGGGGCGGGCGCAAAGCTCCGGTACATAAAACCCGCCGTCGAAGAGGGAACGAAGGTCATCATCGCCAATGCGAAGTACGCGGTGAGAGAGATCCTCTCGGGCGGCGTCCCCGCGACGCGGATCGGCGTAAAGTAAAATATTACCAGGCAAAAAGCGGCGGATTTCGCCGCTTTTTCGGTATAAACGGAGTGCTTTGGGCAGATAATAGCTAGCGAGGGGTGAACGTTTATGGAATTTTGTAAATCACAAACCTACTTGAATCTCGCGAAGAGTTTTGCCGGCGAAGCGCAAGCCGGACTTCGTTATCAGTTTATCGCCGATCTGTGTACGCAGCAGGGTTATAAGATCGTGGCGGACGAAATCAGAGGTCTCGCCAAGAACGAAGTAAACCATGCAAAGGTATTTTTCAATCATATCGTCGAAAACGGAGGAAATCGGAGCAACATCGAGATCACCGCAGGCTATCCTTTCGAGGGGAAAACCATCGAAGAGGGATTGAAGTTCGCGGTGGAAGCGGAAAAGAACGAGGGAGAGAGAATCTATCCCGCGTATCAGAAGGTTGCGCAGTCCGAAGGCTTTACGGAGATCGCGAGATCGTTCGGCTTGATCGCGGAAGTCGAAATTTTACACGAGGCAAAGTTCAAGTATCTGTACGAGAACTTTCAGAACGGAACGCTTTATAAGCGCAACGAGCCCACAATGTGGCAATGTTCGGAATGCGGATTCGTTTCTACGCAGAATGAGGCGTGGGACGTTTGTCCGCTCTGTTCGGCGACGCAGGGTTTTGTCGAGTTAAAATTGAATTAAACTGCGATAAAGGAGAGAATGATTATGAGAAAGTCTGACAACAAGACGACGAAGAATTCCGCTAAAAGCGGCAGCAATCGTACGGAAAAGAACTGCAAATAATTCGTCCGATTACGACGTATTGGGCAGTTTTACAGGCGTCCCGAAGGATTCGTATTTCACGATTCCCACGCAGGACGCAGACGACTTGTAACCAAAGAGAAGAAGGAATATCCGACCGGATATTCCTCTTTTCTTTTTCAAAAGGAAAAAAAGAAAAAGGGCTCGTTTTTTCGATGAATATTTCGGCAAAATTTTGGTTACAATAAAAATAATGCGTAAATGCTTAGTACCTTAAAAAAATGAGTTCAAAAACGTGCTATCATAACTTGACTAAAACCATTGTGAGGAAATCAGATGAACCGGTTAAGAGAACTGAGAGAAGACAGAGATTTACGGCAAGTAGACGTCTCTTATTACGTAGGAATCGATCAAAAAACCCTCTCCAATTACGAGACAGGAAAGACCAATCCCGACAGCCAGAGTTTAATCAAACTGGCGGATTTTTATAACGTTTCCATAGACTATCTGGTGGGCCGCGTGCAGCTGGACGTATACGGCGAGACGCGCAAGCAGACGCACGAGGCGATCGACGGCATTGTCAGCCTGCTCGAAGACATGAAAAAGATGTTATAAGTAAAAGCACGGAGAAAACGCGGCAGCAGCCGCGTTTTTATTTTCAGGCGATTTGACTTAGGAAGGCGCGCAAAGGCGGAAAGGAACCGAATCGCCGTCCGGCAAAAAAGCGAAGAGACAAGAGGAAAAGAGGTTATCTTTGGCAGGAGTTGTTGATAGAATAGAAAAAATCCCGAAAAGCAGATCGTCCGCTACGCTCCCGAAGAAGCGCAGAACTTTTCGGGAAGGAGGAGAAACCGACAGGTAAGCAAAAAAGACAGGTGACAACCTGTCTTTTTGCAATGATGTCGAGTTTCGACGAATAATGGAAAGGATGAGATTTACAAGGAGCGACGCGTCACAATTTTCGACGTATGGAAGTTTCATGCAGAGAGGAGAAAACGTTTTGTCCAGTTAAAAGCAAAAGGCGGAGAATTATTAGAGATGTAAAAAAACTCCCGAAAAGCAGTTCATCCGCTACGCTCCCGAAAAGTATCGCAGAACTTTTCGGGAAAGAGGAGCAACAAGCAAAAAAGCAAAGAGACAATCTGAAAAAGATTGTCTCTTGCGAAAGCCGCTTTGTTGCGACGATGGAGCGGGAAACGAGATACGTAAGGAGCGAAGCGACGGAATAGCGGAGAGAAGCGAAGCGTCACGATTTCGATGTAACGAAGTTTCACGCGGAAGGGAGAAATCCGTCATTTTTTTAGTAAAAATAAAAAGCAGATAATATAGAAAAATTAAAAAAACGAAAAGCGGATCGTCTGGAATGCTCCCGAAAAGTATCGCAGAACTTTTCGGGAAGGAGGAGAAACCGACAGGTAAGCAAAAAAGACAGGTGACAACCTGTCTTTTTGCAATGATGTCGAGTTTCGACGATGGAGCTACTGGCCGGACTTGAACCGGCGACCTGCTGATTACGAATCAGCTGCTCTACCGACTGAGCCACAGTAGCGCATTTTTTTACGGCATTCCGCCGCTAAGCCATATTATTATACCATATTTGAGGAAAAAATCAAACGTTTTACAGTCTAAAATTTTTAATTTTCTCAAATAATTTTCAAAGAAAAAGCCGTTTGCGGAAAAGGAGAATGCGCCTGAGCCGCAAACAGCTTTATTTTTCGGTTTTTGCAGGGGATGCAAAAAAATCTGCCCTTCACGATCGGCCGCGCAGGCGCGATGCGGCGCGCGGCTCAGGCTTTTATTCGGTAATATCGAAATGTTCAAAGATGATATTGTCGACAAAGGGGGAAATTTTCTGCCAGATTTCTCTGGACGTCACCGTCCACGCCAGTTTCACCTTGTTTTTTACCTTTCGCCTGGGAAGCGGATAGCCGGTATAGACGTAACTGACGAAGTCCGGCTTGATCCAGAAATTCAGCGACATATTGCGCATGATAAAGTTTTTGAACGGGTTGCTCGCGCCGCTGTCCGAAGCGAGAATGCCGCGGATCACGGCGGGGGCGCGCCGCTTTACCTCGTGGATATACTGCGGCATAAAGGACTGAACGGCGTATTCGCCCGCATAGCCTTCCAGCGCTTCCAGGAGCTTTGCGACGATATTCTCGTTTTTCTGCTCCTTGATTTCAATCAACAGGGGGGACCGCCCTTCCGCGATCGCCAGAACTTCGGACAAAAGGGGAATGGTCTCCTGCGAATTTCCCAACCGGAATTGCTGCAGCTCTTCGTAGGTATAGTCCCATACGCCGCCTTCTCCGCCGGTCATGCGCTTCAGCGTGCCGTCGTGGAAGGAGACGATCTTCTCGTCTTTGGTCAGATAGACGTCGATCTCGATGGGATATCCCTTTTCGGCGGCGCGTTCGTAGGCGGCGCGTGAATTTTCGGGCACGTCGCCTCCCCAGTAGCCCCTGTGGGCGATGGGTTTAGTACGCAGCCAGTGATTTTCGGGAATTCTGTTCGTTGCCATAGGAGCCTCCGCGCGTTCTTTTTTATTATTTTACTGCAAATTCGTATAAATTGCAATTAGTTGTTGCAAATTTTCGAAAATTAAGTTATCATATTAGGGAATCAAAAAGGAAAACGGATATGCGGAAAGAAAACATCAGAAATTTTTGCATTATAGCGCACATCGACCACGGAAAGTCCACCCTTGCCGACCGCCTGATCGAGATGACGGGGCAGGTCTCCAAGCGGGATATGGAAAATCAGCTGCTCGACACGATGGATCTCGAGCGCGAACGCGGCATCACCATCAAGCTGACGCCCGTCCGTATGTTTTATACGGCGAAGGACGGCAGGGAATATATCTTCAATCTCATCGATACGCCGGGGCACGTCGACTTTACGTATGAAGTTTCCCGCTCACTCGCGGCGTGCGAGGGCGCCATTCTGATCGTGGACGCTTCGCAGGGAATCGAGGCGCAGACGCTGGCGAACGTCTATCTCGCGCTGGAAAACAATCTGGAGATCATGCCCGTCATCAATAAGATCGATCTCCCGTCCGCGCGGCCGGACGAGGTCGCGGCGGAGATCGAAGAGGTAATCGGGCTGGACGCGTCCGACGCGCCGCGCGTCTCCGCCAAGGACGGGCTGAACGTCGATCAGGTCCTGGAGCAGATCGTCGCAAAGATCCCCGCCCCCGAGGGCGACGACGAAAAGCCGCTGAAAGCGCTGATCTTCGACTCTTATTACGATAATTTCAAGGGCGTCATCTGTTTTGTCCGCATCAAGGAGGGAAGCGTCGCGGTGGGGACGCGCATGAAGACCTTCATGTCCGACAAGATCTTCGACGTCACGGAGGTAGGGGTGTTCAGCCCCAAGCTGCTCCCCAAGGATAAGCTCTCGGCGGGCGAAGTGGGCTATATCGCCGCGAGCATCAAGAGCATTCAGGACGTCGCCGTAGGGGATACGGTCACGGATGCGGACAACCCCACGCCGGAACCCCTGCCCGGCTATAAAAAGGCGCTACCCGTGGTTTTTTCGGGCGTCTATCCGCTGGACGGAAGCAAATTCAACGACCTCAAAGAGGCGCTTTTGAAGCTCAAGCTGAACGACGCGGCGCTCGTCTTCGAGCCGGATAATTCGCAGGCGCTGGGATTCGGCTTCCGCTGCGGTTTTTTGGGGCTTTTGCACATGGAGATCATCCAGGAGCGCATCGAGCGGGAATTCGACCTCGATATCGTCACGACGGCGCCCTCCGTCTCCTATAAAGTATATCTGACCAACGGGGATTTGATGGAGGTGGACAACCCCACGCATCTCCCCAATCCCAGCGAGATCGACTATATGGAAGAACCGGTGATCGACGCCTCCATCTTTTCGCCGCCCGAATACGTGGGGCAGATCATGGAGCTGTGTCAGGGAAAGCGGGGCGTCTATACGGACATGATCTATCTGGACAAATCGCGCGTGCAGCTGAAATACACCCTGCCTTTGAATGAAGTCGTCTACGACTTTTTCGATTCGTTAAAGTCGCGTACCAAGGGGTACGCCTCTTTCGATTACGAGCTGGCCGGGTATCAGCGGAGCGATCTGGTCAAGCTGGATCTCCTTTTGAACGGAGAGATCTGCGACGCGCTCTCCATCATCGTCCACAAGGACAAGGCGTACGAGCGCGGCCGGGCGATCGCCGAGAAGCTGAAAGAGGTCATTCCCCGCCAGATGTTCGAGGTGCCCGTTCAGGCGGTCATCGGTGGAAAGGTCATCGCGCGGGAGACCGTAAAGGCGTACCGGAAGGACGTTTTGGCGAAGTGCTACGGCGGCGACGTGACCAGAAAGAAAAAGCTCCTCGAAAAACAAAAGGAAGGAAAGAAGAAGATGCGCACGCTGGGGAGCGTGGAGATCCCCTCCGAGGCGTTCATCACCATTCTGAAGACGGATAACTGATATGGCGGGAATTTACGTACACGTGCCTTTCTGCAAGGCGAAATGCACATACTGCGACTTCGCTTCCTACCCGAAAGAAGCGGGGAAAGCGGACGCCTATTTCGCCTGCCTGTACCGCGAAATGAAGGGCTGGCGGGAAGAACTCGCGGGCAAGTCGTTCGATACGGTTTACTTCGGGGGCGGCACGCCCACCTTTGTGGCTGCGCCGCTCATCGCGGGCGCGATGAAACAGCTCCGGAACTGTTACCGCATCGCCGAGGACGCCGAGATCACGATCGAGTGCAACCCCGGGACGCTGACGGCGGAAAACGTTTCCGTCTACCGCGCCGCGGGGATCAACCGCTATTCGATCGGGCTGCAGTCGGGAATAGACGAACAGCTGAGGCGGCTCAACCGCGTACATACCGCCAAGGACTTTCTCCTCGCGTGCTCCCTGCTGAAAGGGGAGAATCTGAGCGCGGATATCCTGATCGGGCTGGCGGGGCAGACGCAGGACGACCTGAAAAAGACGATCGACCTCGCGCTTGCGGGGGGCGTATGTCACGTCTCGATGTACGCGCTCACGCCCGAACCGGGGACCCCCGTCTATTCGGACTACTTAAACGGCCTTTTGCCGGACGGGGACGAAACGGCAGACCTTTACGATTTCGGGCGGGAATATCTCGCCGCGGCCGGTTTTGCCCGCTACGAGGTAAGCAATTTTGCGCAGAAAGGGAAGGAATCCCGCCACAATCTCAACTACTGGCGGCGGGGCGAGTATATCGGATTCGGCGTTTCCGCGTCTTCCTTTATCGGGGAACGGCGGTTTACGAACAGCTATTCGGTGGACGAGTACATGAATGCCGTCATCTACAACAAGCGCCCGGAAATTTTCAGCGAAACCGTTTCGGAAAAGGATGCGAAATTCGAGTTTATCATGCTGGGACTTCGCACGGCGGCGGGCATCGACGTCGACGAATTCAACTTCCGTTTTTCCGCTGATTTTGACGGAGAATACCGGGATGAACTGAAAAAGAACGCGCCCTATCTCGAGCGGAAGGGACGGCGCATCGCCATCAGGGACGAATATCTCTATACGCAGAATCAGATTCTCACATCATTTCTGAAGGATTGAGGAGAAAGCGGCAATAAATCCGCCTGAAAAGGAGCTTATGGTGAAGCGGCAAGCAAAAACATTATCATTACTGTTTTTAACACTGCTGATTGTAACGTGCTGTTTTTGCGGATGCACGCATAAGATTGCAGGCAATTTTCCGTACAGCGCGTATATTGACCTTGCGGAAACGGAAAACGGTTTTTTAGTGCCGTTCTACGAAATAGACGTCAGAAATCGTTTGTGTACGGATACGGGCAACGATTTATCGCAATCGGAAACCGTATTGTACGGGGGCACGGCTCCCCTTTATTCGATCGTTGCGCCGCAGGGCTATGAAAGCGTCGAGGCGCATATAACGGCGTGCGAGCTTGAGCGCAGCAGTTCGGTAGTGGACACCTGCGGCTATGTTTCAGACGGCAAACTGTTCGGCTTTGTCAATGTGTATTATGACACTGTCGGCTATCTGGCGGGTGGGGGAAATTACGGCGTGGAAGAAATCAGCCACGGAATCATTTTTGAATATATTCCCGAAACCGATGAATTTACGCAAATCAAGCGTTTCGACAACTGCAACATTGTGGCCTATAACGGCGATACGGTTTTGTATTGGAAAAGCAGAAAATACTATTCTTATGATCTGACCGGCGATACGGAAACGTTTTTAGTGGAGGATAAAGCATACGATTCGGGGGTGCTGCATCAATCTTCTGCTAAAATTTATACTAATTCAAAATATACCGTTTTGTTTATGACAAAGGCAAAATTTACGGCAGACGTTTCTTATTTCTATTTATTTGATTATTCTGTGGGCGAACTGAATGAGTTGGAAATTGTCACGAACGGCTGAACGAAATCTCACAAAAAACAAATTTATATTTATCCGGAAAAGAGTGAAGAATTATAAAATTCTTCACTCTTTTTGCCTTTTGTAAAAATTTCCCTTCTGCGGGAATATTTCTTAAAAATACCGATTTCCCGCCGCCTTTTGCTCCGCCTGCGGGCGCGGATGCTTCCGACAAAACCCGCGCTTAAATGACGAAAAAGGCGCTTCGTCGCGCCGGCATTCATGCTATTCTTTGGATACGGAGAAAGGCATGACGGTCTATATCGAATACGCGGTTCTGGATAATTTCATCATCGACTGGCTGCTCTTTCGCTACACCTTGCTTTTTTTGGGGCTGAAGGTGAGAAAAGGTCGGCTTTTTTTCTGCGCGCTGGCAGGGACGGCGTTCGCTGTCGCGCTCCCGCTCGTCGTTCTGCCCGGCTGGGCGGAGCTGGCGCTGAAAGGAATCTCGGGGGCGCTGCTCGTGCTGTGGCTGGCGAAATATCCGTCCGCCCGAAAATACTGCGCGGCGCTCGGCGTGTTTTTCCTGCTCACCGTCCTGACGGGCGGCGCGCTGACCGCCTTCTTCAATCTCTTTCAGGTGAATTACTCCGCCGAATACTGCGTGGGGCTGATCATCCTGGGCGCGTGGCTGATCTCTTTCGGCGCCTACCGCGCGATCCGCCGCCTCTACCGGCGGAGAGAGATTTACCGGGGAATCGTGGACTGCGAGATCACTGCGAACGGAAAGACGGTTTCCGCAAAGGGCTTTGTGGATACGGGGAACCGCCTCTACGACGGCGACCGCGCCGTGGCGATCTGTTCGGGCGCGTTCGCGGCTTCCCTCGGGGTTACCAAAGAGGAAAAATACATAGAGGTGGGCACGGTGAATGGCCGCGAGAAAATTCCGGTCTGCAAAATCGAGCGCCTTCTGATATATCGCGGGGACAAGCCGAATATATATGAAAATATAACCTTAGGGATGACGGAGCGGGCAGAATTCGGCGCGTACGACCTGCTGCTGCCCGCCGCCGTCGCAGGAGAAGAGACATGTTCGAACGCATCAAAAACTTTCTGAAACGGATTTTTTCCAGACTTTCGCCGGATGAAAACGTCCTCTATTATATCAACACGCCGGACGCGCTCCCGCACCCCTATTCCGCCGAAGAGGAAAACGCCCTCATTTCCCGCCTGTCGGGGGGAGAGCTCGCCGTGCGCAACGACCTGATCGAGCATAACCTGCGCCTCGTCATCTACATCGCGCGCAAGTTCGATAACACCGGCATGGAGCTGGACGATCTCATCTCGGTGGGAACCATCGGCCTCATCAAGGCGGTCAATTCCTTTCAGCCGGATAAAAACATCAAGCTGGCGACCTACGCGTCCCGCTGTATCGAAAACGAAATTCTGATGTATCTCAGGCGCACGGTGCGCTTAAAGAACGAGGTCTCCTTCGACGAGCCCCTCAATACCGACTGGGAGGGAAACGAGCTCCTCTTATCCGACGTGATGGGAACGGATTCGGACGTCGTCTACAAGGATATCGAGGTCAGCGTGGAGACGGAGCTGTTAAACCAGGCGCTCACCAAGCTCAATAAGCGGGAGCGGCGGATCATCGAGATGCGCTACGGACTCTCCGGCGGGGAAGAACAGACGCAGAAGCAGGTCGCGGACGCGCTCGGCATCTCGCAGAGCTACATCTCGCGCCTGGAGAAAAAAATCATCTCCCGCCTGAAAAAAGAGTTCTCCAAAATGGTATAAATTCCCCCGGATCGGGCCAAATTAAATAAATCCCCCCGCCGCATACATAGGAGGTAGCAATGGGACAAAAAGTTGTGATCTGCGGGGTGAATACTTCTTCGCTTCCCCTTTTGACGGAGGAGGAGAGCACGGCGCTGATGAGGCGCGTCAAAGCGGGGGACGAAGCCGCACGCGAGCAGTTTATCGTGGGCAACATGCGGCTGGTGCTGTCGGTGATCAAGCGCTTCTGGGCAAAGAAAGTGAACGCGGACGATCTCTTTCAGGCAGGCTGTATCGGGCTGATCAAGTCCATCGACCATTTCGATCTTTCGGTCGGGGTGAAATTTTCCACGTATGCCGTTCCCATGATCATCGGGGAAATCAAGCGGTTTCTGCGGGACGTCAACTCCCTCAGAGTCTCGCGGAGCATCCGCGACACGGCGTATCAGGTCCTGAAGACCCGCGGCGAGCTGGAACGCAGAGACGAAGAGGTCTCCGTCGACAAGATCGCGGCGGCGATGAACGTCGCCGTGTCCGAAGTGGTTTACGCGCTGGACGCGATCTCGGACACGCTCTCCCTATACGATCCCGTCTTCAACAAGCAGGGAGATACGCTGCTCCTGATGGATCAGATCGGCGACGAGCGCAACACGGGGGAAAACTGGACGGAAAAAGTCGCCCTGGAGACTGCGATCGACGGACTCTCCGACCGGGAAAAGCGCATTTTGTTTCTGCGCTATTACGAGGGGCGCACCCAGACGGAGATCTCCGACGAGGTGGGCATCTCTCAGGCGCAGGTTTCCCGCCTGGAGAAGAACGCGCTGAGAACCATCCGCGCGCGGATGGAGGGGTAATATTTCTCGTTTTGGCCGCATAGGATAGACGGGAGGTTATCCTATGGAACTGAGTTATAACGAACTGCGGGACAAAGAGGTCATCAGCGTGCGCGAGGGAAAGAGCCTCGGCAGGGTGAGCGACCTTGTGTTCTGCTATCCGGAAGGCGTGATTACGGGAATCGTCGTTCCCGGGCGCAAATGCTGGAATCCTTTTAAACCGGCGGCGGATATCTTCATCGACTGGTATCGCATCAAAAAGATCGGAAGGGACGTCGTGATCGTGGATATGCGCGGCGGCGACCGCGACGACGGAAGGGATCATCACCGTCCGCCCGACCGCGGCTGTCAGCCGGCTCCGCCGCCCCGCCCGCCCCGTCCGCAGCCGCGCGGCGACCGCAGCGGGGATATTTACCTGGACGACTACGAATAGACCGGGAAAACAAACTGTGCGGGACGTAAACGGCCGATCTGAAAAACAGTCCGCGGAATCCTTTGGGAACCGCGGACTCTTTTGTTGATTTTTTCCTTTTATGGTGTTAAAATATAGAAAATGAAAACGGACCGGAGCTTTGGGGTATGATTTTGCGCAAAGCGGAAAAAAACGACTATAAACAGATAAAACGGCTTTATCTCTCTGCGTTTCCGGAAGATGAGCGCGCTCCTTTTTTCTTCGTGCGGCGCAGAGCGCGGCAGGGCAGGGCGGAGATGCTCGTCGCAGAGGAAAACGGCGCGTTTATCGGCTTTGCCTACACCGTTTCATACAGAGAACTGACGTATCTGTTCTATTTTGCCGTTGACGGAGCGCTGCGCGGAACGGGCTGCGGAAGCGAGATTCTCCGCCTGTTAAAGGAGCGCTGCGCGGACAGCCGTATTTTTCTTGCGCGCGAACCGCTGGATGACGGCGCGGCAAACAACGGAGAGCGCGTCCGGCGGCGCAATTTCTATCTTCGGAACGGATTCCGCGACCTGCCTTACGAAATAAGAGAAGCGGGCGTGATCTATGATTTAATGAGTACGGAAGAGCCGGTCGATCCGCAGGACTATGACGCGCTGATCAGGCGCTGGGCGGGGCGCTTTGTCTCCCGCCGCATCGAAATGCGGATGACTGAAAAAACAGGGCCGGATCCTCTTTCCGGCGACAACTGAAACGCGCAGGGAGAACGGTTCCCTGCGTTTTCCATTGATTCCATTCCGGCTGCCGAACGGTCAAAACGGCGGCGCTCCATACCTGCGCGGCCGTTTATTCTGTGCGCAGGACCCTTTCTCTCGCTTCCGCATATAATGGCGGGAGAGGTTTTTTATGTGCGGAATCATGGGATGTATCGGCGAACGCGCGCGCACGCGCGTCGTGGCAGGGCTGAAACTTTTGGAATACCGGGGGTACGACTCCGCGGGCGTATCCTTTTCCAAGGGCGGGCGCGTGGTCACCGTCAAGAAAAAGGGGCGCATTGCGGAGCTGGAGCGCGCCTTAAAGACCGCGGAAGACGACAGCAGATTCGCGATCGGGCACACCCGCTGGGCGACGCACGGCAGGGCGTGCGTCAGAAACGCGCATCCCTTCGTCTCGCGGGACCGCTCCTTTGCGCTCGTACATAACGGCATTATCGAGAATCACCGCGCTCTGCGCGCAATGCTGGAACGGGAGGGATACGCGTTTGTCTCGGAGACGGATACCGAATGCGCGCTTCATCTCATCGCGCGGGAGGGCGGCGCGAACCTTCCTTCGCTCTGCAAGGCGCTCTCCGCGCTGGAGGGCAGTTATGCCTTTGCAATTTTGACAAACTGCGGTGAGATCTGGGCGGCGCGGAAAAATTCTCCCCTCGTCGTGGGGGAGCGCGGCGGGGCGTATTTCCTGTCGTCGGATATCCGCACGCTCTCCGCGTTCGCGTCCCGCGCCGCCGTGCTGAAGGACGGGGAGATCGCCCGGCTGACGGCGCGGGGAATCTCTCTCTTCGACGCGCGCGGCAACCCCGTCCCGCTCGCCTTCTTTGAGACGGACGAGGCGGAAATGCGGGAAGAAGCGGACTCGTACATGATGAAGGAGATCTGCGAGATCCCGCGGCGCATTGCGGAGGCGAAGGAGCATTACGTGCGTTCGGGCGGGACGGGGCTCTCTCCCGCAGAGCTCCGTTCGTTTACGCGCGTGATCTTTCTCGGCTGCGGGACGGCGTATCACAGCGGGGAAAGCGCCGCCGGATTCTGGCGCGGGCGGGCGAAGCAGGAAGTCTCCGCCGTGCTCGCCAGCGAATACCTGTACGACCGCTTTCCCACCGATCGCTCCACGCTGGCGGTGGCGATCTCGCAGAGCGGAGAGACCGCGGATACCCTGCGGGCGGCGGCGCTGGCGAAACGGCGGGGCGCGACGCTGTTTGCCGTCACCAACGCCAAGGACAGTTCGCTCGCGCGCGCCGCAGACCGTGCGATCCCCATCTGCGCGGGGGAAGAGGTCGCGGTGGCTTCCACGAAGGCGTATAACTGCCAGCTGATCGTGCTGTATCTGATGGGGCTGGAGTTCGCCCGCGCAGGGGGAACGTGCTCCGCCGAGACGGAAGAGATCGCCGCCGCCTTCGACGATCTTCCGCGCGCCGTCGGGGAAGTGCTGTCCGAGCGGGAAAAAATCAGGGAGATCGCGTATGCGCTCTCCCGTTCAAAGGCGTTTTTCTTCCTCGGAAAAAGAGAGGATCTTCCCGCCGCGCGCGAGGGTGCGCTCAAGCTCAAGGAGATCAGCTATCTCTTCGCGGAGGCCTGCGCGTCGGGAGAACTGAAGCACGGCCCGCTCGCGCTCATCGAGAGAGGCGTGACCGTCGTCCTGCTCTCCACGCAGCCCGATCTCTACGAGAAAGCGGACAACGCCCGCGCGGAGGTGGAGGGACGGGGCGCGTCCGTATTCGCGGTGGGAACGGAGGAGGAGCGCGGAGAGTTTGCGTTCCGCCTGCCTGCCGTTCATCCCGCCCTGTCTCCCGTTCTCGCCGCCGTCCCCCTGCAGCTGTTCGCGTATTACGTGGCGGAAAAGCGGGGAAGGGATATCGATAAGCCGCGCAATCTGGCAAAATCGGTCACAGTGGAGTAATTTCGCTTGACTTTCCGCTCTCTCTGTGGTATCTTGATAGCAGCAAACGGAAAAGGAGAAGACATGTACAGATAACTTTTTTCACAATATCGCCCGGCTCGCCGTATTCTGCGGGGAGCGCGGTCTGTTGCCGAAAAAAGTTCGTCGTTTTCCTTTTTCCGCAGTTCGTCTGTTCGCGCCGCGGATTTTCCGCGGCGTTTTTCAAATTTCTTCCGTTTGACTTTCGGCAGCAGCCGGAAGTCTTTTTTACAGGAGGAATCAATGATAGAAATAAACGTCAGTTTATACCACAGCAGGGATCTGCTGCCGATCGTCGAAGATCTCTCGCTGACGCTGAACGAGGGAGACAAAATCGCCCTGATCGGGGAAGAGGGAAACGGAAAGTCGACGCTGCTGAAATATCTTTATGACAAAGAATTGACGAAGGAATACGCCGTGGGAAAGGGAAAGGCGGATCTCGGCCGCGAGCGGGAGGCTTATCTCCCGCAGGAACCCGAATTTCCCGCAGTCAGCGCGATGGAATTTCTTTCGCCCGCATTGTATTCGGCGGATCCGGGCGAGCTGGCGGAATACGCGCGCCGGCTGGGCGTGGAAACGGGGTTTTTCTGGTCGGATCAATGCGTGCGGTCGCTGTCGGGCGGGGAGAAAATCAAACTGCTCTTCGCAAAGATGCTTCTTCAAAAACCCGCCGTCTGGCTGCTGGACGAGCCTTCCAACAACCTGGATCTTCAAGCGCTTGCATGGCTGGAGGAGATGATATGCGCTCTGAAAGAGCCCGTTCTGTTCATTTCTCACGACGAGCGGCTGTTGGAACGGACGGCAAACGGCGTGCTCCACTTCGAGCGCCTGCGCCGCCGCACGCAGCCGCGCCATACCTTTTTCCGCGGCGGATACCGCGCATACCGGGAGACGCTTCTGCGCGCCAGGGAAAAGCAGGCGCAGGTCGCCGCGTACGAGCGCGCGGAAGCGGAAAAACGGGAGGAAAAACTGCGCGTGATCCGGGATCAGGTGCAGCGGGGGCTGGATACGGTCAGCCGCGCGGATCCGCACGGCGCGCGGCTTCTGAAAAAGAAGATGAAATCCGTTCTCTCCCAGGAAAAGCGCTATCGGAGGGAGCGGGAAGATATGACGCAGCCCCCCGAATGGGAGGAGTGCATTCTGATGCGCTTCCCCGTTTTTTCCGTGCCTGCAGGCAAGACGGCGCTGGAAATATCCCTTCCGCGCCTGATTGCGGGAGACAGACTGCTCGCAGAAGACGTGCGCCTGACCGTGAAGGGCAGGGAACGCGTCTGCATCGTGGGCAGAAACGGGTGCGGAAAGTCCTCTTTGCTGAGAATCGCCGCGCAGGCGGGAGAAGGGCGGCGCGCCTTTTATATGCCGCAGGACTACGACGAAGTCCTGCGGCCGGGCATGACGGCGCTTACCTATCTGGAGACGCAGGGCGGCGGGACGGAGCGCGAACACATTGCCGCCTGTCTCGGCTGTATGCGCTTTACGCGGGAGGAAATGGAGCGGGACGTCGCCGCGCTGTCCGGCGGGCAGCGCGCCAAGCTGCTGCTGACCAAGGCCAATCTGACCGGCGCGCAGGTGCTGATTTTAGACGAGCCTTCCCGCAATTTTTCGCCGCTGTCCGCCGGGGCGGTCGCCGATGAACTGGCGCGCTTTTCGGGCGCAATTCTGTTCGTCTCGCATGACCGCGCTTTCATAGAGAGGGTTGCGACGGCGGTTTTCGAGCTGACGGAAAAAGGGCTTGTCCCGCGCGAAAAAGAAAATTTATTTTTTTGAAAAATATTTTTAAAATAGTTGCAAAAAATACTTGACAAAGAAAATAAATGTGCTATAATATTAGCAATCAATGAAAGAGAGTGCTAACACTCAATAGCAAAGATTGCTAACATGTTTCATTGAAAATAAGAAAAAGGAGTGAAGAATTATGAAATACGAAATCACCAATAGAAACAACAGAGACTTGAGTCCCTTCAATATTTTTGAAGAGGCGTTCAACGATTGGTTCCGTCCCGCGTACCAGCATGCCGGGTCCGTTATGAAGACGGATATCAAGGAGACGGAAAAGGGGTATGAACTGGAAGTGGAGATGCCCGGCTTCGATAAGAAAGATATCTCCGTTTCACTGGAAGACGGTTACCTCACCGTTTCTGCCGAAAAGCAGGAGAAAGAGGAATCGGGTGAAAAGAAGAACTATATTCACCGTGAACGCAGTTTTTCGGCAAAGCGCAGCTTCTATGTAGGAGACGTGGAAGAGGAAACCGTGAAAGCGAAGTATGAAAACGGCGTTTTGACGCTGATCGTGCCCAAACCCGACGAAACGAAGAAGCTCGCAAAGGGCATCGCGATCGAATAATCGGCTTGCTTTTTTCTCAACATAAACCTCCAATTTGAAAAAGGGCGGATATCCGCCCTTTTTTCTTTCAGCATCGTTTAAGATAAAATATTTCTTTATTTTTTCAAAATCAGTATTATTTTTCTTAAAAAACAGAAAAAATGTCAGAACTTATCAACCAAACGGAAAAAAACGATTGATTTTTTCCCGCCGGAGTGTTATAATCAAAGATGAAATCGTGCAAATACTCCCGGGAGTATTTTTTTGCGAAGCAAAAAAATAACGGTATTTAGAAAGGAGAAATTGCCGAAAATAAGAACAGGAGAAACAGCAATGAGTAGAAAGAAAAGAAACGGTTTTACGATCGTGGAACTCGTCATCGTCATCGCGGTGATCGCGATTCTGGCGGCCGTACTGATTCCCACGTTTTCCAGCCTGATCAACCGCGCGAACGAAGCTGCGGATACGGCGATGGTGAAAAATCTCAACACCCTGCTTGTCAGCGACGAGGCGCTGAACGGAACGCCCGAGACGATGTCCGACGTGCTGGAAACCGTAGAAGAGGGCGGATATACGCTGGAAAAACTGACGCCTACCTCGAACGGCGATATTTTGTGGGATGAGGAGAATAACCAATTTGTCTTAAAGAACGGGGACGACGTCGTCTATTCGGCGAAAGACGTGACGAAGAGCGCCTGGAAATTATGGCAGATCATTGATGAAAAGCCGACGGAGGAGAAAGGCTACAGCTATTATCTTTCAGACAACTTTGCGGCGACGGAGATCGAAGTTTCCGCGGGCGTCGATACGGGTACTTGTTCGGTAGACGTTGTATTTACAACGGAAGAAAGCAAAGAGATTACGATTTGTACGAACGGGGGAACGCTTACGGTAAACGCGCCTCTTTCGACGGTAGAGCACCGGGGAACTGCCGATAGCGTCAATATTACTGCAATCGCCGGAGAATCTTACCATGAATACGGGGAAACGGCGTATCTTACCATTATAAGCGGACGAATTGAAATTTCCAAATCCGGATATGTCAATATCATAGATGCTTCTTCGGCGACCGCTTCCGTAAAAATAGAAGCAGAAAACGCAAATTCTATCGCAAATGTAATCGTTAACGGAAATTCGAATGTTACGACCGGTGAGAATCTTGAGAATAAGAAGGTTGCTAAAACTACGGTAGGTGTCGAATCGGCAGAATACGCTGATATTCAGTCCGCTTTGGATGCTGGGGAAAAATACATTGAATTGACATCCGATCTGGAAATTACAAGTTCGATTCTAATAGAACACGATGTGATTATAGATGGTGGAACTGAAAAGCATTCTATTATCTCTAAGGCAACGGAGCAAAGCAATAAAAGAGGAATACGCATTGCCGCAAATAATTTAAATGTCACTTTAAAAAATTTTGTTCTTGACGTAAGAACAAATATTACAAAGGACGGCGGTTATCCTCGCGGATTACAAATTGATCCGGATATAACGGGAATAGAGTTGTTTGTTGATAACTGTGACATATCCGCTACTCATTATGCGTTCAATGTTTGCAATAATGCTGAGGTATATGCGAATTTTTCGAACTCACATTTAACCGGATGGGGAGCGTTGAACCTTTGGGCTGCCGACTACCAAGTAAGGGTTACGAACAGCGTACTGGAGGGGATTGGTGAAAATCCGAATGAGAGCTTCGGTACTGTTGTGCTGGAGGGCGATACGACGGATAAAACCTACGTGCATTCGTCGAATATAGATGTTGAAATTATCAATTCAACCATCAAATCTACGGTTACAGCTGACGGAGCAGTACAGCAATCTGTTGCTTTTAACAGTAAATCAAACGGTAATAATGTTAAAATCAATCACTGTGTATTTGAAGATAGTGTACAGGATGGTGTTGTCGGAAGTTCTGTCGAGAGATTTTACGATGACGGGGAGAACAACAATCTTTATATTGACGGAGAAAAAATAAACCTCCCAAAAGAAAAAAATTGTTGGTATTCGAATGGCCCGTTTACTCCTGATAGGTCAGCGGAAAACTCTATGACAACGAATTTTGAAACGCCGTTTATTCAAGGCTGGATGGATAACGGAGAAGGTATCATACTTGATAAAAACATTGTTTTAGAAAACGACATATATTGTAAATTAACAAGTGGTACCTTTTATCTTTATTTTAACGGCAAAACAATTACGGGCGGCACAATTGTTTTAGAAAAAGGAGTAACGGTCATTTCAGACACTGACGGAATGGAAGCGGTATTTAGCGGAGGCTCCATCGAAGTAACGGATAATGGGAATGGAACATTCAGTTATCTCTGTCAATAAAGTGAATGAAACAGCAACAGCCCGCGGCAGACTGCCGCGGGCTGTTGCTCTCTTATTTCCTTATTTATCTGCAATTATATGGGCTATCGTCAGGAGCGCGGTTTATCTGCATTCGTCCGCTTTGCCGGCGCAGCCTAAGACGTTGACCAGCTTGTGCTCCACCATCTTCTGAATGGCAAGGCGCGCGTCGCCGAGATACTGGCGCGGGTCAAAGTGAGAGGGCTCTTCGGCAAAGTGCTTGCGGATCGCCGCCGTGCAGGCGACGCGCAGGTCGGAGTCGATGTTGATCTTGCAGACCGCCATCTTCGCCGCCTGGCGGAGCATTTCTTCGGGGATTCCGATCGCGTCCGGCATCTGGCCGCCGTAGCTGTTGATGACCTTCACGAGATCCTGCGGGACGGAAGACGCGCCGTGCAAAACGATGGGGAAGCCGGGGAGGCGCTTTTCCACTTCTTCCAGAATATCGAAGCGCAGCTGGGGCTTGGTGCCCGGTTTGAATTTATAGGCGCCGTGGCTGGTGCCGATGGCGATCGCCAGCGAATCGATGCCGGTTTTGGTCGCAAATTCGTATACTTCGTCCGGATCGGTGAACTGCGCGTCTTTGGCGCTTACCTTCACCGCGTCTTCAATGCCGGCGAGTTTGCCGAGTTCCGCTTCGACGACCACGCCGTGATCGTGCGCGTAGTTCACTACCTCGCGGGTGATGCGGATATTCTCTTCCAAAGGATATTTGGAAGCGTCGATCATGACGGACGTAAACCCGTTTTCGATGCAGCTTTTGCACAGGTCGAAGGAGTCGCCGTGATCTAAGTGCAGTGCGATGGGGAGACCGGAGGTCTCTACCGCCGCCTCTACCAGCTTTCTGAGATAGACGGGATCGGCGTATTTTCTCGCGCCCGCGGAAACCTGTAAAATGAGGGGCGCGTTCTGCGCGACGCCCGCGTTGACGATTCCCTGGATAATCTCCATATCGTTTACGTTGAACGCGCCGATCGCGTAGCCGTTCCGGTAGCTTTGTTCGAACATTTTTTTGGTTGTAACCAGTGGCATATTAGACCTCCGAAGTTTATTCGGTTTTATTATAGCGTAATTTTTCCCGTTTGTAAATCCTTTCTCTCAGAAAAAACGAAGAAAATTCTTTGCAATTTTCCGAAAAGCGTGCTATCATAAAAAGAAAGAATCTTCACATAATGTGTGAAAAAGAAGGTAGGTTATGAAAGATCCGAGAATCGAAAAACTGGCAAAGCTGCTGATCAACTATTCGGTCTCCCTGAAAAAGGGGGAGAAGATCCTCATCGAGGCGTTTGACGTGGACTATATGCTCGTCGCGGAACTGGTGAAGGAAGTCTACCGCGTGGGCGGCTATCCCTTTGTCGAGATGGTAAACAACCGCGTTCAGCGCGAAATTCTGATGGGCGCGGGCGAAGAGGAGTGCAAGCTCCGCGCGAAGTACGCCGCCTATCGCATGAACGATATGGACGCGTACATCGGCCTGCGCGGCGGCGAGAACACCAGCGAACTGTCCGATATTCCCGCCGAAGCGCGCCGGATGGACGCACAGTATTACTCCCATCCCGTTCACCACGAGATCCGCGTGAAAAAGACAAAGTGGGTGGTTCTGCGCTATCCCAACCCGTCCATGGCGCAGCTGGCGGATATGTCCACCGAGGCGTTTGAGAACTTCTATTTCGACGTCTGCACGCTGGATTATTCCAAGATGAACAGGGCGATGGATGCGCTTTCCGCTCTCATGAACAGGACGGATAAAGTGCGCCTGGTCGCGCCGGGCACCGATCTCACGTTTTCCATCAAGGGAATCGGCAGCACGAAATGCGCGGGCAATATGAATATTCCGGACGGGGAAGTGTATTCCGCTCCGGTGAGAGATTCGGTCAACGGCGTCATCACGTACAACGCGCCGTCGATCACGGGCGGCGTCAAGTACGAAAACGTCCGCCTTACGTTCAAAGACGGAAAGATCGTGGAGGCGACGGGCAATTATCCGGATAAGATCAACGCGATTTTCGATACGGACGAGGGCGCGCGCTACGTCGGGGAATTCGCCATCGGCGTCAACCCCTATATCACGCAGCCGATGGGGGATATTCTCTTCGACGAGAAGATCGCCGGCTCCATTCATTTCACGCCGGGCGCGTGCTACGACGACTGCTATAACGGCAACGTTTCCGCCATCCACTGGGATCTGGTTCTCATCATGACGCCCGAATACGGCGGCGGCGAGATATGGTTCGACGACGTGCTGATCCGCAGGGACGGTCTCTTCGTCATCGACGAATTAAAGGGCTTAAACCCCGAAAATTTAAAGTAAAAACGCGTCTCCCCTTGTAAAATATTTGACTAAAAATATCCGAAAGGATATAATAGGTAAGGATTACGAAAAATCATAACGGAGGATATATCCATGGCAAAGGTAACTAAGGTCGGAATCAACGGATTCGGCCGGATCGGCAGACTGGCGTTCAGACAGATGTTCGGCGCGGAAGGGTATGAGATCGTCGCGATCAACGACCTGACGGATGCGAAGATGCTCGCGCATCTTCTGAAGTACGATTCTTCCCAGGGCAGATATGCGCTCGGGGATAAGGTCGAGGCGAAGGAGAATTCCATCGTCGTCGACGGCAAGGAAATCGTCATTTATGCGGAAAAGGACGCGAAAAATATTCCCTGGGCAAAGCACGACGTGGACGTCGTTCTCGAATGCACGGGATTCTATACGTCCAAAGAAAAGGCTTCCGCACACTTGGAAGCAGGCGCGAAAAAGGTCGTTATCTCCGCTCCTGCCGGCAATGATCTCCCCACGATTGTTTACAGCGTCAACGAAAAGACGCTGACCAAGGAAGACAAGATCATTTCCGCGGCTTCCTGCACCACGAACTGCCTGGCTCCCATGGCGGCCACGCTCAATAAGATCGCGCCCATCGAAAGCGGCATTATGTCCACCATTCACGCTTATACCGGCGATCAGATGGTGCTGGACGGCCCCCACAGAAAGGGCGACCTGAGACGCGCGAGAGCGGCGGCGGTCAACATCGTCCCCAACAGCACGGGCGCGGCGAAGGCGATCGGTCTCGTGATCCCCGAGCTCAACGGAAAGCTCATCGGCTCCGCGCAGCGCGTCCCCGTTCCCACCGGCTCCACCACGATTCTGGTCGCGGTCGTCAAGGGCAACGTGACCAAGGAGCAGATCAACGAGGGCATGAAGGCGGCGGCCTCCGCTTCCTTCGGCTATACCGAGGAACCCCTGGTTTCCTCCGACATCATCGGCATTACCTACGGTTCGCTCTTCGACGCGACGCAGACCATGGTGAAATATATGCCCGAGACGGATACCACGCAGGTGCAGGTCGTTTCCTGGTACGACAACGAAAACTCCTACACCAGCCAGATGGTCAGAACCATCAAGTATTTCTCCGAAATCTAAGAGAAGTTACATCACAGCCCCGCGTAAATCTTTACGCGGGGCTGTTTGATTGGAGCGGGCGAGAAAGCGCAGGCAGACATTTTTTTGATACGATCCCCCGGAAACAAACGATAGTATCGCACAAGAATCATTTTACAGAAGGATGTGCGGAATTTTGGGGGAGGAGCAAAGAAAGAAAACGACTTATTTGCGGCCTGTCGCGCTCTCTCCGCCATAGAGCTTGCAGAGGAAATTTTCGGGCATGAAACGAGCGGTGTTCCTGATTGAAAAAACAATCGGAACAATATGAGGCGCGTGTTTTTATGAGAGGTTGATTTTCTCTTTCCGTGAGCTATCGGGCATAGCTCTAATCGATACAGGCGGCGCACAAGTGCGCTTATGATTGACCTGCCAGTCACACATTTGTTACTTGCTGCCCGTAAACGGGTCTTTTCTGCGCTTTCCTTTCTTCTCCTTTGTCCTGCTCCGCTTTCTTGATTGCTCTTTTTCCTTTTCTCTCCTTGCTTTTCCTGCTCTTTTTTGTGCATCGGCAAAGCCTTTTTTTAACCATGCCTCTATCGCGTGGTTTTCTTTTGACAATAAAACATGCCCCCGTTTCGGGGGCATGTTTTTCGATGATAATCGT
The DNA here is from genome assembly GCA_900543915.1 of uncultured Eubacteriales bacterium. Lineage (GTDB taxonomy): Bacteria > Bacillota > Clostridia > Christensenellales > Borkfalkiaceae > UMGS621. Next base: position 4,332 of record UQTB01000005.1, on the reverse strand, counting down.
CCCGTTACAGAACCAGAGAGGGCGCGGTGTAGACGCGCGCCGCCAGTTCGCTGTCCAGCATATAGAGCCCTTTCGCCTCGCCGCCGAACAGCTCGTACTTTTTGATCATTTCGTCCGCGTTCTTTTCCTCTTCTCCCTGTTCCTTGATGAACCAGTCCAGGAACTGCATGGTTCTGAAATCTTTTGCTTCCACCGCCGCGCCGTAGATGGCGTTGATCAGCCCCGTCACATAGCGCTCGTGCTTGGCGCCCTCTTTCAGGGGATCCAGGTGGGAAGAGAGCTTGACGTCCGGCTTCGCGATCGCCTCGAGGGTGACGGTTTCGCCGTTGTTCTGCAGATACTGGAGCATGAGCATCGCATGGTCGCGCTCCTCCTGTGCCTGTACCTTGTACCAGTTGCCGAAGCCGTTTAATCCCTCTTCATAGTAATAATTGGAAAAATCCAGATAGAGATAAGCGGAATAGAATTCCTTGTTGATCTGATCGTTGATGAGTTCTTTTACTTTTTTATCCATGATGATCGCTCCTTGTATTTTACTCGTCTTCATTGTAACGCTTTTTTGAGGCGGTTGTCAACTTAAAACCGCAAACTTTTTGCGTAATTCCCGGACGGAATCGCTTGACAAAACGCCCCGTGCGTTGTATGCTAATGTATTGAAAAACAGGGGCTATGCCCCATAAGGAGAAATACGTTTGCTGGAATTGAAGAATGTCTCTTATGCGCCTGAAGACGATACGGGCGCAAAGACGGAGATCCTCAGCGGAATCGATCTTTCCTTTCCCGCGCACAGCGTCACGGTGATCACCGGGCAGAACGGGAGCGGAAAATCCACGCTCATAAAACTGCTGATGGGAATCCTCTTTCCCACGGAGGGCAAAATCTGCTTTCGGGGAGAGGAGATCACAGGGCTCTCCGTCACCGAACGGGCGAAGCTGGGCTTTACGCTCGCCTTTCAGCAGCCCGTGCGCTTCAAGGGCGTGACGGTGAAGGATCTGCTCGATCTCGCTTCCGGGCGGAACAATACGCTGGATCAGCTCTGCTCTTATCTGTCTGACGTGGGGCTTTGCGCGCGCAATTACATCGACCGGGAGGCGGACGGCACGCTTTCGGGCGGGGAACTGAAACGCATCGAGCTCGCCGCCGCGCTGGCGAAGGGCGGCGAGGTGTTCCTGCTGGACGAGCCGGAGGCGGGCATCGACCTCTGGAGCTTCGACGAGCTGATCCGCCTGTTTGAAAAGCTGCGGGACAAGACGGTGATCATCGTCAGTCATCAGCGGAAGATTTTGGAGATCGCAGACTATATCGTGCGGCTGGACAAATCCGCGCCGCCTGTCTTCGGGACGAGGAAAGAACTCTACGACAAGCTCGCCGCGCGCACGCTCTGCGAGCAGGGGAGGGGCGCATGAACGAGATCGAGCGCGCGCTGTTACGGGAGGTTGCGGATCTGCACGGCATTCCGGAGGGAAGCTACAACATCCGCGAAAACGGCAGGAGCCTGGCGCGCAATTCCACGGAAGAAATCCGCATCGCCACCAAAAAGGACAAGGACGGGATCGACGTTTTCGTACAGGCGGGGCTGAAGAACCGCTCCGTGCACATCCCCGTTCTCCTGACCGAGAGCGGGTTTACCGAGCGCGTATACAATGACTTTTATATCGGAAAAGACGCGGACGTGACCATCGTCGCAGGGTGCGGCATTCACACGGATTCGGACGAAAAGAGCCGTCACGACGGGGTTCATACCTTTCACCTGGCGCCGGGGGCAAAGGTGCGGTACGTGGAAAAACACTACGCAGACGGAAGGGGCAGCCAAAAGGAGTTCATGCCGACGACGCGCGCGTACGTTAAAAAGGGCGCGCAGCTCGTCATGGAGTCCACGCAGCTGGGCGGCGTCACGTATACGGACAGAAAGACCTTCGTGACGCTCTGCGAAGACGCGAAACTGGTCGTGAAGGAGAAGATTCTGACGGACGGGGAAGACGTCGCAGTGACGCGTTTTTGCGTGAAGCTGAAGGGGAAGAACGCCTCCGCGGAGGTGATCAGCCGCAGCGTGGCGCGCGGCAGTTCCGTGCAGAAATTCTATTCGGATCTGCGCGGAGAAAGCGCCTGCTTCGGGCACGTGGAATGCGACGGCATCCTGTTGGATCATGCGCGCATCGTGTCCGTGCCCGAGATCGACGCGAAGAGTCCTGAGGCCTCCCTCGTGCACGAGGCGGCGGTCGGGAAGATCGCTGGGGAGCAGATCCTGAAGCTCACCACCCTGGGGCTCACCGAAAAAGAGGCGGAAGACGCCATTATCCGGGGCTACCTGAAATAAGCTCCGGCTGCGAAGATACGGAGGATAAAATATGCCGCAGTGGGCAATCGTGCTGATCGGCGTGCTGGTCCCCTTTGCCGGAACGGTTCTGGGGTCGGGGCTGGTCGTGTTTATGAAGCGGGAAATACACCCGACCGTGCAGAAGTTTCTGCTGGGGTTCGCCGCCGGCGTGATGACGGCGGCCTCCGTCTGGTCGCTGCTGATTCCCGCGTTCGAGCTTTCGGAGGGAAAAGCGCTTCCCTCCTTCGTCCCGGTGGCGTCCGGCTTTCTGCTGGGCATCGCCTTTCTGTTGATTTTAGACCGCGTGATTCCGCATCAGCACCTCAACAGCGCGGAGCCGGAGGGGATCCGCTCGGGATTCCGGCAGAATACCATGCTCATGCTGGCGGTGACCCTGCACAATATTCCCGAGGGAATGGTGGTGGGCGTGGCGTTTGCCGGCATGCTCGCGGGCAATGCGGTGATCTCGCTGGGGAGCATGCTGGTGCTGGCGGCGGGCATCGCGCTGCAGAACTTTCCGGAGGGCGCGGTGATCTCCATGCCCCTGAAAAACAACGGCTTTTCCAAGGGGAAAGCGTTTTTGTACGGCTCTCTTTCCGGTATCGTGGAGCCGATCGCGGCGGCGCTGACGCTCTTCACGGTGGGAATGGTGGAGCCGGTTTTGCCCTATCTTTTGGCATTTGCGGCGGGCGCGATGATCTACGTGGTGGTGGAAGAACTGATCCCCGAAGCGCAGGGCGGCGAACCCCATTCCAACTGGGGCACGATCGGCGTGGCGCTCGGATTCGTCCTGATGATGGTGCTGGACGTCGTTTTCGGCTAAAATTCAGCGCGGCTCGCATAAGCCGCGCTTTTTTTCACATACTGCTTTCATGACAGGAGGAGACATGAAAGAAACGGGAATCGTAAGGAGGATCGACGAGCTCGGGAGAGTGGTGATCCCCAAGGAAATCAGAAAGACGCTGCGCATCAAGGAGGGGGATCCGCTGGAGATCTTCACCGACCGGGACGAACTGATGATGAAGAAATATTCTCCCGTGCAGTCCATGGGAGAATTTGCAGAGAGCTTTGCGGAGAGCCTGGCGGAAGTGTCCGAATGCGTGATCGCCGTCTTCGATACGGACGTCGTGCTGTATCTCGCGGGCGGCAGAATGAAGGACTGGGTGGGCCGGAACCTCTCCGACGAGATGGAAAAGACGATGCGGGAGAGAAAGAGCGTCGTTCTCAACACAGCGGACGGCGGAACGCTGATCCCGCTTCTGCGGGGAGAGCCGCTGGCATTCGCCGGCGAGGTGCTCGTGCCTGTGATCGCGGACGGGGACGTGATCGGCGGGATCGCCCTCTTCTCCAAGGAACGGGAGGTTTCCTCGCAGGACGTACGCCTCGTGCAGGTGGGCGCGAACTTTTTATCCCGTCAGTTTTCCTGAAAAAAAGCGCGAACCTCCGCGCTTTTTTCTTTCGGCGGAACGCGCCTTACATATATGAAGAAGAAGGGTTTTATTTTCGGCGCCGTCATCGTCGCGCTGGGCGGCTTTTTATCCAAACTGATCGGGGCGTTTTACCGCATTCCCCTCACGAATCTGCTGGGCGGAGAGGGAATCGGGCTCTATCAGCTCATCTTTCCCGTGTACTGCATTTTGCTGGATTTCTCTTCCGTCGGCGTTCCGACGGCGCTCTCCAAGCTCATCGCGGAGCGCCGCGCGCGGGGAGAGGAGGAAGAGGGAACGCATTTGCTGCAGGCATCTTTCCGCCTGCTCCTGCTGCTGGGCGTCACCGGCAGCATCGCGCTGTTCTGCTTTTCCGATCTTCTGGCGAACGCGCAGGGGAATCCGCTCGCCGCGCCGTCCTACCGCGCGCTCGCCCCGGCCGTCTTCTTCGTCTCGGCGATCTCCTGTTTCAGGGGGTATTTTCAGGGAAAATCGCGCATGTTCCCGACCGCGTCCTCGCAGGTGATCGAGCAGGTCGTAAAGCTGGGCGCGGGGCTGCTGTTCGTCCGCCTGCTCCTGCCCGATCTC
>UQTB01000004.1 GCA_900543915.1 uncultured Eubacteriales bacterium | reverse complement strand
CACCTCTCCGCATTCCTCGCATTCTTTCCCTTCCGTCAGCCCTGCTTCCGTACACATCGCTTCTTTCCCTGCCGTCGTCTTTTCTCTGTGCCCTTTCGCCGGAATGACCTTCTGCTCTTCCGTCACCTCTCCGCACACCCTGCAGTGCTTTCCTTCCGTCAGCCCCGCTTCCGTGCACGTCGCCTCTCTCCCTTCGTCTTTTACTTCCTCGTGCGCTTTCTTCGCGATCCTCACTTCTTCCGCGCTCGTCTCCCTCTCTCCTCTTTCGTCTTCATACAGCTTCCCGCAGATTTCGCACTGATAGTGCTCTCTGTTCCCCTCTTCTCTGCAAGTCGCTTCTTTTGCCTCTTTGTGTACCAATTTGTGATAGTGCGAAGATTCCCCCGAGGAGAGCTTTACGCTCCATTGCAGCGTCCCCAAGGAGAGAATCTGAACATACGCTTTTCCTCCGGCAAAGGAGGAGCGGGACACGCCGATGTGCGTCAGCAGTTCGCCGTTTACAAGCGCGTAGGACTCTTCCGCGCGCTCGCCGAAGTAGAGCGAAACCGTCGCCGTATTGCGCGCGCCGTCCGTCGAGCCGATGTAGTTCAGGATTTCCGAAGTAACGCCTTTGATGCGCACGCGGTTACAGACGTCGCTTCTGTTTCCGCTCTCCACATTGGAGCCGTAGACGGACAGCAGGGCGCCGTTCGCCGCGTTCCATCCGTTGATCCCCGCGGCGTGCAGCGTATCCACGCTGTCGAACAGGTTGATAAAGAATCCCGCCTGATTGGTCCAGCCGCCGTTGGCCAAGCTGAATGTGATGCTGTTTTCTTTGGTCAGATCGAGCGGAATTTTGTTATAGAGGTATCCCGTCCCGCCGTTGACAAAGACGGTATATCCGCTCTGAACCCCCATATTGCCCCAGGGCGCGTAAGAGCCTGCACCGGGGTATGCCGTGCCCGCGGCGTGCATATCCCAGCCGTTTGCGTCCGTATATTCGATGGTCTCCGGTTGAGAGACGCTCATGTTGAAGTTGATTGCCGAGCCCGTCGCGACGGTCAGGTAAGCCTTTCCCTCCGCAAAGTCGGCGCGGGTAAGCGTCAGCCAGGCGACGTGCGTGCCGTTGACGGAAACGGCGGTCCGATCCGTGCCGATCTCGATGCCGACCGTAAAATCGTACTGATTCCAATTTGTCTTATCGTACGTTTCCGGAAAGAAGAAGGGCGACTGCACCCCGTTGTTGACCTGTAACCTGCCGTAATTGCCGTTCGTATTGTCGTTGCTCCCCCAGAGCGCTACCTTTGCGCCCGAAGCGGTTGCATTCCAGGTATTGTTTCCCGCGATCAGCCCCCGCTCCAGATCGTCAAAAAGAGCCAGCACGTACCATGCTTTCCCCCAAAGATCTTCCGTCGTGTGCATATAGCGGATCAAAATGGGCTTCGTTACGTCAAACGCCCTGTAATTCGCGAGGTACCCCGCGTTCGCCAGCGTAAACGACGTGCGGTCGCCGTTGACCGCGGGAGCCGTCCCGTTTCCGTAGTGATTGGGGATGACCGTCGTCCCTTCCGCATTGACGTAGGTCGCAGCCATCTGCATGTGCGTCGCCCAGCCGTTGGCATCCGCATCCCAGTCATACGTTTCGCCTTCCGTACTGCCCTTGTACAGCGTAATTCCCGTGTCGACGGGCGCCGCAGAGACGGCGGCGACGCCGAACGACAGGCATAGCACTGCCGCAAAAACTGCCAAAAGTTTCTTTTTCATCATTATTTCCTCCCGATATCGCGCGGGCAGAGCCCGCATAAAGAGAACGCCTGAATTTTTTCGCGTTCTCAGTTTCCCAGATTATCTCTCTGCAACTAAACGTTGCTGCCCCCTAGGGGGCAGCGGCTCTTTGAATAAAATGAAAAGAGCCGGCGTTTCGCCGAAAACCGACTTTCAGACGCACGGTTTTCGTTTGATCATCGTCGATTTGTGTTTACGTAAACACAATGAAAATAAGAGTTTTATACTCTGCGGGTGCTCTGCCGCTCGACGTATTCCGCGACCAGCTTATTCTCTTCTCCGCTTTCCTTGCCCGCGAGATAATTGAAATAGAAATGCGCTTCCCGCGCGATATCCAGCGAGATCGTCGAGAGCGGCGGCTCAAAGAAGTTCGACATGGGAATGTTGTCGAAGCCGATGACGGAAACGTCATCCGGCACGCGCTTGCCGCTGTGCTTCAGCCCGTTGATGACGCCGAACGCCATCATGTCGTTCATGCAGAACGCCGCATCGAAAAAGACGCCCTCCCGCACCAGCTGCTCCGCAATGTTATATCCCACGATATAAGCCTCTTCGCGCGGATAATTCCCGTTGATCACGCTGTGTTCGTCCAGATACATCCCCTTCTCTTCCAGGCATCGGACGAAATAGGGCACGCGCCGGTCAATCTTGATATAGTCCTTTCCCATACCGGCGATAAAGATGATCCGCCGGCACCCGTTTGCAGCGAGGGACTCCACCGCCTGCAAGATCGCTCGCTCATAGATGAGCTCCATCTTGAAATCGCCCTCTCCGTAAGAAGTACGGATCAGCCGCGCACCGATCTCTTCCAGATGGCGGACATATTTCGCGGGAAATTCGGACGCGTAATTGACGACGCCCGCGACGCGGTTGGAGATCAGGCTCTCCAAAACCTGCGGGAGTTCCTCTTCGTTCGCCTTATAGACCGAAATCACGTAGTCGTCCCGCTTTGCCTCCTCGATCATCGCGCCCACGACCTGCAGATAGTAAGGGTTGGTCAGATCGGGCACGACGATGGCGATGCGGTTGCTTTTGCCGCTGACCAGCCCCGAAGCGATTTTGTTGGGAATATAGCCCAGCTGGTCGATTACCTTCCGGACTTTCCTGCGCGTCGCATCGGACACGTATCCTCTTCCCGTTACAACGCGCGTCACCGTCATCGTCGAAACGCCGGCGCGCTGCGCCACTTCTTCCCTGGTCACCATTGCCTGATCCGCCTTGTGTGTTTACGAGAACACACTTTTTTATCTTATTATATCACCCGTACAGCCCTTTGTCAATACCTTTTTAAAAAAAATATGAAAAAATTTTTCGCCGTAAGTGCGCCGTTTTCACAATAAAAAAATCGGGCGCGTCCGATTTTCTCAAAATGCTCAAAAACGCCGCTGTTTGGGAAAGGAAAGCAGATTCAGCCCCGTCTCCTCTTCCCGCACGCGTTCGGGAAGGATCTCATACAGCGTGAAATACAATTCCGCCGTCGCGGAAATCACCGCCTCGTTCAGATGCCCGCCGTAAACAACGCCGTCTTCCCCGCAGACCGCGATGTGAAAATGAAGATAAGGCGCGCCGTCTTTGGCAGTGACATTCCCCGTCAGCGCGGCGATCTCGCGCTCGCCGGACAGTTCGCGGACGATGTACTCCTTCCGCGCGACGCTGTAAACGCCCAGCTTCACATAGTCGGCCGCGCCCAGGCCCATGACGGAGGCCGAAAGGATCTTCTCCTCTTTGCAGACCGCCCGGACGGCGGAAAGGAGTTCTTCCCCGCGGTTTAAGCGCAGAATCAGCTGCTGATGCTTTCTCTGATATTCCATCTTATTTCTCCATTAAATAGCGTATGATCTCGCCCGCCAGGAGCATGCCCGCCACGGGCGGCACAAAGGAGATCGAAGCGGGCGCCGGGCGTTCGCCGCCGGTATCTGCCCGTTTCGGCTCTTCTTTGGAATAGACGACGCGGAGCCGTTTGATTCCCCGCGCTTTCAGTTCCCGCCGCATCACGCGCGCGAGCGGACAGACGGACGTCTGAAAGAGATCCGCCGCTTCAAAGCGGGACGGATCGAGCTTGTTGCCCGTTCCCATCGCAGAGACGAGGTGAAATCCCTCTTTCTCCGCGCGGACGGCGAGTTCGATTTTGGCGGAAACGGTGTCGACCGCATCCGCAACCGCGTCGAATGCGGAGAGCGGGAAGCAATCGGCGTTTTCAGGCAGGTAGAAAACCTCGTGCGCCCGAACATTGCAGGCGGGGTTGATATCCAGAATGCGCTCGCGCATAACGGAAACTTTGCTCCGCCCGATCGTGGAGTGCAGCGCGACCAGCTGCCGGTTCAGGTTGGACGGCGAGACGGTGTCCGCATCAAAGAGGGCGATCGTCCCCACGCCGCTCCGCGCGAGCGCTTCCGCCGCATAGCTGCCCACGCCGCCCAGACCGAACACAGCGACCTTCGCGGCGGACAGCTTTCTGAATTTTTCCTCTCCCACCAGGGAGACCGTGCGGGAAAACGGCATATTATAAGAGCGCGAGCCCCTCCCGCTCTGCCGCGGCTTCTTCCTCCGCGCTCCAGACGGAGGCCTGCACCTCGCCGATATGGCGTTTTTTCAGGAAAAACATGCACAGACGGGACTGCCCGATTCCCCCTCCCACCGTCAGCGGCAGTTCGCCGTTCATGACCGCGCGGCAATAGGGATTGGAGAGCTTATCCAGCTCTTTTTTCTGCCTGAGCTGTTTTTCGAGCACGGCGGCGTTGACGCGGATCCCCATCGAGGAGATTTCCAACGCGCAGTCGAGCGGCTCGTGCCACAAAAGGATATCGCCGTTCAGCTTCCAGTCGTCGTAATCTGCGGCTCTGCCGTCGTGCGGCTGTTTATTTGCGAGCGGCCAGCCGATCTGATAGACGAACACCGCGCGGTAAGTCTTGGTAAACGCGTTTTCCCGCTCGCGGGGCGTGAGTGCGGGATACATTTTTTCGAGCTCTTTGGTGGAGACAAAGGTAATTTCCCTGGGGAGATCGAAGGTAAGCGCAGGATATTTTTTCGTCACCTGCGCGGCGATCCGCCGCACCGCGAGGTAGACCGCGCGGACGACGGTCTTAAGGTAGGTATAATTGCGCTGATCGGGGCGGATGATTTTTTCCCAGTCCCACTGATCCACGTAATAGGAGTGCAGAGCGTCCGCCGATTCGTCCCGACGGATCGCGTTCATATCGGTATACAGCCCGGTGCCCTCCGTAAAGCCGTAGCGCGCGAGGGCGCTCCGTTTCCACTTTGCGAGCGACTGTACGATCTCAAGGTTTCCCGCGACGCCGTTCGCGTCGAAAGAAACGGGGCGTTCCACGCCGTTCAGGTTGTCGTTCAGCCCGGATTCGGGACGGACGAAGAGGGGCGCGGAGACGCGGGTCAGCTTCAAAAGTCTGGCGAGTTCCTTTTCAAATTGATCTTTGACGAACTTGATCGCCACTTCGGTTTGCAATAATGTGAGGCTCATGGTTTCTCCCTGATGTCGATTTTATAGTATTCTTTCAGCAGCGTTTTCAAAACTTTGATCTCGCCCGCCATCTTCTTTCCCGTATCCGTATCCCGCACGAGAATGCGCGGCTCATAGGTCTGCAGCGTCCGGCTCTTGGAGTGGAGATCTTCCAGGCTGTCGATATACTCCTTTGCGGAAGTAAAGGGCGCGTGGCTGACCAGGAAAAGCCCCTGCGAGTTGCTGATCAGGGTGTAGCCCCCGATCCCCGTCTTGGAATGATAGGCCTTCGCCAGCCCTCCGTCAATGGTGATGTGTTTTCCGCCCGCGCTCTCCGGCGCTTCGCCGTCCTTCACCTTCACCGGCATATGCCCGTTGACGATATGCGCGAACTTCCCGCCCGTACCGAACTCGCCGAGCACGCGTTCGCAGTATGCCGCATCCTTTACGAACGTGTAGTAGGGATTTTTCTTTTCCGCGGCGCGGGGATCCCCGAAATGCTTTTCGTAGGTGACCATGCGGTCGCGCCCGAACACGGGCGAATTTTTGCCGCACCACAGATACCAGATATAGTCGACGGAATAGGGATCTCTCTGCCAAAACGCGTCGCGCACCAGCCGGTCCAGCCTGTCGTAGAGCGCTTTCCCCGCAAACAATTCCTCGCCGACGGCGACGCGCGTGAACGTGCCGTCCTCGTCCGTAGGCACGCAGCCGTGCATGAGCAGATTGCCGTTGTATACGAGATACATGCTCCCCTTTTCGACGATAAAGCGGATGTGAGACTGCAGTTTGGCGGAGTGGAGAAACTCCTCCCGCAGGAAGGAGACGATCGCCCGTTCCTCCTTTGTCAGCGCAGTCTCCGGATAAAGCGCGCGGTCCGCCATATCGAATTCGGGATGCGCCGCGATCATCGCGTTTTCCAGCTTCAGCTGGATCACCGTGATCGCCTTGTTCAGCTTTGCCAGACTGTCGTTGCCGTCAAAGGGAACGTCCGTATTATAAGTGTCGTCGATGCGGAAGGTCTCGCAGGGGTCGTCCGCGTATCGCTTCGCCGCGTAAGAGCTGAGCGGGCGGAGATTGATGCCGTAGCGGCTCTCGAGAATCTGAAGATTGCGGTACGTGCAGTTGATGCGGATGATATTCGCGATGCACGCGGCGTTTCCGCACGCGGCGCCGATCCACAGGAGATCGTGGTTTCCCCACTGAATATCCAGAGAATGATAGCGCATCAGCCGGTCGACGATGACGTCCGCGCCGTCGCCGCGGTCGAAGATATCCCCCACGATGTGCAGATGATCGATCGCAAGGCGCTGAATCAGCTCGCACATGGCGACGACGAAGGAATCCGCATCGTTCAGCTCGATGATGGATGAGATGATATTGTCATAATAGTTCTGCTTGTTGATGGACTGATGGGACATGTTGATCAGCTCGTCGATGACGTACATATAGTCCCGCGGGAGCGCCTTTCTCACCTTGCTGCGCGTATACTTGGAAGCGACGACTTTGAGCACCTCGATGAGCTTCAGCAGGGTCTGCCGATACCATTCGTCCATGTCTTTTTCTTCCCGCTTGACGATCGCGAGCCGCTCTTCGGGATAATAGATGAGGGCGGCGAGATCGTCCTTCTGGCGCGCGGTCAGAACATAGTCGAAAATCATATCGATTTTTGTCCTGATCACGCCCGAAGCGTTTTTCAGAATATGCAGGAAGGTATCCGCTTCCCCGTGAAGATCGCTCAAAAAGTGCTCCGTCCCCTTCGGGAGGTTGAGAATCGCCTGCAGATTGATGATTTCGGACATGGCGCCCTTGGGAGAGCGGTAAGAGCGCGCCAACAGCTCCAAGCATTGATAATCCATGACAAGATACCCCTTTCTGCCTTTATTATATTATAAGTGAAGGGAAAAGTCAAAGAATGTTGGCGGGAAGCGCGAAAAAAGCCGTCGCCGCGCAGAGAAACATTTCAATTGCACGGAATAAACCAGCGGGAATCTGCCCGCGGGGAATAACAAAGCCCCTCGCGATACAAAAGAGCGGTTTATCGAAACAGCGGAAGAGACGAGTTCCGACCCGCAGCCGGACACGCCTTTAACGCAACCTGTTCGGGCTCTGCGACAAGCGGCCGTATATCTACGCAATTCCCCGCCCGTTTGGCACGAATCCGCCTGAAATCTGCCGTATAACGGGTTCTGCGCATTCTCTGCAACAGATTCGCGCAGAAACGTATCCCCCGGTACGAAGGCGCGCAGGCGGGGTTATCAGGTTTTGATACTGCTATTAGCACAAATTCAGTTTATATTGGGTTTATATACAGTTTAAATATATTTTAAAAGTAAGCATAAAATTTCCTGGAATTGGCTTTCCTTAAATAAAGTACAGTTCAAAACAATTAAAATATATCTATACTGTATATATTCTTTAAAGGTTAGCATTGTGTTTTTCCATTTTAATATTTCAGCGGCGGACAATTTTATTTTATCATGGTTGGATTTTTGATTCATCGCTCAGCCTCTACCCTGTAAGACGTTGTCACTTGGCTTTCCTTAAATAAAAAACAGTTCAAAACAATTAAATTATTATTAAATATATCTATACTGTATATACTCTTTAAAGGTTAGCCTTGTGTTTTCTATTTTAATATTTCAGCGGCGGACGATTTTATATTATTATGGTTGGATTTTTGAATCATCGCTCAGTTTTTGCCCTGTAAAAAATTGTCACATGGAAGAGCTGTATTCCTCTATGCTGATGTACGCTCTTTTTTGTAAAAAGAACCGCGCGGGGAACGTGGCAGAAAGGATTTTTGTTATTTTCTCTTTCCCTTCTTTTTCGTCCGTTTTTCCTGTAAATTCTTTATAGAAGAGATGACCGCAGGTTATCTCGGGCGACTGCGCGAAGAAAGCGGAAAAAGCTGTACGCTTTTTTAACCCCGTTTCTTTTGTAAAAATACTGCACGGTACCTAAACGGCGAAGTTTTTGTGATTTTCTCTTTTCTTCTGTTATACGGTTTTCTGCAAGGGAAAAAGAGGCGGAACTTTAAAATAAAAAAACGATAGCATCCGGCGGGGGAGCCGAATGCTATCGTTTAATCATTCCATCTGATTAGCGCGATCCTATTATTTTACTAGTTTACTAATCTCAGAATGTTCAGTTTTTAAAATCCTGCGCTGTCGTACAGCGGTGGATTCCCCCATTTGAGGTATCCAAAATTCTCTGAGAGAATATTGAAGTTTTGATAATTTCCTCCCCGATTGCTCGGGGAGGAATACCGTTTACAGCTTATGCCTCAATGTTAGAGACAACAAGAGTTTTAGCACCGAGTGTACTCTGAAGTTCAAAGAAGAACGGATAAGCGTTACCACCCCAAGAAGCAACCGAAATAACTAAGGTCTTGTTCCCAGATTCGTCTGTAAAGACATAACCAAAGTTTTCAACAGCCTCATTGTAAGCAGTTTCCGCCGCTTCCAAAGCAGCTTGCAGGTCGGGATCCTCAGGAGCAGCTTCAGACGCTGCCTTCGCAGCATCATAAGCAGTTTTCAGATCATAAAGCGCTTTCGAATCATTCGCAACGATCGCCTGGAGTTCCAACGCCTTTTCCTTTACAGCTTCCCTCGCGACATCCGTCTTGATCGTATCGCTGTTAAAGAACGTGGTGTAGACTTCGGCAACCGCCGCAGCTACGTCGCTTGCCGGCGTAGCTGCGCTGAAGTTATTCACTTCAGCGAGCCATTCCTCAGCAATCGCGAGCTCTTCTTTCTCAAGCTCTTTCTGCGCAATATCATCTCTTACCGCCTGCAACTTCGCATAGACCGGTGCGTTGTTCGCGATCTCGTACGCATGCTTGGTCTCAAGCGCGAGCACGTTCGCTTCCATCGCCGCGAGGATTTCCTCATCGGTCATAGCAATTCTCAGAACGATGTTGTTGATCTCTTCGTTCGTGTACTTGTTCTCAGCAATCAGCTTGTCACGAATCGCCTGCTTCTCTTCCTCCGTCTTCGCGGACATGCCTGCGACAACTTCGGGAACAACCGTGAAGTAGATGGTGTTCATGGAAGTGATACCGGAGACCAGAGAATCGAGGTCGGTGCAAAGCGCCACAACTTCATTCATGTTCTTCGTGATATCAGCGTCGTTCGACCAAATGTAATTGTAGTCGGTTCCGAGCGCTTCGCACGCTTCCTTGAACGCAGCCAGCTTCGCGTTGTAGCCAGTCTCGTAATCATCCGCAGCCTTGAAGGTCTCAACCGTATAGTCTGCAACGATCGCATTGATCTCCGCAATCATCTCAGTCTTACGAGCAGTGGATTTAACGAGCTCATCCGCAACCGCCTTAACCGCAGCATCCAGCTGAACTTCACCATAGGTGTAATCGCCGATCGCCTTGAGGACGTTGTAGTGAGCGAGCTGGGCAACCAACTCTGTAATCGCATCGTTGATATCCTTCAGACCAGTCTTTCCTTCATTCGTGAAGAGCGTTTCAAGATCAGCCGCGTGATCGATCGCGTCATTGTCACCGGAGTTCGGCGTGTTCAGGAACGCGTTATTCGCCTTATAGAAGGCATCGATCTTTTCGACGATATCTTCCGCAATCAGATCGGGGATCGTAACGATCGCACGAGCAGCCTCGTAAGCGACGGTGTACTTTTCGCCGACAACGACCGCTTCCGTGAAGCCTCTGACTCCTGCCGCATCGTTGATCGCCTGGATGTAAGCATTCCGTTCGGTCAGATCGGACGCATCCGCAGGCAGATATTCATCGAATACCTTGAACCAGGAGTTGATAGCCGCAGCAATCTTAGCGACGTTTTCATCCGTCTTGTTTTCTTCGGTAAGAGCAGTGTAGGTGGTCAACTGAATCGCAATGTTGGAAACAGCGTCGTTGATCAGCTTCTTGCGTTCGATCTCTCTGTAAGAAGTCTGCAGTTCGTCAGACAGGTAGTAGTAAGCCAGCGGCGCATCTTTTACAAGCGCTTCGTATGCGCTGACGCAGGTTTCACCGGATGCATTTTCAGCAACGAAGTTCGCAAGCGTCTTAGCCAGCTCAACACCGGTTCCGACATACGGCTGCATCCAGTCTTCCATGCTGGAAGCATAGTCGTTGATCGCAGGTACGGTTACCTTGCCGTCCACAACCGCAATCGCACCGTACAGTTTCTGATAATCCGCATAGACGTTTACATAAACTTCTGCAAGATATTCATCCGTAATCGTCTGCGCGCCGACCGCCTCATAAACCGCGGCGAGATCAGCTTTCAGCGTTCCGGCCTTTTCAAAGGTCTTGGCACCGGCAAACAGATTTGCAGCAAATTTCTGCGTGTTCTCAACGGAAGTGACATAATCCGTCAGCAGTTTATCGACAACCTCCTGCGTCAGAATCTCAGTCAGCTTGTCGGCTTCCAGATCGTATACACCAAATACAGTATCCGTATAAGCCGCGTATTCTTCTTTCACAGCAGCCAAGGAAGCAAGATCGGTATCCGCAACAACCTTAGCAACATAATCGCCGTAGACATCGACCAGGTTCTGAATACCAGCCGCGATATATTTCTGGGCAAATTCGCTCAGAGCAGCTTTTTCTGCAGCATAGCCCGCAGCAAACGTTTCATAAACCGGTTTCGTTTCCGTGGTAACCTCTTCGCCTTCGCCCGTCTCGACTGTCGTCGTGTAAGCATCGAAAGAGTGAGCAATCACAGCGTTGAGATATTTCTCAGCCGCAGCGTAATCCACGTTGTAGTGCGTGTTGACCGTGACAGCGTTGGCGTTGTTTGCCGCCGCATAGTCGGTCGCAACCTCATCGGTGACCAGTTCAACATAAGCGGCATGCGCAGCCATCGCCTGTGTACGGGTCTTCGCCACTACATCTTCACTCGTAGCATAGGGAACAACCTCCGAAACGACTTCGTAAGCCTTCTTCGCCGTAGCAATATAGGTAGCGATCAACGTGTTGGCAGCTTCTGCCGTATAAGTTTCGTTATAGACCTTGTCGTTGGGCGTCTTAGCGCCTTCCGTGGCCGTCCAGTTGTTAACCGCAGTCTCAACCGTGGCGTAAACCTCAGTGATATTCTGCCCCGCAATGGTCGTGTAGACCGTGTAGACATCCATCGGGAGGTCGATCACGTAGTAAGGAGCAAATCCTTCGAGCGCAGCGTAAGCAGTCGTCAGCTTCGTGCTGAACGCCATACGAGTCGGATCCGTCTTGAAATCGCCCGCAGCACCGCCGAACGCGGTTTCCTCGATCATCTGCTTGATGAACGCAGCCGCATCGGCATAAGCCGTCTCATAGTTGGCAATAATGTTATTGTAATTCTCCTCAACGGTTTCAGCGAAGTAACCCGCCGCAACGACATTCTTGTTGATCGTGTTGTACGCCTCTTTGACGCTCGGAGCGCCCTCGGCGCCAACCACAGCTGCAACGCGGTCGACGTAGACCTGATCTTCACCCTTCGTGTAGCTGTCCGTCGTCTTGGTGCCGTAGGTATAGACGTTCTTCGCAGAAGCGAGCGCGGTTTCAGCCGTCGTTACGTATGCAGCATACAGAACGTCATATTCCGCCTTTTCCGTCTCACTCGAAGGCGTTGCGGGGACCGCCGCGATATCGCCGATTTTCTGATCAGCCGTCGCGCCGTCGATCTTTCCGACTACGCCGTTATAGAACGCCCAGAAAGCAACCGTCTGCGCGGATTTGACCTGAACCTGTTTCCAAGCTCTGGACGAATCATTCTGAATCTTTGTGTCGTACAAATTCGTAATGTAAGCATTGTACGTGGTCTCCGTCGCTCCCTCGGGAATCACAGCAGCCTTAAACGCCGCAATGAATTCGTCCGCATATTCTTCCGCATGGAGCAGATCGACAACGTCCTGCGCCTTGGCGCCGGCCTTTGCCTTATCTTCCGGAACGTCCATTTCACCCTTCAGATAGAACTGATAGTCTTTCAGCGCTTCGTATCCGTTGGATACTTCGGTCAAAGCATCTTTTCTCTCTTCCAGGAACTGGTCGATCACAACGAGTTCGTCATTCAGCGTAATACCGCCGACTACCAGCGGAGTCGCGGGAACAGCGGGAGTTTCGCCCTCAGCAGGCTTGCCGTCGCCAGCAACGTAAACCGCTTCGATCTTTCCGATCAGCGTATCGATGACATGAATCATGTCGTAAGCGCCCGGCGTGACGGTTTCCTCTACCGTCTGATTGAGAACGGGAACGGTCGCCTCGCCGTCTTCCATCATAATTTTAACGGTAGCGGACTTGAGGAGCTCTTTCGCCTCATCGCTCAGCTTGTCATACTGCTCATCGAGCGCAGCAATGGCATCCTTGTCGGCAGAAACGATACCAGCCGTTTCTCTCTCCGCGTAGAACGTATCCAACGCATCGACGAAATCTTCCATCGCGACATAGTCTTCGATGATCTTTTCGCAATTTTCGGTGTAATTTTTCAGAATCTCATCGACATCTGCCTTGGTGTTCGCGAGAATGATCTGGACAAACGCGATTTCGCGCTCTCTCGTGGTCGCTTCCTTGACAGCGGCGATATTCGCCAAGTCACTCAGCTTAACCAATTCGGGAGCAATCGTATTCTCATAAACGACGATGATCTCCGCAGCGGCATTCGCTTTATAGGCATTGAGATCGAAAACCTCTTCGCCTTCGAGATATTCCGCTCTGATCGCGGCGACAGCGGAGTCAAGCTCCTCCTGCGTTGTGGCAGCATCAATCGTGCTGAAATCAACCGAATGATGGCCCTTTTCAAGCAGTTCCGCCATCAATTCGACCTTCGCATTGACCTTCTTGGCATACAGAGAGTTCCCTTCGCTGTCCTTATCGAGCTGCGCTTCGAGATCGGCAACAGCCTTCTCCAAGGCATCGATATCCGCCTGCGCCTGAGTCATCTTCTCATCCAACGCGGTGACGCTGTTTTTCACGCCGTCGATCGTGGCATTGACAGTCTTGATCTGCGCTTCGATTTCTTCGGTCAGCTCTTTATCCAGATTATCGATCGCAGTCTGCAAAGCGGTCTTCGCTTCCGTGACCGCTTTTTCAAGCGCGGCGATGGAAGCCTTGACCTCTGCCGCATCCGCCTTTTCCGCGATATCGGCTGCAATCTCATCGAGCTGATCGACCAAACCGTCGATATCTTCCATACCGAGGTCGGCAATCGCGGTCTCCAAAGCAGTCTTCAGACTATCGATATTGGTCTGCAGTTCCGTCTTGGCGGAAGAGACGCTTTCGGTAATCTTCTGCTCCAGCTCCGTTTTCGCCGCAGCGATTGCGTTGGCGATCGCATCCGGATCTTCTACGCTGATGACGACGTTATACGTCGTATCGTCGTAGCTGATTTCCGCACCGGTCACACCAGCTTTCACACCGGTTACTTCTTTGCCGCTTGCCGTGGCTACTGCCGTGTCATAAATGGTGACACTGACGTCAGCAACCGCGACCCCCTCTGCGACATCGAACAAATCGGTCTTTTCTCCGACATTAACGCTAACTACCGTGGGACCGGTGACCTTCGGCGTGTTGTCTTTGCAAGCCAGCACAAAGGACATCGAGAAGCACAGAGCTACCGCCAATATCAATGTCAGCAACTTGTTTCTCATTAATAGGACCTCCTATAAAATTTACTGAAGTTTACTCTATCCCCGGAAAAATCCCGGCCTTACGAGAGAGGGCTCTCCCCTTTCCCTTCGCAAAAAAGTAGAAAAAGGCCATAGTTTTCCCCATGGATACGATAATTATACTATGAACGGACGAGAAAGTCAACGAATATTTTAATATTTTATTTCATAAATTACGGATTTGTGCAATTTTTCACCGGGAACGAACGCGCCGCGCCGCCGATTTTGCGGGGCTGGCGGGAGAAAAGCGGATAAATTTGCGCTCACGTGCGGAATCGGCGCCCCGTTCACGGGGTTTCGCGGCGAAAAAGGCGGAGTTCCCGGCGGGAGAAATTTCCATTCAGCGCTTTTCCCGTCGTGCAAACTGCCTAATACCGCCGCGCGGAAACAGCGGCCGGCAAAGCGCCGCCGCTCCGACGACCAGCCCGGCGCCCGCTTAAAGAAGCGCCCGGCCGCAGCCCCGTTCGGACATGCCGCGCCGCAGACGCAAACGGTTCAAAAATAAGGCTACCGTCACGGCCGATTCATCTTTTTTCCGCTTTCCCCCGTACGGGCACGCATGTGCGGAATCATAATCTGTTCACGACATATATATAATCGTATATCATATACGCGTACGCGGGCGGGACGAAGGACGGCAAAGGAAAACGCCTGCGCATGCGTTCATATCCGCAAGCAAACACACGTTGCTGCAGCGCGCCGCCGCGGCTTCTGCGCGTAGCCGCCAGGCAGGGAGGAAAGCGTTTCGACGTTTGAAAGGGTATCGGAGCGCCGCCGGATTCCGTTTCTCCCCACGCGCGGAAGGGCGCAGGGCTCGCTCAGGGCGCCGCCCGCGCAATTTATTTTAATCCCTTCATGATTGGCTTTGCATTGCCTGTTACTTATCGTTTATTTTCGTTACCCGTTATCTTTATATGCCGTCCGCAACGTTTCTGGCCGCAAAAAAAAGCAGAGCGCAAGCTCTGCTTTCGGTCACGCAGTTTTAATGCGGAAGCTCTTTCGCGTTTCCGCCGCCTTTACCAGATCTGATTGTACAGCTCGATTACTTCCTGCTCGGTCGGCACGCGCGGGTTCGTCGCCGTGCAGGCGTCTTTCAGCGCCGCTTTCGCCATGACGGGAACCTTTTCGTCGTACTCCTCCTTGGAAATCTTCGCGCTCTGCGAGACGGAGACGGGCATATTCATCTCCTTCATCATGAACTCGATCCAGTTCACGAGCGCGCGCACCGTGGTGATCGTGTTGAAGTTCTGCAGCCCCAGGATACGCGCCACGTGCACGTATTTTTTGACGCAGGACGGATAGTCCTTTCTCGACTTGCTGTGGCGGTCGATTCCGCTGTTGTATTCGATGATCTTGGGGAGCAGAATGGCGTTCGCCCGCCCGTGCGGAATGTGAAAGTTGCTCCCAAGCTGATGCGCCATGCCGTGATTCAGCCCCAGGGAAGCGGAGTTGAACGCCAGCCCCGCGAGACAGGATGCGATGTGCATTTTCCTGCGCGCATGCGCGTCGTTGGAGTCGTAATAGGAGCGGAGCAGGAAGGTGCCGCAGATCTCGATGGATTTTTCGGCCAGCGCCGCGGAAAATTCGTTGTTGTTCAGAGAAACATACGCCTCGATCGCGTGCGTGAGCACGTCCATCCCCGTATCCGCGGTGACGGAAGGCGGCACGGACTTCACCAGCTCTTCGTCCAGAATCGCCTCGTCCGGCAGCATGTCTTCGGAAACGAGCGGGTACTTCACGCCCTTGTTGCGGTCGGTAACGACGGAAAAAGCCGTCACCTCGCTCCCCGTCCCGCTGGTCGTGGGAATCGCGATCAGCGCGGGGTGATAATTCTCATCCATCTTGGAGGCAAACTGGCGCACCGCCTTGGAAAGGTCGATGGCGGAGCCGCCGCCCACGGCGATCATGCACGCGGGGCGCTGTTTCAACAGCTCGGATACGCCTGCGATCACTTTTTCCAGCGGGGGGTCGGGAACGACGTCCGAATACACGGTAAACTCAATGCCCGCGCGCTTTAAACGGTCGGTCACCAGCTCCACCAGCCCGCTCGAAACCACGAACGGATCGGTCACGACGATCGCCTTTTTATAGGGGATCTCCTTCAGACGGTCCAGCGCTCTCTCGCCGAAATAAATTCTCGTTTTAACGTCAAATCTCTTCATATGCTTCCTCTTTGCGGGTACAACCCAAAGAAAACCAAAGGAAATAAACCTTATTTTCTCCGAGTATACCACAAAAAAAGAAAAAAGGCAAATCAAAACAACACCCCGGCGGCAGATTTTTCGCCGATATGGCCGCCGACCGGCATGAAGTCTTATAAAAATCAACTCTTAAAAAGGATCGGACATTCTTTCCGACGGCAAACAACGCGCGGAAAGGGAACTCTCCGCGCGTTGTTTCTTCTCAATCAAATCGGCCGGAAGGATCGCGGCGGCTTTTGCCCGCTTTCCCCCGCCCGCCGGGCGACGCCTTCAGAAATGCGCCTGCTCATACTTTTTTCTCGTGGCTTCCCCGCCCCGCAGATGGCGCTCGGCGAGGTTGACTTCCAGCACGCCGTGCACTTTTTCCGCCAGCCGTTCGTCCAGAGAAAGGAGCCGCTCGGTCAGATCCTTATGCACGGTGGATTTGGAAAGGTGAAAGACCTTCGCCGCGCCGCGCACCGTTCCCCCCGTTTCCAACAGCCAGTTCGCCTCTTCGTAAATGCGGTTTCTCATATATTCTCGCAAAACAGTATCCTCCCACAGGGATACTTTATGCGGGAATGTGTCGAATTATGTCAAAAACGCTCAGAGCGCCTCAAAGCGCCTGACGCCCGCTCCGTACAGAATGAGATATCCCGCCGCGCAGAGCGCGCCGCCCGCAAAGATGCAGGCGAGCAGCCCGACCGCGACGCCGCTCACGCTGAACAGATACGCCGTCCCCGCCAACAGCAGGCAAAGGAGCAGGTTCAGCAGCATCGCGAGCAGCACGGAAAGGCTCTGTTTCGCGGCCTGCGCGCGGTTTTTCCAGTCGAACCACGGCTTGAACAGGTTGACGATGAGCCCGGCGTAATTCCCAGCGCAGAGCGAGAGGACGCCGGCGGCAAAATAAAGCAGGCATTCCGCCGCCGATACGTTCAGCGCGACCGCGCAGACGGTCATGGAGAGCAGGGTCTGCGGCAGGGACAGCAGCAAGCTGACGCGGTATTTTACCGAAAGCTTCCGCTCAGTCGGGACGGGCAGGCTCTTTAAAAGCCACAGCTCCTGCCCTTCGACGTTGATCGCCGTCGCGCCGTACAGCGAAAGCGCGCTGAACCCGCTCAACCCGATCGGAAGGAAGAGGACAAAATAACCGCGATAGACGGCATCCGACAAAAACAGATCCTTGACGAAGAGAAACACCGCCGAGAGAATGACCGCGGCAATCCCCGCGGAGACGACGTTTATCAGAAGGGTCGGGTTGGAAAAGACCATTTTCAGCTCCCGCCGGTAAAGCGCGGAGAGCGGAGAAGCGCTTTTCTCTCTTTTCCGCTGTTCCGCCCGACGGGAAGCGGCGCGCGATTTCGCACGGCCGTTCAGCCGCGGATAGAGCGCGGCGGCGAGATAAAACGCCCCGCAGAACGCCCCCGCGGAAAGGGCGAGAAAGCAGAGCCATATCAAAAGGTCGGGCGAGGCGGCGCTTCTCCCGAAAAACCGCCCGTACGGCATCCCCGCAAAGAGAACGCCGACGCCCGTCCGCTCCGTCTCATTGCGCCACCCGGCAAACGAAAGGAGAAACAGCAGCGCGGCGAAGAGAAAGAGCATACACGTCTGCACCGGAGCGCTCCGTTTCGCGCGCGCCGACGCGGCGGAAGCGGCCGTTCCGCAGACGAGCGAAGCGGCGAGCGGAAACATCGGGATGAAAAGGAGATTGCAGACGGCAACGGGATAAAAGAACGGAGAAACGGACGCGTAGAGCGCGTAAAAAACCATCGCCGGCACCATGTAGACGACGGTGATCAGCAGCCCGATCAGGTAATACCCCGTGAGCTTGGACAGCACGACGGTGCGGTGAGACACCGGGCAGGACGCCAAAAGTTCATAGTCCTTTCCGCCGTATAGGGAGCCCGCCGTTAAAAACAAGTAGGTCAGAAGCAGGATCAGAAACAGAAAGCCGAACGCGGCGCTGTAGAGGAGATCTTCCCGCGCGCTCACGTGGAGATCGGCGAGGAAAAAATAATTATAAAGCGCCGCCGCGCCGACGAAAAATGCGATTGCGAAGAGGATCAAAAGGGAAGCGCCGACGGCCCGCGCGGTCTTCCCCGCGCCGCTTCCCTTTTGACGGAAAAAGCGGTTGATGCCGAACAGCCCTTTCAGCTGTACGCCGACCAGGATCAGGTAGTCACGCATCGCAGGTCTCCAAAAAGGTTTCTTCCAGGCTGCCGCCGCCCACGACTTCGCTCACCGTGCCCTCTGCGATCAGCTTCCCCGCCTTGATGATGCCGATGCGGTCGCACAGCTTTTCGGCGACTTCCAGCACGTGGGTGGAAAAGAAAATCCCCCCGCCCTCCTTACAGAAGGCGCGGAACATCTCTTTGAGCGTAAACGCGGCTTTGGGATCCAGCCCGACGAACGGCTCGTCCAGCACCAGCAGTTTGGGCGCGTGCAGAAAGGCGGATATCAGCACCAGCTTCTGTTTCATTCCGTGCGAATAGGATGAGATCAGATCTTCCAGCCGGTCCCCGATCTCGAACGCGGCCGCATAGCGTCCGACGCGCTCTTTCCGCTCGGCTTCGGTGACGCGGTAAAGATCTGCGATGAAACGAAGATACTGCGCGCCCGTCAGATAGTCGTAGATATCGGGGTTATCCGGGATAAACGCGGTGATCTTTTTGGCCGCGACGGGATCCTTTCTCACGGAGATCCCGTCGATCTCGATTTCCCCCTCCTCGAACCCGAGCACGCCGACCACCGCTTTGAGCGTTGTGGATTTTCCGGCGCCGTTGTGCCCGATGAATCCGTAGATCTCCCCGTCCTTTACGGTGAGAGAGAGGTTGTCGACGGCGCGCTTCCCTTTTTCGTAGGACTTTGAAAAGTTTCTGATTTCGAGCATTCTTTCTCCTTTGCGATCAGCCGCCGCACGACGATCGCCCCCGTCACCAGCCCCAGCATCAGGATATAAGACCAAAGCAGGAACACCACCAGCGCCGCAAGGCTTCCGTACAGGATATTATACGAGTGAAAATACCTGATATAGATCAAAAAGCCGAACGTTCCCAGTAAAATGATCGCCAGCGAAACCGCAGAACCCAGCGCGCGGTGCGCGAAACGCAGGCGGACGGGACTGATAAACGTGTGTAGTAAAAAGATTATAACATAAATGACGAAGAAAGAAAACAAATACAGCGCCGATTTTACCAGAACCGCCCAGAAACCGGTCAGAACGAAGTAGCGGAGAATCAGCCGGTTGACAAAGAGCAGCAGAGCGCACAGAAAAAACACCGTCAGCAGGAGAAACAGGAGAAAAAAGGAGAGGAGCTTGCGGATGACGCCGCTCTTTCCCCGCTTTTCTCCGTAGAGAAGCTCGCCGTCCTTCAGCATGTGCGAAAAGAGGGAAGAGCCGGACCAGAATACGGTGAGCACGAAGAGCACGGTCGCCCCGCGGGACGCGCGGCTGGCGGCGTCGATGATCTCCAGCACCATCTCGCGGAACTCCTCCGGAAGGCGCATGGCAAATTCGGTGGAGGCGTCCACGCCGAACACGCCGAACGCCGTCACCATCAGAAAAAAGATGGGGACGATCGCAAGCAGGAGGAAGTACACCCACGCCCCCGCGACGGTCGCCGCGTGCGCGGCGGAAAAATCCCGATAAAACGTCTTGCCGTGACAATATGCCTTTTTCCACATACGCTTAGTGTCCGGAAAAATCCGAAAAATATGAGCGCCGAAACCGATTGCGGCAAAACGCGCCGCAATGCCCGGGTAAATATGCTTCCTGTATAATACTGCCCCTCCCCGCCGCCGCATCTTATCCGAACTTTGCCGCCGTGCGCACGCTGTTCCGTTCCCGCGGATGCTCCGCTGCGTTTTAACACAGAGAAAAAGCGCCGCTTCTGCGGCGCTTTTGGTTTTGTTCTTTTCTTTACGCGGCCGTATTCTCGACCGCTATTGCGTGCGGATTCTCCAGAATGCCCGACGCAAAGTCATAGCAATAATACGAATCCCAGCTGGAGTCTTTTCCGCCCTCCTCCGACAGGAGCAGAGAAGCGCCGCATGCCGATTGAAATTTGATCTGATCCGCGCCGTTTTTCAAAATCACCCGACTGGCAGGCATAATGTTGCTTTTATCTTCCGGTTCCTTTCCGAATCCTTCACCCGGATAGACGGTTCCGTAATAATAGTAACCCGCCCGGACATAGATCATGTAATTTCCGTAGCTTTGTACGACGTCCTTTATGAAAGTGCCGCTCTCCACGGTTACGGTCGATCCCTCCTGCGCGCAGATATTATACGCGCCGGTCGAAACGATCACCACGTCTTTCAGCGTAACCGTCGTTCCCTGCGTAGCGTTGAGACTGCCCTTCATCGTCACGTTTTCGATCCGCGCATTTTTGGCGCCGCTGAGCGTCATGCCGTAGCCGGCTTCCTCCAGGTTGAACGCGCCGTTTTTAATCACGACGTTCTCCCCCTCGATCCGAAAAGCGGAACGGGCGCCGATCGTCATGGAATGCCCGTTCAGGTCGATCACCACGTCGCTGTAATCGACCGTCAGCGGATTGTCTTTATCATACCCCGTCAGCGTTAAATCCCCGCTCAAAATCACGTTGTCTCCCGCCTCTATCGCCTGTAAAAAGGCAGCCGCATCTTCTACGACGCTCGCCGAAGGCGTGCAGCCGGCCGCTTTCACCTGCGCATAATCATCCGCACCCGAAACGACGACGATCCACTTTTCGTTCGCCTCCGCCGTTTTCAATTCCCTTACATGAAAAGAGACGGAAAAGGTCTCGTCCAGATACAGCATCTGGTTGGTCTCCGAATCCCACGCGTACCAATACCCTTCCGCGGACGGATTGAGATTGGCAAGCACGTACCCGGCATCGTAGAGAATATCGATCACATCGTTGATGTTGCCGATCTCTTTGCCCTCCGCTTCTGCCGCCGAAAGCGACGTGTTCATGTTTTTGCAGAGCTGCGTGTCCGCCGAAATCTTCGCCTTTCTGATGAGGCCGGAAAACGTGGGGATCAGCACTGCCGCCAGAATCGCAATCACCGCAATGACGATCACGAGTTCTACGATGGTAAACCCTTTTCTGCTCTTCTTCATCTTTCTTCTCCTTTCCTTTTTCGGGGCGCCCCTTGCGGAAAGGAGCGAAGAAATCAATTTTTCTGCTCCTTAACGGGCCCGTCTCTTTGACTGCAAAGAGACGGGAAAAAGGACGTCCTTTTTCCTTTATTTTACCATAGATCGCACAAGAATGCAATTATTCTGACATATTTTCCTCTACTGAAAGCGCACTTTGTTGATTTCCAGGCCGAATTCGTAGCCCAAAAGTTTCGCCGCCGCGGTGCACATGTTCATGCGGTTCAGGTAGATCTTGAAATAATCCACCACGTCGCACACGGCCGTATCGATGGTGACCTCCAGTACGATCCGCTTATTTTCTCCGTCCACCGTGATGAACGAACTCTCCGCCGCGAGGTTGACCCGGTCGTGAATGTCCTCTACGTTGTATTTATCCTCGATGACGTTTTTGACGCGGCTCTTGTGCACGTCGCTCTTGTCCGCGATGATGAGCGCCGCCGAGACCGCGCTGACCGGAACGCCGAACTGCTCGTCGTGATTGCCGATCGCCATCATGATCTGCGCGGCGTCCTTATAGTCCATGCCGCGGGCGGTCAGAAGGTGATAGGACAGGATCGCGCCCGACTGCGCGTGATCGATGCGGGAGACCGAATTGCCGATATCGTGCAGGTATCCCGCGATCTCCGCGAGTTCGACGGTATGCTCGTCGTACCCCAGTTTTTTCAGGAGCTCCCCAGCGCGTTTTGCGACGATGCTCACGTGGCGGATGGAATGCTCGGTGTAGCCAAGCATCTCGATCTGTTCTTCCGATACGCTGACGATCGCGGTGATCTCGCGGTCGTTTTTCAAGTCCTTTAACGTCATTCTCTATAATTCCTGCACGGAGATCTGCGAATAGATCTCCTCGTACTTATCGCGATAAAATAAATTGGTTCCGCTGGTCGTGATCGCGGCGGTGCCCGCAGCCACGCCGTGGCGCAGCACCTCGCAGAGCGGCGCGTCCTTTAAGATCTGCATGCAGGCGGAGGCGATCATGCTGTCCCCCGCGCCCACCGTCGAATTGATGGCGACGTTCGCGCTCTTGCAGTAATAGCGCTTTTTGCCGTCCGTGAGAATCGCCCCTTCCGCGCCCAGCGACACCAGAACGTTCTGCGCGCCCGCTTCCAGCATCTCTTCCGCCGCGGAGAGAATTTCCCCGTGCGTTACGAGCGTGCGGCGGGAATAATTTTCCAGTTCCTTCAGGTTGGGCTTGACCAGATAGGGCTTTTCCTTCAAGGAGTAGACGAGATTTGCCGTCTCCGTATCCGTGATCGTGCGCACGGACGAAGGGATGCACGCCAGGAGCCTGCCGTAATACGCGGGCGGCACGCCCTTCGGAAGGCTGCCGCTGACGACCGCGATATCCGCCTGCTTTGCCAGCGCCTCCACCAGCTCCAGCAGTTCCTCCTGCTGCGCGGGATAGACTTCGTCCCCCCTGTCGTTGATCTCGGTGAGCATAGACTTTTTGTCTATGATCTTATAATTCACGCGCACGCTGCCGGCGTTCCAGACGAACCGGTGCCTGACGCCCTCTTTGTCGAGAGCGTGCTCGAACATTCTCCCGTTGGATTCAAACATAAACCCCGTCGCCAGGGCGTCGCCGCCTAAGCGGGCGACGCCGATTGCGACGTTCAGCGCCTTTCCCGAATACGTCTCGATCTTGTTGCTGATGCGGTTGAGCATGCCGACGTTCAGATCGTCCACCTCAATCGTACAGTCCATGCTCGGATTCGGGCAGACCGTCAATATCATCTCTATTATACCTCTTTTTTGCTGAATTAAGCCTGCGCAGCTTTCGCGTCTTTGATGATTTTTTCCTGCGCGGCGAACGGCACTTCCTCGTAGCGCAAAAATTCCATTTCAAAGCGGCCGCGGCCCTGCGTCATGCTGCGCAGATCGGTCGCGTACCTGAACATCTCCGCCAACGGGACTTCCGCGTTGATCACCTGTTTGCCTTCCACCGAATCCATGCCCAGAATTCTGCCGCGGCGCTTGTTCATGTCGCCGAGAATGTCCCCCATGTAGCTTTCGGGGACGACCACGCGCACCTGATAGATGGGTTCCAGCAGGACGGGGTTCGCCTTGCGGCACGCCTCGTCGTAAGCGAGCTTTGCCGCAGAGACGAAAGCGACTTCCTTGGAGTCGACGGGGTGATACTTGCCGTCGAACAGCGTGCACTTCAAATCCACCATGGGATACCCGGCGAGAACGCCCTTTGCGATCGCCTCGCGCAGCCCCTTTTCCACCGCAGGGATGAACTGACGGGGAACCGCGCCGCCGACGACCGCGTCCACGAACTCGAACTTTCCGTCCGCAGCGCCCGGTTCAAAGCGGACGTTGACCACGCCGTACTGTCCGGCGCCGCCCGACTGTTTTTTATGTTTTCCCTCCGCTTCCACTCTGCCGCGGATGGTTTCGCGGTAAGCGATCTTCGGTTCTTTCAAAAGGACGTCGCACCCGAACTTCGCTTTCAGCTTCTTGGAAAGCACCTCCAGCTGGGTTTCGCCCTGCCCGCGGATGACCATTTCGCCCGTCTCGGAATCCTTTTCCACTTTAAAGGAGCAGTCCTCTTCGGCGAGACGGTTCAGCCCCTGGAAAATCTTGTCCTCGTCCCCCTGCTTCGCCGCGTAGATCGCGAGCGACAGGACGGGTTTCGGGAAGGAAATGGGGGCGAATTTCACCTTCGCAGCCTCGTCGCAGAGCGTATCGCCGGTGTTGGTCGCGTTCAGCTTGTTCACCGCGCCGATATCGCCCGCCGAGAGCTCGTCTACGGCGTCCTGCTTTTTGCCGCGGAGCACATAGAGCTGGTTGATGCGCTCTCTTTCCCCGGTCACGGCATTGTAGACCGTCATGCCGCTCTTTAACCTGCCGCGGAAAACGCGCAGAATATTCAGTTTGCCGACGAACGGATCGACGACCGTCTTGAATACCTGCGCGGCGAACGGGCCGTTTTCGTCGCACCCCACTTCTACGGGGTTGCCCGCGCCGTCTTCCGCCACGACGGGCGGCTTTTCCGCCGGGGAGGGAAGCAGTGCCACGATCTCGTTCATCAGGTTGATGACGCCCATATTCTGAATCGCCGAACCGCCCATCACGGGGACGGTTTCCCCCGTCTTGACGCCCGCCTTGATGCCCTCGATGATCTCGTCGTTCGAGAGCGTGCCTTCGCTGAAATATTTATCCAGAAGCTCGTCGCTGGATTCCGCCGCGGCCTCGATCAGTCCGTTCTTGATGGCTTTGACCTGTCCGACCAGATCGTCCGGAATGGCGATTTCGTTTCTGCCGCCCTTGGTGAACAGGTAGGCTTTGGAGGAGATGATGCTGACGTACCCTTGCATCTTATTCCCCTCCATGATCGGCGTATGCATGGTTGCGATTTTTCTGCCGAACATTTTGCGGAACGCGTCCATGGTGGCGACGTAATTCGCGTTTTCCTTGTCGATGCCGTTGATGAAGATGATCAGGGGCAGCGCGTGGCGCTCACAGTAATCCACCATCTTTTCGGCGCCTACGCTGACCGAGCCGGAAGCGTCCGCCACGAGAACCGCCGCGTCCACGGCGCGCATCGCCTCTTCCGCCTCTCCGTCGAAATCCGCAAAACCGGGCACGTCCACGATGTTGAGCTTGACTCCCTCCCATGTCGCATTGGCGGTAGCGAGAGAGATGGATATGCCGCGCGCGATCTCCTGCTCGTCGTAATCCATGACGGTCGTGCCGTCCGCCGTCTTTCCCAGACGGTCGATTACCTTCGCGTTGAAGAGCATCGCTTCCGCGAGGGAGGTTTTCCCCTCTCCGCTGTGTCCGATGATTGCAATGTTCCTGATGTTCTTTGCCGTAATGCTCATAAATTTCCTTCCTTCCTTATCAAAGTATGGTTGATACCATCTTTTATATTATAACGGATATCGAAGACGATTTCAATAGGTTTTTTAAATTTTCTCCTCTTTTTTTGTAAAATTTTTCAAAATAAAAAAAAGGGAAAGCAGGAATCTTTCCCTTTTCTCTCTCTTTTTTACGCATTGTCACGCCTTCAGCGCGCCCGAGGTCAGCCCCTCCATGTAAATACGGGAGGTGAACGTGAACAAAATAAGGAGCGGCAGCGTGATGAGCGTGAACCCCGCGACGCTCTGCCCCATTCCGTCGTTGCCCGAATCCGCCATAAAGGATTCGATCGCAACCGTGGCGACCTGCAGGCGGGATTCCCCGATGACCATAAGCGGCCACAGGTAGTCGTTGTAAAAACTGATGAGGTTCATGATCGCGACCGTCGTCAGAATGGGCTTCGCGAGCGGAGCGGCAAATTGCAGGAAGATGCGGAACTCCCCCGCCCCGTCCAGCCGCGCGGACTCGAACACCGCGCGCGGCGTCTGCTGGATAAAGGTCCGGCAGAGGACGATCGCCATGACCTGACCGCCCGTCACCCACGGAAGGATGAGCGCGAGCGGATTGTTTTTCAGCCCCATATCCGAGATCATCACGTACCGCGGCGTGAGCGTCAGAATCGCCGGAATCATCATCATGGACATCAGCAGAAAGAAGAGCGCGTTTTTCCCCGGAAAATCCAGAACGGCGAATACGTACCCGCCCATCGCCGCCAGAAAGACCAGCAGCAGCACCGCCAGCGCGACGTAGACAAAGGAGTTCAGCATGTTGATGTAGATGCCCGAAAACGCGACCGCGTAATTTTCCCAGAAGACCGGGTTCGGAAGCCCCCAGAAATCCGTGTTCAGCTGGTACGTGCTCTTCAGCGAGACGGAGATCATCAGGAAAATGGGCACGAACGCGAGCAGCAGAAGCACCGTCAGAACGACGTAGAGGGCGCCTTGTTTCGCGATTGAACTTTTATTTTTTATCATAAGCTCATCCTCCTAGCTCTCCACATCCTGATTGACCTTGACGCGGTTCAGCACGGCGGTTCCCGCGAAGATGAACGCGAACATCACGAGCCCCAGCGCGCAGGCGTAGCCGTAGCGGCCGAACGTGGTGGCGTTGAGGTAGAGCTCGTAGCCGGGCACGTAGGTCTCCGTACCCGGTCCGCCCTTGGTGAGAAGCAGAATCAGATTGAAATCCTGAATCTGATTGATGAAGCCCAGCATGATCAGTATCTTGATCTGAGAGGCGATCATCGGCAGAATGACGGAGAAAAACCGCCGGACAGAGGTCACGCCGTCCAGCTCCGCCGCCTCCAGGGTGGTCTGCGGAATATTCATCATCGCGCTGTAATAGATGAGGAAGGAAAACGGATCCACAAACGGGAAGCCGACGAAGATCAGCGCCGGTATGGCGGTATCGGGATTGCTCAGCCACTCCGTCTGGAATTGTTCCAGATGCAGCGCGCCGAGCACTTCGTTCAACAGCCCGAAATTGGGATCGTAGATGTTTTTCCACATCAGCGCGCTGACGACGCTCGGCACGACCATGGGCAGGACGAACAGATATCGGTATACGTATTTGGAGCGCGCGCTCCGCAGCGAATAGACCATGAGCGCGGTCAGCAGGGGCACGGTGAGGATTTTGACGATGTACGAAAGCAAAAAAATCACCAGATTGCGGATGCCCGTCAGAAAGTACCCTTCGCTCACCATCATGATGAAATTCTGCACGCCGTTGAAGTTGATGACGGGCGTGCTGCTGTTCCAGTCGGTGAACGCGCGCACGATGGCGACGAACATGGGGTAAAATCCGAAAACCGCCAAAAGGCCGAACACGGGAATCAGCATGCCGTATGCCGTCCTGTGCGACCAGATCACTTTCCCCGCCTTAGCGAGCGCGCCCCGCAGACGCCCGAACAGCAGCACGGCGAATGCAATCGCCGCCGCGCCGAAGAGCGCCGCAAGCACGATAAAGACTACGCCGAGGGGCGAGGACGCGAGCAGCGCCGCCGCCTCCCCCGCCAAAAGTCCCACGCCCGAAACCGGGCAGTACAGAAAGCCGCCGGAGACGGCCACGTCCGGCAGCGCGCCGCCGAATTTCTGCACGCCGCGGAGCGAAAGACTCTCCTGAAACGCGTAAAGCGTCCCCTCCGTACTCGCGACGAACACGCCGTCCTCCGCCGCGACGATGCGCACGGGCGAGACCAGTTCGTTTTTCCCTGCGATGTCGAAGTATGCGAGCTCCCCGCTCAGATCTCTGTCGAGCTTGGAAACCGCGCCGTCCGAAGTGACCGCATAGAGGGCGTCGGCTCCGAGCGCGAGGTCCGCCACATCGTCGTCCAGCCGGAACTGCGCAGACAGGGTTCCGTCAAAGGTATATTTTCTCACGTTGCCGCTGTCCATCCCGAGATAGACCGCGCCGTCCGCAACGGAAACGCAGTCCGCCGTCACGCCGACCGCCGCGTGAAAGAGGGTTTCCCCCGCTGCGGGGTCGATCAGCGTCAGATTATGGCGGCTCTTGCTGGAACCGTGCGAAACGGCAAGCGCGCTTTCGTCTTCCGAAAGGGCGATATCCGTGATGTTGGCGAAGGCGACCGTACCGCCCGCGCCCTCGTATCCGGAAATTTCCGCCAGGCGTTTGCCCGTCGATACTTCGTAAACGCAGATCCGGCTGCCGGAAGCGACGTAGGCGCGCGCCCCGTTCCCGCTGAGCTCGATCGCGACGGCGACGTTGCCGAGGGAAGCGTCTTCCCACAGCAGCGCGCCCGCTTCGTCATACGCCGCCAGCGTGTTGTCCCGCCCCGCCAGAAGGCTGCCTCCTTCAAAGACGGCAGCGCGCGCGTACTGCTTCTCTCCCGCGACGACGGACGTAAACTCCGCTCCGCCGCGGTTAAAGAGGACGGCGCAGACGATGAACGCCGCCGTCAGCGCGGCGCAGACGGCAAACAGCGCGCCGTACAGTTTCTTTCTCTTCATTCAAACTCCTAATATCCGGACGGGCGGTTCTGGGGATATTCCAGGTCCGCGCGGCTGATTCCGGCTGCTTTCAACGAGTCGTCAAAGTATTTCATGACGTTTTCCCTGTGTTTTGCCGCCCATTCGTCGATATCGATCTCGCCCTTGAAAAAGGCGTGGGTATACGTATACCATTCCCGCACGCTCGCCTGAACGTCGTTCGCGGCGCCGCGCGCGATGGTCTGGCAGGGCGATTTCTGGCAGTTCCCCACCGAAACCAGGTCGGCGTACATGTCGGCGTATTTTTCGGGCAGCTCCACGCCGTCGATCAGCACGGAGCCGGTCGGAACGCCGCCGTTTGCGATCAGCGCGTTCTGATAGAGCGTAAAGCCCTCTTTGGAGGAAAAATACATCATGAAGTCGATGACGAGATCGGTCTTTTCCTTGTTCTTCTCGACGATGCCGTAAAATCCAACGGGCACCTCGATGGTCCGCGCGGGCGCGAGCACGTATTCGCCTTCCATGGAGGGCATATTGAAGGTGCCGACGTCAAACTTCATGATATTCATGACGTAATCGGGATTTTCCTCCGCCTTTGCCTCCTCTTTTTCAAGCTCCGCGTAATAGCGGGGCACGGCGTAGGCGCCCTCGATGATCATGGCGACGTCTCCGCGGTAAAAGGAGGAGTGCGGGTAATCCGTGCCGAAATACTTGTCTCCGCCCGCGTAGTACGGGAGCAGGCGCGCGAGCTGCTCGGTGACGAACTTCGTCCCCTCCGAATCCGCCGCATAGGTGCCGTCCGCGATCGCCTTCATCAGGCGGACGGGATTGACGGTGACGTAACCCGCGTCGTCGTTATAGGGGTCGGTCGGATCATATTCCCACACGCCGTCCTTTTCGGGATCGTAACAGTAATCGCCCTCCTTCGCGCGCACGACGTTGATCATATCGCGCGTCACCTGGTCGTTGTAGATCTGAAAGAGATGGCCGGTCGCGCCCGCATAAAAGCCGTCGAACGTGCCGCTGATGCCCAGCGGCTGAACGCCGTTTTTCAGAAGCGTGTCGCAGACGGCGATGAGCTCATCCCACGTCTCGGGGGGCCGGACGCCGTTTTCCTCAAAGATCTTTTTGTTGTACAGCCACACCACCTGGGTGCGCTCGAAGGACAGCGAATCCGTCCCCTCCGCAAAGGGATTGGGGATCTGCGCCTCGTAGTTGAACTGCTCCCGCCAGGGCTTGCCGCTGTACGGGCTGATCTCGTCGATGTATTCGTCGTAATTGACCGTCTTCCCGCGGGAAGCCGCCGCCATGGTGGAGACGTCCACGATATCGGGAACGGGGTTGGAGTCCCCGAGTTCCCCCGAAAGCCAGTTGGAATAGCCGTTCGCGGGTTTCAGTTCCACGGAGACCTCCACGTCCGGATGCAGCGCGGTGTAGCCGTCCGCGACCGCCTGGAACGCCTGCGGAAGCCCCGTCCCCGTCACCGTGCTGATGACGATCTTCCTGTCCGAGGCGCCGCTGCCCGTTCCGACACAGGCAGCCCCGGCAAAGCACGCCGCCAGCAGCGCCGCCGACAGCAGAGCACACAATAATCTTTTCATTCGGTTACCTCCTTGCGTACTGAATTCAGATCCGCCGCATGCGGAGGGCAGTCCCGCGGTTCCAGAAACGTGACGGAATAGCGGTCGCCGCCATTGCGGTTGCAGACTCTGAAAATTAGCTCGTTGTCGCCCTTTTTCAGGCGCAGCGGAATGAGATGCACGTTCTCGGGCGTCCAGTTTTCCACGCCCGTGCGCTCGCTGACCAGAACGCCGTTCAGATACAGTCGGTAAGCGTCGCTGTGGCCGATGTGCACGCGGTACTCCCGATCTTCGCTCATGCGGATGGTCCGCTTGAGATAGAGCGTGCAGGGACCGCGGAACGGGGTGAGTTCCCGCACGGAAAACACGTCCCCCTTCGCATAGACCTCCCGCGCATTGCGTTCGTAACAGCGGGGATCCCGGCGCTCTTCGGAAAGATCCTTCAGATCCATATAGTCGCGCGCGGGATCGGTGCGCATATTCAGGTGATAAAAGCGCAGTTCGTCCGCAAAAGTCTGCGCGTCGTCCGTATAAAACGCGCTCTGATAGGAATCCCCGCAGGTTTCCAGAGAGACCTCGCGGTTGTTTTCCCAAAAGGGGCCGAACATGCGGTAGACGGTCTTCCCGACGACGCCGAAGGTGCGGGACGCGCCGCCGCGCGCCGATTCCGCCCGCACTGCAAAGCGGTTGACCTCGTTCACGACGGCGATGTCCGGGTTCATGCGGACGCGCGCCGTAAACACGGCGGGGCGGCCTTTTGCCGCGCGCACAACGGTATCCGAAAGGCAGACGGTGAAGCCCTCTTTTTCTTCCGCCGTCAAACGGAACGCTTCTTCCTCCCCGTCCGTTTCCAGCGTAAAGCGCACCGAAACGGTCTCCCCCGGCGCGAGATAGGGCGGCGCCTCGTAATCGTCGGTCAGCCGCACGGCGGCCGGCCGATAGGCAATGACTGGTTCCAGCCCCTCCGGCACGCCGGTCAGAATATTGACCGCGTCCGGATGCCGGTTCATAAAGTGAAGCCCGATGCGGGCGGTATCCCGCGCGAGATCCGCCACCCGGTCGGTTTCCCTGCGGTAGTAGAGGGTGAGCACGTAGCCGCTGTCGCGGAAGCCAGCCTTCTCCTCCAATTCCTTCGCGCCGTACAGGAGCCCGCACAGGGCGCCGAAGTTTCCGGCCGTGCAGTCGGTGTCGAACCCGCAGTTGCAGGCGGCGATCGCCCCCCGGCGCACGTCCCCTGAAAATTTTAGAAGGAGCATCAGCGTGATGCCGATGTTCTGAAAGGCGTTGGTGCAGTCGCAGTGCCCGTACTCCGCGATGATGCGGCTGCGCAGGTAGACGATGTCGTCCGACGCCGCGCACCAGCGCACGACGTCGCGGATCAGCTGCGCCGCGCGGCTCTCCGCGGGAATATGGCGCAGCCCGCACGCGATCAGCTTATTTAAGTCGCTCTCCACGAATGCCTGGGCGACCATCGCCGCCCAGAACTGCTCGAAGTAGACGGAATTTCCCGCGTGATCAAGCGTGCCGTCCATGACGCACAGCTTCGCCGCGAGGGCGGGATTTCCGGGGACGATCAGCCCCCAGATCTCCGCGCGGATGGGACAGCCCATCCCCTCTATGTAAAAGTCGTTTTCATAGAGGGCCGTATACGGCGGCCGGATGCCGCGGTCGTAATTCCGCTTGAACCAGGCGTACTCGCCCGGCCAGTAAATGTTTTTTTCGGAGAACGCGGCGGCGAGATCTTCGCCCGTCGTGTAAATCCCCTTTTCCTCCAGAACGCTCAGCCAAAGCACCTGTAAATCCAGGTCGTCGTTCGGGAGCATGGCCGCTATCATCTTTTCGTCGAATTCCAGATGCAGCAGCTGTTTCATCCCCTCGTACGGCGCGCCCACCGTTCCGACGATGCACTTTCCCAGCCAGCATCCGTAAACCTTGTCAAGATAGCGCGTGTAATCCAGCATAAATAATTCGGTCCTCCATGTCAGCGTGCTGTTACCTCGTAAACCATAATGTCAGCATTGCTCATATTTTTGAAACTGATTCTGTAATAGCGGAAGCTCGCGTTCACCTTTACGGCGATGACGTTCGCCACGCCCTCCTTTTTCGGCGAAGCGTTCTTCGCCTCTGCCACCGTCTTCCAGCTGCCGCTGAGGTCGTCCGCCCCTTCGATGACGAAGGAATATTTCCCCGACGACGTGTAGAGGGCGATCTCGGAGAGGACGTACCGCGTTCCGTTCACGACGGTGATCGAAGGCGCCTTGTCGCTCGCGGCGGGCTTCCAGTGGCCGTCTTCGCCGCCGCTCTTCACGCCGTCCGTGAGCTGTTCCGCCCAGTATTTAGTGACGAGCCCGTCCAGCATGGTGGAGGAAGGCCGCACCGCATTCAGCGCGAACGCGTTTTCCCCCGTATATTCCAGTTTTTCCTCGCTGTCCGGATTTTTGAGAGTAACCTCGTTCACCCCCGCGTCGAGCGCGACGGTGACCGTCCCCGATGCGTCCGCGGTCACGGTTCTGACCGCGCCGTTGACCGAGACCTCGTAGGACTTAGCCGCCGTCTGGTTGACGAACTGCACGTTCACCGGCAGCGCGCGGTCAAATGCGACCACGAAATCGTAGAGCCCGCGGTAGGTTACCTCGAAATCCGTGCTGCGCCAGCGGTATTCCACCCGGCTGCCGACCATCCCCTCGCTGATAAACGGCGCGATGTTCAGCCCTTCCACGGAGGACTGGAATCCGTACCCGTACGTGTAGAGCCCCCAGATGGGCAGCGCCATGTTGGGCATGCACTCCCACCAGCCGTCGTCCGCGGGAGAGACGCCGTCCCGCTTGTAGGTCGTGGCGCCCGTGAACCCGGTCTGCTCGAATTTCTTCATGCTCTCGTTGATGTAGTAGGGAATCATGCCTCTGTCGCCGATGTGCACGAACGCCGAATACCATTCCGCGTCGGGCGCGCCGTACCAGCCGCCGTTCTCGCCTACCATCATTTCGGTCGGCATCGCGCTGCCCTGAGAGGCGGGCTTGGTGTCGTCCGTCAGATCCCGCACGTTCATCACGTGGAATCCCATGTTGAAGTTGGACTGAATGCGCTCGATCTGCCGCGTCAGCTGCTCCGCGCGCTCCTCGGACACGATTCCGGTGCGGATCGCGGTCGCCTGTACGGGCAGATAGGAGACGTTGTAGTTTGCGGAACCGTAATAAAACGCGTTCATCTCGGGAACGAAGCAGCCGCCCTGATCCTTATCTTTATTGAACGTCTCTTTGATCTTTTCCGCGCGGGCAAGATAGACCGCCGCCTGATCGGCATCCTTATAGACTTCTTTTTCCAGTGCGGCGAGTTTGACGAGCGCCTCGTAATACTCCACCGTCAGAAGCGCGTTGTACGTGCCGACGGACTTTTCCCAGTAATCGTTGTGGGATTCATAGAGATAGGGAAGCGACCTGTCGTCGTTCGGGTTGAGCGGAATGGGGTTTTTCACCAGATTCGCCACTTCGTCGAAATAGGCGCCGTGGAAATAGGAAAGCGATCTTTCCGCCGCCGTGCGCATATCTTCCGCAAACGCCGTGTCCCCCGTATAGCCGTAATAATCGGCGATCGCGGTCACGTAGTTGGTCTGCATGCTGGGATAGTTGAATCCCCAGTTGTTGCCGGGTATCCCGGGATACGGGCTGCGGATATGCCCGTCCTCCTTCTGCAGGAAGGTGCTGATGTTCTTCAGCGCCCACTTCTGCGTATTCATGGAAGCGTCGTCCCCGAAGGTCGCCGCCATCGCGGTGTTCCAGTGCATCTGCAGGGCGGGGAGCTCGATGTATACGTTGGGGAATTCCTGCGCGCTGCCCACGTTTTTGCCCAGAAGCATGATGCGCGCAAAGCTGTTCAGCGCCTCGGAAACCAGTTTTTCGTTGACGCCGTAGAGCTCGCCCAAATCGAAGCTGTCTTCAAAGTCCGCGGGCGTAAAGGTGAGTTCCATCACGGAAGTATCGCCTTCCGCCAGTTCCACGGGTTTGAACACCGTGTCCGCGCCGGTGGGCTGAATGCTGCCCGTCTTCTGACCGCCGCCCGTGTTCCAGCCCCATACGGGATCGCCCGTTGCATATTCCAGATTCGCGTCCGGGGCGGCCATTACCATGTTCATGCGCAGCCCCCGCTCCCCGTCCGTGAGGGGAGCGCGATCCACCTCGGTGGATCTGCCGCGGGCATGCTCCCTGCCGGAGACGGGGGCGACGCCGTCGTTGGAAGAAACGCCCGTTACGTCGAGCGCCACGTCGTCTTCAAAGGAAGAGAGCAGGGTGAAGTTGATTTCGTCCATCGCCCGCATGATGTTGAGCGTCGAATCGAATTTCTCTGCGGAGAGAAAATTTTTCAGGTCGTTTCCTTCGCCGTCCACCCAGAAGTTGGAGCCGCTCTCCAGCCAGCGGATATTCTCGATCGCATCCTGCTGAAACTGAAGGCGGGGCATCGCCTGCGCCTGCAGCGTCGCCGCGCGCTTCATCGCGCGCTCTACTTTCATCCCGAAACACGCGACTTTCGCCGTCAGCGTGACGACGTAATCGGCATATCCGTCCGAATACCGGACTTCGACCGTGCGCTCGCCGCCCGTTCCGCCGACGGAAACCTCCGCGGGGGAGGAAAGCGCGCCCGAATCCACCGCCGTGCCGTCCGCCTTGATTGAAGTATAGATGCCGTCGTGCTCGGAAAGGAGCTCCTTTCCGTCTACGACAAGCGAATCGATGAGAAATCCGCTGCCGTAGGAAACACGGAAGCTGTATCTGCCTCCCGTCACGGAAACCGTCTTTGCGGAGGCGTCCTCATGAACCGTGACCTCCGAACGGGATTCCCGCTCTTTTTCCTCGATCGCGCCCATCAGTTCGGGTACGGTCTTATCCGCCGTCAGGACGTCGTCCTCCGACGGCTTTTCCGCCGTCGTCGTTCCCACCCGCGAAGAGCGGAGCCCCACGCCGGCGAAAATCGCCGACGTGACGCCCAAAACGACAGCCAGAATCAAAGTGACGATCGCCGTCATTCTCTTTGTCATTTTCTTACCTCGCTTACTTTTTCAGGAAAAGGACCAGCCCGACCGCGGCGAGCACCGCGCTCAGCGAGCCCAAAATCAGGCCTGCGATTGCCAGGGGGTTGTTCTTCCACTCCGTAAACGTCGTCTCGCCCGGATCGGAGGGATCGGAAGGATCCGTCGGATCAGAGGGATCGGTGGGATCGCTCGGGTCGACGGGATCTTCCGAACCCCAGGGTTCGTCCGCCGCCGCCTCTTCCAATGTCTTATAGAACTTGATATAGCGCGTCGTGACCTGTCCGGAAACCGGCTGCTCGGACAGCCATCCGGCGGGGTCGTAGCGCAGCCGCAGAATGGTGCCCGTCCAGTCTTCCTTCGCGGAAAGATCGATGATATAATCTTTATAGTCGGTGTCGTTTGCGCTCATGGTCTCGATGGAGAAGTTTGTGGTGGCGCCCCAGCCGGTTACGTTGCCGTCTTCATCCATGGAGTCCCAGAAGATCTCGAACATGGTTGCGTCCGTCTCGTTTTTCAGGCTGATCTTCATGTATTTGTACGTATCTGCGTCCAGCCCGACGCCGTCGTACACGTAAGAATACATGAGAACGGAGTCGTGCCCCGTGACCGTGGTGACCATGCCGTTTTCGGTGATCTCCACGGTGCCGTGCGAGCTTCTCGCCTCGTCAAAGCGGTTTGCGGGTTCGCGGAAGTCAAAATAGCTCTTCGCCTCGCCGGAGGGATCGTCCTCATAGTCGCCGTCCACCAGGATGTCGTCCGTGTTTTTATAGAACTTCATGTAGTCGATATCCGCGATCTCCCCCGCGACGCCCTCGACGACGGGCGCAAAGCGAAGCGCGGCGATCGTGCTGTTCCAGAAGTGATTTTCGGTCAGGTCGATGGTCACCGTCTGCCACTCGTTCGTCTTCAGTGCAAATTCGTAAGCCATCTGTTCTTCGTATTTTGCGCCGACCAGATTGCGGCGGAACTGCAGGCGGGAAGTCACGCTGTCCCGCTCGGAGGTCACCCGCATCCTGATGACGAGATAGTTCCAGGTCTTGGCGTCGATGCCCTCCGCCCAGTCCGAATAGTCGCCGTGCTCCCATTCGTATTCGACGAGGGGCGTATCCTGCTTGACTTCAATCACCATGCACCCGTTCTCGTTGGTGACGTTCGCATTCGTGGAAGAGGCGTTCGTCCAGTAAGTATTGTGAAGATTGAAGTTGAATTCGGTATGCGCGTTCGTGCGTTCGACGGAGTCGTCTTCGTAGGCCCCGTTCAGTTCCGCTTCGCTCTCGCTGCGGTAGAATCGGATATAGTCGATCAGAACTTCTCCGTTCCCCTTGTCCGTGGGATCGATGCGGAGGGTGTAGACGTCCGCGTCGCTCCAGGAACTCGCCGCGGCGAGATTGAAGGTGTAGATCTGATAAGCAGCATCGTCCGCGCTCACGGAGAACGTCGCGACCTTGGTGCCGTCGATCGCCTCTCCTTCGCCGGCGAAATAGACGTTGAACTGCGTGCCCGCGGTGCGGTTGCGCATCTTAACCTGCAGAATGGGATACGTGCCCGTCTTCAGTCCGTCCGCAAAGACATAGGTGATATTCGGGTCGTCTTTTCCCTCCGCCATGGTGAGCTGCAGCGCGTTGTAGCTGTTGGCCGCGGCTGCATCCTCGTTCGCCGACCAGCCCTGCGCGGAATCCGTAAAGTTGAACTCCACCACGGGGCCGTCGGGCACGCTCAGGTCGTCGTCCTCCCAGTCTGCGGCGGGGATCTCCTCCACGGTTTTGTAAAATCCGATCCAGTCGATGAGGACTTCTCCGGAAGAGGCGACGCCCGCGTCGTCTATCACGTCGAAGCGGAGATCCTTCAAAATGCCGGTCCATGCGGCGTTCTCGCTCATGTCGAACACGTAGACGCCGTAATCGGAGTTGGGCGTAACGGCGGTCGAACCGGTCTTCGATTCGTCGTACCCCGCGGAAGTTTTGGTCGCGAAATAGATTTTGGATTTGCTCCCTGCCGTGCCGTTTTTCATGCGGAACGCCAGATATCGATAGTCGTCGAGGGACACGCCGATCTCCCAGCTGCGCTTGATCTGCGGGTCGTCGTTGCCGAGCACGACTTTGATCTCGCCATCCGCCGTCTGCCCGGATCCGTTCGCGTTATTGATGCTGTGCTCCCAGCCCTGCGCGCCCTTGGTGAAGTTGAAGAACATCTCGCTCCCCTTTCCTTCCACGGTCGCATCGTCCTCCCAGCCGGAGGCAAGCTCGGCTTCCGCCGCCGCTTTGTCCGGATAGAATTTGATGAAGTCGATGCTGACCGAATCGCCGGGCGTATAAAAATCGCCTTCCGACCAGATCGCATCTAATCTGAATTTGCTGACAGTGCCCTCCCACTTCGTGGCGCCCGCGAGATCGGGGTGCTTGTTGGCGTTGTCCGTGAAGTCGATGACGACCGTCTCCCACTCTCCCGATTGCGCCTCTTCCGTGATATCCGGCCAATACAAAGCGGAGCCGTACCCCACGCTCTCCGTCTGATAGTAGATGGAAAAACGATTGCCGAGCGAAGGATGCGCCATCTTTGCGGGATCCTGCAGATCGTACTTGACGCGCATCGCCATCGCCTTGTACTGCGCCGTGTCGATGGCGATATTGTCCATCACGATGGTGGCGGTGGCTCCGTTCAGAGAAAGTTTCAGGTAACCGCCCACGGCGGGATCGTACACCATCTCCTTCCCGATAGCGGTTTCCGTCTTCCACGGATCCATATCCGTCGAAAAGGTTGTCGTGATCGGCGCGGCGTCCGCAAACGCGCGCGCGGGGCTTTTCAGCAGCGAAAAGCCGATCAGCATGGCGGCGGCAAACACCGCGGCCAGAACGGCAATGCCGCACTTTCTAGCTTTGCTCATCTTAACTCCTCCAATTTTATTGTTTCCTTTATTATAAAAAGCAATTCGCGAAAAAGAAATAGGTAACTGCGCCAACTTGTTAGGCAAAACGACCTAATTTTAAAAAAATAAACAAAGCCTAAAAAAATTTGACGTTCCTCTTGCATTTTCCGAAAAATGTGGTATGATAATAAGGGGTCGACATATGAACATCCGAAAAAGCGACCGCCCGGGAGGCATTATGTATCACTATCACATAGACGATTTTTTCAAAAAGGGCAAGAGCGTCGTCATGACCGAATCCGTATTCGTGCCGAATTCCCTCGTCGATCACTGCCACGAGTATCTGGAAATCGCCTATATCAAGGACGGCGTGGGAGAACATATCCTCAACGGCAAGCGGCACGCGGTAAAGCGCGGGGACGTCTTTTTTATCGGCAAGAACAGCGTGCACAACTACAACGCCGTTTCCAGCAACTTCAACTGGATCAACTGCATGTTTCTCCCCACGGCGCTCTCCGCGGACGCGTTCACCTGCAACAACGCAAAGGACATCGTCAAGCTCGCCGTATTTGCCAACATTTCGGAAATCCAGAAAATTACGGCGGAAAGCATCGAACTGCAGATGAAAATCGACGAGTTCGGCGCGCTGTTCACCGAAATGCTGCGCGAATACAACGAAGACAGGTCCGGCTCGCAGGAGATCCTCAAGCATTACCTCTCCATTCTCTGCATTAAGCTCTTCCGCCGGTATACTACCATCAACGAACAAAAGAAAAAGGACGAAAAGACAGACTACGCGAAGATCGTGATCGATTATTTGGAGAAGAATTCCTTTGAATCCTTCAAACTGGAGGAGATCGCAAAGAAGACCTTTCTCTCCCCCCGCTATTTTCAGACGGTATTCAAAAAGAATACGGGAAAGAGTCTGATTAACTTCCTGCACGAGGTGAGAGTGGAAAAGGCGTGCGAACTGCTGGCGCAGTCCGACCTCTCGGTCAACGCGGTGATGCAGTCGGTTGGCTATAACGACACAAAGTTCTTTTACAATATTTTCAAGCGTTACACCGGCTTTACGCCGGGCGCATACCGCCTGCACTATCAGGACGAGAAGAAATAACGGCCGCCCCAGTGCGGGAGCGTATTTTCGCTACGGTTTACGGCCGCAGGCGGAGGCGGGGAAAAGCGATCTTCTGTGGCCAAATGCCTGCGGCAGCTCATGCGAATCTCCTTTGTACTGACTTGAATTTTACAATTCTGTTTTCCCTCAGA
Organism: uncultured Eubacteriales bacterium; assembly: GCA_900543915.1. GTDB lineage: Bacteria > Bacillota > Clostridia > Christensenellales > Borkfalkiaceae > UMGS621. The sequence goes on along the minus strand of UQTB01000004.1, from coordinate 74,100 downwards.
GGCTCTGCACGCAACGGCATCCAAATATACAAACGCTCCTGCAAATTTAAAAAGCAGGAGCGTTTTTTTCTTTCAATTTATTATTTTCAGGCGGAAGTTCAGAGCGCGGCTTTTTCCTTTTTCAGGGAAACAAACGCCGGAAGACCGTTGGCCTTTTTCAGCCCGGTCTCGCCCTGAATCAGCGGGAGCGCGTAAGCGATGAATTCCTCCGTCAGACCGTTCCCCTCCGCGTTGATCCAGGAGATAGGTACGGTCTTTTCGTGATTGGCAGCCATGGAAAGGGGCGTCACGCCGTAAGCGACGCGGTACGCTTCGTCCGAAACCCGTTCCAGAGTGACCATTTTTCCCGTTTCGCCGCCGGCCGCGTAGCGGACTGCCGCCGCCCCCGCGCCGAAGGCTTCTTCGATATCCGTCCCCGACGCGAGGTGCGCCGCGCACCGCTGCATCAGGCTGAACTCGATGGCGCGCACCTTGACGCCCAGCTTCTCCTTTACCAGCCGCTTCAGGATATTGCACACGCCGCCCATCTGCGCGTGGCCGAACCGATCGGTCTCTTCAATGCCGAATTCGCCCACGTAGCGCCCGTCCGCAAAGCGGATGCCTTCGGACACGACGACGACGCATTTATTGTTCTTTTTTTCGCAGACCTTCGATACGTCGGACAGAAAGCGGTCAAAGCTGAAGGAGATTTCGGGAAGATAGATGAGATCGGGCCCCTCTCCGCAGAGTCCCGCCAGCGCGGAAGCGGCGGTCAGCCATCCTGCGTTTCTCCCCATCGCCTCGCAGATCAGCACGGATCCCGTGTCATAGACCTTGGAATCCAGCGCGAGCTCGGTAATCGTCGTCGCTATGTATTTTGCCGCGCTGCCGTAGCCCGGACAGTGGTCGGTGCCGGCGAGATCGTTGTCGATGGTCTTGGGCACCCCCATGATGCGGCATTCGTACCCGCTCTTTTCAAAATAGCGGGAGATCTTGTCGCAGGTATCCATGCTGTCGTTTCCGCCGTTGTAGATGAAATAGCGCACTTCAAGCCGCCGGAACACGGACAGGATCTTCTCGAATTCGCGGGGATCTTCCTCCGGATTCCCGAGTTTGTAGCGAACGGAGCCCAATGCCGAAGAGGGGGTGTATTTCAGCTGCTCGATCGTCTCCGGCGATTCCTTGGAAATATCGTAGATCTCCTCGTCCAAAATCCCCTTGACGCCGTAATGCGAGCCGTAAACGGCGGTGATGCAGTCGGTGTTCAGCGCCTCGGTAAAGACGCCTGCCGCGCTCGCGTTGATGACGGCGGTCGGCCCGCCGGACTGCGCGAACAGCAGCGCTCCCTTCAAAGCTCCTTCCATGTTTCTCTCCTTTTTATAATCCCAGAATGCGCGCGGTCTCGTAGAGATCCTCGTCAAACTGTTTTTTCACATTGAAAACTTCCTCGAAATCCACTTCGATGATCTTGTTGTCCCGGATCCCGATCACGCAGCTGGGGTCTCCCTTCTGCAGGCAGTCCACGGCGCGGTTGCCGAATTTCGCCGCGAGGATGCGGTCGGACAGCGAGGGCGCCCCCCCGCGCTGAATGTGCCCTAACACGATGGTCTTGATGCTGAGCCCCGTCTTCTCGCTGAGGTAGTTCACGATCTCGTCCCGGTTCCCCGCGCCTTCGGCAAGAATAATCATGTTGGACGTTTTGCCGCGCGCGTAAGATTTATTGAGCTCCGCGGCGACTTCCGAGAGATCGAAGGGCTTTTCGGGGAGCAGAATAAACTCCGCGCCGCCCGCCACGCCCGAATAGAGCGCGATATCCCCGCAGTGCCGCCCCATGACCTCCAGAACGCAGACGCGGTCATGCGAGTGCATGGTATCCCGCAGGCTGTTGATCGCCCAAAGGACGGTGTTGACCGCCGTATCGAAGCCCAGCGTATAGTCCGTATATCCCAGATCGTTGTCAATGGTCCCGGGGATCCCGACCACTTTAAAGCCGAATTCGCGGCTCAAAAGCTGTCCGCCGTGAAAGGAACCGTCGCCGCCGATGACGACCAGCCCCTCGATCCCCCGCTTTTTCATCTCGTCCGCGGCCTTTTTCCGCCCCTCGGGAGCGGTGAATTCGGGACAGCGCGCCGTCTTTAAAAACGTGCCTCCCTTGTGGATCATATCCGAAACCGAGCGCGAATTGAGCGGGATAAAGTCCCCGTTGATGAGCCCCATATAGCCGCGTTCCACGCCGTATACTTCCATACCGTAATAGAGCGCGGTGCGCACCACCGCGCGGATGCAGGCGTTCATACCGGGCGCGTCGCCGCCGCTCGTCAAAACCGCTATTTTTTTCATACTGTTTCCTCTTTGTCCGTATTTCCCATTTTCCCTCTCGATCTTATTGTACCATATCGGGGCGAAATTTTCCACGCTTTCGCAAAACATTTATTGCTTTTTCATAAAAAACACAACGTTCTTCTCGCCGATGACGGCGGAGAGCTCGCCCTTTAAGCCCTCGCATTTTCTGACGCGGTCTTTGATGGTGTAGTTTTTTCCGCCGCGGTTGATAATCACCGGGATATCGCCGCGGTAGGAGGTGAGAACGTCGAAGACGTCGTTTAAGACTGCGTCCGAATCGGGCAGAATCAGCCCGAGCGTCTCGCGCGCCCCCGGATCGGCGGGCTTTGCGCGCTGTTCTTCTTCCACCGACTCCATCTTTTCCGCCAGGATCTTGACCTCGTTCTCCTTGATCTGAAGCCGCCCGGACACCACGACGACCGCCTCTTCCACCGCGACCGTCTTTAACTTATCGTAATTTTTGGGGAACACGATGCACTCCAGCTGCCCGTAGAGATCTTCCAGCGTCACCGCGAGCATGGTCTGCCCGCTGCGCGTATTGATGCGGTGCGTGCTTAAAACGACTCCGCACATGGAAACGGACATGTCGTTTTTGATCTCGGTATAGGTCCGGCTGCCGTCCTCGTCCTCGTCGTAGTAGGAGAGCAGCCCCGTGTTGAAGGTCGTCGATTTGATCCGGTTCATGTAGCTTTCCAGCGGATGGCCGGAGATATATACGCCCAAAACCGCCTTTTCCTTGGCGAGCTTGTAGGCGTGCGGATATTCGTCGATCTCCGGATAGTTTGCCACGAGTTCGATCTCCTCCTGCAAAATATCCCCGAACAGACTGATCTGATCGGAATTTTTCTGCTTGTTGATGAGCGCAACGCGGTCCAGCAGCTCTTCGTAGACGGCGATCAGCCGGGAACGGTAGATCCCGAAGGAATCGAACACGCCGGCGAGAATCATGTTTTCCACCAGCCGCTTATTCAGTCCCATCCCGCCGCAGCGCATGATGAAATCTTCAAACGAGGCGAATTTCCCGTTTTCGTTCCGCTCGTCCACGATGGCGTTGATGTTGGACAAGCCGACGTTGCGGAGCGCGACCAGCCCGAAGCGAACGCCCTTCCCCTCGCAGGAAAAATAGGGCTTGCTCATGTTGATATCCGGCGGATAGACGGGCACGTTGCGGCTCTTTAAGTACAGGAGGTACTTCGTCACTTCCTCGATGTTGTTGACGCGGTTATTTAAAATGGAACAGAGAAACTCGTTCGGGTAATATTTTTTCAGATACGCCGTCTGATAGGAAAGCGCCGCGTAAGCCGCCGCGTGCGACTTGTTGAACGCGTACTTCGCGAAGCCCGCCATCTCGTCGAAAATATCGATCGCCACCGCTTCGGGCACGCCCCGCTTGATCGCGCCGTCGATGGTCTGCCCCTTGTCGCCGATTCCGCCGTACACGAAGATCTTTTTCTGCCGCTCCATCTCGTCGGCGTTCTTCTTGCCCATTGCGCGGCGGACGATGTCCGCCTGCCCCAGAGAAAACCCGCCCAGCTGCTGGCAGACCTGCATGACCTGCTCCTGATAGATGAGCGTGCCGTACGACGCTTCCAAAATGGGCCGCAGCAGCTCGTGCTTGTAGACGATGGTATCCGGATTGTGCTTGAATTTGATATAGTTGGGGATGGAATCCATGGGGCCCGGGCGGTAGAGGGAAATGCCCGCGATGATGTCCTCAAACGTAGTGGGGCGGAGGTTTCTCATAAACTTTTTCATCCCCGGACTTTCCAGCTGGAACACCGCGTCCGTATCGCCCTCGCCGATGAGCTCGTAAGCGCCCATGTCTTCATATCCGATTTTATGAAAATCGATGTCAACGCCGAAATCTTCCTTGACGTAATCCACCGCTTTCTTGACGTCCGTCAGAGTCCGCAGCCCCAGAAAGTCCATTTTCAGCATGCCCAGCTGCTCCACTTCCTTCATGTCGAACTGGGTGGTGATATCCTCGCCGCTCCGCTGGAGGGGGACGTTGTCCGCAATGGGCTTCGCGCAGATGACGACGCCCGCCGCGTGCATGGAGGTGTTGCGCGGCAGCCCCTCCACGCGCATCGCCATGTCGATGATTTTCCGCAGGTTCATGTCCTCGTCGTAGATCTCCCTGAGTTCCTTGACGCTGACGTCCACCCCGTCCTTATTCTTTTTGAGCCCCAGGCTCTCGGGGATCGTGGACTTGCCGTCCATCAGCTTGGTGATCCGATCCACCTCCGAATAGGGGACTTTATAGACGCGCGCGACGTCCTTGATCGCCGCTTTGGAAGCGAGCGTACCGAACGTGACGATCTGCGCGACCTTATCCGACCCGTATTTTCTGCGGACGTATTCCACGACTTCGCCGCGGCGCTCGTCCGAAAAGTCGATGTCGAAGTCCGGCATGCTGACGCGTTCGATGTTCAGAAAGCGCTCGAAGAGGAGGGAGTATTTCAGCGGATCGACGTCCGTGATGCCGACCGAATAGGCGATGATGGAAGAGACGCCGCTGCCTCGCCCCGCTCCCACCGGGATCCCGACGCTCTTGGCGTAGTTGATGAAATCCCAAACGATGAGATAGTATTCGATGAAACCCATCGTGTGGATGGTGTTGAGCTCGTAATCGAAGCGCTCGCGGATCTCCGGCGTAATGACGGGGTAGCGCTCTTTTAAGCCCTTTTCCGCGAGATCTTTCAGAAAGTCGTAAGCGGACTGCCCGTTGTCGGGGACATAGCCCGGGATCAGAGTCTTATCGCGGATGGGCTCGCATTTCTCGTTCAGGTCGAATACCGGTTCTGTCACCTTTTCCGCGATCTTCACCGTGTTCGCAACGGCTTCCGGACAGTACGGGAAGAGCGCCTTCATCTCCTCGGGGCTCTTCAGATAGCTCTGATCGGATTCCATCTTCAGCCGGTTGGGATCGTCGATCGTCTTTTTCATGCTGATGCACATGACGACGTCCTGCATCTCGGCGTCTTCCCGCTCCAGATAGTGGACGTCGTTGGTGGCGACCAGCGGGATATCCAGCTCTTCCGCGATGGACATAATGAGCGGAATAATCGCCTTCTGTTCGGAGAGACCGTGATCCTGGATCTCCAGATAGAAATCCTCCCCGAAGATATCTTTCAGTTCCGCCGCCGTCGCGCGCGCGCCCTCGTAGTCGTTGCGCAAAAGCCGCTTCGCCACCCGCCCGGCGAGACAGGCGGACGTGCAGATCAGCCCCTCGCTGTGCTCGCGCAGCGTCTTGTAATCCACGCGCGGCTTATAGTAGAATCCGTCCACATAGGCGATGGAGTCCAGCTTGACGAGATTTTTATACCCGATCTTGTTCTTGCACAGCAAAATCAGGTGGTCGGTATCCGACTGCGGCGTCTTATCCGTATAGTCGCTGCAAAGGTAAAGCTCGCAGCCGATGATCGCCTTGACGCCCGCTTTCTTCGCGCACTCCGCGAAATACAGCGTGCCGAACATATTGCCGTGGTCGGTGATGGCGACGGCGTCCATGCCCTTTTCCTTTACCTTTCGAAAGAGATCGTCGATCCGCGCTGCGCCGTCCAGCAGCGAATATTCGGTGTGCAAATGCAGATGTACAAAATCGCCCATAACGTATCCTTTGTATCAGTTCAATTCATCGGCCAGCTCCACCAGCTTGCGCAGGCGGTGGTTCAGGCAGCTTTTGGTGACGGAGAGGCGCTCGGCAAGTTCCGCGAGCGTCTCCTCGGGGTAATCCCTCCTCGCTTTCGCGGTGATCTGCAAGGCGTCCGGCAGTTCGGAGAGTCCGATCGCCGCGTCGATCTTCCCGATCGCAGCGATCTGCTTTTCGGAGGCGGCGACCTGCTTGGTGACGTTGCCGACGTCGCAGTTCCGCTGGCGGTTCACCGCGCCGCGGATCTCCCGCTCCACCATGCAGTCGGTGATGCGGAGAACGGACTTCGGCAGGCTGAGGAGCGCGAAGAAATCCTTGATCTCCTCCGAGCTCTTCACATAGACGATAAAATGTTCCTTTCGCTCGGTCAGCGTGGGGAAAACGGAGATCTGCGCCAAATAATCTGAAAATTCCGCCGCCACTTCGTAGCAGGAAAAGATAAACTCGAGGTGATACCCCGTCTTGCTCCCCCCGCCGGAGGGAAGCGTAACGTAGCCGGCGCCCAGAAACATCCCGCGCAGGTAGGAGCGGCGCAGGCGGTCGTCCGACAAAAAGGAGTGCGCCAGCGAAAAGTCCAGCTCTCTGGCAGGCGTGACGATGCCGAGATCCGCCAATATGCGCGCGGCGCCCGCGGAAAAGCACTCGACCGCGATCTTCTCCTTGCGGTTGAGCTTGTCCTCCTCGATCTCCGCCTCGCTGATCTCCGCCCCGTACAGATCGTTGAGCGCCTCGCAGAGAAAATCCGCCAGCTCGGGCTCGTCCGCCGCGAAGGAAAAGCCGAATTTCCCGCCCCGGTACAGCACGCTTCCCGCGGCCCTGAGATAGCCGGACAAAAACGCGCGCCGTTCCTCCCCCCGTTCGGGGAGTTTGCGGACGATCTCCGCCCGCACTTCCGCATAAAAGCCCATCGCTATCTCCTCTTTTTATATTCGGCAAATCGGAACGAGGGCGTCCTCCCCCCGACGTTCGCGATGCGCTCTTCGGGCACCGGAACGCGCTTTAACTGTTCGTATACGATGGAAACATCCCCCACGCGGCCGGGCGCATGCGCGTCCGAATCCAAAACGAAAGAGACGCCCGTGTCCGCTACCCGCGCCAGTTCTTCGTCGCTTAAGTGCGGCTTCTTCCCGTTCAGCTCGATGTAGGTGCCGTAATCGCGCGCGCACTTCGCCACCTCCACGGGGTCGCAGAAACAACAGAATCCGACGTGCGTGATGACGTCGATCGGGTTTTTCTCGATCGCCCTGATGTACGCGCGCGTCGTGCGCGCGACGAGGGACTTGGGCGGCTTCAGTTTCAGCCCCGCATAGAAGAGATTGGGGAGGAGAAAGTTGAACACGCTCCTGCCGTCGTACCCCACGAACTTGTGCACGCCGGCGAGATAGAGATCGAGCGCATCGTAATACCGCTCTGGAAGATCCACTTTCCCGTCCGTGGAGATGAAATTTGCCTCAACGCCCAAAAGGACGGTGACGCCCGTCCGTTCCGACGCCTCCCGGCAGAGCGCCTTCATCTCGGGGAGCTTTTCGGGGTTCACCCCGTAAGCGGGATGCGAAAACCCGTGATCGGTGATGCCGATCGCCCTGAGATCCTGCGCCGCCGCCGCGACGGCATTCTCCATGATGGTTCCCTTGCCGTGGCTGTACACGGTGTGGGTATGATAATCTGCAGTGAGTTTCATTCAAATTCGCCGACGATCACGACCTCCTCCCGGAGCGTCACGCCGAACTCCTCTTTGATTTTATTCTTGATCGCACCGATGAGGGTGAGCACGTCCTTCGCGCAGGTCCCTTCGTTCACGATGAAATTTGCGTGCTTTAAGGAGACGGAGGCGCCGCCCACGCGCGCGCCCTTCAGCCCCGCGCGCTCGATCAGCGCGCCGGCGCTCGCCCCTTCCGGATTGCGGAAGACCGAACCGCACGTTTTTCCCGCCGGCTGCAGCCGCCGCCTCTGTTCGAGGTATCCCGCAATCAGCGCTTCCACCCGATCGGGCGAAGACCGCTCCAGACGGAAGCGCGCGGACAGGATAAAATCCCCCTCCGATAGTCCGCTCCCGCGGTAGGTAAACGCACACGCCTCCGCAGAGAGGCGCAGACGCCGCCCCCGCCTGATCACGTCCACCGACTGAACGGCGTCCGAAAGCGATTTCCCGAACGCGCCCGCGTTCATGACGATCCCCCCGCCCACGCTTCCGGGAATGCCCGCGAGAAACTCAAGTCCGGTAAGCCCGGCCTGGCGCGTCTGCTCGATCAGGTCCGCATTTTTCACGCCGGCGTACGCGGTGACGGTCTCGCCGTTTACGCGCAATGCGTCCAGCCGTTCGGTGGACAAGACCATGCCGCGGATCCCCTTATCTCCCACGAGAAGGTTGGATCCCCGCCCCACCGCCATGACGGGCAGCGCGTACTTTTCCGCAAGCGTCAGAAGTTCTACCGCCTCCCGCTCCGTCTTGGGGCGCAGATAATACTCCGCCTTTCCCCCCAGACCGAGGGACGTGTGCTTATACATCGGCTCTTCTGTGATAATTCTGCCGCCGTAAACGGCGGCGAGCTCTTCCGAAAACGCCATTTGGACTCCTTTTTATTTTACTATACTTTTCGCCTTTTATCAAGTCAAACCCGTAAAGTTTTTCAAATTTTTCAGCGCGGCTTCGTCGCCCTGCGCGGCAGATACGGAAAGCGCATAGAATTCATCCAGTCTCAGCCGATCGGTGAGCAAAGACAGGGAACGCCCTCCTGCCGCCGCGGCGAGTGCCGAAACGTGCGCGTTTTCGGACGGAACCGGCCAGTATGCCGACCACATGCCGATCTCTTCCAGCTTTTTCTGAGACGGTTCGCTCAGCAGGAACGCCACAAACGCCTGCGCATAATAGGCGCGCGCGGGCGTCTCCGAGAGCACGGAAATACATTGATAGAGATCGTCGTACTGCGTCAGCGGCCGGGTCAGCACCTCAAAATTCCGCCGCTCCAGGCGATGGAGATCCCGCTGCGTGCCGAGGAAATAGGGAATTTTGCCGCCGACGAACGAGACGTATGCGTCCATGGGATCGAGCACCTGCAGCTGACCGGCCGTGTATCCCTCCAGGGCGAGCGCGGCGAGCGGCTGGCCGTACGGATTTTTGGAGACGAGAAGGGAGTCGAAGCGATAGGGCGGCTCCGGGATCTCCGAAGCGGATGGATTGGCGATGAGCACGTATCCGCCCATGCACCACGGCAGCGCGAACTGACCGTCGTATTCCCCCGCCGAAAACGCATAATCGGCGGTGAGCTCCACCGCGCCGGACAGCTCCGTCCCCAGCCCGTACGAGACGAGATCGGGCGTTTCCCCCGCCTTCAGCTTTTCCGCAAGTCCCTCCGCCGTATAGGTCTGAACGGAAATCAGAACGCCGGGATGCTTCTTTTCAAACTCCGCCGCGCGGCGCAATAAAAATTGGCTGCGCGCGCCGACGCCCCCCTCGAAGGAATCGGTATGCCAAAGCGTCAGGATCCCCTCGTAAGCGGGCGTTTCCTGCCGCTCGGAACGCCCCAGCGCGGGAAAGGCGACGGCGACCGAATAGACCGCCGCCGCCAGAGCCAGCGCGACGCACGCGATTTTCAAAAATTTCATATTCTATTTATATGAGGACAAGCAAGCCTTCATGCGGGGATTTCGGAAACCGCGCCGCTTTGTACGCCGAAAAAAGGCGCGCCGTACCGGCGCGCCTTCAAGCGTTTTTATCATATTTTATCCCGATTACAGGGAAAGAGGCGATTTTGCGCGCCCGACCGTGGCGGTTGCCGCCTTCGTAAAGTCGAAGTAACGGCAGATGACGCCGCGCACGTCTTCTTCGGTGACCGCGTTGATCTCCGCCATTTTTCTGTCAAGGTCGAACGCCTCGTTCAGAAACAGCAGGCTCTTGCCGTACAGCAGCATCTGCGAAGCGGCGCTCTCCTGCCCGTAGACGAAAGCGGACTTGATCTGCTCCTTCCCGCGCAAAAATTCCTCCTTCGTCAGTCCCTCTTTGCAGAAGCGCTCGCCCTCCCTGACGATCGCCGCGACGGCGGTGTCCCGCTTGTCCGGATTGACCCCCGCGTAAACCTCCAGCACGCCGCAGTTTCTGTACTGCGAAACGTACGAATAGACGGAATACGCCAGCCCCATTTCCTCGCGGATCCGCTGGAACAGGCGGGAGGACATGCCGCCTCCGAACACTACGTTCGCGAGATTCACCGCGTTGATCTCCGGGCTGCCGAGCGCTACGCCCTGCACGCAGAGCGCCACGTGCGCCTGCTCGATTTTCTTGCTCCGGAAGAGATGCCCCCCGGCAAAAGAGGGCTCTTTCATACTGTGCGGGCGGTTTTTTCTTCCCTGAAAGGCGGGGAGAAAATATTGCTCCGCGATCGCCTCCGCCTCTTCAAAAGAGACGTTTCCCGCCACGGATAAGACGACGTTGTCCGGCGTGTAATAGCGGGCGACGTAATCGAACAGGTCCTCCCGCGTGAAACGCTTTACGTTTTCCTTTTTTCCCAGAATCGTCCTGCCGTATCCCCGTTTCCCGAAATACGCTTCGGAAAGGAGATCGAGGCAGAGATCTTCGGGGGAATCCTCCTCCATGTTGATCTCTTCCAGCACTACGCCCTTTTCCTTTTCCGCCTCTTCTTCCGCATACTGCGAGCAGAAAAAGAGGTCCGCCAGAATTTCTGCGGCTTCTCCGAAGTGCTCCGCGGTGGACTTCACATAGTAGCAGGTGAGTTCTTTCGCCGTGAAGGCGTTGATCTGCGCGCCGATGCGGTCGATGGAATCGGAAATTTCAAACGCCGTGCGTTTTTCCGTCCCCTTGAACATCATGTGTTCGAGAAAGTGAGAAATTCCGTTTTCCCCCGCGCTCTCGTTCGCGCTGCCCGCCCCCACGAGTATCCCCGCCGAGACGGATAAAAGACCGTCTATTTTTTTGACGATCAGCCGAAATCCGTTTTCGTATTCCTTTACGTAATGCATATCAGGTTTCCTCTAAATTCCGCGAAACGGTGACGGCCGTAAAGCCGACCGACGCGTAGTAATCCAAAACGGCGGGCAGCGTATTCGCCGTCTCCTTTGTGGGGTGCATCAGCACGAGATCCCCGTTCGCGAGGTTCTCCGTCGCGCGCCTGTAAATTTTATCCCCGTCCTGATCCCGCCAGTCGATGGTGTCCTTTGACCACATGATCAGCCGGTATCCGAGATCTGCGCAGACTTCCAGCGCGGTATCCGAAAAACTGCCGGACGGCGGGGCGAAGAGCGCGGTCTTTACGCCGCAAAGCGCCTCCGCGACGCGCTCGGTCGTGACGATCTCCTCCTTGTTCCGCTCGTAATCCAGCTTGGCGTGGTCGCGGTGAAAATAACCGTGATTGGCGAGCTCGTGCCCCTCGCCGACGATGCGGCAGAGGAGGTCTTTGTTGTCGTCTGCCCAGCTGCCGCCGACAAAGAAAGTCGCCTTCGCTCCGCGCTCGGACAGCGTGTCCAGGATTGCCTCCACGTATTCGGAGCCCTGATAGACGTTGAACATCAGCGAAACTTCCGCCTTGTTGGGATTTCCCCGGTAGACGGCGGAAATTTTCCCGTTTCCCGAAATGGGTGCGATGCGCTCCGGGAAGAAGCTCACCGCGAAGACGAACAGCAGAACGGCGATCAAAAGGACGTTGATCAGCGCTGTTTTGGATACCGTTAGTTTTTTCAATTTTCCTTCCCCTATACGTACAATATATGACGCAGGGGAAAAAGTTAGAAGGCGGCGGTGCGGAAACAGCGCGCCTTCGGACAAAAAAAGGGGGTTCGCAGAACCCCCGTAATCTCCGTCAGCCTTCCATCTTTTCGAGGAGCTTCAGGTCGATTCCCTTTTCGCCGATCTTGATGATTTCCACTTTCACCATGTCGCCGATGTGGAGCACTTCCTCCACGGATTCGATCCGCTTTTCGCTCATTCTCGAGATGTGGATCAAGCCGTCCTTCCCCGGCGCGAGCTCGCAGAACGCGCCCACTTTCGGGAGAATTCTGACCACTTCCGCGATGAACATATCGCCCACTTCGGGATCCTTCGCGATGGAGAGGACGATCGCCTTCGCGCGTTCCAGCTGCCCGTCGTTGCCCGTCGCGGCGATGCAGACGGTGCCGTCGTCCTCGATGTCGATCTTGACGCCCGTCTCCTCGATGATCTTGTTGATGACCTTGCCCTGTTTGCCCACGACGTCGCCGATCTTGGAGGGATCGATCTGGAAGGAGATAATCCGCGGCGCATATTTGGAGAGTTCGGGCTTCACTTCGGGGATGCACTCCAGCATCTTGCCCAGAATGTGCTTTCTGCCCACGTTCGCCTGCGCGATCGCCTGGCGCAGAATCGCCTCGTCGATGCCCTTGATCTTGATGTCCATCTGAATGGCGGTGATGCCCTTTTCCGTCCCCGCGACCTTGAAGTCCATATCGCCGAGGAAATCTTCCAGCCCCTGAATATCCGTCAGGATGGCGACTTTTCCCGTCTCGGGATCCTTGATGAGCCCCATCGCGATTCCGGCGACAGGCGCCTTGATGGGAACGCCGGCGTCCATCAGCGCGAGCGTGGAGCCGCAGACGCTGCCCTGAGAGGTGGAACCGTTGGAAGAGAGCACTTCGGACACCATGCGGATGGCGTACGGGAACTCCTCCTCGGAGGGAATCACGGGTTCGAGCGCGCGCTCCGCGAGCGCGCCGTGCCCGATCTCGCGCCTGCCCGGGCTGCGGAGGGGCTTCGCCTCGCCCGAAGCGTATCCGGGCATGTTATACTGATGCATATAGCGCTTGGCAGTCTCGTCGTCCAAGCCCTCCAGCTTCTGCTGTTCGCTGATCATGCCGAGCGTGCAGGTCGTGAGAACCTGCGTCTGCCCTCTCGTGAAGACGCCCGATCCGTGCACGCGCGGCAGAACGCCGTGTTCGCACCAGATCTTGCGGATATCCGTGAGGCCTCTTCCGTCCGGGCGGATTCCCTTGTCGAGAATCTTCGCGCGGACCTTTTCCTTGGTGAGATAATAGAGCGCGTCCTTCATCTCCCTTTCTTTTCCGGGATAGATCTCGGCAAAGTGCTCCAGCGTCTCCTTTTCCACCGCGTCCTGCCCTTCCTGACGGGTCGCGCGGTCGCAGGTATCGAGCGCGCGGTCCAGCTTTTCGGAAGCGAACGCGCGGACGGCTTCATCGATTTCCGCGGGGACGTGATAGAGCTCCATCTCCCGCTTCTTTTTGCCGATCGCCTTTACGATCTCCTCCTGGAAAGCGCACTGCTTTTTGATCTCCTCATGCCCGAACAGGATGGCGCCCACCATGTCGTCGTCCGAAATCTCCTTGGCGCCAGCCTCGACCATCATGATCGCGTCCTTGGTGCCGGAGAGATTCAGCGCGAGCGTGCTCTTTTCTTTCTCCGCGAGCGTGGGGTTGATGACGTATTCGCCGTCCACGATTCCCACGACCACGCTGCCGGTCGGCCCCGCAAAGGGAATGTCCGAAATGGACAGCGCGATGGAAGAGCCCAGCATCGCCAGCGGTTCGGGCGCGATATCCGGATCGACGGAGAGCGCGGTGGCGACCACGCTGACGTCGTTGAACAGTCCCTTCGGGAACAGCGGGCGGAGCGGGCGGTCGATGAGGCGCGCGGTCAGAATGCCCTTGTCGCTCGCTCTGCCCTCCCGTCTCTTAAAGCTGCCGGGGATCTTGCCCACCGAATACATCTTCTCCTCGAAGTCTACGCCCAAGGGGAAATAATCCATTCCGTCGCGCGGCTTTTCCGCCATCACGACGTTGACCATGACCACGGTCTCTCCGCAGCGAATGACGCAGGACCCGTTGGTCTGTTCCGCGTATTTGCCCGTCTCCACCGTGACCTCCCGTCCGCCGACGGTGGTTTTAAACTCTCTGTACGTGTCTGTCATAATTCCTTCTCCTGACTCTGATTTATTTGAATTTTGCGCATTTTCCGCGCAATGATTACCGCTTTCACGAAAAAAAGGGGCGACAAAAAAACTGCCGCCCTTTTTCTCTTATTTTCTCAGTTCCAAATCAGCAATGAGCTTTCTGTAACCCTCGAGGTCGGTCTTCTTCAGGTAATCCAGGAGACCGCGACGGGCACCGACCATTTTCAGAAGGCCGCGCCGGGAATGGTTGTCTTTCTTGTTGATTTTCAGATGCTCGTTGAGATGATTGATGCGCTCGGTCAAAAGCGCGATCTGCACTTCGGGAGAACCCGTGTCTCCCTCTTTTCTGCCGTATTTAGCGATAATTTCCGCTTTTCTCTGCTTGTCCATAATTGTTTTACCTCCTTCTGTTATGGAATAATACGCCCGGGGCAAAGCGCTGCGACGGAGTTCCCGCAAGCCCTTGCGACGGGTAAAATCAAAGCATTATCAGTATACCAAACTTTTCCGTTTTTGTAAACTGTTTTTAGCAGAAAAGTTTGCGTTTTTCCTCTATAATCCGGTCCAGTTTCGCAAGATAGGAGGGAATGTCCTTGGGAGAGCCGTACCGCTCGATGCGCTCCCCCCCGCCGAACACCGCCTTGGACACCGCGTTCGCGCCGCAGGCGACGTTCTGCGCGATCTCCTCCATGATATCGACGTTATACACGCACGCCGTTCCCGGCTTCGCGTAACCCGTGTTCTCGAGGTTGCCCGCCATGTACTTCTGGCGGTACAGATAGTACGGCCGGTATCCCCTTTCCGCGAGCGCGGCATGCGCGTACTCCACCATTTCCGCGACCTCTCCCGCAGGGAGGCGATCGGTCTCCTCTTTCAGCGCGGCGCCTCTCTTCAGACAGAGCGTATGCACGGTGACGTTGTCCGGATCCAGCTCGATACAGCGGTCGATACTGTCCTTAAAATCCGCAAAGCGCTCGCCGGGAAGCCCCGCGATGAGGTCCATGTTGACCGAGAATCCCTTTGTAAGCGGATAGCGGTCGTAGATGTCTCTGACGGTGTGGTTTCTGCCGATCAAACGGAGCGTCCTGTCCTGAAAGGTCTGCGGGTTGAGACAGATCCGCGTGACGCCGTAATCTCTTAAAAGCGCCAGATTTTCCCGGCTGATCGCATCCGGCCGACCCGCCTCCACCGTATATTCAGCGCTCTGCGGCCCGACGGCGTCCAGCACCTTCCTCAGGAGGGGGAAGGGAAGCGCGACGGGCGTTCCGCCCCCGATGTAGACGCTTCTCAGCTTCTTCACGAGGGGCTTGGAAGCGGCGATCTCCCGCACAAGCGCTTCCACATACGGCTCGACGAGCGCGGCGTTTTTGCGGATATCGCCGGAGACGAAAGAACAGTACGCGCAGCGCGAGGGACAGAACGGAATGCCGACGAACAGGTCCCCGTTATCGTCGTTCTTCTCGTAAATCCCCCGCTGCGCGTCCAATATCTGCGCAATCAGCGCGGTTTTTTCGGGAGACACCAGCATTTCCTCCCGAAAAAACCGCTCGAAATCCGCTCCCTGCTGATAGGCGAGCTTGGTGGGGCGGATGCCCGTGAGCGAGCCCCACGGCATGCGCTTGCCCGTATAAGAGGACAGCGCGCGGTAGACCGCCAGTTTCGCGCTCCGCTTCAGCAGCCGCTTCTCCTCCCGCTCGGACGGATTATCCGGCCGCGGGTAGGAAAAGGAGAAGGGAACGCCCTCCACCGCGACGGCATGCGCGTACGCCCCGTCTTTCTGTTCAAACACATGTGAGATATTCAGTTCCGCGCCGCCCTCGAAGAGATTGACCACTTCCATGAGGTCGGGATATAAGGCGGTAAGATTGGTCAGCAAAACGGATTGTTCTCCCTTTCGTATTGAAGCGTCGTCTCTTCTCCGTGCCCGGGGCAGACGACGCAATCGCCCGGCAGCGCGCAGAGCCTGCGCAGGGAAGCGGCGAGCGCGCGGGCGTCCCCGCCGATGAGGTCGGTGCGCCCGGCGGAGCCGAAAAACAACGTATCGCCCGAAAACAGCCTGTCGCCGATCTGAAAGCAGCACGAACCGGCGGTGTGCCCGGGCGTATGGAGGACGGTGACGGCAAGATGCGCGAGCGAAAGCACGTCTCCGTCCGCAAAGACGGAATCCGCCCGCAGTTCAGCCATGGGACAGCCGAAAAGCCGCCCCATGTTGCCGGCGGAATGGAGATTGATTTCCTCTTCTCTGTGCACATAAACCGGGATGCCCGCGTCCTGCAGCTCCTTGCAGGCGCCCGCGTGGTCGAAGTGCGCGTGCGTCAGCAGAACCGCCGCAATCCGGCAGTTTTCCGCCTCCGCGCGGCGCAGGATCTCATCGGCGTTTCCGCCCGGGTCGATGACGAGCATCTCCCGCGCGGCCTCGTTGCAGACCAGATAGGTATTGACGCTCAACGGGCCCGTGTGCATTAAAATCACTTTCATGTTCACAGCGCCGCCATGCTCTCGGCGACGCCCTCCTCCACCGCTCTCCCGCCGTCAAATCCGAGCGACGCATAGTCGAGCTGCTGATAAAGAACCTCCGGATCGAGGTAAAACTTGCGGTTCTGAATCTGCGTCATCAGCCTGGAGAGGTTCAGCCCGCTCTCCTTGCCCGCGGCGCGGTTCTTCTTCTCGATCCGCTTCGTCCAAAGCGTACACAAAAACGCGGGAACGGAGGTGTATCCCCTGCGGTCGCCCGCATGGGCGAGCATCATGGGAATCAGCTCGGAAAAGAGATAATTCTCCTTGGCGACCTGATAGCACTGCCCGTGCACCCCGTTGACCGCCGCCGCATAGATTGCCTGAGCGACGCCAGAGACGTCCACCGCGGCAGTTCCCCCGCCCGCGGGGAAAAATACGCGGGAAAGGCCGTCGAAATGAGATAAAAGCGCATCCTTCCAGATGGGCTTTCTGCCGACGGGCGCGCCGAACACGTAGGGAATCTCGACGATCATCACTTCAAAGCCCCCTTTTTCTCCCAGCGCGACCACGGCCTTTTCCTGCTCCGAACGCGCGCGGATATAGGGATGAAAGCGGGACAGCTTTCCCTTTTCCCTGCGGTCGAAATAGCAGAAATAGGAGCTCAGCACCACGCAGCGGCGGACGCCGGCATCCTTTGCCGCGGATAAAACGGAGACGCATTTATCCACCAGCCGCTCTTTGAAAAAATCGTACGCGGGGGCGTCCGGCAGAATGCGGTCGTCCGGCCCGAGCGCGTACACCGCGGTGTCGCAGCCCTCCGCCAACGCGGTCAGCTCGGCATGATCCGCCGAGAACAGATCGACGAGCCTGAGGGAGATGCGGCTGTCCATCCAGTCCAGCGACGCCAGTTCGCCCGGCATTGCGCAGGCGGAAACCTCCGCCCCGCGCTCCGAAAACAGCTTTGCGGCGGCGTATCCCAAAAATCCCGTCCCGCCGAAAATCATCACTTTTTGCGGTTTCACTTCTCTCCTTTAATTGGACGTACGATAGACGTCCGCCAGTTTTTTATCCTGTTTCAGCTTTGAAATCAGCGTATCCAGATCCTGCCGGGAATTGAGCCTGATGTTGAAATCCACCACGGCTTCCTTTGTCTTTGCGTCCAGCCGGCCGTTGATGGAAGTAATGGTGAGGTTCATCAGCGCGCACTGCGTGGAGACCGCAGCCAGAATGGCGCCCTGATCGGAAGCGACCGCGCGGATACTCGCCTTGTACGGGATATCCGCCTGATTCGCCCAGCTGACCTCGATGAGCCGGTCGCGGTCCACCGTTTTCATGTTCGGGCAGTCCGCGCGGTGAATGGTGACGCCCCTGCCGCGGGAGATAAACCCGACGATCTCGTCCCCCGGGACGGGCGTACAGCACCCCGCGTAACGCACCAGCAGCCCGCTCATGCCCTTGACGACCACGCCGCCGGTGGGCTCTCTCCTGGAAATTTCCGCCTTGACGACCTCTTTCGGCATTTTCTTGCGATAGTGGTCGATGAGCTTGAGTAAAATCTGATTTGTCGTGACGGCGCCGTATCCGACGGAAGCGAACATCTCGTCCTGCCCCGAAAAGGACATGCGGCTGGAGAGCTTTAAGAACGCCTCGTCCGTCAGGAGTTCGGAGAGGGTAAAGCCCTTGCGTTTCGCTTCCGCTTCCAGCATGGACTTGCCCGTTTTGATGTTCTCCTCCTTCATCTCCCGCTTGAAGAACTGCTTGATCTTCACTTTGGTGGAGGAGCCCTTTACGATCTTCAGCCAGTCCCAGGAGGGGCCCTTTGAATTCTGGGAGGTGATCACCTCCACCACGTCGCCGACTTGCAGCGGCGTATTGAGCGGGACCATCTTTCCGTTTACCTTCGCCCCCACGCAGCGGTTTCCCACCGCGGAGTGAATGGCGTAGGCAAAATCGATGGGCGTGGCGTCCTTCGGGAGGGAAATGACGTCCCCCTTCGGCGTGAACACCAGGACCTCCGAGCTGTAGATATCCCCTTTCAGGGAATCCAGAAATTCCTTGGAGTCCTTCAGCCCGCCCTGCCATTCCATGACCTCGCGGATCCAGGTGAGGCGGGTGTCGAAATCGTCCGCCTCCGTCTTGTTCTCCTTATATTTCCAGTGCGCCGCGATACCGTATTCTGCGGCGCGGTCCATCTCGAACGTGCGGATCTGAATTTCAAAGATCTGCCCGAAGTCCGTGACCACCGTCGTGTGGAGGGACTGGTACATGTTGGGTTTGGGCGTCGCGATATAGTCCTTGATCCTGCCCGGAATGGGCTTCCATTTGTGGTGGATCTTGCCGAAGATCTCGTAGCACTCGTTGACGTCCGCCACGATGACGCGCACGGCGGTCAGATCGTAGATCTGGTCGAGCGTCTTGTGCTGGTTCTTCATCTTCTTGTAGATGGAGTAAAAATGCTTGGGGCGGCCGAACACCTTTCCCTCGATGCCCGATTCCACCAGGATCCCGTTGATCTCCTTGACCACGAAATCCACGAACTCCCGCCGTTCCTTGACCTTCTGATTGATGTTGACGACCAGAAATTCAAAAAATTCCGGCTCCAGATATTTGAGAGAGAGATCTTCCAGCTCGCATTTGATCTGGCTGATGCCCAGCCGACCGGCAAGCGGCGCAAAGATATCCAGCGTCTCGCGGGCGAGGCGCTGCTGGCGCTCCTTGGAGAGGAAGTTGAGCGAGCGCATGTTGTGCAGACGGTCGGCGAGCTTGATGATGATCACGCGGATATCCTTTGCCATCGCCACGAAGATCTTGCGGAAGTTCTCCGCCTGCTCCTCTTCCTGCGAGGTGAACTCGATCTTCTCCAGCTTGGTCACGCCGAGGACGAGCTCCAGCACCTCGTCGCCGAATTCCTGACGGACGTCCCCCTCCGAGACGGGGGTATCCTCGATGACGTCGTGCAGAAACGCCGCGGCGATGGTGGGCGCGTCCAGCCCCAGGTCGATGAGGATGGACGCGACCGCGCACGGATGCGTGAAATATTCCTCGCCGGACGCGCGCTTCTGATTGGCGTGCGCCTTTTTCGCATAGTCGTACGCGCGCTCGCACAAGCTGAGGTCATCCCCCGTATACACTTGTCTGATTCTTTCC
The DNA here is from genome assembly GCA_900543915.1 of uncultured Eubacteriales bacterium. Lineage (GTDB taxonomy): Bacteria > Bacillota > Clostridia > Christensenellales > Borkfalkiaceae > UMGS621. Next base: position 54,630 of record UQTB01000004.1, on the reverse strand, counting down.
AAAACGTCCATATCAGTCCCCTACAAAGCGATAGATCGCGGAATCCGCCAGATCCCGCCTGACGGCGGGAAAATAGCGCAGAACGCCGCTTTCCACCGAAAAAAAGCCCAGTTCGCAGAACACCTCGAACGCGAAGACGAACTGCTCCGCGCGCTCGGCGGGGCGGTAGCGGAAATAAAAATCCGCGCTGCCCGCGCAGGGTTTTCCGGCGCGCGCCTTCATCTCCGCGAAAGCGCGCTTGCAGGCGTCACGGTCCGCCCTGATCCCGTCGAGCGGAATTCCCGCCCGCTCGCAGTTATAGTACACGGGGCGGTCTCCCCCGACGTTGATGCTTTTCAAAGGGCGGTCCAGCCAGATCACGCGCGCAAAACCGCCGAAATCCGCCTCTTCCTTGGGCGAAAGCACGACCGCATTCAGCAGGTTGCGTTCGGGCGGCTTGTAAACGGAGACGGGAAGCCCCTCCAGTTCCGGAAAGGCGGCGAGCGTCTCCGCGCGCGCTGCGAAAAAGACCGCGCCGTGCGGACGTGCCAGCGCCTCCGCGACGAACGCATGCGTTTCCGCCTCTCCGAGCGGGCGGTCGTCCTGCCCGAACGTCTCGTATTGCAGCTGAGAAAGCGCGTTTGCGAGCAGATAGAGCCCGAGCTCCCCGCCGCCCGGCTTTTCCGGCATCAAAAGTTCCTTCACGTATCCGCGCAAGGACTGCGACCGCCCGAAGACGGAGAGGTTCGCTTCAAAAACGACCGTCTTTTTAACGGGGAGCTTCAGGAGATCGGCGTCTTTGAGACCGCCGAACCAAATCATATCCAGGCAATCGGTATGAAAGGTGATATGTCCCGTACCCTGTTTGAGAACGGAACAGTCGGTACTGCCGATTTCGGTCGCAAACAGCGGCTTTTTGTTTCCCACGCCGCAGGGTTCCAGCCGGTTCAGCTCCGAGACGAACGCCGCCGTGAGCGGGCGGTCGACCATCCGCTCGACGGATAGGACCGGCTGAAAGGCGGACGGATCGCAGTGCGCCGCTATGTAAGCGTCCGCCCCCGCCTCGAACGCCTCGAAGTTCTCGCGTTCGACAGAGACGCCCGCTGCCTGCGCATGCCCGCCGAATTCTCTCAGCAGCGCTTTCTGCGAGGAGATCACCTCGAAAATATTGATTCCGTCCACACTGCGCGCGGAGCCCTTCAGACGCCCGTCCTGCCCGGCGAACATGATGACCGGGCGGGCGTATTCCTCCGCCAGCCGCGCGGCGACGATGCCGACGAACCCCGTCGCCCAGGTCTCGTCGTACAGCATGATGATGTTGCCGTAAGCGCCCTTTTTCTCCAGCTGCGCCTTGGCTGCCTGATACAGTTTATCGCACTCCGCCTGGCGTTCCAGATTATACGCGGAGAGCCTGGCGGCAAGGTCCGCGATCTCGTTTTCGTCCTCCGAGAGGAACAGAGAGAGCGCCGCGTTCGCATCCCCCATTCTGCCCGCCGCGTTGATGCGGGGCGCGAGAACGTAGGCGAGCGTCTGGGCGTTCACCTCGCGGTCCTTGTTCGAGGAAAGGAGATATTTCATGGCCGGACGGACGCGTTTGCCCCCCAGCATTTTCAGTCCCTCGAACACGATGTCGCGGTTTTCCCCGACGAGCGGCATGCTGTCCGCCACCGTCGCCACCGCGGCGAAATCCAGATAGGAATACGCCTCCTCCCCCAAAAGAGCGCAGGCGAGTTTGAAGGCGACGCCCGCGCCGCACAGGCTGTCAAAGGGATAATCCTGCCCGGGGAGATGGGGGTTGATACAGACGCATTCGGGAAGCGCGGGCGGGATTTCGTGATGATCTGTCACGATGACGTCCATCCCCAGATCCATGAGTTCGGAGATCTCTTCCCGATTGGAGATGCCGCAGTCAACCGTGATGACCAGGTCGATTGCCGTCTCTTCCGCGATGGCCTCCACCAAGCCGAGATTCAGGCCGTAACCGTTTTCCCGCTCGGGGACGACGGTCAGCGCTTCGACGCCGAATTTCCTGAGCGCGCGATACAGAATTGCGGCGGCGGAAACCCCGTCCGCATCGTAATCGCCGTAGACCAGCGCGCGCTCGCCCTCCCGGCGGGCGCGTTCCAGCCGCTCCACGCACGCCTTCATGCCCGAGAGCAGGAAGGGATCGTGAAAGCGGTGCCTGCCGGGATTCAGGAACGCGTAAGCCTTATCCGCGCTGTCCAGACCGCGCGCGAAAAGGATCTCCGCCGTTTCCGGGGAGAGTCCGTTTGCAAGCGCGATTTCTTCTACAATTTTCCGCTCCCGCCCGGAGAGAGCGGGATGACAGCGCAGTCTTTCCATAAATCCTTCCTTTTTAACCAAAAAGGCGAGATGATGATATCCCGCCTGAATGTGCCGTTTTGCGAAACCTTATTCCGCCTTCGCTTCCGCCTTTTCTTTGCCCTGATAGGAAGCTCTCTTCGCTCTCGCCTCGCCGACGCCCTTGAACATCGACCATACCGGCCCCGTCAGGAAGATCGCCACGAACGCGGAGGAAACGATGCCTGCGATCATGGTATAGCCGACGTATGCGAGAGAAGTCGTCCCGAGCACCGCCAGCAGCACCGCCGCCACAACGACTGCGATCAGCAGCCCTAAATTGAGCTTTGCGGTGGCGTTGCCCGCCATTACCGCGCGTTCGGCGACGGACTTGTCTTCATTCGCGACGTTTTTCGCGATATCCTTCGCCGCATACAGCCAAAACACGTTCATCATCAGCCCGAGCAGCACGGTCGCGGCAACGGAAGCGAGGTAATACTCGCCGACCGGAACGCGGCATACCGCAGTCAGCATCACGGTGAGCAATACGTTGACGATGAAGAGCACCGCGATCGTGGCGCCCGCCGCCAGCTTATAGCGGATCAGCGCGTACACGAAGGCGCAGACCGCGACGATCGCCGCCACAATCACAGCCATCCAGATGTGCGTGTTTGAGCGCGTCGCGAGCACTTCGTTGCATTCCGCCACCGGGTTGTTGGTCAGCGTCGATTCCGCCTGGAGCGCGGCGTTGATCGCATCTACCGTTTCGGCGGAAACCACCGATTGAAACCCGTAAATCAGAATCGCCTTGTCGTTGACTTCTTTCTTATATTCGTATTTCAGTCCGTTGTCCTTCAGCACCTTTTCGGTGATGGAGGAAACCGTTTCGTACGTATCCAGTTCGGCATCCGTCGTGACGATCACTTCGTAACCGCCGCCGTAGGAAACCGTGGTGTTCATGCCGACGAACCCGAGGACGAACGCCCCCGCGACGATCACGACGAGCGCCAGCGCCATCCAGATCTTCGCACCTTTCATGATCTTATTCATTGACTTCTTCCTCCCTCTTCAAGCAAAAGAACTTTTCCTGATTCTTGGGAAGCGCCATGATGATTTTCAGGAGCAGCTGGGACAGGAACATCGTGGCGAGCGCGCCGATGATGAGCCCGACGCCGAACGTCACCGCGAACGGGAACATCGCGCTGCCGCCCAGAATCAGCATCAGAATCGTGCCGATTCCCAACACCGCAGTCATATCCAAAATGGCGAAAATACCCTTTCTGTAACCCGTTTTGACCGCCGCCCTGATGGTCTTGCCCATCGCGTACTCCTTCTTTACGTTGGAAGAAAGCACCGCCATCTGCGCAATCACGACGAGCGTCGCAAACAGAATGCCGAGCACGCTCGCCAGCGAGAGAACCACGCCGGGAATCAGGATCAGGAACAGAAGCTCGACCAGCACAAACGAGAAAATCGTGAGATCGGAAACCAGCCCGAACCCGCGGTAAAACACCAAAAACAAAACCATGATGACGGCGACCGCGATGACGAAAGCCAGCGTGACGTCCATCACTGCGTTTTCGCCCAGAACCGAATAGGCGTTATAGCCGCTGTCCACCGCCTCGTATTCGAGCGGCAGCCCGCCGAATTTGAGCTGCGCTGCAATGCGGCGCACCGCCTGCGCGTCAGAACCATCGCTGCTGAAAAACAAAGTCGTTCCCGAAAAATCCGAGCAGTCCACACTCATTACGGTCGTATCGCCGATTTTGGCGGTGATGGTCTTGCCCGCGACCTGGTCGGCCGCGCTCTTGGTGAATTCCAGCGCGACGTAATGCGATCCGCTCAAAGTCTGCGTATAGGCATTGACAACCCCGTCCTGATCGAACAGGGTGTTGCCGTCCCCATCGGTAAACACGGTGTCGCCGAACAGCATAATCGCCTGAACGTCCGCATCCGGCGTGGTGACGCTGCCGTCAATTTTCAGCCCTCTCAGCGTGATGCGCAGTCTGTAATCGTCTTCTTCCGCCTGTTTATATGCGTAAACTTCGGCGCCGCTGTATCCGAGGAATTCGACGCGTTCACGCACTTCCTTCAACACGTCTTCCACCGTCACGTCCGAATCGTCCAGCTGCAATTCGTCTTTCATTTCATAGGTGTAGGTATAGCCTTCGCCGAGATCCTGCTCGAGCTCCATCGCGCCGATGATGGAATTGAAATCCTTGACGCTGCCCGGCAGAGCAAAACTGACGAAAGTCATTAAGGTCAATACCACGATCACCAGCACGATCAGTACCAGTAATACGATTGACTTCTTCTTGCTCATCCTTGCCTCCTGATGTAATTTCGTAGTCCTAGACTAAATAATTATATAACTTATTCGCTTTTTAGTCAATAAAAACAAGTTGTTTTTTTATAATTTCGCATTGTCGGCGGCATATTTTTTCGCCGAATCGGGGTTATTGCGCACTTTCGCTTTCGCGCGCCCTGGCATAGAGGTGCAGGGCGCACTCCATGCGCGCCTTCATCATTTCGCAGGTAATTTCGTACGGCGTATCGATATCTCCGCCGAAATGAATGTTGTTCGCCGCGCAGCCGCCGCTGCAGTGATACTTCGCAAAGCAGTTTTTGCACTTTTCTTTCGTGAAGAGATTGGCGTTTCTGAATACGGCGCGGATCTCCTCGTTCAGCGTCCCGTCGAAGACGTTTCCCATTTTATACTCAGGATCGTCCGCAAACTGATGGCAGGGGTAGAGATCTCCCTGCGGCGTGACCGAAAAATACTCGTTTCCCGCGCCGCACGCGCTCACGCGCTTTTTCAGGCACGGGCCGCCTTCCAGGTCGATCTGGAAATGGAAGAAGCGGAAGAGCGGCTTTCCCTCCTCCTTTCTCTTCAGGTATTCCCGCGCCAGCCTGCGGTATTCCTCCGCGATCGCGGGGAGCTTGTCCCTGCCGATGTAGAGCGCGTGCCCCTCCGGAAGAACGACGGGCTCGAGGGATATTTCACGGAATCCGCTGTCGGCGAGCGCCAGAACGTCCTCCCCGAAATCGAGGTTCCGGTTGGTGAACGTGCCGCGGATATAATAGTGCCTGTCCCCGCGCATGCGGACAAAGCGCTTCAGGTTTTCGATGATGACCTCGTAGCTGCCCTTCCCGTTCACCGTCCGGCGGACGCCGTCATGCACTTCCTTTCTGCCGTCCAGGCTCAGAACGACGTTTTCCATCTCTTCGTTCAGCCATTCGGCGGTCTCGCCGGTCAGCAGCACGCCGTTCGTCGTGAGCGTGAACAGGAACTTCTTGCCGTGCAGTTTTCCCTGTTCTTTCGCGTACGCCACCGTATTTTTCACGACGGAGAGATTCATGAGCGGCTCCCCGCCGAAGAAATCCATCTCCAGAATCTTCCGGTTCCCGGACTGCCCGATGAGGAAATCCACCGCGGCGCGCGCGACTTCGTCGGACATATATTCCGTTCTGCCCTTATATTTCCCCTCTCCCGCAAAACAATACTCGCAGCGGAGGTTGCAGTCGTGGCAGATGTGCAGACAGAGCGCCTTGACCAGGTCGCTTTTGACAGGCGCGCTCTTTTCCTCCTCTCCGAACAGGATACCCTCCTCTTTCAGGCGCAAAATCTCTTCCTCGATCTCCCGCACGGCGGATTCGTCCGCCCCGCGGAAATCATAGGGCTCGCCCTGCATTTTCTTCACGACCTCGGAGGTGAGCGCGTCGCAGATGTGAAGCGCGCCGCTCCCCACGTCGAAAAGATAGTAATTTCCGTCTATCGCAAAAGTATGTACCATAATATCTCAACGCCAAATCAAGGAGCAGTAAACTTTACTGCTCCTTGAAAAGTTTTCGCTATTTGTTTGTTATTTGATTTCCGTGATCTTCTGTTCTCTGGTGTTCTTCTCGCAGGATTGGTTGCCGACCGTGCAGGACGTTTTGCAGGCCGACTGGCAGGTGCTTCTGCATTCCCCGCAACCCGTATGAGCCTTTTTCACCGGAACGGCTACCGTTTTGATTCTGTTCATGATAGACCTCCGCTCGTATTCTTTTTGTTTATTATACTAAAACGCGGCTCAAAAGTCAAAGACTTCGGCGGGTTTTTTAATCTTTTTTCAGATTCACCGAGATGATTCCCGAAAGGATCCCCACTCCGACGCAGAAAAGCAGATCCCACAGGATCCTGAGCCCGGACGGAAAACCGCCCAGAAGCGCGAATAAGAGAAAGGTAAGCCCGCCTGCGATCAACCCGACAAGCCCCCCTTTCAGCCAGCCCTTCGATCCCCTGAGCGAGAAAAAACAGCCGATGAAAATCGCCAGCACTTTGATGAACTGATTGACGGGCATGATGACGCTCTCCGGCAACCCCGTAAACTGGATCACCAGCGCGAAAATCAGAACCGCCGCCAGACAGACGATGATCGCGAGCGAGACGCCCCGCCCGGTCATTTTCCAGAATTGCGCTCTTTCCTCCATAAAAAAACCTCCGCTTCAATACTAGATATCTATGCGGAGGCATTCGTTTTTATGCGGACAAATTATTCTTCCGCGCTTTCTTCGGCGTCTTCCGCCTCTTCTTCTGCGGAAGAATCCGTCTCTTCCGCGGGCGCTTCTGCCGGCGTTTCCGCGGGGGCGCTCTCATAGACGTCCGAACCGTCGTTCGGCGCGGAGGACTGATAGATCGCCTGCATGTCAAACTTCATATAGGATTTCTGATCGGCGGTGCCGGTTTCGAGAACAAAGGTGTTTTCCTCCTTGTTCACTTCCACGACCGTGCCGCAGATGCCGCCGATGGTCTTGATCTGATAGCCGGGCTGAATGCTGGCAAGCTGCTCCTGCATCTGCTTCTGGCGCTTTTTATTGGAATAGGTGGACCATACGAACATACCGATCAGCGCGATCACCAGCACGATGAGCAGAATATAAGTCCCCCAGGGCGTACCGGGATTTTCGGTCGTGTCTTCCGCCGCATCCGCCAATAACTGAAACCACATGGTAAAAATCTCCTTTTCGCTTTTTTTCTATTTTACTTGTTTTTTATCCGTTTGGCAAGTCAATTAACCGTTAAATTCAAAATTTCCCGTAACTTTCGTAAAATTCCGCCGCAAAATCCTGCAGCCGGTCCTCCAGAACAGCCTGCCGGATCTGCCTCATCAGCTTTGTGAGAAAGGTTATGTTGTGGAGGCTGAGCATCATGCCGCCCATCATTTCCCCTACGTTGACGAGGTGCCTGAGATACGCCTTCGTGTAGTTTTTGCAGCAGTAGCAGTCGCATTCCGGATCCAGCGGAGTAAAGTCCTCCTTATATTTCGCATTGCGCACGACGATCTTCCCGCGGGAGGTCATCGCGGTGCCGTTGCGGGCGATCCGCGTGGCCAGGACGCAGTCGAACATATCGATTCCGCGCAGCACGCCCTCGATCAGGCAGTCCGGGCTGCCCACGCCCATCAGATAGCGGGGAACGTCCTGCGGATAATAGGGGAGCATTTCGTCCATGATCTCGTACATCAGCGGCTTCGGCTCGCCCACCGAAAGGCCGCCGATCGCGATGCCGTACGTCGCGTACTGCTTCGCTTCCCTCAGGCTCTCCAGCCTGAGATCTTTAAACATATTCCCCTGCACGATGGGAAAGAGCGCCTGTGCGGGATTATTGTGCGTTTTCACGCACCGTTCCAGCCACTTTAAGGTGCGCTCCATGGCGATCCTGCTGTTTTTGTAATCCGTTCCGTACTCCGAGCACTGGTCGAAGGCCATGATGATATCCGCACCCAGATTGTTCTCTATGGAGATCGCCTTCTCGGGCGTGATGAAATGCAGGCTCCCGTCCACATGCGAATTAAAATAGACGCCTTCGTCCTTTATTTTATTCAGCTGGGCGAGCGAAAAGACCTGGAATCCGCCGCTGTCCGTGAGAATCGGGCGGTCCCACGCCATGAACCGATGCAATCCGCCGGCCGCCCTGACGAGCTCGTCGCCCGGCCGCATATACAGATGATAGGTGTTGGCGAGAATGATCTGCGCTCCCGCCTCTTTGAGATCGCGCGGCATGACGCCTTTGACCGTCGCCTGCGTGCCCACGGGCATATAGACGGGCGTCTCGATGTCCCCGTGCGGCGTATGCAGAATCCCGGCGCGGGCGCCCGATTTCCCATCCTGTTTTACCGTTTCAAACCAAAACGGCGCTTTTTTGTTTTCCATATTTGATTCCTCTTACCGCCCGCATTCAGAGCAGGAGCATCGCGTCGCCGAACGAAAAAAAGCGATAGCGGTTTTTCACCGCAAGATTGTAGAGTTCCAGCGTCTTTTCCCGCCCCAAAAATGCGGAAATCAGCATGATCAGCGTGGACTTCGGCAGGTGAAAATTGGTGATCAGCCCGTCGACGCACCGAAAGCGATAGCCGGGGAAGATAAAAATCTCCGTATTGCCGCGGCAGGAGCGGACAAACCCGTTTTCATCCGCGACGGACTCCAGGGTGCGCACGGAAGTGGTGCCCACCGCAATGACGCGCCTCCCCTCCCGCTTCGCGCGGTTGATTTTATCTGCATTGATCTCGTCGATCTCGTAGTATTCCGAGTGCATGTGATGCCTGGTGATTTCCTCCGCCTTGACGGGACGGAAGGTTCCCAGCCCCACGTGCAGGAGAATATCCGCTGTTTCCACGCCTTTTTCCCGCAGGCGGTCGAAGAGCGCGGGCGTGAAATGCAGCCCCGCGGTGGGCGCGGCGGCGGAGCCGTTTACCTTGGAATAAACCGTCTGATAGCGCTCCCCGTCCGCCAGTTTTTCGTGGATATAAGGGGGCAGCGGCATCTCTCCCAGACGGGAGATGATGTCCTCGAATACGCCGTCATAGCGGAATTCGACGATGCGCTCCCCTTCTCCGGTGCGCCCCTTGACGACGAGGGACAATTCCTCCGAAAAGAAAAGCTCCGCCCCTTCGCGCGCCTTTTTGCCCGGTTTGACCAAAACCTCCCACTCTGCGAGGGAGCGGCGCTTTAAGAGGAGCACCTCTACTTTTCCCCCGTGCGGCGTGAAGCCGTAAAGGCGGGCGGGCAGGACGCGGGTATTGTTGCGCACCAGCAGATCGCCCGGGCGCAAAATCTCCGGCAGGTCGCGGAAAATGCGGTGGGAAACTTCGTCCGTATCCCGCCTGTAACAGAGCATTCTGGAAGAATCGCGCGGCTCGGCGGGCGTCTGCGCGATCAGCTCTTCGGGCAGTTCGTAATCGAAATCAGAGGTTTTCATGATTCCCCTCGAAAACGGCGAGCTGTTCCCGCTTTTCCTCCGGCATGCGTTTGCCGATATGCGCGTAGCCGTTTTTTAAAAGCACCCGCCCGCGCGGCGTGCGGGCGATGAAGCCGAGCTGCAATAGGTACGGTTCATACACGTCCTCGATCGTGCCGGCGTCCTCGTTGATGGTCGCTCCCAGCGTATCCAGCCCGCAGGGACCGCCGCCGAACTTCTCCGCCAGAGAAGTGAGGAGCTTCAAATCGATGGCGTCCAGCCCCAGGCGGTCGATCTCCAGCCGCGTCAGCGCGGCGTCCGCATCCGCGCGGCTGACCGTCTCGCTCCCCTTTACCAGGGAAAAGTCCCTGACGCGCTTTAAGAGCCTGTTCGCGATCCGCGGCGTGCCGCGGCTGCGGGAGGCGATCTCCAGGCACGCGCCCGCGTCGATCCTGATTCCCAGCACCGCGGCCGAACGGCGCACGATCTCGGCGAGCTGTTCGTTCGTGTACGTCTCCAGCCGGCAGATCACCCCGAACCGATCCCGCAGAGGGCCGGTCAGCATGCCGGCGCGGGTGGTCGCGCCGATCAGGGTGAACTTCGGCAGCGGGAGCTGCACGCTCTTGGCGGAAGGGCCCTTGCCGATGATGAAATCCAGGGAGAAATCCTCCATCGCCGGATATAAAATTTCCTCCACCGCGTGGTTCAGGCGGTGAATTTCGTCGATAAACAACACGTCCCGCTCGTTCAGGTTGGTCAAGATCGCCGCGAGATCGCCCGCGCGCTCGATGGCGGGGCCGCTTGTCACCTTGATCTGCACGCCCAGTTCCGCAGCGATGATGTGCGCGAGCGTAGTCTTTCCCAAACCGGGGGGACCGTATAAAAGCACGTGATCGAGCGCCTCTCCGCGGAGCCTGGAGGAGGCGATAAAGACGGAGAGATTTTCCTTCGCCTTGTCCTGCCCCACGTAGCTGTCCATGTTCTTGGGGCGAAGGACGTTCTCCACCTCGCTGTCCGTGAAATTCTTGGTGCTCATCACCAGTCTTTCTTCTTCCATGTCACCTCATCCCCTTGAGCGCATACGCGATGATCTGCTGAATGCCCATCGCGCCGGCGGCCATCGCGGCGCTCACGGCCTGCACGCTCTCCGCGCGCGTAAAGCCGAGCGTCATCAGCGCGACGACGGCGTCCTCATCCGCCTCTTTCCCGGCGGCGGGCGCGGCACCCCCTTCCGGGACGTCCTCCGCGTTCACCTTCTCCCGCAGTTCCAGCACGATGCGTTCCGCCGTCTTTTTCCCCAGGCCCTTGACCGAAGAGAGGGTCCGTACGTCCGCCGTGGCAATGGCGACCGCCAGCTGCCCCAGATTCATGGCGGAAAGAATCCCGATCCCCATCTTCGGCCCGACGCCGGAGACGCTCGTCAGCTTTAAAAACATCTTCTTTTCTTCCGGGCTCACAAAGCCGTAGAGAGAAATATCGTCCTCCCGCACGGCGAGATAGGTATAGACCTCTCCCTCGCCCTCATTCAAGAGCTTCGCGTAGACGGAAGCGGAACAGACGATTTCGTAGCCCACGCCGCCGTTTTCCAGCAGAACCACGCCGTTTTCCGCCTGTAATATCTTTCCTTTGATGTATCCGAGCATAAATCTCTCCTATATGGAAAACAAATTGCCGAAGCGGTTGGTCTGCGCGTGGCAGAGCGCGACCGCGAGCGCGTCCGCCGCGTCGTCCGGCCGGGGAATTTTCGGGAGCCCCAGAAACGTCTTCACCATCTGCTGAATCTGCGTTTTATCCGCCTTGCCGTATCCGGTAAGCGCCTGCTTGATCTGCATGGGCGTGTATTCGTACAGCCTGCCACACTCCTTTGCCGCCGTCAGCAGAATGACGCCGCGCGCGTGCGCGACGGGAATGCCCGTGGTGATATTCTTGGCAAAAAACAGCTCTTCCACCGCGATCTCGTCCGGCTGAAAGGAATGGATCACTTTTTTGACGCCCTCCTCCAGCATACACAGCCTGACCGCCAGATTTTCGTCCTTCGGCGTCAGCACCACGCCGAAATCCAGCATTCTGCATTGCCCGCGCGCGTTTTTCTCGATCGCGCCGTAGCCGAGCGTCGCCAAGCCCGGATCGAACCCCACGATGATCAATCGGATATCCCCTTCGTTTTTTCTATATTGTACTTGTTTTCTTGAAAAAAGTCAATGAATCCCGCCCGCTTTCGGTTTTAAAAAAGAAAGAGCGGAAAGTTTCCGCCCGTCGCCGCCGGCATTTTGCTGAGCCGAACGCGCTTTAATCTCCAAAAAGTTTTCTTTGATGACAAAATTATCGAGATACGTCAGTTTCAGACGGTAGGTTCCCGGGGGCGCGGGAGAGCCGTCCTCTCGTCTTGCTTCAAAATACCATACCCGCGTGATGATTTGGCCATGGCGGATCGTGACCGATGTCACGTCGTCCGTCATCGCGACAGGCTCGCAATACAGCCGCACCGTCTCTGTTTCCGTTTCACAGTAGAGCTCCGCCGCGGCGCCGACGATCGTCGAACTGCCGCGGTAGCGGTATGTTCTCCCCGCGTTCTCCGTGGTGACGACGACGACAAACCGCTCCCCCTGCCACACCTCGCGGTAATAGACGGCCGCATCCAGTTCAAACTTCAGCTCCCCCGCACAGCCGGAAAAAAGACATCCCGCCAAAAGCCATAAAAAGACGAACAAAACTCCCTTTTTCATGCTTTTATGATAACATGCGCAGGTCAGGCTGTCAAGGGGCTTCGCGAAAATTCCCCGCCCCTTTTTCAGGTGCCGGCGGTTTCGCCTCCGGAGAAGGAGCCCCACGCACCGCGAACTGCGGGAAAGGGCAGAAACGCCCCCGGCGGGGCGGAAAGCGCGCCGATTGTTTTTTCCATCCAGACAATATCGTAAAATCTTCCGAACTTATAGCCGCAGGAAGCGAGCCTGCCGGCAGGGGAAAACCCCATGCCGGCGTGAAACAGCGCGCTGTCTTTGGGCAGAAATTCGTCTTCCCGCGCGCAGTCGGCGACGACGGCGACGAGTTTCAGAATATTCTGACGGACGGAAATTTCCTCGAGTTTTTCATAGAGCCTCCTGCCGATACCCCGCCGGCGGGCGCTTTCCCTGAGGTAAATTGCCGTTTCGGCGGTATGCGCGTAAGCGGCACGCCCGCCGAATGCGCCCGTATAGGCATACCCCAGGTATTCCTCTCCCGACAAGGCGACGAGAAAGGGATAGCGTGCAAGCGTTCTCCCGATCCGCGCGGCGAACTCCGCACAGGAAGGCGCTTCGTACTCAAAAGTGATCGCAGTGCGCTTTACATAGGGCGCGTATATTTCCAAAAGCCCCGCGGCATCCTCGGGCACCGCCGGGCGAATGATGACAGACTGCATATTCCCTCCAAAAAAAGAGGGCAAGCGCCCTCTTTGATTCTCTTTGCAGTGTTACAGGGAATTATAGATGTACTGTTCGAGCGTAAGTTTCAGCGTGACGCTTGAAAAATTCCGCTGAACGACCATCGTGAGCGTATCTCCCGCGGTGAATACCCGCTGGAGCCCGTCGTAAAACTCGGAAAATTCACTCAGAGAGGTAATATTGTCCAGCTGATAGCTTTTTCCGTTTTTCTCCCCGGAGAGAGATACGAGGATGTCTCCGTTTTTCGCGCCCGCCTTTGCGAGCGTTCCGCCCTCCGTGATCGCCGAAATCTGAACGTAGCTGCCGTAACGGTCGCTCGCCACGGAGAAGGTCGCGCCGAACTTCCAGCGCCCCTGCATATAGCCGTAATTATCGTCCGAAGAGGTCATAACGAGGCTCTCCGCCACCGCTTCCGCGCCGTTCGCTCCGAAAATGGGAATGGCGAAATTCAGTCCCTGATAATCGTCCGCCCCCGAATTGACGACGCCGATCAGCTCGCCCGCCAGGTTGAAAAGCCCGCCGCCCGAATTGCCGTGATTGATCGCGGCGTCCACCTGAATGAGCGTCATGGTGCCGATATCCTCCACCGAAACTTCGCGGTTGATATAAGAGACGATGCCCTTCGTCACCGTGCCGGGCAGATATCCGGTCGGATTCCCCACCGCAAAGACGTCCTGCCCGACGGTAAGATCGCCGTCGTTGATCTGCGCCTTGACGAGCTCGCTCTCGCTTAAACCGTAGCTGTTGTTGGTGAGATCGATGCGGAGCACTGCCACGTCGGACAATTTGTCCCCGCCGACCAGCGTGCCCGAGAACGCGTACGTCTCGTACTCGTAGGTCCCGAGGAGCTCGTCGTACTTGGGCAGATAGACCGTGACCTTCAGCCCGTCCTCGATGACGTGATGACAGGTGAGAATGTATACGAAATCATTGCGGTTGACAGAAGCGTCCTGATAGACGACGTCCATGTCCAGCAAAATGCCGCTGCCCCAGCCCGTGCCGCCCGACAGATCGGTCTTGACGACGACGACGGATTCAAATACCTTATCGATGGCGTCTTCCAGAGAGAGCGCCGCGCCGTCGGTGCTCTTGTGAAACGTGACGGATTCCACGTCGTACGTCTTTCCGAGATTTTTGGAAACGCCGCTCGGATCCACGATCGTGCCACCGCCCGTACCGTTTCCGCCCGGATTCACGCTTACGACGTTGCAGCCCGAACAGGCGGCGAGCGATAGCGCCAGAATCAGCACCGTCACGAGCAAAATGATATTACGCGCAACCTTTTTCATAGTTTTCCTCCGTGATTGTGATTTTATTGTAACACGTTTTCCTTGAAATTCAATTAAATTTTTAGATAAAAACGCGATAAATTTTTTTCACCCTCTCTATTATACCGGCTTTTGGGCGCGATTATACGAAAAACGCCCCCGAAGATCCTTCGGGGGCGCCCTGCAGGCGGATGCTACGCCGCCGCGGGGAAGGAGCTGTAAGACTGGTTCTTCCCCGCCGCAATCGCCGCGTCCATCGTATCGTTCACCTCACGGTCGACGATGTGACTGGCGTTCAGCGTGATTGTCGTCATTTCCAGTATTCCAAGTTTGATCGGCAGCGACACGTAAGTATCCTTCAGATAGCCGTTCTCATCCGATTTCAGCGTGACGGTTGTCCCTTCTCCCAGGAGGGTGGTTCCCGTCAGCGCACTCAGGTTCAGCGTCAGCGTATGCCCGCCGGATCCGTACGAATAGTCGCTGAAGATGGAGGCGTAACTCGTATCCGAAGTGCTTTCCGATTCCAGTAAGGAGCGCTTCAGCCCGGTAAATTCGGAGATGATATCCAGCACGTTCACCCTGCCGGACGCGATGTCGCTCACGTAAGCCTTTTTGTAGGCGTAATCGCCGTCCGCATAGAAGTAATGCTTGACTTTGATCAATCTCCCGGTCTCATAATAATCCGCCCACTGATTCATGCGGGATACCAGCACCACGGAGTCCTGCGCGGCGGCGTCATACGTATAGATCAAAGTCGATTTCCCGAAAGCCAATATATCCGTATGAACGCTGTAAGTCAGTCCTGTCGGCTTCGAGAAAATTGTAGTAATCTCTTCGCCTACAGGGCGGGCAGAATCCCACGTGACATAGGCATCCAGCCGGTTGTCTTCCGTCACGCGCATCGACGCTGTGAGTTTTACCGTGACATCGACGGTTAAAAAGCTCATCGATACCGTCCCTTCAAAATAGAACTGCCGGGAAGCCTTGTTCACGGTGAAGATCAGCGAATCCACCAGTTCCATGAGCTGCGAACCGTCGATATAGGAGCCGGAGGGCGCGGCGATCGCGACGTCTTTCGCGCAGTCCAGGGTGATTGCGCCGCCGTACTGCTCCCCATCGAGGGAAATGCCGATCGTGCCGTCCGCATTCAGGCGGACGGACAGGCGGTATTCCCCGGTCAGCCCGAGAAACGCGCCGTCTACGCCGACAACGATCCCGTTGTCCTCCGCATACAGCGCACGCAGGGAACCGATGGCGCCCGCGACCGGATCCTCCGCAGAGGGCGCGGAAGAAACGCCGTCCGTTTTCAGCCCGAGAATTTCCAGCACGCTGAGGAGATCGCTCCAGTTTGCCGTTATCGTCTTCACCGCCGCGTCCATGGACGCGCGCGAGAATTTGAGGGAAGTAAAGTTCTTACCGTCATCCGTATACGAGACGTAAAGCATGCCGGATACGTAGGTGACGTCCAGCGTATGCGTCTTTCCTTCCGTGGGGAAAGAAAGTTTGCCCGAGAGCGGGAGCCGCTCCGCGTCGAACGCCGCCGCGGCGTCCGTCCACCCGCAGGCGTCCGAACCGGCGGGGTTTTCCAGCGCCGCCCGGACATCCGAAAAGACGATTTCCTGCCCGCCGAGCCGGATGTTTCCGCTCGCGGTAAGCCGATTTGCCCGATAGCCTTCCAGCAGCGCGGCAAAAAGCGGCGTCAAACCGTCCAGAGAACGGTAGTCTCCCGCCTCCGGCGGCAGACAGCGCCCCGCCGCGAGACCGCCGAGCTCAAGCTCGACGCCGTCCGCGCGCACCGAAACGGAGACGGCCGCAACGTCGACCGAGATCTCCGCCCCCAGGAAGGAAAAAGACAAGACCGCGCCGTCCGCGCGCAGGGAATTTTTCAGCGCGGCGAAGAAATCCCAATCTCCCGCAAAAACCGCCGCATATTCCGCCAGCTGAGAGAGAGACAGGCTGCTTTTCGCGCCGCCCGCGGCAAGGTAGAGCGTGCCCTCCTGCAGCCACACATCCAGCGCGGCGCCGCCGACGGATACGGATGCGGACATCGCTCCCGCCGCGGGGGCGAGCGCGATCTGCGCCGAAATTTCCTGTCCCGCCGCCGTACCGGACAGCGCCGCGGCACACTCGCCGCTCAGCAGAGACAAAAGCGAAACGTCAAATTGCATCAGCGCCTCTGATAGGTCCGCGCAGCCGGGCAAAGGCGCCGGCAAAGCCGCGTTTTTGCCCGGCTCGACGCGCAGGCTGAACGCGTCGTTCACCGAAAGCGCCAGCGTCTCCCCGTAAGAGAGCGAAATACGGTGCGTACCGCCGCCGAAATCGGCGGCAAGGGATGCCTCGTTTTTGCCGATTGCAATCTGTCTGATCCCCGCGATCAGCTGAAACGGATCCAGGGAAATTTCAGGTAGATCGGCGGAGGCGAGCAGGGAACGCAGCAGCGCAGACAGACTTTCGGCGCTGGCGGAGAGCTTTAACCCGTCGTAATCGATATAAAAGCAACCGTCCGTATAGACAACGGAAAGGGAAACGCCGTTCAGCGCGGCGGAAAGATTTGCCGCCGTGATGCCCGCGTCATCCCAGAAGAGCGTCAGGTCGTTCACGACCGCGGAGAGTTCGCCGTAAGAAAACGCCCCGCTGAGGGAAACCGTTCCCGCCGCGGCGATCTCCTCCATGCGGTCGACGGCGGAGAGGAGATAATCGAGCTCCTGCCAATCGGCGGAGGGCAGCGTCCACGCTTCCGCAGGCGCGTATCCGCCGGCCTTCAGCCCGAGCGCGGGAACGGAGACCGCGAGCGAATTCGCATCCACTTTCACCGCGATATCTCCCCACTTCACGCAGAGCGTGCTCCCCTCGAAATAAACGCGGAAATCGGAGAGCGCAACGTCTCCGCCGAGCGATATGCCGAGGCGGTCCAGCCAGGTGCGCACGGTGCCGGAAAGCGCGATTTGGTCGCTCAGCAGATAAATCCTGCCGTCCTCATAAAACAGCTCGACCGGCGCCGCTTCCGCGGCGAGCGAGAGTTTTCCCTTCCCCGCTTCAAAATCGACGGCAAGAACGCCCTGATATCCCGCCAGGGAAACGTTCATACGGATCGCGGATTCCTGCAAAACGGAAGCGAGCCGATTGACGTTCAGCTGCATGAGGAAGAGATCGGCGCTCTGATATCCCACGGGCGTCAAAGGCTTTTTCGCCGCGCCGGGCGTTACGGTCAATTCGCCGAAGCCCGCCGCCGCAACCGAGATGCCCGCTCCGAACGTCAGCTCCACGGGGATTCCCGCCACGGTGCAGGAAAGCGTGCCGTCTCCGATTTTCAGCCCGTCGATCAGAGCGAGGATTTCACTCGCATCCAAATCGAAATTCATTTCTAAGCCCGCGTTTTTCAGCATTGCCCTGACGTAGCCGAGCCCTGCGGACACGCGGATCCCCTCCACGTCGACGTAAAACCTGCCGCCGACGTATGTAAATGCAGCCGTATACCCCGAAAAGCCGACCGTCCCCTCGGCAAAGAGAACGCCGGTCTCATCGAACGCGAGATCCAGGCGGTCGACCGTGACGGCCGCCCCGCCGAACGTAAATTCACCGGAAAGGGAGAGATTGCCGCCCTCCGCCAGTTCTTTCAGCTCCTCGATCAGAACAAACAGCTTTGCGCCCGGCTGATAATCCGCCGCGGGGCGCTTAACCGCCTCCCCTGTCCCAACGACGGAGACCGTCGCCAGATCGGCGACCGTAAGCGTCAGCGACGCGGTATTCAGAGAGATCCGATACCCGAGCGCATCCACGGAGACCTCCGGGCCGTCCGCTTCCAATCCGCCGACCAGAAGCAAAATCAGAGACGGCGGGAGTTGGGTTACGGCCGAGAGGTCGAAGCCCAGCGCTTCGGTGAGTACGGAAAGAACCTCTTCTTCCGTAAAATACAGAGCGAGATTTCCGGCGCACAGCCACACCGCGCCGTCCTCGTAATAGGCCTCGATGGGAACGCCCCCGATCTCCGTCTTTACCTTCACGGCAAAGGGCTCAAAGGCGATCGTAACGTCCGCTGCGTACCCCATGACGGCCGCCTCCAGCTGAATGCGCCCTTCGGACGCCACATTCATCAGCGTTCCCAGATCGAGGGAAAGAATCGCCTCCGTCAGATCGGCGTATCCCTCCGGCGCCGCGATCGATTCGCAGCCGGCGACGGCGGAGAACGTACAGAGTCCTTCCGCCGTTACCGAGAGCCCCGTCTCCGTCTTCCGCACCGTCACGGGCACGCCCAAAACTTCCACGCCCAGCCAGTCTTCGCCCGCCGTCAGTTCGCCCAACAGCGATAATATATCTATTTCCAGCCCGTCCAGCCCGAGCGCCTTCATCAGCTCGGCGGCGGACAGACTTCCTCTCAGTTCTCCGACGGAGAGATACACCCTTCCCTCCGTGTACACGAAGCCCACCGTGATCCCGGATATCACCATGCTTCCCTTTGCTTTTACGCCGTCCGCAAAGCTGATTTCCGCTTCCACGGCGATCTCCTCGCCTCCGACGGTCAGGCTTCCCTCCACCGTCGTTCCGCCGGCTCCGTATATCTCCAGCGCCGGCGCGATCAGAGACAGCGATTTCCCGATATATACGAAATTGCGGTCGGGGAGTTCCTGCGGCGCTCCCGCCTTCACCCCCGTTATCTCAAGCAGGCCCGCCAGCGTGATATCCAGCGACGCGGTATCGACCGTCACCGGAATCCCCAGAATTTCCGCCGTGACCGACGTCCCCTCCGCGGAGACGATCCGGACGGAACCGAGCAATTCCCCGAGATCGATTTCAATTCCTTCCAGCGTGATCCCGAAATCGGCAAGCAGCCCTGCCAGATCTTCCGGCAGAAGCGAAAACGCATAGCCGGCAACCTCCGCATAGACGGTTCCGTTTTCATAGTACACCGTCACGGGCATGCCGGACACCGCGAATTCCGCCTTCACCGCCAGCGGAGAAAACGCCGCGGTAATTTCCGCCGTGAAGTCGCCCAGCCCGGCGGTGAACGACACCGCTCCCGCCTCCATGATCGCGAGAAGCGACTCCGCGTTCAGCCCCGTGACCGCCTCCGTCAGATCGGCGTATCCCTCCGGCGCCGCGATCGCTTCAAACGCGGCGGGCGAGAGCGTCAGATTCAGACCGGGCAGCCGAATTTCCAGCGCTTCGCCCGCCAAAGAGACGGAGAGCTCCGTGCCGGCGAAAACGATGCGGATCGCGTTTTCCTCAAACACGACGGATTCCAGCTGAGATAAATCGACGGCAAAATCCCCCGGGAGTTCGGGCAGAAGCCCGCTGAAGAGATCCGCGCGCAAGGCTGCGCGGATTCCCGCCCAACCGATATAAACATAGTTATCTGTATAGGTCAGGTCAAACGTTTCCCCGAACGCCTCCGCAACGGCGGAAACGGCGACGCCGTCCTCACCGAACGACAGCCCGCCCCTGGCCGCAAAGGCGTACCCGCCCAGTTCTGCCTCCGCCGCAAAGGAAAATCTGCCGGCTTCCAGATAAGACAGCACCGATTGAACGACGGGGATCACGTCTCCCGCTTTCTGCCAGTCGAGCGACGGCACGGCCGCGTCGCCGCCCGCCGCGATCTCCGTAAGGGAGACGCCGTACGCGGGAACGGAGACCGCTCCCTTTCCGACATCGGCTTCCACCAGAAGATCGCCGAGCCCGACGGTAATCAGATTTCCCTCGTTTTTCAGCGAAAGGGAGGAAAGATCGAACGCACCGAAGGAGGGCAGAGAGACGCTGATTCCGAAAAGGCGGAGAAGATCCCCGATCTCTTCGTACGTTACGGATACGGCGATATCGCCCGCCTTTACGTAAGCGCGGTCGGCAAGCCACACCGTTACGGGGATGGATTCATAGACGAAATCCAGCCGCGCGCCGGGTTGCTCTCCGAACGAGAGGGCGATTTTCCCCTCCAGCCCCATGACGCTGCCGTTCGCGGTCAAAGCGCCCGCAGAGAGGAACTCCGCCGCTTTGCCGATCAGCTGATCGGCGGCCACCGCCTCCGCACGGTCGGGCGGCGTCAGATCGGAAACGGCGGCAAACTCCCCTACGCGCAGGGAAAGCTCGCCGTCTCCCGCCGTCAGCCCGGCGAGAGAGAGCTCTTTCAATGCGCCGTCCGCACCGATCTCTGCGGTAAGTTCGCCCGTCGCGCCCGAAAAAAGTTCGGAAAGCGCTATGTTGTAGACAACACCCGTATCCGTCTCTGTCCCCGTCAGCAGCATGAGCTTCTTGAGCGCGGTCAGCTGGAAATCCTCCAACATCCCGGACAGGTCGACGTCGGGCAGCTCGGCTCCGAGCGCCGCCGCGAGGGAGGAGAGCGAAGACGCCAAAGATTCCGCTTCGCCGTAAAGCGTCAGTTCGTCCGCCGTGACAAACAGATCGTACTTGCCTTCCCGCTCGCAGACAAACAGCTGCAGCGGGATTCCGGAAAGCTCCGTTTCAACTTTCACCGCGAGGGGATCCAGCGAGAAGGAAAGCGCCAAATCGAGCGTAAAATCGCCGTACGTCACGGTCGCCTTCGCATCCGTCCCCGCGCCCAGCGGCGCGAGCGCGTTCAAAAGGTAAGTCGCGTCGTATACGGGGACGACGGGCGTGCCCGTACCGTCTCCCGAATAGGTATAGCTTTCGGATTCCTCCATCGGAACGAACCCGGATTCTCCCTCATAAGAGTAGACGTCCGTGATCTCAGACTGGCACTGGAACCCCATGGCCTTGTAGGATTCCCTGACGTTGATCGAACGGACGGCGAAAGACGCGTCTATTTCGACGGTATATGTAATCGATCCCCCCTCGTAATCCGCGGAAGTCCCGGATAGCATCTTCGTCTGTTTGACATGATTGACCGTTGCGGGCACGGGATCGAGCGCGAACGAGATGTACGCATGCCCGTCTTTCATCTCCATGGAAGCGTTTTCGACGGTGGTCTCGTCGATCACGTAATTGCATAGCGCATACTGCAACACGCCCCAGCGGGAGAGATAATCGTCCAGCGGCTGTTCCAGTCCGTTATAGCCGTCGTTTTTGCGATTGTTCTGGGTCTTGACGTATCCGTTTTCGATATCGATATATGTCTCGACGTCGTTATTCGTCATACCGCCCAGCAGTCCGCTCGAGCCGGTGGAGATCGTACGCATGTAAAAATGCGTGCCGTCGCGCTTTTTCAGGTTGTCGATCTCGACGGTCACCCCGAACGTTTCGGTCGCCCCCGAAATATCGATGCTGTAGCGGTCGCACAGCAGGAGCTGGTAATAGGCGCGGCGATATGCGCCGTAAGCGTCGGCGCTGAAATCGCTCAGCGATTTTTCGAGATCTGCATCCGAAGGCTTATATTGATCCAGCAGCTCCTGATAAGACTTCAGGTTAGGGGGCAGCGTATTCTCCTGACATGCAGAACAGGAAAGCAGGAAACCGCCCGACAGAAAGAGCAGAACGGTTAAAATGGTCGCGAGAATTCGCCTCGTCTTCATAATTCCTCCCAAAATGTAACAGCTTTATAGCTTGTTGTCATTATTTTATATTACAATAATCTTATCACTATTACAAAACAATGTCAATCTTTTGAAAGACCTAGTTCAAAAAAGAGAAGAATCGCATTTCGTAAAAAACAAAAAAACGCCCGTCATAATGGCGTTTTACGCATATTTTCCAAAGAAGCGGCGCGCTTTCAGCGCAAATTTTTTTATAATGATATTTTGCCCGCGAATT
This sequence comes from uncultured Eubacteriales bacterium, assembly GCA_900543915.1. Classification (GTDB taxonomy): domain Bacteria; phylum Bacillota; class Clostridia; order Christensenellales; family Borkfalkiaceae; genus UMGS621. The sequence goes on along the minus strand of UQTB01000004.1, from coordinate 32,722 downwards.
TTGCCGGCGGCGCGCTTGACAGGAGGACAGTTATCATGATGTGATATGAAAGGATCCCCCGGCTCCGCTCGGCGGCGTTTTCATATGCCCCTTGCGCCAATGATTTCAGCCGCCCCCTTTTTTCGCTTCTGTCCGCTGTACGCACCGGCGCTTCCGAGCCCGCATACAGCCCGGGGCGGATTTTGCAGAGCGGAAAAACAGAAGGATAAAGCGGCGGCCTCTCTTTTCATAAGGACGCCCTGCACAGGCAACCGCTCCCGCCTGCCGCGCTGCCCCTCTGATTTTGGTCCCTTTTTTCCCTTTTGAAAAAACCGATCTTTTTTATAATACCTCTTTTCCCGGTTGTACCGAATGCCTGGTGCGGCGAGCGCGCCGTATTAAGAGGGGCGATCCGGCATTGCCGGATCGCCCCTTACGCCTGCTTTCACAAAAGCAGGCGTACCTACTTCTGACAAAAAACAAGCTATCTTAAACGGTACGGCGATCCTATCTTTTTGACTTCCGCCAAAAATATTCAGCCCCGTTGCCGACATTCAAAGTATCTGCAACGGGGCCGGGATTATGTAAAAAAACAAATGGGAGTTTTTTCCTCTTCGCGCAAAGCGCTCCGGCGCTCCTTTACGCCCCCGCGACGCCGATGCGCTCGCAGACGTGGTTGCCCGACAGGATTTCGTCTACCATGGCGATCGCGTAGTCCGCATAGCTGACGACGCTTTCCTTTTTTTCATTCAGAACGAGTTCCTCTCCGCCGAGCAGATACCGTCCCGTCCTGGGTCCGTCCGCGCGGAAATCGCAGGCGGGGCTGACGTAAGTCCACTTGACGTCTCTGCGCTTTCTCAGCCCCTCCAAAGCCGCGGCGTGTGCGCGCGCGACGGGGCGGAAGGAGGCGGGAAAGTCCGGCGCGTCCGCCACGCAGGCGGTGTGCTCGGGATCGATGTAGAGGCTTCCGGCGCCGCCCACGATCAAAAGCCGCGCATCGCTTCCGCTGAGAATGTCACAGAGATGCTCCGCCGCACGGGCGATTCCGTCCACGGCATCGCCCTCCCAGGCGCCGAACGCGTCCACCACGACATCGTAGCCTTTCAGGTCTTCCGCCGTCAGATCGAACAGATCTTTCCGCACTGTCCGCGGCGCCGCCGTGCGGTTCTCTCCGCTGCGGATAAACGCGGTGACATCGAGCCCCCTGGAGACAGCCTCCCCCGTGATCAAAGCACCCGCTCTGCCGTTTGCACATAAAATTGCAACTTTCATGATATGATTCCTCCGTATTTTTTATTGTAACTAAATTTGTTACAACGAAAGTATATCACATCGTTGATGTAATGTCAATAGTTACAACAAAGTTTTAAAAAATTTCTCCGCCGCAGCGGAGAGTTCCGTCAATCGATGGTTTCGTACCGCTCCGCCAGATCTGCGAGCGATACGCCCCTGAGCTCGTCCTCCATCGCGCGCTGGGCGCGGACGAGATTTCCGTCCAGCAAGGCGTGAATTCTTCTGCCCACCGGACAGGCGGGATTGGGGTGATCGTGAAAATGAAACAGATTTTCACCCTCCACGCAGTCCATCGCCGAATAGACGTCGTACAGCGAAATCTCAGCAGGCGCTTTTGTCAGGACGGCGCCGCCGCTTCCCGCACGGACAGAAACAAGCCCCGCCGCTTTCAGACTCTGCAGCGTTCTGCGGATGACGACGGGATTCACGTTTACGCTCGCAGCGATCTCTTCCGACGTCATTTTCCGTTCCTTTCCCAAAATATGGATGGCGAGCAGCGTGTGCACCGCTACGGTGAAACGAGACGTGATCTTCATTTTCGCACTCCCTTTGATTTTACCCTATTATACCGAACTTCTGCCGGACTGTCAACGATTGAGCGGCTTTTTCGCCGGCAGTTTGCCGCCCGTCGCCCTTAAAGCGATCTTACAGCCGCCTGCCGCCGCAGAAAAAAGAGGCGGAACCGCCTCTCTTTGCTTTCTTACGCCTCTTCGTCCTCTTCGGGCAGTTCGACGTTGTGGTAGACGTCCTGCACGTCGTCGAGATCCTCGAGCATATCCACCAATTTGTTGAACTTGACGAGATTCGCCTCGTCCAGCGTGATCTTGTTCTGCGGGATCATGCTGACTTCCGCCTCGATGAACGTGACGCCCGCGTTTTCCAGATACGTTCTCACGGCAGAGAAGTCGTTCGGCGCGGTGTAAATCACGAAGGAATCTTCCTCGGTGACGACGTCGTCCGCCCCCGCCTCGATGGCGAGCTCCATCATCTTGTCTTCGGTCATCTCCACCGTGCGTTCCACGACGATGACGCCCTTGTTGTCAAACGTAAAGGAGACGCAGCCGGTGTTTCCCATCTGGCCGCCGTGCTTGTCGAACGCGTGGCGCACGTCGCCGACCGTACGGTTTTTGTTATCCGTCAGCGTCGTGACGATGATCGCCGAACCGCCGGGACCGTACCCCTCGTACGTGAGCGATTCGTAATTGACGCCCGAAAGCTCTCCCGCCGCCTTCTTGATGCTGCGCATGATATTGTCGTTCGGCATGTTGGCGGCTTTCGCCTTGGCGATGACGTCCGCAAGTTTGGAGTTGGTGGAGGGATCGGAGCCCTGCTTCGCCGCGACCGCGATCTCCCTGCCGATCTTGGTGAAGACCCGGCCTCTCACCGCGTCCGTCTTCGCCTTTTTATTCTTGATATTTGCCCATTTGCTGTGGCCGGACATTTTCTTACCTCCTGTTGGATAATTCGTACATCATGATTGCCGCGGAAACCGCCGCGTTCAGGCTTTCCGCCTCCTTTCGCATGGGAATGCCCACGGTATAGGCGGCGCGTGCGCGCACCGCGTCCGACAGTCCCCTGCCTTCGTTTCCCACCGCGACCGCATAGCGGGCGGGCGGGGAAAAGGAAAAGAGGTCTTCCCCTCTCATGTCGGCGGCGATCAGCGGGATATCGACGGTTTTCAGCAGCGCTTCCGCGCTCCCCTCGTATAAAGCGGCGAAATAAATGCCGCTCATGCTGGCGCGCACCGCCTTGGGATTATACGGATCCGCGCAGTCCGCTAGGTAAATTTCGCAAAACCCCGCGGCGACCGCCGTGCGGATCATCGTCCCCAAATTGCCGGGATCGGAGATCCCGTCCAGAAAGAGGGCGTTTCCCCGCGGCGCGGCAAGCGGACGGACCGGCATCTTCACAGCGGCGGCGACGCCCTGCGGGTTCCTCTCGTCCGTAATACTGTCGTATACCGCGCGCGTGACGGCAATTCGTTCGGCCGCCGTCTCCGGGAGCAGCGCCAGCGTCTCCGGCAGGCCGGCGATCAGGCTGATCGTCTGCCCGGAAAGAATCGCCTCGCGCACCATCTTGACGCCCTCGACCAGATATTCCCCGCGCTCTCTGCGGCATTTCTTCTGCGCCAGGGCGCGGAGCGCCTTCACTTTTTCGTTGCTCTTCGCGGAAATCATGATACCCAAAGAGAGCCTACCATAAAATAAGGTAAGCTCTTTTCAATCGTCTTATTTCAGATTCGCCTTCGCGGTCTCCGCGAGGGTGGTAAAGGTAGCCGCGTCGTTCACGGCGATATCGGCGAGAACCTTGCGGTTCAGATTGACGCCTGCGGTCTTCAGACCGAACATAAACTTGCTGTAAGAAAGCCCGTTCATCCGCGCGGCGGCGTTGATACGCGCGATCCACAGCGATCTGAAATCTCTCTTTCTCCGTTTTCTGCCGATGTAGGCGTACATCTGCGACTTCATCACCGCCTGGCGCGCCACGCGGTAGCAGGTGCTCCTTCTGCCGAAGTAGCCCTTCGCCAGTCTTAAAATCTTTCTCCGCTTTTTGACAGCGTTCACTCCTCTTTTAATACGCATAGCCGTTTCTCCTTATTTATTGTAGATGAGGGTTTTCATGGTCTTCTGCTGCCCTGCATCCACGAATGCGCCCTTTCTCAGGTTGTTCTTTCTCTTTCTCGGTTTTTTGGTCAGAATGTGATTCTTGCCCTGATGAGCGCGTTTGATCTTTCCGGTAGCGGTTACTCTGAATCTCTTTTTCGCGCCGCTCTTCGTCTTCATTTTTGGCATAATAAGTTCCTCCTAAATTTTCAAGTTACGCTTTGACGGGGACGACCATCATCCAGATGTTGCGCCCCTCCAAAAGCGGTTTTTTCTCCAATGTGCCGAAGTCTTTGATCATTTCGTAAAAGCGGTTCATCACATCTACGCCGAGATTCGCATGGGCGTTCTGGCGCCCCCGCAGGCGAATGGTCACCTTGACCTTGTTCCCCTGCGTCAGAAATTTCTGCGCGGCGCGGGCTTTTACGTTCAGATCCCCTACGTCGATGGTCATGGAAAGCTGAACCTCCTTGATTTCGACGGTTTTCTGGTTCCTGCGCGCTTCCTTTTCCTTCTTGGAAAGCTCGAACATGTACTTGCCGTAATCCATGATTTTGCAGACGGGCGGCTGAGCGTTGGGCGAAATCTTGACCAAATCAAGCTCCTTTTCGTCCGCCAGGCGCTGCGCCTCGTAAGCGCTCATGATGCCGAGCTGCGCGCCGTCCTCTCCGATCAGGCGAATCTCCCTGTCCCTGATACTCTCGTTGATCTGATGTTGTTCTTTAATGGCTTTATACCTCGACTTGAATTGCCAGAAAAAAAGCGGGCCACCGCTTTCAGTGACCCGCAAAACCGCCGTTATACGCGCCTGCAAACACGCAGTGCGCTCTCAATCCGATCGAGCCCTGTTAAGCCTATTGCAGCAGGGCGAGAAGGGTCACTTCTTCTTAGCGCATTTATCATACACGAAAAAGCGCCCGTTGTCAAGCGTTTTTCAGCCGAAATTTAAATCGAACGGATGGATTCGACGGGATTTTTCCGCGCTTCCCTCCAAACAGGAAGAAAAGTACCCAAAAATGCGACGACAAGCGAGATCCCCAATATAATCAGGATATTGACAGAGCCGAACGAGATAGCTTTGAATATTGCCGCCGCGCTGATACCGCTCACCACATTCCTGTTGATTACCGCCGTCAAAACCGCGCTCAACCCGCAGGACAGCACGAAGCAGATGACCATAACCACGGCGGATTCGGACAGGAAAATGCGAAACACATCCGCGCCCCGCGCGCCCACTGCGCGCAGCACCCCGATCTCCCTCCGTTTGCAGGAAACCGTCGCCGAGATAAAGTTGAATAAAAGCAAAGCGGAAAACAGTGCAAGAATGATTCCGACATATAGGAAAACAGAGGATATCACGTCGAACGTATCACTCAGATACGATACGTTTTTCTTCACCATGCTGTCTGAATAGTTGATAAATTCCCCGCTCTCCCCATCCACCGCGGCAAAGAGTTTGCGCATAGTCTCGTTAGAGCGATCGGAGAGAAAAAATATCGCACTGTTGTATTTTCTGCCGAGATCCTTCGGTCTGGAGAGTTTGCCGCTATCCGAAAGCGCGGTGTAGCCGGCGTCCGAAACCAGACAGGTTCTCTCTTTCATCCCGCCGTAGACGGAATCAGTAACGACGCCCGCAATCGAAAACACAAGTCCGCCTCTTTCCGAAAAAATACTTTTCAGAGACAACGGCGGATAACCCGTGACGCGCTCGTAATGATCAACGACAAAATCGAGCACGAGCCGATAATCTTCTCTCTCCCAACCCTGGGTATATCGGTTAAACGCCTCAATAAAATCATCGTAGAAAAGAAGGGTTTCCTCATTTTTGAGATCCGCAGCGAGCAGATACAGTCTTTCCCCGTCTATCAGCGCCTCTCTCGGCCCCAGACCGTCGTTTTCCCCCTCTGTCCAGACGATATCGCAGTAAGGCGCAAGCTCGGAAAATCGGACAGCGTAGGAAGAGTCATTTCTTCCGTCCAATAAATCCGTCGTATCCGGCCGGACCAGGGGACCGAACGCTTCCTCATAGCGCTCTACAAAATCGGACGCGGCAAACAGGCACTGATGAAAGGAATTATTCATATAATCCGAATAAAAGGAATTCAGTTTTGCATCAGCCCGATATGCCGCGATTTCTTCCGGAATTTCACCGCAGTCAATAATCCCCGTAATCACCGCACCTATATTGGTTCCGCCGATATAAAAATTCTGTCTCTGTCCGATGAGATCGCCGTAGACATCCACGGAGACGAACCGCTTGACACCCGATTCGTCAAACGCATAGTTGCCGTTTTCATCTATGAGCAGCCAGCCGCAGGCTTTTGCGGTTTCAAATGCTTCCAGCGTCACCGCTACTTCGTTCGCGCCCTCGGGATAATTTCCCGCAACCAGCTTCATGCCGAATTCCGCAAGGCGTTCCTCTTCCATCGGTACAATTCCGTTGAATTCTCTCATTGCGCAGTCTGCGGAAAGGATTGTAGGGATGTTCATCGGAATCATTCCCAACACTCTGCCGAATAAGGGAAGTCCGATTTCTTGCTCCAAGGCAGAGAGCTCTTCTTCCTTAAAACTGCACATATTGTATCCGTATGTGATCTCTCCGTTGCTTTCCCCGTGCTCCACGAGTTCTCCCCGCAAGATGCTGAATCCCTGATATTGTTGCACCAGAACGGCGTTGATCCCCGCCTGTACGGGGTCGTATAACATCAATGTGGATATCACCCCGAACAGGAGAAAGGAAACCGTGGATAAAAAAATCGTAAAGGCCAGGCGGAAGGGCTTGGTCTTCATGCTCTTCACGCCCATTTTTACTGCCTTTTTGAGGGGCATGCGAGAGCGGATCATCGTCTTTTCCTGGGCTGCGGCGGGCGGAATTTCCCCCGTCTTTTCAAACGTGCCGCGCGTGCCCTTTACCGCGTTTTTTCTCGAGAGGCTGAGCCCTTTTTGCTCCTCCGCTATGTTCAGTTCGCCGCCCTCGGTCAATAAATCTTTCAAGCGGGCAAGCTGTTCGCCCGTGAGCGCATCTCCCGCCCTAAGATGCAGCGGCTTTTCCGCATCCGCCCCGGCGGAACGGGTGACGTCCGAGATGATTTTCCCGTCCGCCAGCTCGATGATGCGGTCCCCGTAGCACTCCGCGAACTCGCGGTCGTGGGAGACGACGATGACCAGCCGCTCGCGGGAGAGCTTTTTCAGCATTTCAAAGACCTGTCTGCCCGTCTCAGAGTCGAGCGCGCCCGTCGGCTCGTCCGCCATGATGATGCGCGGATCCTTGACCAGAGCGCGCGCGATGGCGACGCGCTGTTTCTGCCCGCCCGAAAGCGTGTTCGGCCGCCGGCTGCCGTAGCCGGAAAGATCCACTTCCGCCAGGATCCGGTCGACGTCCTGCCGCGCCTGCGCCTTCCCCTGCAATTCGAGCGCGAGGGAAATATTTTCGCGCACGGAAAACTCGTCCAGAAGATTGTATTCCTGAAAGACGAACCCGACGTAGGTATTGCGGTAGCTGTCAAAATCAGAGGGCGTAAAATCGGAGGAGCGCTTATCGCCGACGATGATCTCCCCCTCCGTCGGGCGGTCCAGCCCGCCCGCGACGTTTAAGAGCGTGGACTTGCCGCTGCCGCTCTTTCCCAGTAAAAACACCAGCCCTTTCTCGCCGAACCGCACGGATACGCCGTCCAGCGCCCTGACGCTTGCGCCGCCTTTCGCGGCATACACCTTTGTAACGTTATTTAATTCCAGCACTTCTCTCTCCTTATTTGGTTCGATTTAAAAAATTCCGGGAATCAGTATCGCCAGCCCCAGCCCCGCCGCAAACGACAAGACGTTCGCGGCCAGCGCGTACAGAACGGCGATCAGCGGATGAATCCGCTTTTCGCTCAGCCGGTTGAAGAACAGCGCATAGACGACCGCTTCCAGCGCGAAAACGACAAACTCCAGCAAAAAATAAAAGAGCAGAAACATCATCCAGCCCGACGCATAGTCGATTACGGTCAGGATGATGTTGAGGATCCCCTGCGTCGCGACGTTGACGCCGATAATCAGCTTCATCAGCTTTTTGCCGCGGAATCCGAACAGGAACGCGAGCCCGATCTCGATCGCCGCCGTGAGGACGATGCGGCAGATCAGGGAGAGGATCTCCCACGTGTAATCATAGCTCTTTACCGCTTTCAGGGGAACGGAGGCTTCCGTACGCTCCACGTTTACCGTAAAATAGCTGTGGAACGCATAGCGCTCGCAGATGCCGCTCACGGCGAAGGTATCCGTCTCGGGATAATAGAGGAGCACTTTGAAGGTCTGCGGCGGATAGTACGTCCAGGCGAAACTCTTTGTCTCGTCGCAGCGCCGTGCCGTCTGCAAAAAGTAGAAGCCGTCTTCGTCGCGGTACCCGACGAACGCGCGCCAGATCTCCGGTTCCAGATCGCCGTAGCGGATATCCTCTTCCTCCCCGTTCCACGCGGAGGCCGGTCCGGTGGAAGGCGTCTTGCTGAGCAGCGTGGCGTAGCAGAGCTCCTCCCCCATCTGCGCAAAGGCGATGCGGACGGACGGTTTCGGCCCCATATCCGCGTAGGCGGCGGTCGGAACCGCGGTTGCAAGGAGCGCAGCGAGCACAATCAAAACGGCGATTTTCTTTTTCATTTTTCCCTCCCGATCGTTACGGCGCAGATTGGGCGCCGCACTCCCCCCGGTCGGACGGTTACGGCCGGCAAGGCAATCCGGAAGAGCGCTTCCTTTGCCATGTTTCATTATAACCGCGATCCGTTCCGCTGTCAAGGGGGTTTTTCAATTTATGAAACGACAAAAAGGGCGGTTTTGTCCCGCCGAACGGCAAAATAAACGCCCGGACGGGCAAATTGACCGGGCAAATGAAGAAATGATCGGATGAATTTTTATTTTTACGAGCAATTTAATACGCTTTCTGTATAAGAAATCTGCCGCAATTTTTTTTGTTTTCCCTTACGGTGTTTCAGCCCTGCGGAATCGCTTTCATAAAAAGGCGGCGGAATTTTGTTCCGCCGCCCGGGCTGCTCTGTTTAAACCGTCTTTTCGGCATCTTCCCGCTTGAGTCTTGCGATCGCCTCCGCCGCGGGCATGCCGCCGAGGTCGCCTTCCTTGCGGCTTCTGAGCGATACGGTTCCCTCTTCCGCCTCCTTGTCGCCCACGATGAACATATAGGGGACTTTCTGCAGCTGTGCCTCGCGGATCTTGTAGCCGATCTTCTCGTTGCGGTAATCCGCCTCGCCTCTGAGTCCCGCCGCGGCGAGCTGTTCCAGCAATTTCGCGGCATATCCGCTCGCGCGGTCCGTGACCGGCAAAATCTTCACCTGAACGGGCGCGATCCACAGCGGGAAGGCCCCCGCGTACTTTTCGATGAGCAGCGCGAGCGTGCGCTCATAGCAGCCGATCGAGCTCCTGTGGATGACAAAGGGAACCTGCTTTTCGCCGTTCTCGTCGATATAGCTCATGCCGAACCGCTCGCCGGCGGCAAAGTCCAGCTGCAGGGTGATGATGGTATCCTCTTTGCCGTAGACGTTCTTGGTCTGCACGTCCAGCTTCGGCCCGTAAAACGCCGCCTCATCCTCCGCTTCGTAGTAATCGATGCCGATGTCGTCGAGAATCTCCTTCATGCGGCGCTCGGTGTTTTCCCATGCGGCGTCGTTGTCGATGTACTTTGTCTTATCCTTGCCGCGCTTGGAGAAGCGGTACGTGACGTCGTTCTCCATTCCCATGCACTTTAAGAGATAGGTGGAGAGATCCAGGCAGCGCTTGAACTCGTCCTCGATCTGATCGGGGCGGCAGACGATATGCCCGTCGGACAGCGTGAACTGGCGGACGCGGATCAGCCCGTGCATTTCGCCGGACGCCTCCTTGCGGAAGAGATTTGCCGTCTCCGCATAGCGGCAGGGAAGGTCGCGGTAGCTCTTTAAGCCGCTCTTATAGATATAGTATTGGAAGGGACACGTCATGGGGCGGAGCGCCAGCACGTCCGGATCGTCCTCCGCGCCGATGACGAACATCTTATCCCGGTAGTGATCCCAGTGACCGGAAATTTTATAGAGATCGCTCTTCGCCATGGAGGGCGTTCTCGTCAGCATGAAGCCGCGGCGCTCCTCCTCGTCCTCCACAAAGCGGATCAGCGTCTGCATGATCTTGGCGCCCTTGGGCGCGAGCAGGGGCAGCCCCTGCCCCACGACCTCTTCGGTGAGGAAGATTCCCAGCTCCCTCCCCAGCTTGTTGTGGTCGCGCTTCTTCGCTTCCTCCACCATCTGAAGGTACTCTTCGAGCTGCGCTTTCTTCTCGAACGCCGTCCCGTAGATGCGGGTGAGCATCTTGTTTTTCTCGTTTCCGCGCCAGTAGGCGCCCGTCACGGAAGTCAGGCGGAACGCCTTGACCCTCCCCGTGGAGGGAAGATGCGGCCCTCTGCAGAAATCCACAAACGCGCCCTGCTTGTAAAAGGAGAGCGTCTCCTTGTTGTCCAGCTCGGTGATGAGCTCCACTTTATAGGGCTCGTCGTAATTTTTCATCAGTTTGATCGCGTCCTTCTTGGGGAGCGTGAACCGCTCGACGGGAAGGTCGCTCTTGATGATGTTGTTCATCTCCGCCTCGATCTTCGCGAGATCGTCCCGCGAGATGGGCGTTTTGAACTCCACGTCGTAATAAAACCCGTTTTCCACCACCGGGCCGATCGCCAGCTTACTGGTCGGATAAATGGTCTTCACCGCCTGCGCCAGAATATGTGCGCAGGTGTGGCGGTAGACGTCCAGTCCCTCCTTCTCTTTCAGGGTGACGATCTCCAGCGCGTCCCCCTCGGCGAGCGGATGGGACAGATCGACGAGCGCGCCGTTTACCCGCGCGCAGACAGCGCTGCGGAACAAACCCTCCCCGATCGCCCGCGCCGCGTCCGCGGCGGTTGCGTTTTCCGCGACAGCCAGCCTGCTGCCGTCTTTCAGTACAACTTCCATAATTCCCTCCGTATGAAAAAATCGCCCTCAGATTGCTCTAAGGACGAATATAAATCCGTGGTTCCACCTTAATTGCCCCCGAGGGGCCACTCTTTCTCCCCTTACGGCGGGGCGCCGCGACGTTTTCCCGGGCGGTTTCGCCTTTGCTTCGGACTGCGGGGATCCCAGCTTCCCCCGCTCTCTGTGAGCCCAACCGCACGCTACTTGTCCCGCGTCGTTTTATTTGTACTGATATTTTAACGCGGCGGACTTCTTTTGTCAACTCTTTTCAGGAAGAAAAATATCCCTTGTTCAAAATTATTTTATCCCCGAAATACTCTTTCAGGTAAAATTCGTCCACCTCGGGGATTTTTCCCGAGAGCTCCACCTCGCCGCAGCCGCTCAGGATGATCTCCTTGATGATCTTTCCCTCTTCCTTTCCCCCCAGCAGCTCGTTGCGCATCAGATGGCGGTAGTGGGAATCGTATACGTTGTTCCCCTCCACCAGAACGCGCTGGCTCTTGTCTTCCAGAAGAAAGGTGATAAACTCCCGCAGCTGCGAATTGATGAAGTAATCGGGCATGTACGAGCAGATCTCCTCCCATTTCTGTTTCAGCGGCTTTAAACGGAAATGGTAGAGCCCGTCGATCGCGATTTCGCTGTCCGCCCGGATGCGGCGGGAGACGTAACGCTTATCCTCTTCCAGGTCCGCCGCAATGAGGGAGGCGATCAGAATCTCGTTTTCCAGCTCGGAAAGCCCGGACGGCTTGATCTTCTTCGCGAAAAAATCGTATTTGTAGCTGACGCTCACGATATCGGAAATTTTATCGTCGATCTCCCCCTTCACGATGTCCGCGTAGAACGCGGGGACTTCGACCGTCAGTTCGGCGCGGTCGTCGTCCGCCCGCTCGAACCAGTTGCAGCCCGTCTGCGAAAACAGGTCGCTCAGCGTTCCCACGAGGTAGGCGAGCGTTTCGCGCTCGTACGCCCCGTCCGAAATAGTTAATCTCATCATACGGTTTTAGTGTATGCCGATCCGCGCGGTTTTATTTACTTTCGGGGCGGTATTTTTATGGGTAATTCTGTAAACCGCCTTGTAAATTTCGGAGATCACCACGACGGACGACGCGGCGGCGATCACCTTCACCCAGGACAGGAAAGACAGCGGCGAAATTCCGAACAGCGCACCGCCGAACTGGACGATGACAACGTGCAGCAAAAAGGTAAGGCCGAAGGCGATGGGCATCCACTTGTTGCGCCGGAAGCCGTAAAGCGCGCTGCGTTTTCCCAGCTCCCGGCTGTTGAAGGCGTTGAAGAGCTGAAATAGCACGAAAATCGTGAAGAGCGCCGCCGCGCTCTCCCCTGCTGGGATGCGCAGAAAGTCGAACGACAGCTGCAGCAGGAATACGGCGGCGATGTATCCGCCGTGAATGAGGATGCGCAAAAACATCTTGAGCGTGACGATGCTCTCCCCCCGCGGGACGGGTTTTCCGTTCATCAGGGAGCGGTCCATCGCCTCCAGCCCCAGCGTGAGCGCGGGCGGCCCGTCCATGATGATATTGATCCACAGCAGCTGAAGCGTGTTGAAGGGGGCGGGATACCCCAGCAGCAGCGAGGCGATGATCACCAGCACCGCGGATACGTTGACCGTGAGCTGGAACATGATAAACCGCTGCAGATTGCGGTATACGTTCCGGCCGAAGCAGACCGCCTTGACGATGGTGGAAAAGGAATCGTCCAAAAGCACCACGTCGCTCGCTTCCTTCGTGATCTCCGCGCCGGTCACGCCCATCGCGATGCCGACGTCCGCGTGGCGGATGGCGGGCGCGTCGTTGATGCCGTCGCCTGTGACGGCGACGACTTCCCCGCATTCTTTCAGCGCCCTGACGACGGCGAGCTTGGTGGCGGGCGTACTGCGCGCCACCACTTTCACGCGGCGCAGAAGTTTTTTCAGGTCGTCGTCCGAAAGCCCCTCGAGGTCGGAAGCGGAAATCACCTCCGCGTCCGATTGAATCAGGTTCAGTTCCCGCGCGACGGCGGAAGCGGTAAGATAGTTGTCCCCCGTGAGCATCTTGACCTCGATCCCGGCGCGGCGGCAGAGGCGGACGGCGTCTTTGACGTCCTTGCGGACGGGGTCGGTGATCGTGACGAAGCCGTCGAAGATAAACTTTTCCCCGTCGCTCCATCCGTCGGCATGCGCAAACGCGATCACGCGCCGCGCCTGCTTCTGGCGCGCCCCTATCCGCGTCAGCACCGACCGGCGCTGTTCGGCGGTGAGGTTCGTCATCGGCAGCACCGCTTCCGGCGCGCCCTTTAAGAGCGTGCGGGTGCCTTTTTCCAGCCCGATCGTCGTCATCATATATTTCCGCTCGGAGGAAAACGGCACGCCTCCCAGCACCGGATAGCGCTCACGGGCGCGCTCGTAATACCCCTTATCCGCCTTTTCCAGCGCCGTCAGCAGCGCGCATTCGGTGGCGTTGCCCCGATATTCCGTCTTTTTCCCGCCGCGCACGATCTCCGCGGTGGCATTGAGGGCGAAATTCTGCTTCAAAATTTCCCGCGAGACCTTTTCGGGAAGCTGGCAGTATTCGCCCGCGCAGACGGAATCCACCGTCATGCGGTTTTCGGTGAGCGTCCCCGTCTTGTCCGAACAGATGACGGAGACGCAGCCCGCCGTCTCCGTGGCGATCAACTTGCGGATGAGCGCGTTTTCCCGCGCGAGTTTGATCATGTTGAGCGCGAGCGAGACCGCTACGATGGTGGGGAGCCCCTCCGGCACCGCCGCCACCACCAGCACGATGGAGGTGATGAAGACGTCCCCCACCGTCTCGAACGAGAGATTCCCGCCGAGCGCCAGGCGGACGATCGAGAGGACAAACACGATGACGGCGGCGACCGCCCCCACCGCGGTGACGACCTTTCCCAGCTTTGCGAGCTTCTGCTGCAGCGGGGAATTCATATCCACTTTCCCGGAGAGCTCGCCCGCGATGTTTCCCATCTCCGTGCCGCCGCCCACCGCGGTAACCGCCATGACCGCCGTCCCCTGCTCGGCGAACGTGCCGGCGTACACCATGTTCCGCCGCTCAGCCAACGGCGTGGAAGCGTTCAGAACGAGATCGGCGTCCTTTTTGACGGGCGCGCTTTCCCCCGTCAGCGCGGATTCGTCCGCGCGGAAATCGACGCAGGACAAAAGCCTGCCGTCCGCGGCGATCTTGTCTCCGCCCGACAGCAGAACGATGTCCCCCACGCAGAGCTCTTCCTGCGGGAGATACACCGTCTTTCCCCCGCGGATCACCCTGATCTGCACGTTGTCGTACATCTTCGCGAGCAGGCGGAAGGCGCGTTCGCTCGAGCCCTCCATCACGAGAGAGATGGTGACCGAAAGCACGATGGAAAACAGAATCCCGGCGCACTCGATGAAGTCGCCCTCCCCGCTCTTTAAAAATTTCCCGAGGTTCGCCCCGAAGGTGATCGCCAGGCTGAACACCAGAATCAGGAGCATGGGTTCGGTGAGGCTCTCTAAAATACGGGAGAACAGGGACTTTTTTTTCTTTTTCTCCAGCGTGTTCCTGCCGTATCGCTCGAGGTTCGCCTTGCGCGCCGCGTCCGACAGCCCCTCCTTTTCCGCGGTATGCAGAGCCCGTAAAACCGACTCTTTTTCCAAAGAATGATACATGACTTCTCCTTGCACTTAAATTTATGCGGACAAGTCCGGCTTTATGAGTTTACAAACGCGGCCGGTTGTGCTACAATAATTCTGTAAAAAAACAAAAGGGGAACCGATATGGAAAAAGAACTGTTTGAAGTCGATATCGCCGGCTATCCGGCAAAGCTGCCCGTCCTGCCGCTCCCGAGCGGCGTTAAAATCGCGTTTTTCAACCTGCACGGGGATACCGCGCTCACAGAGCACTGCGGCAAGGCGCTCGCCAAGTACCTCTCGGACTGCGAGGTGCTGATCACTGCGGAGAGCAAAGGGCTGCAGCTGACGCACGTCACCGCGCGCGAACTCGGCATGCCCTATTACGCAGTCGCCAGAAAGTCCAAAAAGCTCTATATGCAGGACGGCATCGACGTGACCATGAAGGCTTCCATCACCACGGGGACCATTCAGAAGCTGTACCTCTCCAAACACGACGTCGACCTCTTAAACGGCAAAAAAGTGGGCATCGTGGACGACGTTCTGTCCACGGGCGCCAGCCTCGAGGGATTGGAAGAGATCGTCAACAAGGCGGGCGGCATCGTGCACAAAAAGGCGTTCGTTCTCGCGGAAGGGGACGCGCAATTCCGGAAGGACGTGATTTACCTCGCGACCATTCCAATTCTGTAATTCATTCTATCATAAATTGCCCGGGGAGCGGAAAATTCGCTCCCCTTTTTTACGTTTTCCGTATGATCCGACAAATTTTTCACGAGCATATTGACAAATGCCGCGTAATAGATTACAATATAGAAAAACTTATTTAGGGAGGTTTGGCTCATGCCGCTCGGAATCATCATTGCAATCGCCGTGGTTGCCCTGCTTTTGATCGTGTTTCTCTTCGGAGGCTATCTGAAAGCCCCGCCTGACACCGCGTACATCATCTCCGGACTGGGGAAAAAGCGCATATTGATCGGTAAAGCGGGCTGGCACCTTCTGTTCTTCGAGCGGGTGGATAAACTTTCCCTCCGCGTCATGCAGGTGGATGTCAAGACTTCGGAAGCCGTCCCCACCAACGAATTCATCAACGTCAACGTGGACGGCGTGGCGAACATCAAAATTTCCTCCAATCCCGAACTCATCAACCGCGCGGCGGAAGCGCTCCTCGGCAAGCGGCAGGACGAGCTCGTCAGCCTGGTCACCCAGGTGCTCGAGGGCAACATGCGCGAGATCGTGGGCTCCGTCGGACTGAAAGAAATGGTGCAGGACCGCCAGGGCGTCGCCAAAAAAATCACCGAAAACGTCGTACCGGACATGGAAAAGCTGGGAATCGAGGTGGTGAACTTCAACATCCAGAATTTCAAAGACAACGCCGGCACCATCGAAAACATGGGAATCGACAATGTGGAGCAGATCCGCAAAAACGCGCAGATCGCGAAGGCAAACGCACAGCGGGATATCTCCATCGCGACTTCGCACGCGCAGGAGGAGGCAAACGCCGTCAAGGTAGAGACCGAAAAGAAGATCGCCGAGCAGAACGCCGAACTCGCCGTCCAGCGCGCGGAAATGCAGGTCCGTGCGGACACCAAGAAGGCGGAAGCGGACGCGGCTTATTCCATTCAGCAGGAAAACCAGAGAAAGACCATCGAGATCACCCGCGCCAACGCCGATATCGCGAGAAAGGAAAAGGAATCCGAACTCGCCGAAAAAGAGATTGCGCTCAAGGAAAAGCAGCTGGATGCCGAAATCCGCAAACAGGCGGACGCCATGAAATACAAGGTCGAAAAGGAAGCGGAAGCGGAGCTGATCCGGCGCCAGAGAGAGGCGGAAGCCGACCGCTACGCCCGCGAACAGCAGGCGGAGGCCGTTCGCTACGCGATGGAACAGGAAGCGGAGGGAATCCGCGCCAAGGGGCTCGCGGAAGCGGAGGCCATCGAGAAGAAGGCGGAAGCTCAGAAGAAGATGGGAGAGGCTTCCGTTCTCGAAATGTATCTGAACGCGCTCCCCGAAGTCGTGAAAAACGCGTCCGCGCCGCTCGCGCAGACGGACAAGATCGTGATGTACGGAGACGGCAACGCGACCAAGGTGGTCAGGGACGTGATGAACAGCGCCAATCAGATCGTCGACGGGCTGAAAGAATCCACGGGCATCGATCTCGGCGCGCTCCTGGCGGGTGCCGCCGGCGGAAAACTTGCCGCGCAGGCCGAAGCCGAAAAAGAGAAGAACTGAGCCTCTGCCTGTGCAGACTCCGTGTCTTTATTCTGACTGTGTCCTTTCCATGACGACTGGCGCCGGCGCGCCATCCGTCCGGAAAGCATTTCCCCTCATAAAAACAGGCAGCGATAAGAGCTGTCTGTTTTTTTGTATCAAATTCTATAGCGCTTAGCGTCTTACGCATCATGACAGCATGCGAACCGCAGAAAAAACAGCTGCCGCTCGCCTTCGCGGACCGTCCGATTCCCCGCATCCGGAAATCGCCGTGCGATCAAAAACAGTCCGGCGGGAACTGCAGACCGCTTTTTTTCGCATATCTTCAGCCTTATAATTGCATGACCTTTCCATTCCGGAATTTCCGATCTATTATCATATCATCATATGATATCATCCCGCTTGGATGAATCAGCGGGCGGATCTCTCCGCCCGCTTGTCTCTATTCTTTTTCCGCGCTTACCTCCAATCCGATCAGGATTCCCAGGCGAACGCCCTCCGCGAAGCGGTCTGCTCCCGCCTCGTACGCCCAATCGCAGTACAGGCGCTGAAGCGCGTCGTAGGACTGCGCCAGTGCGGGCGCGTCGGCGCTGAGCCGCTCAAAAAAAGCGCGCTCTTCCGCCCAGTAATGCCCGTATAATTCCTCCGTCTCCGGCGAACGTCGCGCCGGACGGCAGGATTGCGCCAATAAACGCTTGATGACAGATTGTTCCATATGTTTTCTCCTTTTTCCGTTTTTTCGGGGATATGCGCCCCGGCCGCGCGCTGCCTTGCCCGCCCTCCTCCCCGCGCAAATGAAAGAAAAGAGAAAAAGCCGCCGCGGAATTTCCGCGGCGGCACGGCAGATCAATTCTATCTTTCTTTCGAAACGGAAACGCCGATCCGTTCGAAAAACACCTCGCCGAGTTCGCTGTAAAACGCAAAAAAATGCTTCGCTCCTTTGATGACCGGATAACTGACGTCCAAGAGTTCTTCCCGGTCCCCCGCTTCCTCTTTGACGAGAAAGAGAAAGCAATCCCTGCCGTCCACCTTGCCGAACGCGACCTCGAGCTGATCGTAAGGGTAAAAAACGGACTTTTTGAACGCCCGCCTGACCGTGGCGCCCGTTTCGGACAAGAGGACGCAGTCCGTCAGCCCCTTGTTGAGCGAGGACGACAGCAGCACGTATCCCGCGATGAGAAAGCAAAGAATCGCGAGCATGATAAACGTCCAGGATTTATCTGCCTGCAAAACGGCGAGCACGATGAACCCCGCGCACAGGAGGAGGGCAAGCGCCGCCCCCGTGACGGGTACCCAGGCCGAAAAATAGGGCTTTCGGGAACGGAGCCGGACGGTCATACGAAGGCCTCCGGCGCGCTGTTGCGGTAAACGGTAAAGCGCAGCGTATATTCCCCGTCGGTGACGGGTTCGGAAACGGACGCGCAGGTCCACTCCGCGCGCGCGTCGAGATTTTCGTAAAAGACGGTCGCTTTCCCGTCCGCATCCACCTTGGTGACGTAGACCTCGTCGCAGTAAGGGAGCATCGTGCGGTAGAACATTCCCCCGCCGATGACGAATACGTCTTCGCCGTCATAGGGCTTCAGCGCCTCTTTCAGTTCTTCCATGCTCTGGACGATCAAGCAGTCCGCCCGCGGCGCGCCGCCCGGCCAAAGCACGATATTCGTCCTGTTTTTCAAAGGGTTTCCGCCCGGGAAAGAGAGGAGGGTATTGCTCCCCATCACGACGACTTTTCCCATCGTCTTTTCCCGAAAATACTTCATATCCGCGGGGAGACGGAAGAGAAGGCCGTTGTTCTTCCCGATGCCCCAGTTCCGGTCCACCGCCACGATCGCCTTCATCAGACAGCCACCTCCAGCTTTCCTTCCATTTTGGAACAGACGTACCCTTCCAGCGCGAAGTCCTCCACTTTAAAATCGTAAAAATTCTTCACGTCCGGATTGACGACGAGCTTCGGCGCGTCGTACTGCGGATTTTCCATGATCTTCTTCAAGGCGGGAATATGGCGGTCGTAAATGTGCGCGTCTGCAATCACGTGTACGAGCTCGCCCGCCTTCAGGCCGGAGATCTGCGCCATCATCACGAGCAGGACGGAATACTGCACCACGTTCCAGTTATTCGCGACCACCACGTCGTTGGAGCGCTGGTTTAAGATGCCGTTCAAGGTGTCTCCGGTGACGTTGAACGTCATGGAATACGCGCACGGATAGAGGTGCATCTCACTGAGATCCTCAAAATTATACAGGTTCGTCATGATCCGGCGGGAAGCGGGATTGTGCTTCAGATCGTAGATCACCCGGTCTACCTGATCGAACATGCCCTCGGGATATCGGTGTTTGATTCCAAGCTGGTAGCCGTACGCCTTGCCGATAGAGCCCGTCTCGTCCGCCCAGGCATCCCAGATATGGCTGTTCAGATCGTGAATGTTGTTGGATTTTTTCTGCCAGATCCACAGAATTTCGTCGATCGCGGACTTGAACGCCGTGCGGCGGATGGTCAGGATGGGAAATTCCTTTTTCAGATCGTACCGGTTCACGATGCCGAATTTTTTTACCGTATGCGCGGGCGTGCCGTCCTCCCAGCGCGGGCGGACGGGAAGATCGGTATCCCAAAAGCCGTGATTCAATATTTCGGTGCAGTTTTCAATAAAAACGCGGTCCGCGTAACTCATGTTTCTTCCTCCTTTCTGCGTTTCAATACCACGATGATCCCGCGCGTTCTGCCGGATTCCGCCGCCGGCGGGACGATGTTCGCGGGCGCCCGCCCCGCCGCGCCGCATTCGTCGAGCGCGCCGGCGAGCCCGGCATGCCGCCCGCTTCCAGTTTCAATCCTTTGTACTCCCAAATGACTACCTCCTAAAACGCGTCTTTTTCGTGCTTCTTCCAGCGGCGAGCGATAAACCGCATCGTGATTCCCCGCGGCAGCAGCTTCATCAGCCGGTATAAAAGCCGGTTGAAAAAGCCGGGCACAAACACCGCTTTGTTTTTCCGCACCGCTTTCAGGCTTTTTTCCGCGACGTATGCGGGAGAGAGCGCGGAAAGTTTCCCCCATACGCCCTGGCTCTCGATCTCTTTCACGATATCCGGGCGGGTATAGACGCCGCCGGGCAGAACCGTGGTCACGCGGACGCCCTCATTTTTCAGCTCCAGCCGCAGCGCGGTGAAGAAGGAAGCGATCATCCCCTTCGTCGCCGAATAGAGCGCGAAATACGGCATGGGCGTGACGCCGCTCATGGAGCCGATCGCGACGATCTCGCACTCCTCCCCGCGCATCGGCAAAAAGCGGAAGGCGAGATCCACGGTCGCTTCGCCGTTGACGCGCAGCTGGAAGAGCAGCTTTTCCCGCGTATACCGCAAGACGGGTTTCTGAATATCCACTCCCGCAACCAGCAGAATGCGGGAAAACCGCATTCCCCGTTCTTCCGCGTATCCGGCCAGCCTGTCGCGCGCGGCAGGGTCTGCGAGGTCGCAGGCGAAGACTTCTATTGTGACGGAGGGGTTCAGCGCGGAAAGCTCCGCTTTGAGCGCCAGCAGTTTATCGTTGTTCCTGCCCGTCAGATAGAGGTTGTCCCCGTTTTTGGCGCACAAAACGGAAAATGCTTTCCCGATTCCGCCGGTAGCACCCGAGATAAAGGTAAAATTCATAGCAATATGATACCATAAACGCGCGGCGTTGTAAAGCCCGTTCGGGAAATTTTTTCCTTTCCGAACGGACGCCTGACGCAAAGACGGAAAAACAGAGGGCACTTTCCTTCCGAGAGCCCTTGTAAAAGTTTGAAAAGTGTGATATACTGAAAGAAAGGAGAGAATATAAAAGTGCAATCGACCAAAAAAACGCGCGCAGCGGCCGTTATGAACCTCGCGGGCACAGGCGTCTGCCTTCTGCCCGCAGCCGTTACGCTGATCCTTCTGAAATGTTCCGGCATTGACGCCGGCGCCGAAGAGCCGGCGGAGGCCATCGGGTTCGCGCTCGCCGCCGTCGTCCTGATCGCGGTGGCTGCCGCCGTCCAGTTCCCCGCTTGCATCCTCAGCATGGGATACAATCTTTTTTTCGGCATCTATCTGCTCAAACGCGAAACAAAGCGCCGCGCGGCATGGCTCTACGTCGTTTCGGCCGTCGTCAAAATCGGAGCGGCCGTCTGTCTTCTGTTCGTCGCGCCCTTTCTCTTTGCGCTCTTCGGCGCGCTGACGGGCGCGCTGGCGGCGGGGATCAGCGTCTTGTCGGCGTGCTATCTCGCCGCCCTGGTCGCCGTCGAGCATTTTTCCGCGCGCGAAAACAAAGCTATTTCGCAGTGAGCACCTTCGCGGTGACGCCCGCCGTCATCCCCAGTTTGCCGGAAAGCCCGCTCAGAGCCTCCTGTGGTGCGTCCAGCACCACAGACAGAACGGAAATATTCCGTTCCCGATACGGGATCCCCATGCGGCCCACCACATAGTTCCGGTACTCGTGCAGGAGCGCGTTGACTTTCTCCACGGCGTCAAAATCCCTTACGATGATTGCGAGAATCGCGATTTTCGTCTCTTCCATGTCCCTTCCTCCTTCCGCTATTATACCACGGAAGAAGAAAAAATCAAAGGTAAAAATCCTCTTTTTTCACGGCAGCCTTCAATTTTTCGACCGCTTTTTTTTCGATCCGCGAGACGTATGAGCGGGAGATCCGCATCAGCAAGGCCACCTCGCGCTGCGGGTGGCATCTGCCGCCCTTCAGTCCGTACCGCAGGGTAATGATCTTAAACTCCCGTTCGGTCAGCACCGCGCGGACCAGCTCGGTGAATTTTTCGTTCTGAATCGCCTTTTCCACCTTCTGAAACACGGAATCGTCCTTTTCGCACAATAGATCGATGAGCATCAGCTCGTTGCCGTCCTTATCCGTCCCCACCACTTCGGACAGGGAAACGTTGTTTTTGAACTTTTTATTCGCCCTGAGAAGCATCAGTATCTCGTTTTCAATGCACTTTGCGGTATAGGTCGCCAGCTGCGTCCCCTTGTTCGGCTCGTAGGTGTTGATCGCCTTGATCAGGCCGATGGATCCCACCGAGAGGAGATCGTCCGCCTCCGCCGCGCCCGCATACTTCTTCGCCACGTGGGCGACCAGCCGGAGATTGTGCTCGATCAGCTTTTCCCGCGCGGCGGAATCTCCCGCGCGCGCCGCCGCCAGGTATTTCTTCTCCTCTTCCGGCGGCAGCGGCTTCGGAAAACTCGTCCCCGAACGGATGCTCGAACAGAAAAAAACGACCTTCGACAAGACGAACAACAGCGATTCCCAGAACATAACTCACCCTTTTATCCTTACTCTCTCAGTATATGCCGGGTTTTGTCCCGATAGGCGCGGGGGCTTGTACGAATCCGTTGCGTTTTCCGCGAAAATATGCTATCATTTTCCGGGAAAAGGTAAAACACTATGAGCGTACTCGAAATCAAAGGGCTGTCCCATCGCTACGACGACAAGGTTCTCTTTCACGATGCGGATCTGCAGATCAACAACGGAGAACACGTGGGAATCGTCGGCTTGAACGGCGCGGGAAAATCCACGTTTATCAACATTCTGGCGGGAGAAGTTTTGCAGGATGAAGGCGAAGTCAGATGGCAGAACAACATCCGCAAGACTTATCTCGACCAGCACGCGGAGCTGGACCGTTCTCTCACGGTGATGGAATATCTGAAATCCTCCTTTCGCGATCTGTTCGCCATGAACGAGCGCATGGAAGCGCTCTACGCGGGCATGGGAGAAATTTCCGACCCCGATCGGCTGGACGAGATGATCCGCAAGGCGACCGACCTCACCGACCGGCTGACGGAAGCGGGGTTCTTTGAACTGGAAGCGAATATCAAGAAGATCGCGAACGGACTGGGCGTGATGAACTTCGGCTATGACACCGTGATCGGAACGCTCTCGGGCGGCCAGCGCGCCAAGCTGATGCTGGCGAAACTCCTCCTCGACGCGCCCGACGTGATGATGCTGGACGAACCGACCAACTTTTTAGACATCGAGCACATCGCCTGGCTGACCGACTTTTTAAACGCGTGCCCCAAGACCGTTCTCGTCATCTCGCACGATACGGAATTTCTCGATCGCGTGTGCCGCGCGATCGTGAACATCGAAAACGGGCAGATCAAAAAATACGCCGCGAACTATTCCGGCTTTCTGGCGCAGCGCGAACAGAATGCCCGCCAGTATGAAAACGACTATCACCGCCAGCAGCGGGAAATCGAAAAAATGGAGGACTATATCGCCCGCAACAAGGTGCGCGCGGCGACCGCGGGCATGGCGAACGCGCGCAAAAAGCAGCTCGCCAAGATCCAGGTGCTCCAAAAGCCCACCGCCATTCACGACGCGGTATTTTCCTTTCCCTGTGAAGAACTGAACACCAGGGAACTTCTGGTGGCGGAAGACCTCTCGATCGGCTACGGGCGGCCGCTGCTGCCCCCGTTTTCCTTTCAGCTGTCCGGCAGGGATAAGATCTGGATCCGCGGCACCAACGGCGTCGGCAAGACCACGCTCATCCGAACTTTGATGCGGCAGATCCCCGCGCTCGGGGGGAGTTTCCGCTTTCATCCCGCCGCGCGCGTCGGTTATCTCGAGCAGGAGCTCGCGTTCGAGCGTGCGGACTGCAACGCGATGGCGTATTACAACGAGTTTTATCCGCGCGAAAACGCGAAGGAGACGCGGAACGCGCTTGCGAAAGTCGGGCTGAAGGGCGAGCTCGCGCTCAATCCCCTCTCCGAGCTTTCGGGAGGCGAACAGGTGCGCCTGAAGCTCTGCGTTCTCATGCAGAAGACCACCAACCTCCTCGTGCTCGACGAGCCCACCAACCACCTGGACGTGCGCGCGAAAGACGCCTTGAAAAAGGCCTTGGCGGCGTATCCCGGCGGGCTGATTCTGGTCACGCACGAAAAGCCCTTCGCGGAAGGGCTCTGCAACATAATACTGGACGTAAAAGAGTAAGCGCGATGAAATCCCCCAAGAACAAGACGATCGACTTCTCCCTCGAGGCGGGAGAGACGTACCTCGCCCGCTGCATATCCCCCGAGAACCCCGTTTCCATCGGCGAAATCATTGACCGCACGATCTGCGGCGATATGCTGCGCGCCGCAAAACTCCTGCCTGAACACTTCGTCGACCTGCTCGTCGCGGATCCCTTCTATAACCTGAGCAAGGACTTTCACGGCGTGAAATTCGGCAGGACGGAAAACGAGGCGTACGAAGCGTACACGCGCGGCTGGATCGAAGCGGTTTTCCCCCTGTTAAAGCCCACGGCAAGCGTATACGTCTGCTGCGACTGGAAAAGCGGCATGGTGATCGGAAGGGTGCTGGAAGATTACTTCTCCGTGCGCAATCGCATCACCTGGCAGCGCGAAAAAGGGCGCGGCGCCGCCGCCAACTGGAAGAACGGGCTGGAGGATATCTGGTTCGCCACCGTCTCCGACCGCTATACCTTCCATCTCGACGCGGTCAAAGTACGCCGGAAAGTGATGGCGCCCTATCGGGAAAAGGGACTCCCCAAGGACTGGGAGGAGACGGAAAGCGGGAACTTCCGCAATACCTGCCCCTCCAATTTCTGGGACGACATCTCCATCCCCTACTGGTCTATGCCCGAAAACACCGCGCACCCCACGCAAAAACCGGAAAAGCTCATCGCCAAGCTGCTGCTCGCGAGCAGCAGCGAGGGCGACTTTGTGTTCGATCCCTTTTTAGGTTCCGGCACCACTTCGGTGGTGGCAAAAAAACTGGGAAGGCGTTATCTCGGCATCGAACAGAACCCGCTCTACTGCGCCTGGGCGGAATACCGGCTGGAGCAGGCGGAGACGAACAAGCGCATTCAGGGCTACGAGAACGGCGTCTTCTGGGAGCGCAATGCGCAGAGTATGAAATAAAAGAGAGGTTTCCCTCTCTTTTTTTGCACTTTTCATTTTTTATTTTCACTTCTCATCCGATCGCTGTCGTTTGAAACCTCTCAATCAATTTGTCTGCGTCTGAAAAAGGATTGTCTCTCCGTTTTTTCTCTCCCTTAAAAATTACGACGCCGCCGCGAAGACCGGTCGATTCGGCGGTCACTTTCTGCTTTCCGCATGTTTCAAAAAATATTGCCTCGATCTGCGTTCCTGCAGGGCTCTCAAAGCCAAATTCTGTCTCTCTGCCCGTTTCCTCCGCATGACGACTATTTATGCACACTTTCGTCGCCCCTTTTTTCCAGTGCTTCATTGAAATATTCCAAATTAGCAACGACCAGGACAAAAAAACTGATCAGTATCTCCCAGACGATGAAGGTCAGCACAGCGCCTAAGATTCCTCCCAAAAAAAGATACCAACCTAAATTGTATTCTCCTGCTTGAAAAAACAGGTAACTTTTTATACCCCCCCAAATCATGGTTATGAATGCCATGAAATAAGGGAAATGAATCAAAAGAACAAACCACTTTCTATGAAAACTGTAATTTATTCGATACATAATTCTCCTTTTATGCCTGCTCTTGAAGTTGTCGCAATAATTGAAAGATCCCGGCTGTTCATATCGCAGAATTCTCTGACTTTCTAGCTTATAATACATCATTATGATGTAAGTCAGGTGTTTTACATCATTTAGTGATATATTTTAGTATGAAACTCGCCGTAAAGATCGGAAAAAATTGAAAGGAATCCCGCAAATACAAGGGGCTGACGCAAAAAGAGGTCGCGGCGCTGTTCGGCATGACGCAACAGCAGTACAGCCGTTTTGAAAACGGCGTTTTTGAGCTGAACTACGAGCTGATCATCCGTCTGTGCGCGCTGTATGAAATCACGCCGAACGAATTGTTCACCGTCGAATCAATCGGGAAGGGGCGGGCAATCCTCGATTGCCCGCCCCTTCTATCGTCTCGGCGGCTGCCGTTGTCTGCGGTTGAGATTACCGGGAACCGGTGAGTTTTTCCAGCTGCTCCTGCAGAACCTTGACGTGCAGTTCTTCGTCCAGGCGAATGCGCGAAATCACGGCGCCCACCCGTTCGTCGGAGAGCTGCCCGAGCATCTGCGTGTACTCCTCGATCGCCGTCAGTTCCCCCGTAATGTCGTCCATCAGCATCTTCTGCGGCGTCTGGCTGTAGCTCACCGCCGCAGTATTATAAAAATTGCACCGGCGGGGCGGCAGCGCCGTAAAAATAGGCTGGATCCCCAATTCCAGAATGAGGCTTCCCAGGATGTCGAGATGCTTCATCTCGCAGATCGCAATGCCGATCATGATATCCGCCGTCTCCGCCATCCCCGCCTTTTCAAAATAAAAAGAGTGGTATACGTACTGCAAAATGGCGGTCAGCTCCCCGTGCATTCCCGCATAGGCGGGCGAAATGATCGCGGCGCTCCTGTAATCTTCCCCGATCCCCTCGATCGACGGGTAGGGTAAAGACAATCTGATTTCCGTCGGCATGGCATAATCCCTCCAAAAGGCTTTACTCCATCCTATGCGTTTTTCGCTCCGTTTGGTGCGCGAATTATTTTTTAAAAAAATACGAACATTTGTTTGACTTTTCTGAAAAGCCGTGCTAAAATAGGGACACAAACGACGAGGAGGGCCGCGGCATGATCGATCCGGAACGGCTGAAAATTCTCACGGATTCCGCCAAATTCGACGTATCCTGTTCTTCTTCCGGTTCTGACCGGCGCAACCGCCGCGGCGGGACGGGGAATGCCAGCTATGCCGGAATCTGTCACTCTTTCACGGCGGACGGGCGGTGCGTCTCCCTGCTGAAAATTCTGATGAGCAACAAATGCTCCTATAACTGCCTGTACTGCGTCAACCGCGCGACGAACGACGTGCCGCGCGCTTCCGCGACGCCGGACGAGATCTGCGAGCTGGTGATGCACTTCTACAGGCGCAACTACATCGAAGGGCTCTTTCTCTCCTCCGCCGTCGAAAAGAGCGCGGACTATACGATGGAACGGCTCCTGGAGACGGTGATTAAGTTGCGGAAGGTGTATCAATTCAACGGCTATATTCACCTCAAAGGGATTCCGCACGCCGACCGGCTGCTCATCCAGCGGGCGGGGAATTATGCGGACAGGATGTCCTTCAACGTAGAGCTGCCGTCCGAGCAGAGCCTGAAGCTGCTGGCGCCCCAAAAGAGCGCGGAGAGCATCTTCTCCCCCATGAAAATGCTGGCGAGAGAGATACCCGCGCTGAGCGACCGCACGGCGCGCTCCCGGCGGTATTTTCTCCCCGCCGGGCAGACCACGCAGATGATCGTGGGCGCCTCGCCGGAGACGGACGGGCAGATTCTCAAGCTCTCCCAATGGTTTTACAGCGTGCCCAGGCTGAAGCGCGTGTACTACTCTTCCTACGTGCCGACCAATTTCTCCACCGCCTATCTGCCCGCCGCGCCGACGGGGCTCCTGCGCGAACACCGCCTGTATCAGGCGGACTGGCTGCTCCGCTTTTACGGCTTTACCGCGGATGAAATCGTGGACGAAAACGGAAATTTGGACCGCGGGCTGGATCCCAAGTGCGGATGGGCGCTGCGGCATTTGGGAGAATTCCCCCTCGAAGTGAACACCGCGCCCGTCGAAAAGCTGGTGCGCGTGCCGGGCATCGGCATCCGCGGCGCAAACCGCATCCGCGCGGCGCGCCGCTACACCAAACTGACGTTGGAGGATCTGAAACGCATGCGCATCGTCTTAAAGCGCGCGATCTACTTTATCACCGTGAACGGAAAATTCTACGGGCTGGAGCGCCCCGATCTGATCCGCGGCAATCTGCTCGCGGCGGACCTGCGGGAGAACGCCGAACAACTGACGCTTTTCTCCACGCCCGAAATCAACGCGAGCGTGCTGACAGGAGAACTATGATCTATCAATGCGAGGATTCCGAAACGGGATTTCTGTCCGCCGTATTCGCGGCATACGAAACAAAAGAGACTCCAAATCAGCTGGTCTTTACAGATGTGCAGACCGACATGCTGAGCGAAATAAGGCGGATTCCGCCCGATTACGAGAAGGCGGCCCGCGTCAGAGCGGCGCTCCTCCGCCGGGGAGGAAGGCGCGCGGCAGACGATCTCGACAAGGTGCTCCGCAGCGCGGAAGAGGATAAGATGACGGCGGCGTTCCGCTATGTCAGGCTGACGATAAACGAGCGGGCGGACGTCTCCGGCCGTCTCGCGGATCCGGACGTTTTCCGCTTTCAGGACATTGTGCGGCGCGTGCAGGCGGAACGGCACCGCTTCACGGGCTTTCTGCGTTTTCTGGAGACGAAATCCGGCGTATATTACGCTCACTATGCGCCGGACAACGATATCACCGCGCTGATCGCCCCGCACTTTCGCGCGCGCCTCTCCGCACAGAAGTTCGTCATTCACGACGTAAAGCGCAACAAACTGGCGCTCTGCGACGGAAAACAGCTGCGATACGCCGAGACGGACACGCTGCCGACCATCGTTCTTTCGGAGGACGAGGCGGCGCTGCAAACGCTTTGGCGCACTTACTTTCATACGGTGGCGATCGAAGAGCGCACCAACCGAAGGCTGCAGGACAACTGTCTGCCCCGGCGCTACCACAGGCACATGACCGAATTCGGGATACAGGATTAAAAACAGCTCACACGGACGACCGGTCGCGGTCGGCAATTCTCAATCATAAAGAAAGGGGCGCGCCGTACGACGCGCCCCTTTCCCCCTGATGAAAACCTGATTGGAACTGGAGGACGAAAAAGCGCCTCTATAAAAAGGAAAGCTGTCCCACTTCTTTCAGAAAACTCTCCTGATTGCCCTGTACGATGGTGTCTTTATCGGTCAGCTGTCCCAGAATGAGCGGAGAGAGCGGGTCGTGCTCCGCGCAGTTTTTCTCCACTTCCGCCGCGCTGCGGTTCGCATAGCAATAGCGGCAGCCGTTCGGGCAGGTATCGTATGCGCCGATATCCCTGCTTTCGATGCAGTGGCACCCCTTGCGCAGCCCTCTGTGCTTGAGCTTTCTGAACGCGCAGCTGTTCGCCCGCCCGATGATATCCAGCGTAGCGCAGCCCGATTGACGGATGCCGTACGCAGAATAGTCGATATCCGTGCCGCAGGTCTGTATTTCCATGCCGTGCGCGCGCGCGATTTTTCCCATTCCTTCCGCGAGCGCCAGCATGTCCTTCTCGCGTAGCATCACCAGCTCCGGCATATTGGTGCGGAGTTTTTTATAAACCTCCACAAAGCTGAAAATACAGCGGTCCACCGAACCGGCGAGCCGCGCCGCCATATCGGCAAAGGTCTCGAGATGCCGCTCGACGGTGTATTTCCGCGTCAGCAGAACGGGATCGTACCGCCACGCGACTTTTCCCTTTCCGACAATCGAGGAGAGTTCTCCGAGCGTCTCGATACTCGTATCGATATCCGGCACGTTCGGCTCGATATCCTCCCCGTACGCCGTAATGGTGTAATAGCAGTAAATGCGGTAATCGCGCGCGATTTCCGCCATATAGGGCAAAATCGGCTCGTAATTTTTAGAGCAGAAGAGGATCGCGTCCACCTTGTCCGGCGTCAGCTCGTAGCGCGTCACGCGGTTGGGAAACAGCGGGTTGCGGGTGATGACGAAGCCTTCCCGCAGGCGGTTTAAGAGCCAAGGCGTAAAGCGGTGAACGATATCCGTCCGCGCGCCTACATTAATTATCATGTAAAACCTCCCGAAAAAAACCGCTCCGCATGGCGCGGAGCGGGCTTGTCAATTTCTTGTTATGCGAGATATTGCCTGATCGCCGCCACGCCCGTGAACTTTTCGGCGGCGGCACCGTCTACCGAAATCAGCGTGGGCGCCTGCATGATGCCGTACTGCTTGGCGAGTTCGGGATGATCTTCCGCATAGACCGCTTCGTATGCGATCCCCGCATCCGTCAGGAACTTTTCCGCGATTTTGCAGTTGGGGCAGGTTCTGGTCTTGAAGAGCAGCAGCTTATCCCCCGCCTTTTTCGCGCCGCGGTCGATCGCGGTGTTTTCCGTCGAGCAGGGAGCGTTGTATTCCGCCGCCCCAGCGACGTGATAGACCTTGCGTTCCTTGAATTCCTGCGCCTTGCCGTCGTTCCAGTTCTGCACGGGGCGGTAGTAACCGGTGATGCGGCTGTAAACTTCCGTCTTTTCGTGGCAGTGCGGGCACTCGTATACCTCCCCTGCAATGTAGCCGTGCTTTTTGCAGACCGAGTAGGTGGGAGAAAGCGTGTAATACGGCAGCGTGTAGTTTTCCGCGATCTTTCTTACGAGGTTCGCGGCAGCTTTCCAGTCGGGCAGCTTTTCGCCCAAAAAGGCGTGGAACACCGTTCCGGAGGTGTACAGCGGCTGCAGCTTATCCTGAATGTCCAGCGCGGTGAACACGTCTTCCGTATATCCCACGGGCAGGTGCGAGCTGTTGGTATAGTAGGGCGCGCCCTCGTTCCCGGCGGTGATGATATCCGGATAGTGCTTTTTATCGTGCTTTGCCAGGCGGTAAGCGGTGGATTCCGCGGGCGTCGCCTCCAGATTGTAGAGGTCGCCGTATTCCTCCTGATAGTCGGAGAGGCGGGTCCTCATGTGGTTGAGCACGTCCTGAGAGAATTTCTGCGCGCGCTCGTCCGTCAGATCGCATCCGAGCCATTTCGCATTCAGGCAAGCCTCGTTCATGCCGACGAGCCCGATGGTGGAAAAGTGATTTTCAAAGGTGCCGAGATAGCGCTTGGTGTAGGGATACAGCCCCTCGTTCAGCAGCTTCGTGATGACCTCGCGCTTCACTTTCAGCGAGCGCGCGGAGATGTCCATCATGCGGTCCAGGCGCTTGTAGAAATCCGCCTCGTTTTCCGCAAGATAGGCGATCCGCGGCAGGTTCACGGTGACGACGCCCACCGAACCGGTGGATTCCCCGCTCCCGAAGAACCCGCCCGACTTCTTTCTCAGTTCTCTGAGATCCAGCCGCAGGCGGCAGCACATCGAGCGCACGTCCGAAGGCTCCATATCGCTGTTGATGTAGTTGGAAAAATAGGGCGTGCCGTATTTGGAGGTCATCTCGAACAGCAGCCGGTTGTTCTCGCTCTCCGACCAGTCGAAATCGCGGGTGATGGAATAGGTCGGGATGGGATACTGGAAGCCGCGGCCGTTCGCATCCCCCTCGATCATGATCTCGATGAACGCCTTGTTCACCAGATCCATCTCCTTCTTGCAGTCCTTATATTTGAAATCCATCTCCTTTCCGCCGACGATCGCCTGCTGTTCGCCGATATCCGCGGGCACCGTCCAATCCAGCGTGATGTTGGAGAAGGGCGCCTGCGTCCCCCAGCGGCTGGGCGTGTTGACGCCGTAGACGAAGGATTCGATGCACTTTTTGACCTGGTCGTAAGAGAGGTTATCCACCTTGACAAAGGGCGCGAGATAGGTATCGAAGGAGGAAAACGCCTGCGCGCCCGCCCATTCGTTCTGCATGATTCCCAAAAAGTTCACCATCTGATTGCACAGCGTGGCGAGGTGCTTTGCGGGAGCGGACGTGATCTTTCCCGTCACGCCGCCCAGCCCCTCCTGAATGAGCTGCTTTAAAGACCACCCCGCGCAGTAGCCGGTGAGCATGGAGAGGTCGTGCAGGTGAATATCCGCGTTCCTGTGCGCGTTTGCGATCTCTTCGTCGTAGATCTCGGAGAGCCAGTAGTTCGCCGTGATCGCGCCCGAGTTGGACAGAATCAGCCCGCCGACCGAATACGTGACGGTGGAATTTTCCTTGACGCGCCAGTCGTTCACCTTGACGTAATTATCCACGATCTCCTTGTAATCGAGAACGGTGGACTTTAAATTGCGGATCTTCTCGCGCTGTTTTCTGTAGAGAATGTAGGACTTCGCGACGTCGCCGTAGCCGGTATCCGAGAGGACCGCTTCCACGCTGTCCTGAATGTCCTCGACGGCGATTTTGCCGTCCTTCACCTTGGGCTCGAAGCGGGAAGTCACCTTCAGCGCCAGAAGGTCGATGATATCCCTGTTGTACTGGCGCTCTACCGAGTCGAACGCCTTTTCGATCGCGTCCGCGATCTTCTTCAGATTGAATGCGACGGATTGGCCGTCCCTCTTGATAACCTGATACATTCCATTCCCTCCTGAATTGTTTGCCTTACCATTATATTATAAAAAAAAGAGGTTGTCAACCTCTTTCAACAATATATTGTATGAAATTTTTTTAAAAAACACAATATCTTGTTACTGACCGCGAATTTTGACGGAAGGCACGTACGGCAGGACGATGTCTGAAAAGCGCCGCGTCTCCTGCTCGGTCAAAGCGGAATACCCCGCTTTGATCAGATCGCCCGAATCGCGGAAGGTCTGCAGAAAATACCGCTTCGCCCCGGCGATGAACGCGCCGATCGCCCTCATATCCTCCTCCGTGTGAAGCTCTTTCACCAAAGTGGTGCGGAATTCGTAATCCACCGCCCCGGAGAGCAAAAGGGAAACGCTCTCCCGGATGTCCTCCAGCCGCACCGCGGCGCCCGCCGTCTCCGCGTACTTTTCCGGCGCGTTCTTGATATCCATCGCTACGTAATCGACCAGCCCGCCGCAAACGAGCTCTTTCAGCCGCGCGGGGAAAGACCCGTTGGTATCCAGCTTGACGGCGTAGCCCTCCTCCTTCACACGCTCTAAAAAACGGGGAAGCCCGGGCTGCAGCAGCGGCTCGCCTCCCGTCACGCAGACGCCGTCCAAAACGCCCTTCCTCTTTTTCAGGTAGGCGAGCACCTCCTCTTCGGAAAACGCCCCTTCATCGATATGCGTCACCAGCCCCGCGTTATGACAGAACGGACAGCGGAAATTACACCCGCCCGTAAACAGCGTGCAGGCCACCCGCTCGGGGTAATCCAGCAAAGTGAGTTTTTGAAAGCCGTGAAACACCATAAATTGTTACCGTCCCGATTATTTTAATACGTAGCGGAAAAAATGTCAAGGCTCCTTTGGAAAATAAAGCGCAGAAAATTTCCCCGGACGGGGTGCAAAACAGTTGACAAGCCGTTTGCGCGCCCGTTTTGCCGGCGCCGGACGGCGTTGTCCTGCGCCTCCGTCCCCGCTCTCCCTTCTCTTTTCCCCATGGATCCGTCTGCCGCGAAAATGCGATCGGCTGAAAACGAGCCGGGCAT
>UQTB01000003.1 GCA_900543915.1 uncultured Eubacteriales bacterium | reverse complement strand
CGTCCATTGCCAGCGCGTTGTTCATGTTGCGCACCGCCACCTGGTCGGACGAAAGGTTTGCCCGCTTGATGAGGCTGCTGAAAGTAGGAATCAGCACGGCCGCCAGAATCGCGATCACGGCGATCACGATCACCAGCTCCACAATCGTAAAGCCCTTGTTCTTTTTCTTCATTTCCACTCTCCTTTTGCGGGAAAGGTCTTCTTTCTGCCTATGGCAGAAAGAAGAGGGATCCCTCTTGATTTTAGTAAAAATATTATAACATACAAAAATGTTTCGCGCAATCTTTTTCGGAAATTTTGTAAAATTTTCTTGTTTTTTCGGCTTTACAGTCAATTTTTACAGCCGCGCATCGCTTTTTTCCGCAAAAAAGCGCCCTTGCGGGCGCATACTTTTATGCCAGACGCCTTGCGATCGCATCCAGAAACGCCTCCGAGGAGAGCACCCGGGGAAGGACGCCCTCTTTCCGGAAGACGGCGGCGAGATCGCCCGTCATCTCTCCCGCCTCGATCGCGGCAAGGGACGCGCGCTCCAGACGATCGGCAAAGGAAATCAGGTCGGCCGTTCCGTCCAGCTCGCCCTGCTTTCTGAGCGCGCCCGTCCAGGCAAAGACGGTCGCGATCGGATTGGTAGACGTGCTTTCCCCCTGCAGATAACGGTAATAATGCCTGGTCACGGTGCCGTGCGCCGCCTCGTATTCATATACGCCGTCCGGCGAGACGAGGACGGAGGTCATCATGGCGAGCGAGCCGTATGCCGTGGCAACCATGTCGCTCATCACGTCGCCGTCGTAGTTCTTGCACGCCCAGACGAACCCGCCTTCCGAGCGGATCGCGCGCGCCACCGCGTCGTCGATCAGCGTATACAGATAGTATATTCCCGCGCGCTCGAACGCCGCGCGGTATTCCGCTTCGTACAGCTCGGAAAAGATATCTTTGAACCGATGGTCGTACGCCTTGGAAATGGTATCCTTGGCGGAAAACCAGAGCGGCAGGCGGACGGAGAGCGCGTACCGAAAGCAGGCGCGGGCGAACTGTTCGATGGATTCGTCCGTGTTGTACATGCCCATGACCACGCCGTCCCCCGTAAAGTCGAAGATGGTGCGGCGCACTTCTTTTCCGTCCGGATCGGTGAACACGAGCTCCGCCTTTCCCGCACCCGCGCGCGCGTCCGCGGCTTTATAGAGATCGCCGTACGCATGGCGGGCAATGACGATGGGCTTTTTCCAGGCGGGGATATAGGGCACGATGCCCTCCGCCAGCACGGGCGCGCGGAAAACCGTTCCGTCCAGGAGCGCGCGGATGGTCCCGTTCGGGCTCTTCCACATCTTTTTTAAATGATATTCCTCCACCCGCTGGGCGTTGGGCGTGATCGTGGCGCACTTGACCGCCACGCCGAGGCGCCTGGTCGCCTCCGCCGCCTCTGCCGTCACCCGGTCATCGGTTTCGTCGCGGTGCTTTAAACCCAGATCGTAATACTCCGTCTTTAAATCAACGTACGGCAAAATCAGCTTATCCTTGATCCAGCCCCACAGAATGCGCGTCATTTCGTCGCCGTCCATTTCGACGAGCGGCGTCTTCATTTCGATCTTCGTCATAAGTCCCTCCGAACGTTTTTCCTATTGTAACAGAATTTTCCCGCTATTTCAAGCGTTTGCCGCCCTTGGCGCCGTTCAATTCCAAAATTTTGGAGGGAAATTTTTTCAAAAGGTTCGCCCGCCGGTTATACGCCTCCCGCGCCTCCTCCACGAGGGCGGTGAGAATCTTCGTAAACCCGGATACCGTGTCCGTAAAGAGATAATACGCGAGCGAGCCCGGAATGGCGTTGATCTCATTCACCCACACGCGCTTTCCCTTGACCAGATAGTCCACCCGCACGATGCCGGTAAATTCCAGCGACTCGTACAGGGTTTTCGTCATCTCCCTGATCTTTTCGGCGAGCGCAGGGTCGATGGGCGCGGGAAACAGCCGTTCCGCGCCGTCCGTATATTTATCCGCAAAGGTCAGAAGCGCGTGCGGCGTGACGGGCATCTCGCATTCGGAGACGACCGTCGTCTCTCCCGCCCGGTAGCAGGCGCAGTTGACTTCGTGAAAGCCGTCCAGCGCGCGCTCGATCAGGATCTTGTCGTCGTATTTTTCGGCGAGCGAAACCGCCCGGAAGAGCGATTCTCTGTTTTCCGCGCGGGAAATTCCGATGCTGGAACCCAGCCGCGCGGGTTTTACGATGACCGGATAGCCGAACGCTTCCGCCTCTTCGTAATCCCCCCGCCACAAAAACGCGGGGAGCGCGGGGAGTTTCAGGCCCTTTAAAAAGAGCTTCGTCGTCACCTTATCCATCGCGACGGAGGAAGAGAGCGTGTCGCCCCCGACCACGGGAATGCCGGAGAGGGAAAGGAGCCCGGACAGCGTGCCGTCCTCCCCGCCCGCGCCGTGCGTGCAGTTGATCGCCGCCGCAACCGCGCAGAGCGGCTTCAGCTTCCCTTTTTTCACGCGGTAGAGGGTGTGATCGCCCGGCAGCAGACAGACGTGCTCCGCCTTCTTTTCGTCGAAATTTTTATAGAAGGAGAGGTCGAACAGCGCCCCGCCCGCAAACCACTCCCGTTCGGAACGGATGAACACGGGCACCGCTTCGTAGCGCGTTTTGTCCAGCGCGTTGGCGGCAAAGACGCCGGTGATGACGGATACGTCCCGTTCGGGGGCGGTTCCGCCGAAAATTACCATGATTTTTTTCATAAAAAAAGCACCTCCGTAATCGCTTACTTTCGTGCTTTTCTTTTTTTATCAGCTGTAAGTGTCCGGCAGATCGTTCTCAAAGAGCACGACGTCGCCCTTTTCCACGATCTCGTTGAGCCGCTCGTTGCCGCGGCTCAGATTCCGCTCGAAGAGGATGTCCTCGCGCTGCATGCCCGCGTCCAGCATGCCCTTGATGAGCATTTCGGCGTTGTGCCGCCCGACTACGATCACCTTATCCGCTTTTTCCGCGAGCTGTTTGCCGAAGGCGTAATTCGCCTCGTTTTCCCGCGCGCCCAGCTCGATGAGCCCGGGCGTGACGACGATTTTTCTCCCCGGGAACGTACTCAGCACCTCCAGCGCGACCGCGATTCCGTCCTCGTTGGCGTTGTAGCTGTCGTCTATGATGACGATTTCCCTGTGATTGGGCAGGAGCGCGAGCCGGTGTTCGATGGCGGACAGCTTGTTGATTCCGAGCGCGATCTCCGTCGGGCTCATGCCCAGGCGGTATGCGACCGCCGCCGCGAGGCAGATGTTGGAGATGTTGTGCTTTCCCAGAAGCGTCGTCAGACAGTGCACCGGCTTTTCGCCCCGGATGCGCAGCGTAAACGCCGTGCCGTGTTCGGAGATGTCGATCTCATCTGCGAAGACGAGGTCGTCTCCCTCCGAGATGCCGGCGAGGAACTTCGTCCCGCCGAACCGGCGGTACAGCTCCAGGCTGCCGGCGTTATCCGCCGAGAAAAAGCCGACGCCGTCGGGCGAAAGCCCCTCGAAGAGCTCGAACTTTGTCTCCAGAATCTTCTCTTCGCTGCCGAAGCTCTCCAGGTGCTGGGTATTCACCCCCGTGAGCACCGCGTACTGCGGTTTGACGATGGCGGCAAGATCGGAGATATCCCCAACGTGGCGCGCCCCCATCTCCGCAATGAAGATGTCGTGCGTGGCGTCCAGCTTCTTGACCGTCAGGGAAATGCCCAAGGGCGTGTTGTAGGAGCCGGGCGTGCTGAGCACGCGGTACTTCTGCGACAGAATCCCCGTCAGAATGTTCTTGACGCTGGTCTTCCCGAAGCTGCCAGTGATTCCGATCTTCACGATATCGCTCTGATCGAGCACGCGCTTGCAGTCCCTGATATAACGGCGGTTGTTCGCCCGCTCCATCGGCTCGTTTATTATATATGCGAGCCACAGCACAAAGGGTGCAAGCAGCGGAAGGAAACAGATGGGGAAGTACCGCAGGATAAAATAGAGCTCGCTTTTCGTCGCAAATACGATATAATTCGTCAGCACGATCAGCCCGAAATTGAGGATCAGCTGGAGCAGAACGTAGGTAACGATGAGCCGCACCAGGCGGCGCGTCATTTTAAGGGGCAGCTTTGCGGTGACGTGACGCTCGGCGTCCAGATAGACGAGGATGAACAGGAGATACGCCAAAAGCCCGATGTAGGCGGACGGGCGGATCCATTCGCCGCCGATGGTGGAAAAGCACATGCACGTGACGCAGAAAAAGAGTATGCTCATCAAAGAGAGCAGCATCAAGCGGGAAAAGTAGCCGTTGTGCTTTCCCCTGACCCATTTCAGATAACGCTTTCCCTTATAGCCGCACTGCTGCAGCGCCAGCAGAAACTTCCCCGCGACCAACGTGAGGAGCGCCGTGTTCCCCAGTGAGAGAAACAAAAAGATGAGAAGGTTTCCCAAATTGAATATTGCGGCAAACGATTCGCCCGCCAAAGCGGCTTCCAGTGCGGTCATGGCCTATCCTCCAATAAAAATTCCCGCGCGACGAGGTTAAAGAGGCGCGGCCGGTCCAGAAAACAAAAATGCCCGCACCCCTCCATCCGAAAGAGGCGGCAGTCCCGAATCAGCTTTTGGAAACGCTCCGCCATATAAAGCGGCGTCTCGCTGTCCTCCTCGCCCCAGATCAGCAGCGTGCGCGCGGAGATCTGTTCCGCGTACGCCTCGGTGTATTCATTCACCACCAACTTAAAGCTCTCCCGCATGACGGGATTTAAGGCGCGGTAATCCGGCGAAAAGAATTTTTCCAATTTTTCCTTCTTTTTATAAACGCGCTTCGCAATTCGGTAGCGAAGCGTTTTCAGGCGGTACCCCAATCCCCTGCGGGGCTTCAGCCCCGCCGCCCCCGTCATCACGAGGGAGGAAACGCGCTCGGGGTAGAGCGCGGCAAACTTCACCGCCACCCGGCAGCCGAAGGAATGCGCGAGGATATGCGCCCGCTCGATGCCGTGCGCCTCGAAATAGTACAGCAGTTCGGTGACGTAGTCGGAAAGCGAATAGGGATATTCCATATCCGCATTTTCCCCAAATCCCTTCAGATCGAGCGCGCGGCAGTCGAAATACCGCTCAAAAAAACCGACCTGATGGGCGAACACCGTGCGGTCTGATAAAAAACCGTGCAGAAAAATCAAGACTTCTTTGGTACCTGAAATTTCAATCGGATTCACAAAACTCCTTTTTCATCACCACCGCGTCCTCGTTCCCGTAATAGTTCTTGCGCAGAGAGACGTGGGTAAAGCCGTGTTTTAAATAGAGCGCGACCGCCGGGCGGTTGGAGGCGCGCACTTCCAGAAAGACCGTTCTGACGCCCGTCAGCAGCGCCTCGGCAAAGAGCGTTTCGAGGAGCGCGCCTGCAATCCCCTCCTTGCGGCGGCTGCCGGAAACGGCGACGCGCAGCAGATCCGCCTCGTCCGCCGCCTTCTGACAGGCGGCGCAGCCGACGATCTCTCCCCCGTCCTCCGCGAGGTAGCCGACAAACCCGGCCGAAAGGAATCCGTCCGCGAGCTGGCGGTACGTCCAGGCGTCCGCAAAGCACGCCTTTTCCAGTTCGGCGATCGCCGCGAGATCGGTAAATTCCCACCGACGGATGTTCATCTTCCCTCCTCTGCCTGGCTCTTGCGGATATAGAGCGGCTCCAACGGAAAATCCTCCGCGGCAAAGCGCAGATTTTTCTCGACCGCCCGCTTCAGCCCTTCCGCGGGGTCGACCACCGCGGAGGGAATTGCAAGCGGCGTGCCGCTCACGAACTGATACTCGCCCCGCAGGTCCAGCACGTCCGCCTCGGATAAAAAGGCGGGCGGCAGGCAGATAACGCCGCGGTCGTAACCGCAGACATAGTAAGAACCGTGCTTTGCGTCCAGAATACAGAGGACCTTTTCCGTCTCTTTATGATATGCGAGGGTATCGAAGGACGTTACCCCCAGCTTTTTCTTATGCAGTGCGTCCGCCAGTCCCTTGACGGCGGAAACGCCGATCCGCACGCCCGTAAAGGAGCCCGCTCCCACCACGCAGCAGAACGCGTCCACCGACGCGGGCGCGCACCCCGCCTCCTGCAAAATCTGCTCGACGGCAGGCATCAGGCGCACGGAATGCTCCATCCGGCAGTCGGGTTCAAATATGCAATAGTCCCGCCCTTGCGCATGCAGCAGCACCGTAAGGTGCGCGGCAGAAGTATCGATCGCCAGGTAATTCATAGCGAAATTTCCCTCTCTGTTTCGGAAATCCTGCGGATGGTCACCCGCCGGGCATAGGGCGGTACGGCCTCCGCGATGCGTTCCGCCCATTCGACAACGCAGATGCAGTTTTCCCCGAAATAATCGGTGAGCCCCAGCCGCTCGGCGTCCTCCGCGGAAGACAGGCGGTAACAGTCGTAGTGAAAAAGGTAGTTCCCGTATACGTTCAGATAGGCGTACGTGGGGCTGGTGACGGGATCGGAGAGTTCCAGGCCGCGCGCGAGCCCCTTGACGAACTGCGTCTTGCCCGCGCCCATCCCGCCGTCTAAAATCACGACGTCGCCCGGCTTCAGCGACTTCGCGTATTCGCATGCAATCGCTTCCGTCTGTTCGGGGGAAGCGGATAAAAAGATCGCCATACAGGTATATTATAACCTGTATGGCGGCAATTTGCAAATCTTTTTTCTACTTCCAGACGAAATATCGCAGGAGAACGAGCACGGTCAGCACGAGGACGGCGCACGCGCACGCCGCCAGCACGATCGCCGTGCGGCGGCGATTCTGCGGCGCTTCCTCCCCCGCCGGAGGATCCAGCTTTTCGCTCAGCCTGTCGAGCGCGCGGGAGATGCGCTTATACACCGGCAACGTCACGCAGACGGCGACGAGACAGCGCAGCAAATTAAACGGCAGCACGGAGACCCACAGATAAAAATTGTAAAAGCTCTCCTTCGTGCAGGAGGGGAAAAGGGGCGTCATCATGCCGATCAGGGGGTCCCAGCTTCCGCCGTAAAAAAACTCGACGTAGAAGGGAACGAGGATCAGCCAGTTTGCGAGCACGGCCACCGCGACCGAGCAAGCCGTCCCGACCGCCATTGCGAGAAGCGCGCCGCGGAAAGTGCGCCTTTTTCGGTAAATGAGTCCCGCCGGAACCACGAACGCCAGCCCGATCAGCAGATCCGCCGCCTCCCCGACGAACGCGGTGCCCGTGCCCTTGATCGCGAGCTTTATGAAGATCTTGACGACCACGATGATGGCGCCGGATCCCGGCCCCATGGCGAACGTGCCGATCAGCGCGGGGATATCCGAAAAATTGAGTTCCAGAAAAGAGGGAAACGCCGCGGCGATGGGGAAACCGAACACGTAGAGCACGCCGGACAGCGCCGCGAACAGCGCGATCGACGCGATGCGGGTGGAACTGAAGTAAGAACTGTTTTTCATAGACGACCTCTGATCAATAAATTTTTAAAGTCGTTCTTTGAAAAAACCGCCCGAAAAAAGGGGCGGTAAAACAGCGAAAAATACGCCGTTACTCTTTTTCCGTCCGGACTATACCGTCGGTCCGGGAATCGCACCCGGTCGGGAGCGCCTTCGCGCTCTTCGCAGACTTTACTGCCGGTGAGGAATTTCGCCTCGCCCCAAAGAATAACTTTAAATTGCGTTTCTATTATAGCGCCGAAACGCGCGCTTGTCAATGATTTCGGGGCAATTCAGTCAAATGTCGCGCTGTTGACGGCTGCGAGTTCCAGCGCGATGGCGGCGGCTTTGTCCGTCGCGATCATGTCCGCGCCCGCCGCGAACAGTCTCGTGAGCTCCTCCGCCGTGCCCCGCTCGGTATAGACGGTGACGGAAAAGTTCCCCTTTGCGTCGTTTTTGTAGGCGGCGAGCTGAGAAGAGGCCTCCGCGGGGAAATACCCGCTTGAAAGCGACACGCCTTTCAGCGGCGCGCGGTCGAGCGCGCCCGCGAGCTTTTTCAGCACCTTCTGATCCAGGCGCGCGGGCTCCAGTACGATGCGCAGGCGTTTTTTGGAGGCGCCGCACAGCTTGATCAGCCTGCGGCGGAAATCGTAGAGATCGCCGTTTTTCAGCCTGAACACATCCGGCACGTAGCCGATCTCGCCCGCGCCCGCCTTTACGAGGTCGCGCACGGCGGCGAGCGCGGAAGAAAAGGAATCCGGCCCGAACGGATACCCCACGACCGTCGTCACCGTGATGTTCTCCGGAAGGCGCTTTTTCACGAACCCCACCTGAGACGGGAGCACGCACAGCTTGCCGAACCCGTATTTTTTCATCTCTTCCGCCACGGACGAAAGTTCCCGCTCGGTCGCGTCCGGTTTCAGAAACACGTATTCGATCTTCGCGGTCAGCTTTCTGATCTTGGTCAGTATAAATTCGCTCTTCAGCTCGGCGTCCGTCACGCCCAGTATCTCCGCAAGCTGCGAGCGGTCCTTTTCCGCCGCAAACGAAGCGCCCGCTGCGACAGTCTCCGCGCGCTCGGGCGCAGCCGAAAGGACGGGCGCCTCCTTCGTCTCTTCCGCGGCGGGCTCCGTTCCCTCCGCCGGCTTTTCTTCGGTAACCGTTTTCTTCTTGAAAAACAACATATTTACCTCCTGTCCCGATCCGGGCGTGCCGCCCGGCCGTCCGCTTGTCAACCGCGTATTTTCTATGATTCTGCCCTGAAAGCGCGCCCGTTAAACCTCATTGCAGTCCGCCGGACGGGCGCCGCCTTCAAAATAGGATAAAATACAACAAATACTTTCATTTTTCCCGCCGCGCCCTGCGTTATACTGAGGAAAAAACGGAGGTACCCGAATGAATTTCCTGCTTCTTTCCGTCCACCCGCTGCTGGGCATGTGCGCGCTCGCGCTGTTATTTCTCGTCAGCTATTTACTCGTGCTGGGCGGAAGAGCGGTCTACCGCTTTTTCCTGCCCAAGACAGACGAGGGCGCCGTTGAACGCGCGCGCATCTCCCCCACGCCGAAACAGGTCCGGAAAACGACGGCGGAAGCGGCGAAACGCGCCGACCCCGCCCGGAAAGCGCCCGTCCGCCGGCGCGCTCCCGTCCGGAAACTGGTCATCGACCCCAAAGAAGTCTCAGAATTTTACTGGAAAAAATGACGTCTTGGAAATTCCGGCGCGCCGCTTCCGATTGCGGCGCGCTCTTTTTTTCAGCGTTCCGCAGCCGGCTCCCCGTCCTCGATACGGACGAGATTGTTCCCCTCGTCCCACAGCCGTTCGAGGTGATAAAACAGGCGGCTCTCATCGTTAAAGATATGCACGAACACGTCTCCGTAATCCAGGACCGCCCATCTGCCCTCGCGCACACCCTCTCTGCGCAGGGGGAAGACGCCGATCTTGTCCATCTCCTCTTCCAGATTTTCGGCGAGCGAACGGACGTGCGTCAGGGAGCGCCCCGTCGCAATGACGTAATAATCCGCCAAAATCGTCTTTTCCTTCACGTCGATGCGGACGACGTCCGTCCCCTTTTTTTCCAGCAGTATCCTGCCGATCGCTTCCGCTTTTTCTGTCGAATTCATCTTTTATCTCCTTTTTGGTAAAATGCGACGGCATCCGCCGTCAGCCGGCAAATCGGCTTATTCTGCCGTACGAGATATTCGTACTGATAAAACAGGCAGGTCTTAAAACATTGCCCGAAATCGCCGTTGCGGTACAAACTTCTCAGATAGGGCGCGTTCGGGTAATCCCTGCCCTCCTCCACCAGGTCGGCGACAAAGACCAGCTTTTCCAACATTCCCATGCCCGGACGGGCGGTGGTGTGGTAGCGGACGGCGTCCAGCACCTCCCGGTCGGTCACCCCGTATTCCCGCTCCGCGACGTAAGCGCCCAAAAAAGCGTGCACCACGGGGGAGGGCAGGTCTGCCGGCAGATCCGCGCCCGGGTAATCCTCCGGGTTCAGATACTTCGCGCAGTCGTGAAGCGCGCACGCGAGATATGCCTTTTCCTCCTCCACACCGAGAGAACGCGCGCGGCGCAGCGCCTCCGTCACCACGTTCGCCGTATGAACGACGCGCGCGGGTTTCAGCGCACGCGCGACCTTTTCCGCAATCGCGTCTCCCCGGTAAAGCGCGTGCGTGTGGATGTAGTCCGCCGCCGCGGGGGGCAGGTCGGGCGCGGGCAGGCCGAACGCGAGATAAGTGCGGATCTTCGTCGCGGAAACCGCTTTTCCCCGGTACGTAAGGCGGAGAAAGGACTTGCCGAACCGCTCGCCGAAGTAGCGCGCTTCCTCCGAAAAATCCGCGTCGTCGCCCTCGCGCGCCGCCGCGACCAGCGTCGCCGCCGCCAGAATGCGCTCGGGGTTTTTCCATGTCTTAAAATCCCGCAGCATATCCCCGCCGACCAGAAAGTAAAGCGCAGCGTCCGGAAACATGCGGGCGACGGCCTCCACCGTGAGATAGGTGTAGCTCGTCCCCTCGCGCGCAAGCTCGAGATCGCTCACCCGCACCCGCTCGATCCCCGCAAACGCGCGCTTCGCCATCTGAAAGCGGTATTCCGCCTCCGTCTCCCTGCGCCCGTTCTTATGCGGCGCGGCGTACGCGGGGATCACCAGGAGCGAATCCAGCTCCAGCTCCCGCACGGCGGCGCG
Organism: uncultured Eubacteriales bacterium; assembly: GCA_900543915.1. Classification (GTDB taxonomy): domain Bacteria; phylum Bacillota; class Clostridia; order Christensenellales; family Borkfalkiaceae; genus UMGS621. Next base: position 116,014 of record UQTB01000003.1, on the reverse strand, counting down.
CGCGAGCGCGATATGCTCGTTGTGAACGGGATCGAACGTCCCGCCGAAAATGCCGATTTTCTTCATGTTTTTCAATGGGATTTTAAACTTTCTGTATCTTATTATACTACATCGCGCGCAAATTATCAATCGTTTTCGTGGCGGCGCCGCCGAAACGCCCGAAAAGAAGTATACTTTTCGCAATTATGGGTATCACTTACAAAAAAGGCAAAACCATGAAGACGAAAATCCCCTTCCTGTTCGACCTGCTGTTTCTGTTCGCGGCGAGCTTTCTCCTGGTGCTGGCGCTTTCCGGCTGGATCATGCCGCGCGTGCCGGGATTTCTGACGGCGTTTGCCGCCGCCGGCTTGCTCACGCTCCTCTGCTACCGCGTCCGCTCCAAAAAGGAGCTTGCGTTCGCGCTCAGAAAAAAGGACGAAAAAGAAGCGGAGGCGCTCGCCGTCCAGATGAACTTCAATTCCCTCGCGGAAAATCTGGCGATTCTGGAGCGCGCCGCCAAAAAAGCGGAGATCCCCTTTGAAAGGAGAAAAAAAGCCCTGTTTTTCCCCGCGCAGAACAAGCTCGTCTGCCCGCGCTTTTCGTTCGACGGCGTAAGCAACTCGGTGATCGCGCTCGCCTATGCGGAGCGGAAGGAGGACACGGCGGTGGTGATCCTCTCCGCGGATTTTTCGGCGAACGCCAAAAAATTTGCCGAAAAATTCGGGAAAAAAATAAAACTCGTGCCGATCGCCCCGCTGTACGCGCGGCTGAAAGAACTCGACGCGCTCCCTCCGATCTCCGAACGCTTCACGCCGAAAAGGAGGAGCGCTTCCGAATGGATGGAACTCATCTTTTTAAAGAGTTCCTCGCGGGGATATTTCACCGCGGGCGCGATGCTGCTGATTCTGAGCTTCATCGTGCCCTATAAGCTCTATTACGTGATTTCGGGAACGGTTCTGACGCTTTTTTCCCTCTTCCTCCGCTTTTTCGGCAAAGCTCCCTCCGAATAAAAGCGCCTGCCGACAAAATAGAAGCGCGGGAAACGTGCTGTTTCAATCAAGATAAAAAAAGAGCGAAGGGGGTGCCCCCCTTCGCTCTCTTATTTGCCCGGCTGTAATTTATTTCATAAAAAGCGTTATGACAAAGACCGTGAACGGCAAGGAAATCAGATACATTGAAATTCTTTGCCATACCCCGGTCACCCCAACACAGTGCCGCGGAACTTCGGTTTATCGCTCATCCGTCTGTATTGAATCGCCATCCGTAAGGTTATAAAGCGCTTCGGGGCTGTTGGCAAAAATTTCCCCTGCCGCTTTGCAATTTTTTATCTCGGCGCAGTCGGCGCAGGTATCAAAGTTCTTTGCATGGGCGCATTGCCTGACGGCACAGAGGTTTTCGCAAAAATATGTCTTCGCGCCTTCCGCCCTGCAGCCCTGACAGTGAATCATTTCGGGCAGGATCTCCACTCCGTTGAGCCTGCTCCACAGCGCTGCCGTCTTTGCTCTCAGCGCATCGTCATTGCGGACGGTCGCGAGAAATGCGTCGCATTTTTCGCAGTCCAAGCCGCAGTATCCTATGTTCTTTTTCATTTTTTCATCTCCTCACTTTATCAGGCGATTGACGTAATCCAAGGGAACGTCCATGCGCGTTGCAGTCTGTTCGGGCGTCAGTCCGCCGGCGATAAAACGCCTGCAAACGGATTCCATCCTTTCTCCGACTTCAATGATATGCCGGTCGGGATCGTAAAAACGGACGACACGCTGCCCCCAACTGTGCTCCTTGACGGGGTGAACGTACTCGATCCTGTGCTTTCTGAGTTTTTTTATGAACGCATCAAAATCATCTGCCTCGAAATACAGTTCAAACTGATTTCCGCCGAAAGAAACGCGGTCGGTTTCGATAAAATTCCGATATGAGTCGAGCGTCTGCAATGCCAGGCCGCCGGTCAGCGTTTTGTTCGCCCCGAAATCGGATAAGATTTTACGCCCGAGCACGGCCTTATAAAATTCCACGGATCGATCCATATCCCGAACGACGAGCATCGTACTGACTGCCTTCATTTCACACCTCGCTGAATCGTATTCTCCTTTTTGCCGAAAACAAAGCCCGGCTTTCGGATATTATATCATGATTCGGCGAAAAAGTAAAAGAATTGAGCGCACTTCCCTGCCCCAGAGGATCGTGCGCTCTGTCTCTTTCGCCGCGGCAGACTTGCCGTCGGAATCGGGCTCGTGCCTGCGCGCTTTTTTGTGCCGCCGTATCCTTTACCCGGCGGACGCGCTTTCTTTCGCGTTATAAGGGAGGATACCCGTTTTCCTCGCCGTGTCTCATAGAGCGTCAGGCGCCGACGGAAATTTCCGCCGTGTAGCTTCCCCAGTCGTCCGACCACGCCAGGCGGTATCCCCCGGAGATTTCCTCCATATCGTCCGGCGCCACCTCGGTCAGCTGGTAGCTGCCGTCTTTGTAACGAATTTTCGCGACGATCTCCTCCGTCATCAGCTCCTCTTCCGTAAAGCGATCTCTTACGAGGCTGACGGAAGAGACTTCCTTCTTCCCCGAAGCGTGCCCCGCGTCCGCTGCGAGCCGGAGGTTGACGGCTTTTCCGTCCGAAAAGAGGACGGTCAGCTCTTCGTAAACCAGTGACTCGTATTCCTCCTCCAGTTTGACCGCATCCTCCATCAGCTTTTCCATCTCTTCGAAGGAAGAGACGTTTTCCAGCTTCTGCTCCAGCTCGTCCATGCGCGCCTGCAGTTTCAGCGCGTTTTCGCTCAGCCAGACGGAAAGATTCCCCATTTTCTCCGTCGGTTCGCCCAGGACGGAGACGACCTCCTGCTCGCTCATGCCGTATTCCACGCGCTCTGCCTTCGCCGCCAGCCCGGGCGAAAGGACGGACGGAAGCGCAATCGCCAGCACAAGCAGAACGGCCAAAACGGGCGCCCCCACCGAAGCCAGGCGGATCAGGGCATGCCGCCGCTTGTGCTCGGCGACGGTTGCGGCGGGCTTTCCCCGTTCGTAAGCGCGAAGGTCGTGGCGGTAGTCGCTCAGCGCGCGGCGATAGGCGCGGTATTTCCGCCGTTTCCCCCGATAGCGCGTTTTATCCTTTTCCCGCGCGATTTTATAGTCGATATAATCCTGCCGCAGCTGGGCGACGGAATAGATCGGCTCCGAATAGCGGTTTGCGTCCTCCCCGAAAAAGCGCCTTTTCACCTTGGGCGCAAAGAACACGCCGATCGCGGAGAGGATCAGACAGGGCCCCCCGATCATTCCGCCGCATGCCAAAAATACGACGAAAAAAAGCTGTTCATCGCTCTGATCTGCCGCACGAGGAAACAGAATTCCCATACAAAGAAAGAAGAGCACATAGAGTATAAGAGCGAAATACAGAACCGCCGTCTTTTTGCGGTAAAGCCGCATGGTCAATTCCTTGCGCGGTCGTCTTGCCGCGACGACGATGCTGATAATCCACCATATAACAATAGCTAACACACCTAAAATATTTCCTAATACCGATAATATTTTCATGATTCCGTTCATCCGCTCGCCGAAAACCATAATCCAAATAAAAAAGGGAATCACCAAAAAACACGGAATACTCGCACCGCAGATCTCGGAAGCCTTATAAAACAACCTGAATTTTTTGCGTACTTTTCTCTCCTGAAAGCGCGGGAACTTTGCGGGGTTCTCCACCGCCTCGGGCGGAACGGGCGCGGCGAGAATTTCTGCAATCGTTTCCCCTTCATTCGGCACTGCCGGCTTTTTCGCCCGCTTCGGGTCAACAGGGCGCGCTTCGATTGTTTCCCCGTATTTTTTTACGAGGAAATACCGCCCGGCCGTCGCCCCCGCCGAAAAGAGCAGAAACAGAACGGAAAATACGATAATCAGCGTGGAGCAGGCGCCGGCAGAGGCGTCTTCCGCCTTGACTTTTCCCGCAATCACGCAGCCTATCGTCAGATAGAGCAAAAACAGAGCGGAAGAGACTGCGCCCAGTACGAAAAAATGCTTTTTCCGATAAAACGCGCAGAAGTTCAGCGCAGCGGCGGCGAGCAGCGCGCATACCGCGAATACGATCAGCGTGATCATGCCGCCGCGCAGTCCCAGCTCGGTGTCGGACAGCAGATCGTAGACGTTCCCCAAGCTCATCCCGAAAAACTCCGCGACAGGCGCGGCGTAAAACGCCCACAGCAGCAGGGCGAACAGCCCGAACATAAGGACGGGAAGATAGGCGAGCCCGTTTCTTGCCAGCCGCAGCAGACTTTCCCGCGTGAAGAAAGGGTTTGCACTCTCCCGTACGCCGGCCGGTTTCGGCATGGGCGCTTGCTCTTCCTGCGGCAGGGAATTATTACCTGCTAACGCCGCGGGAGCCTGCGGCGGAGCAGACGATGCCTCGAAAGAATAGCCGCATTCGTTGCAGAACTTTGCCGTGATCTTGGCGCGGTAACCGCAGGCAGGGCACTCTTTATCCTCCGCGTACCGCTTGCCGCACGCGGGACAAAATTTCCCTTCAAATTCCTCCCCGCAGAATGGACAAATATGCATAATACTCCTCCTTTTCAAAAGGCCGTCAATGTCTTTTCCTTGCTTATAAGCAAGGAAAAGGGCTAGCCCTTTTTGTTTTATTTTATCACAATGCGACGGTATTTTCAATCAATTTCATCCATAAAAACGCTTTTTTCTCCGTTTTACGGGGATTTTTTCCTGCATATTGCCCTTTTGCGACGGGCAGCAGTTTGGTGACAGCGTACCCGTTATGGAATTTCATTAAAAAAATTCAGCGGCAAAGAAAAAACGCGCGCATGTTCATGCGCGCGTAGCTTTCGGCAATGTTTTTTCCAAAGGGAACGAAAAAGCTCAGTCCTTTTTCGCCTGAGCGGCGAGAATATTCCTGATGTCTTCGAGCAGCGCTTCCGTGGTATGCTTCGCGGCTTCCTCCGCGGCGGCCTTGTCGGCTGCGGCTTTTTCCTCGTCGCGCGCCTTCGCGGCGGCTTCGATCTCGGCGAGCGTCTTGCCGCTCTTTTTCATCGCCCTGAATTCTTCCTTCGTGTAGCCGTAATACTTGGGAGAGAGAGCGCCCTTCGCCGCCATCGTCGCCTTGAGGATGACAAAGAGCACGAGAGCGATCAAGAGGAAGTTGATGACGGCATTGATCACGCCGCCCCAGTCTATGTAGATGGAGTTTGCAAGATCGATCGCCCCCGTGTCGTCGAATACCTGTTTTAAAAAGGTAAACGACTCGGTCATCGCCCCCTCGCCGAAGATCAGCGCCAGAACGTAGTTGATGAGCGGCTTTAAGATTCCCTCAGAGAGCGCCGTGACGATCGCGGTGAAGGCGGTGCCGATGATCATGCCGACGGCGAGATCCATCACGTTTCCGCGGGAAATAAAAGCCTTGAAATCCCTGAAAAATTTTTTCATTTGAGTACACCTCTCTTAAAAATTTATCGCGTCAAAACAGCTTTTTCTTCTCTTTCAGGAGCGCTTTCAGCAGCCGCCCTACTTCGGAAGGAGAAGCGTTTTTCAACCGTTCTTCCAATAATTCCGCCCTGGTCTTTTTCATTTTGTCCACCCCGTGCAAACAAGGAGAATGCTCAGCGCAATGAGATAGAGCGAAAACCACTTGTAATTTGCCTTTTTCATCGCCGCGAGAAAGAGCCTGATCGCCAGGTATCCGCTCACCGCCGCCGCCAGCACCCCGAAGAGGACGGGCAGCCATGCGACGCCCGCGCCGCCGACCGCGGCTTTGATTCCCTCCGAAAGCGCCGCGCCGCAGATGACGGGAACGCTCATCAGAAAGCAGAAATCCGCATTATCTTCGCGGTTGACGCCTAAAAAGCACCCGGTCGCCGCCGTCGTGCCGCTGCGGGAAAGGCCGGGCAGAATCGCAAACGCCTGCGCGATGCCGTAGACCGCGCTCTCTTTCCAGCCGACGCTGCGGAACGCTGGCCGCCTGGAGCGCCGCTCCGCCGCCGCGAGCAGGACCGCCGTCAGCAGAAAGCCGAAAATCACATAAGTTCCGCCGAAAAACACCTCGTCGATCCAGTCCCCCAGCAGAAAGCCCGCGAGCGCCGCAGGGAGGCTGGCGAGCGCGAGCAGCCCCAGCTTCCGGAAGGGCGGGCGGAACAGCTCCAAAATCTTTTTCAGATACACCGCGACGAGCGGAATGAGCGTTCCCACGTGCAGCATGACGCCGAAAAACAGCCCCCCTTCCACGCCCAGCCAACGCTCGCATACGATGAGATGCCCCGATGAAGAAACGGGTAAAAATTCGGTTATCCCCTGCACCAATCCGAGGACGATCGCCTGCCAGATTTCCATACGGCCCCCTTGTCCCTTTCAGTATATGCAAGGGAAAGGCCGACTATTCTAACGGGCGCTTTCGGGAGCTTTATTGAGGAGATTGAGAAATTCGCGCACGGCAAACGAGGGCGCTTCGTCCTTCGGCAGAACCAGCCCGATGCCGCGCACGGGAAGCGCCGGATCCGTGACCACCTCTTTCAGCGCGCCCGCGTCCAGCTCGTGCCGCACGAATTCGCGCGGAATGCAGGCGATGCCGATCCCCTTTTTCGCGAGTTCGGTCATGAGTTCCAGACTCGCAAGCTCGATTTCGGGGTGCAGGTGGATGCCCAAAGCGTGAGCGTAACTGACGATCGCCTGCCGCGTCGCGGTGGAAAGTTCCAGCATCAGCAGCGGATAATCGTGCAGCCTGGCCAGCGGGACGGGCCCGGCGGTCAGCTCCGAAAACGCCTCCGATGCGACGAAGATATCGTGCAGCTGCATCACTTTGTTGGACAGGTTGACATCCCTGTCGTCCACCGGAAGATTGACGAAGCCGATATCCCCCTTCTTGCTCCGGATGTTCTCTATCGTCTCCGCCGATGTACAGTTCTGAATGACGATCTTCACGTCGGGGTACATCTCGTGATACAGCTTGATGTAGTCGATGAGAAAATGCGTGGCCACGGTGTCCGACGCGCAGATGCGCAGAACGCCCGTCGCGGTGTTTTTGAGTTCGGCGTAGCGCGCCTCCGCTCCGTCCAAAATCCTGAGCGCCTGTTCCACCGCCTCGAACATCTGCCTGCCGCCCGGTTCGGAAAGCTCCATGCCCCGGTGCGTGCGGATAAAGAGCTTGCCTCCCAGCTGATTTTCCAGCTGCTTGACCGCCTGCGAAACCGCGGGCTGAGAAATATAGAGTTCCTCCGCCGCTTTGGTCAGGCTGCCGCACCGCGCGACCGCGTAAAATACCCGATACAATTCGAGATTGACCATGCTTCCTCCGTATTACGGATATAGTATAACATAAAATCCGATGAAATTCATCGGATTTTAACAAATTTTTTATTCCGTTCAGGATTTTTTGACGTAAATAACCACGCAGACGTTCGGCCCGGCATGCGTTCCCACCACCGCGCCCACCGACTGCGTGCGCGCGCCCGCGGGATCGATTACGTCTTTCAGCGCATCCATCAGGAGAAGCATGTTCTTCTCCGTCTTCGTATACCCGTATACGACGGGATACGACGGATCCACGGGGTTTTCCTTGACTTTGGCGGCGACTGCGCCCAGCGCCTTGCGCAGGCCGAGCGCCTTGCCGATGACCTGGACTTTTCCCGCGATCGTGACGATGGGCTTGATGTTTAAAAGCGTCCCGATCACGGAGCTCGTCCTGGAGAGCCGGCCGCCCTTTCTGAGATACTCGAGCGTATCCACGACCGCGAACAGGCAGATCTTTTTCTTGAGCGCTTCGAGCGCTTCAAAGATCTCCTGCGCGGAAGCGCCCGCCGTGCGCATCTTCACCGCTTCCAGCACCAAAATCTGCATGACGCCCACCGTGGATTCGGAATCCACGATGTAGCCGCCCGAAAACTGCGCCATCTCCATGCCGATGCGGGCGGACTGCGTGGTTCCCGAAAGCTCGGAACCGATGAGGACGGCGACGACCTCTTCCCCTTTTTCCTTCGCGCTCGAAAACAACGCCTCGAACACCTCCGGAGAGGGTTGCGCGGTCTTGGGGAGTTCCTCCGCCTTTTCCAGGCGCTCGTAAAACGCCTCGTCCGTTATTTCTCCGTCTAAAAACGTCTCCGTTCCGAAATTCAGGATCAGCGGGACGCACTCCACCCCGAGCTTTACGAGTTCCGACGGCTCGAATTCCGCCGAAGAATCGGTCACGATTCTGATTTTGTTCATACTTTAATCTCCTTGAAATACTTTTTCGTCCAAAAGCGCGATGATCTTCGATACTTCGCCGATCTCTTCCGGCGAAAGGCGCTCCTGCATTTTCGATAAAATAAATTTTCCGTAGGACGCGTCGTCCGAATAATACCGCCTGAACTGATCGGTCACGCGGAGGCGGAATTCCCTGCCGTCCTCCGTGGGAATCTTCTTGAGATATCCCTTTTCGACGAGCGACTTCACCTTATAGGTGGCGTTCGGCGGCGAAATGTCGATGTAATCGGCAAATTCCTTCATCGTGGGTTCATTTAAAAGATAAATCACCTCGACGGAAGAGATCTCCGCGGCGGAAAGCGAACCCGCCCTTTCCCGCAGCACCGAGAAAAAGTGCTTGTAATACTCTAACCGGAACGCGCGGTAGATTTTTTCAAAACTCTCGTCTAACATTTCATTCCTTCAAAAATTTTAATTAAAAATTTTTAACTATTATAGTATAGCCGTGCAGAATAAAAATGTCAACCGATTGAAGGGAATTTTTCCGACGCAGCGTAAAATAAAATTTCCCTCTTTGCATAAAAAAGGGAATCCCGAGGGATTCCCTTTCTTATCCTGTTTGTAATTTTTAATCGTCTTTGAGGAACGCCGCCCAGGAAAAAGCGGATAAATCCGCACTTTTCCAATCTGCGAGGCGGCCGCGGTATTCGCTGATGCGATCCCGGAGGGCGCACTCGTACGCGCCGCCCCTGCGTGCCAAAGCGGTGAGCTCATAGAGCGGCAGACCGAGCGCGTGGCGCGGCGTATGCACAGTGGAACACGCCTGCCCGACCGCATGAAAGAGCGCTTCCCGCCGGGCGTCTTCCTCGCGCGCCGCCGCGTGAACGGCTAAAATCGCGCGGCGTGCGGCGGGCATTAAGATTGCGCCCTCCGCCCAGGCGCGGGCCGCCGCGACGCAGGAAAAAAGCCGCCCGTCCCCTTCCGCGCGGGCGATGCGTTCCGCTCCTTCCAACGCCCACAGCGTCAGCGCGCGGCGCGGCGCCTGCTCCAGTTCTTCGGCAAGGGGCAGAATACAGGGGCTGTCCCGATCCAGCAGCAGCTTTCTCCCTCTTTTGCGGTTTCTCTCCACTTCCGCAAACAGCATAATTTCTCCTTTTCACAAAAGAAAAAAGGCGGACGGTAACACCGTTCGCCAAAGCACGCCGAAAGAAACACTCAGTCTTTCTTTTCCGCCTTGGGTTCGACGACCAGCTTGCCGTCGTAATAGCCGCACTTTTTGCACACTCTGTGCGCAGTTTTCATCTCATGGCACTGCGGGCACTCCACGATCGTGGGAGCCGTCGCCTTGTAATTCGCAAACCTCGTATTCGTTCTCTGTTTTGAAGTTTTACTTTTCTGAACCGCCATCTTTCTTCACCTTCCTTTTTACGATTGACAGCCGCAATCCCCCTCGTTCAGATCCGCGCCGCATACGGGGCAGAGCCCCTTGCAGTCTTCCCGACACAAAAACGCCATGGGAAGATCGAGCAGAATCCGATCGGTTACCGCTTTTGTCAAATCCAATATGTCGTTCTGATACGTGTATAATTCTTCGGATTCACCCGAAACGAATTCCTCTTCCAGTTGAAAAACATACGCGTTCTCGGTCTCGGCAAGGCACCTGCTGCAGGCGCCCGCGAGAGAAACCGCCACTTCCGCCCGCACGAAAACACCGCTTTTGGAGAGAAGCTCCGCCTCTCCGGTCACTTTGACGGGGCCGTTGAACACAACGCCCGGCAAAGTGAGAACGGCGTCTTCCGGCGTATATTCGAAGTAAAAGCGCTCCGCGTCCTTTCCCCGCTGTCTCAGCTTTTTCAGATCAATCTTCATATACACCCAATAATCGCTTAAATAGTATACTCAATTACCGCCGCATTGTCAACTTTTTCGGCGGAGTTTCGGGGAAATTTCCCCGAATCCCGCCCGAAAAATCATAACTTTTCCACAATCTCCCTGGTTTCGCGCGCGATCACCAGCTCTTCGTTGGTGGGAATCACCAGGATCTTCACGCGGCTGTCCGCCGCGGAGATCTCGCGGACGGGCTCTCCCGAGCGCGCCCGGTTCTTCTCCGGGTCGAGCTTCGCGCCCATGTATTCCAAACCCGTCGCGACCGATTCGCGTACGTCCGCGTCGTTCTCGCCGATGCCTGCCGTAAAGACGATGGCGTCCGCGCCGCCCAGCGCCGCCGCATACGAGCCCACGTATTTTTTGACGCGATAGGTGAAGAGATCGAGCGCGAGGCGCGCGCGGTCGTTCCCCGCATCTTTCGCCGCCCTCAGATCCCTGAAGTCGGAAGAGACGCCCGAAACGCCCGAGACGCCGGATTTTTTATTCAGGATCGTGAGGACCTCGCCCACCGTCTTGTTCAGCTTGCCGCAGAGATATTCCACGACCGCGGGGTCGAGATCGCCCGAACGCGTGCCCATCGGAACGCCCTCCAGCGGCGTAAATCCCATGGAAGTATCCACGCACTTGCCGCCCTTTACCGCGGAGATGGAAGAACCGTTCCCCAGATGGCAGGTGATGATCTTCGCATCCGGGTTGTTCAGGTATTCCGCCGCCAGCGCGGAGACATATTTATGGCTGGTTCCGTGGAAGCCGTACCTTCTCACTTTGTACTTTTCGTAAAATTCCAGGGGAAGCGCGTACATGTAAGCGTAATCGGGCATCGTGGAGTGGAATGCGGTATCGAACACGCCCACCATCGGCGTATCCGGCATCACCGCGCGGCACGCCTCGATCCCCGTGATGTTCGCGGGCTGGTGCAGGGGCGCGAGCTCGGAATTCGCCGCGCAGATCTTCATGACGTCGTCCGTCAAAAGCACGGAGCAGTTGAAATCCTCCGCGCTGTGGACCACGCGGTGGCCTACCGCGTCGATCTCCTTCATGCTGCCGATGACGCCCCATTCCGCATCCGTCAGCGTATCCAGCACCAGCTGCACGGCGACCTTGTGGTCGGGAAGCGCCTTTTCGATCACCGTCTCCCCTTTCGCCGTCTTATGCTTCAGAAACGAGCCCTCGAGCCCGATGCGCTCGCAGCCGCCCTTGGCGACCGCCTGCTCGTTTTCCATGTCGATGAGCTGATACTTCAGGGAAGAACTCCCCGCGTTGACTACTAAGATTTTCATGATTGTCCCCCCTTATTATTTGATGAGCGTCTGCAGCGCCGTAATCGCGATCGCCGCCACGACGTCTTCCGCGTGACAGCCGCGGGAAAGGTCGTTGATGGGCTTTGCAAATCCCTGGCAGAGCGGACCGACCGCCTGGAAGCCGCCCAACCGCTCGGTGAGTTTATAGCCGATGTTGCCCGCATCGAGATCGGGGAAGATCAGGACGTTCGCATGCCCCGCGATCTTGGAGCCGGGCGCCTTGGACTTCGCCACGTCGGGAACGATGGCGGCATCCAGCTGAAACTCGCCGTCCGCGTTCAGTTCGGGCGCGATCTCATGCAGCTTTGCAAGGCCGTTCAGCACCTTGTCGACGTCGGCGTGCTTCGCGCTCCCCTTCGTGGAATGGGACAAAAACGCGATGCGCGGTTCGAGCTCCGCGATCACCTCCGCAGACTGCGCCGCAGAGACGGCGATGTAGGCGAGCTCCTCAGAGGTCGGATTCTGGCAGAGCCCCGAATCCGAATAGATATAGCAGCCGTCCTCGCAGTAGGGATTGCCCCCTTCGGGCGCGATCATCAGAAAATAGCTGGATACCAGGGGAACGCCGGGCGCGGTCTTGACGATCTGCAGGCCGGGGCGCAGCGTGTTCGCCGTGGAGTGGCAGGCGCCCGAGACGAGGCCGTCCACATCGCCCGCTTTCAGCATCAGCACGCCGAAATACGTGTTGTCCCCGGAGAGCTCCTCCGCCTGTTCCTCCGTCATGCCCTTCGCCTTTCTGAGTTCGTACAAAAGCCGGGCGTAAGCCGCGCGCTTTTCGCTCGTCTTGGGGTCGACGATCGTCACCCCGGCGAGGTCGACGCCGGGATTGTTCTTTTTGATTTCCTCGGGATTGCCGAGCAGTGTCACCGCGGCGATTCCCTCCTTCACGGCGTCCGCCGCCGCACGGACGACGCGCGCGTCTTCCCCTTCGGGAAGCACGATGTGCTTGTGCAGCGCGGCCGCGCGTTCCTTGATCCGTTCCAAAACCTTGGTCATAAATCCATCTCCTTCCATTACTTGCAATTTTTTTCAAAATAGCGTATACTGTGCATACGGAAAACTGATTCGTTCCGATTGATATTATAGCTCATTTCGGCGGAAAAGTAAAAGAAATTAAGGAGTTATTTATGAAAATTTGCGCGTGCGTCGCGGAATATAATCCCTTTCACCTGGGGCACGTCCGGCACATCCGGTATATGAAGGAAGATCTCGGCTTCGACAGGGTGATCGCGGTCATGAGCGGGAACTTTACCCAGCGGGGCGAACCCGCCGCGGCGGACAAGTTCACCCGCGCGAAATGGGCCGTTCTCGGCGGCGCCGACCTCGTGATCGAGCTCCCGACCGTATTCGCCTCCGCCAACGCCGAGCTGTTCGCTTCGGGCGCGGTGACGCTCATCGACGCATTGCACACCGCGCAGGGCCTCTGTTTCGGCGCCGAAAGCGGGAGTGCGGAGGAATTTCTGACCGCCGCGCGCGCGCTGATGACCGAGAGCAAGGACTTTCAGAAGGCAATCAGGCGCCAGCTCGACACGGGCGTATCCCATGCCGCCGCACGGCTCGCCGCCGTCAGAGAGCTGGGAATCGAAGGCGTCGATCCCGCGCTGACGGAGACGCCCAACAACATTCTGGGATTGGAATACTGCAAGCGGCTGGTCCGGCTGAAGAGCGAACTCGCCGTATACCCCCTGCTGCGCGAGAATACGCACAACGACGGGCAGTTAAAGCGCGGCGTCACCAGCGCGACCAGTATCCGCGGCGCGCTCGCCCGGGGAGAAAAGAGAAAGCTCAAACGGTGCGTCCCTCCCTACGTTTACCGGGATCTCCCGAAATTTCTCCCCGATTTCGACAAGATGATCCTGTCCCGCCTGTTTTCCTCCCCCGCGGAGGAGATGAGAGGCATTCTCGACTGTACGGAAGGGCTGGAAAACCGCATCAAAGCGCTGATCAAAGATAACCTCGTCTATTCTGCCGCACTGGATAAAATCGCGACCAAGCGCTATACTTACGCCCGGATCCGCCGCATCTGCATCGCAAATCTGCTCGGCATTCAGGAATCCCTGGTGCGCGAGGCTCTGGAGAGCAGGCTGTATGCCAACGTGCTGGCCGTGCGCGCGGACGCCACCGACCTTCTGGCGCTGGTACGCAGGAACGCCTCCGTTCCCGTGCTGACGCGGAAATCGGATTTTTCTGTTCTGGAAAAGGCGGCGCAGCGGGCGATGGAAAAGGATATTCTGGCGAACGACCTCTACAACCTCGCTTCCGGCAGACGGACGAACGAATATCAGATGCTGACGGTTTAAAGGGTTCATAAAAAATATGGAATAACTTTTTCTTTGCAAGAATACTGTTTTACAAAAAGAGCGGCTGTTTGACAGCCGCTCTTTTTTAAGACGCAGTTATATTTTCACTCGTGGAGGTACTCGGCAAACCGTAGACAATATCTCCGATTCTGAAATTACGTTTTACTAATTTCCAATAATATTCATTTGTCAACACTGTCCAAACATAGCTTCCTTGCTCATTTTCAAAATTTGAAACAATGGTCGATGCTTTTAAATACAAAACACCGCTTTCTTCTTTTCCATCAATAATAATATCAGTAGGATTAATTATATTTTCTTCTGATTCCCCGCAATATTCATACGGCGTAATTGTTACCCTTGGTTTTACAAAAAGCTTTTCTGTTTGAAGATTTTCTGCAGTCACTGTGGCTTTATCATTTACGTATCCAACTAATTTTGCGACTTCTAAACAACCATAAACAAATGTATTTTCAAACATTACATTACTCATTTTCAAGTTGCCGCCTACTCCGACAGTCCCCGCAATACCGCCAATTTTTTGATTTCCCTCGACAACGCTGTTTGTAATATTAACGTTTTCCAAAATAAGAGTACCGTTTACATAACCAGAAATCAGTCCCATTGTTCCGGTATCTTCATTGATGGTATCCTTTACCACCATACCGTCTAAATTGACATCCTTTATAACGACCTCTGCCCCCGCTTTTATGTTTCCAAATAAGCCATAACCATAGCCCTTTTTTGCAAACTCGCCGCTACCGAATATGGAATTGGTATCGTTGCGGAACCCGTAAATCGTCGGCGTCTGCCCTTCTTTTCCCTGAATCGTCAGATCTTTTGTGATATCACCAAAACGATAAGTAGCTCCTGATAAATCAATATCTTCCGATACTGTCAGCACCTGTACCTTTTGCGCTTCCGTATTACCCTTTTGATATTCATCGATAAAAGAAGCCAGCTGTTCTCCCGAGGAAATCTCGACATTACCGCTTTCAATTTTCTCTTTCCACGAAGAATCCAGCTGGATTTCACCGCTCAAAGAATACCAGTTCCCTTGTTCTTTTTCCAATGATTTATATTCTTCAGGAAAAATTACTTTATTTTCCGCATCTACATAGATAATACGGTTCAAGTTTTTCACCCAGAAAAAATGACACCCCTTAACCAACGGCTTATAGTTGTCCAAATCAAGATTTTCTTTATCCAATGCCGCTATAACATCTGCGATATTATCTAGGTTTTCAGTCGTTTCATGAATCGCCAAAGATGTATTCATCTGCCGAACAGCCTGAATATCTGCCGATTCGTTTGCCTTTTTGATCAGGCTGGAAAACGTGGGGATCAGCACCGCAGCCAAGATAGCGATCACTGCGATTACGATCACAAGTTCTACGATGGTAAAACCCTTTTTGTTTTTTCTCTTTTTCATGTCTTTCTTCTTTACACTTTCAGCGCATAATCCCATAAGCTTCTGCTTGCGCTCGTTAAGCGCAAGCAGAAAAGCCCTAGGGCTTTTGACGCATTGATATTTGACGGGATTATTGTATCACATTGCCGTCTGTTTGACAACCTTTTTCGGCAATTTTTACCAAAATAATGTAAAAACTTTCTATTTTAAGCAAATAAGGGGATTATTCCCCTTATCTAAAACAATTTCAGAACGTCGACTAAAATCGCAAAGCCGAACAGGAAAATAAAGCCCGCCACGTGGATTATCGCCTCCACCTTGCGGTTCAACGGCTTTCTCCTGATCCATTCCACCGCGGTGAACACGATGCGGGAGCCGTCCAGCGCAGGAATGGGGAGCAGGTTGAACACGCCGAGGTTGATGCCGATAAACGCCGCCATTTCCAGCCAGTAGGCAAAACCGCCGTTCTGAATGGCAGAGACGGTGGCGCCCACCGTGGTCACCGGTCCGCCGATCGCGGACAGTGAGAGGTGCCCCGTCAGCAGCTGCCCCAGCACGGTGAAGATGCTGCCTCCGATCCGCCACGCATAGGTAAACGCCCTGCCGATGCTTTCAAAAAAGCCGAACCGCACATAGGTCGCGTAGATTTCATTGACGCCGAGATATTCAAACGCCTTCGAGGCGTCCTCCACGCTGCCGAATACCGCATCCGCGCGGAGTTTGACTTCGATTTCCACGTCTTCCCCGCCGCGGCGGACGACGAAATGCACGATATCGCCCTCTTTTCTGCCGTCCAGCACCTCCATGAGGTCGGTCGTCATATAGACGTTTCTGCCTTCCGCCTGCAAAATGACGTCGTACTGCTGAAAGGAATACGCTTCCCCCGCCGGCTCGCTGCCGACCAGAAGGGACATCTGCCCGTAAGCGGCAAACAAAATAAAGATGATCAAAAGAGCGGTGATGACGTTCATCAGCGCCCCCGAAGCGAGCACGATGATCCGCTGCCAGGGTTTCCTGTTGTTGAACGCACTGGGATCGGGGTCGTCTTCATCCTCCCCCTTGAAGGCGCAGAATCCCCCGAGCGGCAGAAGCCGGACGGAAAAATACTCGCCGTTTTTCCGCTGTTTCCGATACAGCTTGGGGCCGAATCCGATGGCGAATTCCTCGATGCCGAAGCCGAAAATTTTGCCCGCGATATAGTGCCCGAACTCGTGCACGGTGATCATCAGAAGCAATAACAAAATCGCCGCCAGAATGTATCCGACGTACGACATGACACTTTGAAACGTCGCTAACAGTACCATTTAAACTCCGATTTTTCGTTCGACGAAGCGCCGCGCCGCCGCGTCCGCCGCGCACAGCTGCCCGTAGCTGCCCGCCCCCTCGCTCTTTACGCCGTCCAGCGCGGCGGCGATGAGCGCGGAAATATCGTAAAAGCCGATCTTCCCCTTGAGAAACGCCTGCACCGCGGCTTCGTTTGCCGCATTCGCGACCGCGGGATACGCGCCCCCCGCGCTGAGCGCCGCGCGCGCAAGGGCGTAACAGGGGAACCGCTCCTTGTCTATGGGCTCGAATTCCAGTGTGTGCAATCGGCTGAAATCTAACCGCGGCGCCCCCGAAGAAATCCGCTCCGGACAGGAGAGCGCAAGCTGCACCGGGATCTCCATGGAAGGAAATCCCAGCTGCGCCAGCACCGCGCCGTCCGGCAGCTCCACCATGGAATGGACGATGCTTTGGGGATGTACGACCGCCTGGATTTTTTCCGGTTCCGCCGAAAACAGCCAGGAGGCCTCGATGACTTCCAGCCCTTTGTTGAAGAGGGTGGCGGAATCGACCGTGATCTTCGCCCCCATGTCCCAGTTCGGATGTTTCAGCGCTTCCCGGGCTGTCACGCGGGCGAGCGCTTCTTTTGAAAACGCGCGGAAAGGACCTCCGCTGGCGGTCAGAATCAGTTTTTCAAAGGGCGTCTCGTACGAACAGCCGAGCGCCTGCCAGATTGCGGAATGCTCCGAATCGACGGGGCGGATCTGCGCCCCCGTCCGCTTCGCAAGCGCGGTGACCAGCGCGCCCCCCGCGACGAGGCTTTCCTTGTTGGCGAGCGCTACGGTCTTTCCCCGTTCGACGGCGGCGAGCACGCCTTTCAGCCCGGCAAACCCCACCACGGCGGCGAGCAGAATGTCGTATTCCGCAGCGGCGCAGGCGGTCAGAGCCTCCTCCCCGCAGACGTATTCCGTGCCGGCGGGAAGCTCCTTGCGGAAGGACTCCGTCCCCTCGGAAAGGGCGGCGAACGCAGGGCGGAACGCGCGCGCGATCGCGGCGAACGCGGCGGATTCCCGCCGCGCGGCGATTGCCGTCAGGCGAAACCGCTCGGGATGATTTTGTATCACTTTGAGCGCCGTCTGCCCGACGGAGCCCGTACAGCCCATTACGGCTACTCTAATCATATATGAAAGTTCCCCTATAAAAATAACCTTGAAAACTCAAGGTTACAGCAGCGCGAATACGAAGCAGAGAAAGGCGCTGGCAAACAGCATCCCGTCGATGCGGTCCAGAATTCCGCCGTGCCCCGGCAGGATCTTTCCCATATCCTTGATGCCCAGTTTCCGCTTGATATAGCTCTCGAACAGATCTCCCGCCTCCGTGAAGAGCGCGGCGAACAGCCCGATCATCGCCGAAAAGAAGGGCGGAAACGGGACGTTCAGCTCCGGGCGCAAAATATAATAGATGGCGATCGCCGCGGCGACGCCGCCGACCAGCCCGCCGATTGCCCCCGAAATCGTCTTGTTCGGGCTGAGTTTCGGGCAGAGCTTGGGTCCCTTTAAGAGGCTGCCCACGAGATACGCGAACGTATCCGCCGCTGGCGATACCAGAAAGATCAGCAGGAGCGCGAAATAGCCGTTCCCCCCCATGTCGTTCACCGCGGCCATCGCCACGAGAAAAAAGGAGGGATAGACCATCGCGAAGAGGGTCAGGAAGAGCTGTTTCGCCTTCATCGTGCGGTCGAGCAGGCAGAGCAGGCAGAAGGAAACGGCAAACAGGCCGAATACCACCGCCGCCGCTGCGACGCCGCCCAGCACGTAGGCGGGGATGACGCCGACGCCGTAAATCATGACGTAAGGCATGCACGCCGCCCGATCTCCCAGCGCGCGCATCAGCTCAAACGTCCCGAGCGCGCAGAAAATTGCGATTAAAATGTGAAACAGGCGCGTATCCACGTAGTTGCGGAGGAGAAAAAATCCGACGACAACCGCGACCAGGCACGCGCCCGTCAGCGTTCTTTTCAGCATAAATAAGCCTCTACAGATGTCCGAAGCGGCGGGAACGGCAGGAAAATTCCTCCAGCGCGCGGTCCAGCTCCCCTTCGTCGAAATCCGGCCAGTAAACGTC
Organism: uncultured Eubacteriales bacterium; assembly: GCA_900543915.1. Classification (GTDB taxonomy): domain Bacteria; phylum Bacillota; class Clostridia; order Christensenellales; family Borkfalkiaceae; genus UMGS621. The sequence goes on along the minus strand of UQTB01000003.1, from coordinate 97,589 downwards.
CGTAAAATACAGTTCCGCATAGGCGGATTCGTACAGCATGAAGTTGGAGAGCCGCTTTTCGCCGCCCGTACGGATGAGAAAATCCAGCGCGGGGAGCCCCGCCGTATCCAGCGCGCCCGCGAGCGTCGCGTCCGTGACGGGGACGCTGCCCCGCCTGAGCTTTTCCGCCGCGCGGACGAGCGCCTGCCGCCCTCCGTAATTGATGCCGATATTCAGAATGTTTTTCCCGCCGGCGGTCTCCGCCGTCACCCGGGCGACGGATTCCCGCAGATCTTCCGGCAGGGCGGAAACATCCCCCATCACCCGCACCGAAACGCCGTTTTTCACGAGACGCTTTAAGTAGCGGTCGAAGTAGTCGCGGATGAGATTGAGGATCGCATCCACCTCTTCCTGCGGGCGGCTCCAGTTTTCAGAGGAAAAAGCGAAGAGAGAGACCACCGAAACGCCGCGTAAAAAAGCGTGCTCCACGATCCGCTCCACGTTCATCGCGCCCTTGCGGTGACCGTACTGGCGCTTTTTCCCGTTCTTTTGTGCCCATCTGCCATTCCCGTCCATGATAATGCCGAGATGGCGCGGCGTAATCCTGTCCATCAGACGGATAAAACGTCCTTTTCCTTTTCGGCGGCGAGCTTGTCGATCCGCTCGATTTCCTTCGATATGTGTTTATCCAGCTCTTTTTCTGCGCCGGCGTGTTCGTCTTCCGAAATCGCCTTGTCGTTTTTCAGCTTTTTCAGCGCTTCCATTCCGTCCCGCCGGATGTTGCGGACGGCGACTTTCGCGTCCTCCGCCATTTTCTTCACCTGCTTGACGAGCTCTTTTCTCCTCTCCTCGGTCAGCTGGGGGAAGACGAGGCGGATCACCTTGCCGTCGTTGGAGGGCGTGATCCCGATATTTTCCTGCAAAAGCTGTTTTTCAATGACTTTCAGCATGGAAGCGTCCCACGGGGCGATGACCAGACAGCGGGCGTCCGCAACCGAGAGATTCCCCACCTGATTGATGGGCGTGGGCGTTCCGTAGTAATCCACCAAAATCTTATCCAGAATATGGGGATTGGCTCTGCCCGCGCGGACGGAAGCGAAATCGGAAGCGAGCACGGAGCACGTCTTATCCGTGCGCTCCGCCGTATCCAGTAAAATCATTTCAACCTGTTCGTTTTCAAAATTCATCTTCTTTCCTCCTTTCCGTTTATACGATCAATGTGCCGATATCCTGCCCTTCCACCGCGCGCACGATGGAATTCTCCTCGAACAGCCCGAATGCGAGCACGGGGATCTTGTTCTCCATGCAGATGGTGACGGCCGTAGCGTCCATCGCGCGGAGATCCTGCTGGATAAACTCCATGTGCGAGATGCGGTCGATCTTCTTTGCCGCAGGGTTCTTTTTGGGATCCGAGTCGTAGATGCCGTCCACGTTCTTCGCGAGCAGCAGAATATCCGCTCCGATTTCCGCCGCGCGGAGCGCGGCGCCCGTATCCGTGGAAAAATAGGGATTCCCCGTACCGCAGGCGAATATGACGATCCGCCCCTTCTCGAGATGACTGAGCGCCTTCCTCAGGATATAGGGCTCCGCCACCCGCGTGATGGTGAGGGCGGTCTGCACGCGCGTGGGGATCCCCCGCTTTTCGATCGCGTCCTGCATCGCGAGGGAATTGATGACGGTCGCCAGCATACCCATGTGATCGGCGGTGGTGCGGTCCATTTCGGTTCCCTGGCGGCCCCGCCAGAAGTTGCCTCCGCCCAGGATGATGCCGATTTCGACGCCCATCTCCTTGACCTTGACGATCTGATCGACGACTTTCGCGACGATGGACTCATCCAGCCCGAACCCGCTTTCTCCCGCGAGCGCCTCGCCGGAGAGCTTGATAATGACCCTCTTGTACTTTGCTTTCGACATAAATTCTCCGTATAGGAAAAGAAACACGGAAATGGCTTTCTGTCGGTCAATGCCCGTGTTTCTCTCGTCTTTGTTATTTCTTCATCTGCGCTTCCACTTCCGCCGCGAAGTCGTTGGTCTTCTTTTCCAGCCCTTCGCCCATCTCATAGCGCGTAAATCTCAGAACCGTGGAATTTTCCTTCTTTAAAAGCGCGCCGACGGTAACGGAGGGATCCTTTACGAACGCCTGATTTAAGAGGCAGTTTTCTTCGTAATATTTCTTGACCTTTCCCTCGACCATCTTGTCGATGACCTGCGCGGGCTTGTTGGCGAGTTTCTCGTCGTTTTTGATCTGCGCGAGAAGAATCTCCTTTTCCTTTTCGATCACGTCCGCGGGAACTTCCTCGTCCTTTACGTAAAGGGGCTTCGCCGCGGCGATCTGAAGCGCCACGTCGTGAATGGTCTCGTCGGACACGCCCGCGGCGCACTCGACGACGACGCCGATCTTGCCGCCCATGTGGATATAGGTGCTGATCGCCTGATCGGATACGTATTTCTCATAACGCCGGATCTTGATGTTTTCGCCGATCTTCTGGATCGCCTCGGTGGTCTTGCCCTTCATCGCCTCGATCACCTCTTCCACGTCCTTGACGTCGTGTTCAAAGATATAAGCCGCCACTTCCTTGACGAATGCCAGGAACATCTCTCCCTTGGAGACGAAATCGGATTCGCAGTTGACTTCCACGAGCACTGCGGTATTTCCCTTCACTTCCGCATAGCAGACGCCTTCCGCCGCGATTCTGCCGGCTTTTTTCGCCGCGGTCGCGATTCCCTTTTCTCTCAGGTAATCCACCGCCTTATCCATATCGCCGTCCGTCTCGGTCAGCGCCTTTTTGCAGTCCAGAATGCCTGCGCCCGTCTTCTGACGGAGCGCGACTACGTCGCTTCCAGTAAACATATTCTATTCTCCTTATCTGTGTTGCTTATTCCGCCTGCGCTTCGGCCTCCGCCTCGGCTGCGGCATCCTTATCCTCTGCGGGTACGTCCGCATACTGTTCGCCCTGGTTCGCCTCGATGACCGCGTCCGCGATCACGGAAGAGATCAGCTTGACGGCGCGGATCGCGTCGTCGTTGCCCGGAATCACGTAATCCACCACGTCCGGATCGCAGTTGGTATCCGTGATCGCGACGATGGGGATGTTGAGCTTTCTCGCCTCTTCCACGGCGATATTTTCATGGCTGGGGTCGACGATGAACATCACGCCCGGCAGCCCTCTCATTTCCTTGATGCCGCCGAGGTTGGTCTCCAGCTTGTCTCTTTCCTTTTTCAGCCCGATGACTTCCTTTTTGGGAAGCAGGTCGAACTCGCCCATCTTTTCCATGTTGTTGAGCTTGTTCAGGCGATCCACTCTGCTTCTGATGGTCTTGAAGTTGGTGAGGGTGCCGCCCAGCCACCTGGAATTGACGTAAAACTGGCCGCATCTGGTCGCCTCCTCGCGGATGGCCTCCTGCGCCTGCTTTTTGGTGCCGACGAACAAGACGGACTTGCCCGCTTTCACCGACTCCACGACGAAGGGATACACTTTGTTCTCGATCAGCTCGACCGTCTTTTCCAGGTCGACGATGTGAATGCCGTTGCGTTCGCCGTAGATGTACTTTTTCATCTTGGGGTTCCATCTTCTGGTCTGGTGCCCGAAGTGCACGCCCGCTTCCAGAAGCTGCTTCATTGTGATAACTGCCATAATCTGTTCCTCCGTTTGTTCCTCCCCGCCCGACTGTTTTCGGTTCAGCCCCGGCTCGACTTGCAAAAAAATTTTCCTTCCGGAGCAACGGATACCGATTCGGGTGCGGGTGTGAATTTTTACAGCGCAATTATTTTACCATATCGCGCGTATTTTTGCAATCGATTTCAATCATTTTCTCGCGCGTTTTCAGGAGAAAAAAGGCATTTTACCGCCTCCCGCACGTAGCGCACGGGCACGAGTTCGATTTTATCCTTGAACTTTTCGACCGCCTTGCAGTTGCTGCGGGGCAGCAGAACCCGCGAGAAGCCCAGCTTGACGCATTCGGAAACGCGCGCCTCCGCAAAGCTGACGCCGCGTACTTCCCCCGTCAGCCCCACTTCGCCGAAGGCCGCCGTCAGCCCGTCCACCGGTATGCCGGAGGCCCCGGAGGCGAGCGACAGGAAAATCGCGAGGTCGACCGACGGTTCGTTCAGCTTGATGCCGCTCATGGCGTTCAGATAGACGTCCTGATTGAAAAAGCTCATCCCCGCGCGCTTCTCCGCGACGGCGATCATCAGAATCATCTTGTTGTAGTCGATGCCGAGCGACATTCTCCTAGGCATGCCGAACACCGTCTTGGCGATCAGGCTCTGAATCTCCACCAGCACGCAGCGGTTGCCCGACTGAAAGGGCGTGACGATGGAGCCCGCGCTCTTTCCGCGCCCTTCGGACAGAAAGACGCCGGCATAATCGCGGACGCCGAACAGGCCTTCCTCGCGCATCTCGAACACGCCCACTTCGTTGGCCGAACCGAACCTGTTTTTGACCGCGCGGAGCAGCCGGTAATTCTCCTGCGTCTCGCCCTCGAAGTAGAGGACGGTATCCATGATGTGCTCGAGGACCTTCGGCCCGGCGATCGCCCCTTCCTTGGTGACGTGCCCCACGATAAAGACGGTGACGCCCATCCCCTTCGCCGCGCGCATCAGGCGGGAGGCGCATTCGCGCACCTGCCCCACGCTGCCGGCGGAGGAGGAAAGCCCTTCCAGATAGACCGCCTGAATGGAATCGACGATGAGAAATTCCACGCCGTTCAGTTCTTCCAGAATATTTTCCAGGCAGTTTTCGTTGACGACGAGCAGGGTATCCGATTTCACGCCGAGGCGGTCGCAGCGCATCTTGATCTGCGCGCAGCTCTCCTCCGCCGAAACGTAAAGAACCTTATGTTCCCCCGAAAGATGCCCCGCGACCTCGGTGAGCAGCGTGGATTTCCCGATGCCGGGATCCCCGCCGATCAGCACCATGGAGGCGGGCACGATGCCGCCCCCCAAAACCCGGTCGAACTCGGCGTTGCCCGAAGGGATACGCCTGCGTTTTTCCTCCGCGATCTCGCTGAGCCGCACCGGCCGCTGACGGGAAGAAGCGGGCTTTTTCGCGCCCTCCTCGGGCGCGGTGAATTCCTCTGTATAGGTGTTCCAGCCGCCGCAGTTCGGGCACTTTCCGATCCACTTGGGGCTCGCCGCGCCGCACTCCGAACATACGTAGGTCGTTACGGTTTTCGCCATACCGTCCCCCTTATTTTCTGTAAATTTCCAGCCAGCTGTCCACTTTTTCAACGAAATCCGCGTTGGACTTCGTCTTCTGCAGCATGGAGATCAGGCTCTCGCTCGCATCCTGCCGCTCGGAGAGAAGGCGGCGGATTTTAAAGACCGCGTCCAGCTCTTTCGGCGAAAGGAGAAGTTCTTCTTTCCGCGTCCCGGATTTGTAGAGGTCGATCGCGGGGAACACGCGCTTTTCGGAGAGCTCCCGCGAAAGGTGCAGCTCCATGTTGCCCGTGCCCTTGAATTCCTCGTAGATGACGTCGTCCATCCGCGAACCGGTCTCCACCAGCGCGGTGGACAGGATGGTCAGGCTTCCGCCGTTCTCGATGTTCCGCGCGCTCCCGATGATGCGCTTCGCGCCGGGAAGCGCGGCGGGATCCAGCCCGCCCGAGAGGAGCTTGCCCGAGGAGTTGACCGTCACGTTGTAGGCGCGCGCCAGACGGGTGATGGAGTCCATCAAAATGACGACGTCTTTTCCCACTTCCACCAGCCGCTTGCTGCGGTTGAGCACCAGTTCGGCGGCGCGGATATGGTGGAGGGGATCTTCGTCGAACGTGGAGTAGACCACCTCTCCCTGAATGCTCCGCTTCATATCCGTCACCTCTTCCGGGCGCTCGTCGATGAGCAGCAAAAAGAGCTTGACTTCGGGGTGATTTTTCTCGATGGACTGGGCGATCTTCTTTAAAATCGTGGTCTTGCCCGTCTTGGGGGGCGCGACGATGAGGCCGCGCTGTCCCTTTCCGACCGGGCAGAAGAGGTCTACGCAGCGGATGGCGGCGTCCCCCTCCATGTCCTCCCGCTCGAGTTTTAAGCGCTCGGTGGGATAATACGGGACGAGATCGTCGAAATTCGCGCGGTTGCGGAATACTTCGGGATCGCAGTCGTTGATGGCGAGCACCTGCTGCAGGGCGGGCGCTCCCTCGTTGTTCGGCCGCGCGAGCGCGCGCACCTTGTCTCCCCGCCGGAGATTGTACTGGCGGATACTCTGCAGGGAAACGTAGCAGTCGTCCTTGGAATTTTCATAGTTGTTGACGCGCAGAAACCCGTAGCCGGAGACGTGCTGTTCCAGAACGCCCTCGATTTCCAGCGCGTCGTGATCGCGCACGATGGGCGGAACCTGGCGGCGGTACCGGTACCCGCGCTGCGCGTCCGGCTTCGGCTCCGCTCTCTCTTCCGTCTTTTCGCGGAAAAAATGGCTGATATCCACCCTGATCTTGGGCGGCGCGCCCCGCTTGGACGCGGTGACGGGAGAGAGCTCCCCCTTCTGTATGCGGATGATCTGATCGATCAGTTCGTCCTTGGGAAGACTGGAGGGCGAACGCACGCCGATCTGTCTTCCGAGCTCCCGTATGCTGGACAGATGCTCTTTATCCAGCATTTCGTAAGTAAAGGGAATAAATTCTTTCATAATCAGTCCTCCTTGCGGTCAAATACCGTGACAAACGAGGTAAGCCGACCGACCTGAGCCTCCCCGCTCTTTTCATACGACACGTCGTCAAACGCCTTTATAAAATCATCCGCGGCCGCGATATCCAGCGCACAGCCCCTGCACGCGTAGTGCATGGGAACCGCGTGTTTCGGTTTCAGCCGGGAGATCAGCCGCACTGCGGCGGGCGCGTCGATGGTGTACGTTCCCCCGACGGGGATCAGCAAGACGTCCGCGCCGGCGATCAGCTCCGCGCGCGCATCGTCCGGCTCTTCCCCCAGATCTCCCAGATGGCAGACGGTGAAGCCGTCCGCCGTCACGCGGTGGATGAGATTGGTTCCCCTGATTTTTCCCGCCGCATCGTCGTGAAAGGAGGGAATCGAGACGATGGAAACGCCCCGCCCCTCATAAGAGCCCTCCTCCACCGTGACGCGGCAATTTTTCAGTTTAAAAAGCGCATCGTGATCAAAATGGCGGTGGCTCACGACGGCGATATCCGCCGCGATCTCCGGCATCTCGTAGCCGACGCGCGTAAAAGGATCGAAGACGATGCGAACGCCCGCCTTTGTCTCGAGACAAAAACACGAATGCCCGTAATAGGATAGTTTCATATGGACCTTCCTTCGGAGTTTATATTTGAATGAAGTTCTGAAAGCGAGTAAAAACAAAACGGAGGGAAACGCGAGACGACAAACGGAAAAAAACCTTAATCGTCCCATTTATTTTAACACAAAAAAAAGGGTTTGTATACGGATTTCGGGAAATAAATCAAAATTCTTTCCGAAAAAAAGATCCGTTATCCGCCGTAAACGCATTTTACGATATAATCTGCGTAAAGCCCCGCGATATCGACACCCGTCGCGCGCGTGATGCCGCGGAAAAAGGCGTTGGAGTTGACCTCGCAGAGGTAATTTTTTTCGCCGTCCGGAATGATATCCACGCCGCAGTAATCCGCGCCCAGCACCTGCGCCGCGCGTTCCGCGGCGCTCCGCTGCGCATCGGTGATCGCGCAGGCAGTTCCGGTTCCTCCCAGCTCGATATTGGAGCGGAAATCCGAGAAATTTTCCCGCCGCATGGAGGCGACCGCTTTGCCGCCGATGACCACGATGCGGATATCCAGCCCGTGATCCGCCCCGACGCGCCGCTGGTAGAGATGCGGCAGCAGCTCGAGTTCCTTGCGGATGCGGACGAGCTCTTCCCTGTTTTCCGCGAGATAGACGCCCCGCCCCATGGAGCCGAACACGTTTTTCACCACGACGGGATAGGGAATCTCCGCCTCGACCCGCTCGTAGAAGCGGTCGGGAAAGGAGCGGTACATGAGGGGGGAAGAGATGGTCTTGGGGATGAGAAAGCCCTCGTTCGCGAGCGCCGCGTACGTGAGCATTTTGTCGTCGCAGAGGCGCACGGTCGCCGCGCGGTTGAAGAGGCGGACCCCCGCCTTTTCCAACAGCTGCGCCGCATGCACGTCCTTATCCAGATACAGGATAAAATCCGGTTCGCCCAGACAGGAGACGACTTTTCCGCCGTCGATGTAAGCGGGCAGCTCGTTCCCCTTTACGACGGTCATCGAAACGCCCCGCCGCATAAATGCCTCCGTCAGGGAAGAAACCTGGTGGAGCGTCGCTTCGTTCTGCCAATATCCGTTGACGATGATTCGTCCGTTTTTCAAATCAGTTTACCTCGTATTTCTTTAAAATATGCTCCGCCGCGCGGATGCCGTCCATCGCGGCGCTCATGATTCCGCCCGCGTATCCCACTTCCCCCGCCGGATAGAGGTTGCCGACGGTGACGCTGTTTCCCGCCGCGCCGCGCACGACGCGCACGGGAGAAGAGGTACGCGTTTCCACCCCCGTCAGAAGGGCGTCCGGCGCGGCAAAGCCCTTCAGCCGGCGGTCCATGTCGGCGATCCCGGCCTTGAGCGCCTCCGTCACATAGGGAGGGAGAACTCTGTGCAGGGGGTAAAACGCCGTTCCGAGCGGGTACGTCGGGCGGACGGCGCCGAACCCGGCGCTTATCCGGTCATTCAGAAAGTCGCCCACCTTCTGGCAGGGCGCGGCATAGCCGCCCCCGCCCGCTTCAAACGCCGCGCGCTCCAGTTTTCTCAGATACGCGATGCCCGCAAGCGCTCCCTCTCCGTAATCGGAAGCGCGCACCTGGGCGACGACCGCGCTGTTTGCGTTCACGCCGTCCCGCGCGTAGTTGCTCATGCCGTTGGTGACGGCGCCGCCCGTTTCGCTCGCCGCGCCCACCACCGTGCCGCCCGGGCACATGCAGAAAGTAAAAACGCCGCGTTCGGACACACCCGAAGTCAGTTTGTAATCCGCGGGAGGGAGCAGTTTTGCCGCGGCGCCGTACTGCGCGCAGGAGATGTTTTCCTGAAGGTGCTCGATCCGCACGCCCACCGCCATATCCTTGGCTTCCAGAAAGACGCCGGCGGCGGAGAGCATCTCGAAGGTATCCCGCCCCGAATGCCCGGTGGCGAGCAAAACGTCCGAAACGGCGTATTCTCCGCCGTGCTTTCCGGAAAGGCAGATCGCCCCTATTTTTCCGTCCCTGATCTTCAGCCCCGTGAGCGCCGTCTCAAAATAAATGCGGCAGCCGAGGGACAAAAGCTCCCCGCGCATCGAGGCGATCACCCCGGGCAGGCGGTCGCTCCCCACGTGCGGCTTGCTGTCGTACAGAATTTCCTCCGGCGCGCCGTGCGCTACGAACGTGCCGAGCACTTTTTCCCGGAAGGGGCTCTTCACCCCCGTATTCAGCTTGCCGTCCGAAAACGTGCCCGCGCCGCCCTCGCCGAACTGAATGTTGGATGCGGGATTGAGCACGCGGGAGGCGTAAAAGGCGGAAACATCCTTCTGCCTCTCTTCCACGGGCTTGCCGCGCTCCGCCAAAAGGACGTTTAATCCCGCCCGCGCGAGCGAGAGCGCGGCGAACAGCCCCGCCGGGCCCATGCCGATCACCGCGACCGGGAGATCGGAGCGGTATCTTTTCTGCTCTTCCCGCACGGGCGCGGGAGGCGCCGCGTCCACCTCAATCGTATAGAGATAGTGAATATCCCGCTTATCGCGGGCGTCCAGCGACTTTTTCACGATGCGGAAATACCCCGCACCCGCCGGAAATCCCGCTTTTTTGAGCGCCCGCCGCTTTACCTCGGACTCCGGCTCGGTCAACGCCCGCTTTATCTGCACTCTGTACACGCCATGCCCTCCGCCGCGGCGCGCGCGCTCGCGTACGCCCACATCAGATTGTATCCCCCGCAGTCTCCGTCCACGTCCAGAATTTCCCCCGCGAAAAAGAGGTTCGGGACGATGCGGCTCTCCATCGTATCAGGATTTGCCTCTTCCACCGGAATGCCTCCGCGCGTGACCTGCGCCGCGGAAAAGCCGAGCGTCCCCGTGACCTTCAGGGAAAAATGCTTTGCAGTCTCCGCGATCCGCGCGGGAGAAGCGCCCGCGCGCCGCACGACGGCGCGTCCCAGCTGTTTGGGCAAAATGCCGGACAAAAGCTCCTCCGCGGGAAGATACGGGAGCTTTTGCTTCTCCGCCAGCAGCGCTTCGAGCGTTTTCTCTGCGATATCCGGAAGAAAGGAGAGGACAAGCGTCGCGTCCCCCTCTGCCGCCGCGCCCGAAACAGAGAAGACGGCGTTCCCCGATACGCCGTAATCGGTGAACAAAATCTCCCCCCGCGCGCGCTTTGCTTCCCGGCCGTCCCGGACGACCGATGCGATCCCCTCCGCCTTCACGCCCTTCAGGCCGCGGATGGGCTCCCGCTCGGTGGTGAGCTGAACCAGCGAGGGAAAGGTCTTTGTCACCGTATGCCCCAGCCCCTCCGCCAGCGCGTAGGCCGTTCCGTCCGTGCCGAACTGCGGGGCGGCGCGGCCGCCCGCGGCGAGAAGGACCCGCTCCGCATATACTTTCTCCTGTCCGAAGGAAAGAAGAAACCCCTTTCCCCTTTTTTCCAGCTTTTCCACGCGCTTGCCCGTCTCGACGCGCACGCCGTGCCAGGCGAGTTTCGCGCGCATCAGATCGAGGACGGCGGAAGCCTGCAAACCGGCGGGATACGCCCTCCCGTCCTGCCGGACGACGGGCAAAATCCCCAGCGAACGGTAAAACGCGGCGCAGCTCTCCGCCCCGTACCGGGCAAGCGCGGCGCGCGCGAACGCGCCGTTGCGGTAATGCTCCGCCCCGTCTTCCGCATTGTAAAGATTGCCCTGGCCGTTCCCGGTCGCAATCAGTTTTTTCCCCACGCGGTCCAGCCGCTCGAAGACGGCGATCCGATCCTGCAATCCCCGCTCCGCCAACGACAGCGCCGCAATCAGCCCGGAAGCCCCGCCCCCGACGATCGCGATCGAAGTGTTTTCCATACCCATATCCTCATTTTTCACTATTTTACCATAAATCGCACCGAAAATCTACAAATTAGTGTTGACGAATGAAAAAATTTGTGGTATTCTAAATAAAAGAAAATCTGAACGAAAAAGGAGATTTTTAGTATGATTTTGGGATTTTTCAGCGATATGGGGAAGTTTTTTTCCGATAATCCTTGGTATCTGGTCATCGTCATCGCGGTTCTGATCATCGCGATCGCCGTCGCCTTTGCGATTTCCGGGCTGAAAAAGAAGGGGGAGAAAAAGCAGAAAGCGGAAGGCGAAACGCCTGCCGCCGCGGACGAGCCGAAGGAGGAACCCGCTGCGGAAACGCCCGCCGGCGAGGAAAAGGCAGAGCCCGTAGCGGCGGAGAAGGAAGCGGAGAAAGAGGCGGAGGTAGCGCCTGCGGCGGAAGCGCCCGCGGCGGACGGGAAGAATGCGGAACAGCAGGAAACCGAAAAACCCGCTGACGCGCCCGCCGACGCCGAAGAAAAAACGGAGAAAAATTACGCGGAAGAGAATATCTACCACGTCACCCGCCGCAAAGAGGACGGCAAGTGGCAGGTAAAACTGCAAAAGGGCGACAAGGCGATCAAGCTCTTCAACACGCAGGAAGAGGCATACGCCTACGCGAAGAAGATCGCCGGGAACAAAGAGGGCACCGTCCACTTACATAAAGTTTCCGGTCAGATCCGCAAGTACAAATAATCTTGACGGACGGACAGTCCGACTGACGCTTTGAAAGAGAAAACCCCGCACTGCGGGGTTTTTTGCTGCGAAAATTTGGGCGGATTCGGTTTTTACCCGAAAAATGCGGAGAAAGGGAAACCCGCATGCGCGGACAGGCGCTGTTTGCATAAAGCGAATGCGCTTTGTTGCCGTTACATGTATTCTGCACAAAACGCACGCGGCGGCCAAGGCGGAATCCGCAAGGCATGTCAGAACGTTCTTTTTGAGGGAAAAAGCCCGAATCCGCGTTTTTTCAGGCGGCATACCCCGGCCGTTAGCCTGCTTCTTACGGCGAAAAACATAGCTCCGCGCCTTTTAATAAAGATTTCAAAATATATAAAAAACGGCCGCGAAAGAACGCAGCCGCACTGTCTGAAAAATTTTATCCTTCCCCTCTTTCTTTTCCCCACCAATCAGGCATGAGCGCCCCCAAGGAGACGGAAGCCCAGGTCTTTTCGGAAACCAGAATTTCCGCACTGCCGCGGGGCGAAAGCTGCATCATCAGCTCCCGGCAGGCGCCGCAGGGCATCGCGACGCGGCCGCCCTCCGCCACGCAGACCAGTTTATTGATCTCGTGTTCGCCGTTGGTAATCATATTCGCGATGGCGTTCCGCTCGGCGCACATGCCCAGCGAACAGGCGGTATCGATGCAGACGCCGAGATAGACGTTTCCTCCCTCCGTCAGCAGCGCGGCGGCCACGCCGCCCGCCTCTGCGAAAGGTGAGAGCACGCGCGGGCGCAGCGCCCGCTTCGCGCGCTCGTACAGTTCCTGAAAAGTCATTGTTTCCTCCCCGAAAAAGCGGATCCGCCGCCCTCTAGCCCTTCGGAACGACCGCGAAAAACCGCAGCTCTTCTTCGCCGTCGTTGATCAGCGAATGGCTGCATCCCTTCGGGCAGTAATGCACCGAACCGGGAACCAGCCGCTCCAGTTCCCCGTCGCAGATCGCCTTTCCCGTGCCGGAAAGCACGCAGACGGTCTCGCTGTCCGTCCGATGCGCATGGAGGCCGACGGATGCCCCCGGCGCCAGCCGTCCCATCAGCACCGTCTCTCCCGGGACGGAAATCATCTTCAGAAAAATTTCTTTTTCTCCGCCGTTAAAATGAGGAACGCGTTTTTCCTCTGTTTTTTCAAAATCGATTTTCATATTATTTTATACGTTGAAGCGGAAGAGCACCACGTCTCCGTCCCTGATGACGTAATCCTTGCCCTCCGAACGCACCTTTCCCCTTTCCTTGGCGGCATTGAAACTCCCGAGCTCCGCGAGAATCTCGTAGTCGACGATTTCCGCGCGGATAAAGCCCTTTTCAAAATCGGTGTGGATCTTCCCCGCCGCCTGGGGGGCCTTGGTGCCCGCCTTCACCGTCCACGCGCGCACCTCTTTTTCTCCCGCCGTGAGATAGCTTATAAGCCCGAGCAGCCGGTAAGACGCCTTGACCAGGCGGTTCAACCCGCTCTCTTTCAGCCCCAGCTCCTCCAGAAACATCGCCCGCTCCTCCGGCTCGAGCATGGAGAGCTCCTCTTCCGTCTTGGCGCAGATCACGAGGGACTCCGCCCCCTCCGCGGCGGCGTAATCCACCACTTTTTTCGCGTAAAAAAGGGCGCTTTCCTCCTTTCCCATATCCGCCTCCGCGATGTTGGCGGCATAGATGACGGGCTTTGCGGTGAGCAGGAACAGGCTGTCGACATACGTCTTTTCCTCTTCGCCGAAGGAGAGCGTGCGCACCGGCTTGCCCTCTTTCAGGCAATCCGCGATCCGCTCCAGAAGCTCCGCCTCGATCTGATACTTTTTGTCTCCCGTCTTGAACATGTTTTTCGCCTTGTCCAGCCGTTTGGAAACGGTGTCGAGATCGGCGAAGACGAGCTCCAGGTTGATGGTTTCGATATCGCGGACGGGATCCACCCCGCCCTCCACGTGCGTGATGTTCTCGTCCTCAAAACAGCGGACGACGTGCACGACGGCGTCCGTCTCGCGGATATTCGCCAGAAACTGGTTGCCTAAGCCCTCGCCCTTGCTGGCGCCCTTCACGAGCCCGGCGATATCCACGAACTCGATGACGGCGGGCGTCACTTTTTTCGTGTTGTACAGTTTTGCCAGAACGTCCAGCCGCGCGTCCGGCACGGCGACGACGCCGACGTTGGGTTCTATGGTGCAGAAGGGATAGTTCGCGCATTCCGCGCCCGCGTGCGTAATCGCGTTGAACAAAGTGGACTTGCCGACGTTCGGAAGCCCCACTACGCCTAACTTCATAAAAAATCTCCGTCTCTCGTTATTCTTTTCAATTATAGCCCAAATCCTTTTGAATTTCAAGTTTTTTGATTTGCGTAACGCAAAAAAATGTGGTATATTATTGGGGAAACAAATTTACGGAGCGAAAAATGGATTATAAATCTTATATTGCGGAAAAAATCGCAATCGAGGGCGTCTCCAGAGAGGAAATCGAAAGCTGCCTCGCCGTGCCGCCCGCCAACGACCTGGGCGACTATACGCTGCCCTGCTTCCGCTTTTCCAAACTGCTGAAAAAATCCCCCGCCGCGATCGCGGAGGAACTGCGGGCGGCGATCCCCACGGACGGCGTTCTGACCGAAGTGACGGCGGTGAACGGATATCTCAACTTCAAAATCGACCGCACGGGCTATGCCGCCCGCCTGATCGAGACAATCCGCTCGCAGAGAGAGGCGTACGGCTCCTCGGACGAGGGCGCCGGCAGGACAATCTGCATCGACTATTCCTCCATCAACGTGGCGAAGCCCTTTCACATCGGGCACCTCTCCACGACGGTGCTCGGAAGCGCCCTGGTGAAGATCTACCGCTTTCTGGGATACCGGGTGGTGGGCATCAACCACCTGGGAGACTACGGCACGCAGTTCGGCAAGCTGATCGTCGCCTACCGCCGCTGGAGCAGCCCGCAGGCGGTGGAGGAGGGAAAGCTCAAAGAGCTCGTCCGTATCTACGTAAAATTCCACGAGGAGGCGGACAAGGACCCCGCCCTGAACGACGAGGCGCGCGCCTGGTTCAAAAAAATCGAGGCGGGCGACGCGGAAGCGAACGCCATATTTTCCCGCTTCAAGGAGATCACGCTCGCCGAAGTGGATAAAATCTATCAAATGCTGAACGTGACCTTCGATTCGTATGCGGGCGAGAGCTTTTACAACGACAAGATGGACGTCGTCATCGAGGAACTGAAAGAAAAGAACCTGCTCAAAGAGAGCGAGGGCAGCATGATCGTCGATCTCTCCGACTACGACATGCCCCCCTGCCTGATCTTAAAGTCGGACGGCTCGTCCCTCTACGCCACGCGCGACCTCGCCGCGGCGATCTACCGCAAAAAAACATACGACTTTTACAAGTGCCTGTACGTCGTCGCCTACCAGCAGAATCTCCATTTCCGGCAGTTCTTCAAGGTGCTGGAGCTCATGGGGAAGCCCTGGGCGAAGGACATGGTGCACGTCGCCTACGGCATGGTCTCCATGGAGGACGGCGCGATGAGCACGCGGAGCGGGAAAGTCGTTCTGCTCGAAGACGTGCTCCAAAAAGCCGTCGAGAAAGCGAGGGCGATCATCGAGGAAAAAAATCCCGCCCTGGAAAGGAAAGACGAAATTGCCAGAACGGTCGGCACGGGCGCGGTGATCTTCGGGGCGCTCGTCAACAACAAGATCAAAGATATCGTGTTTTCCTACGATAAGGTGCTGAACTTCGACGGAGAGACCTGCCCCTACGTGCAGTACACCGCCGCGCGCTGCAATTCCGTGCTGAAAAAGGGCGGCACGTACGGCGCTTTTACGGTCGGCGCGCTCACGCCGGAGGAATACGAGCTCGTCTCCATTCTCGGCAACTTCCCCGCCGTCGTGCAGTCGGCGGGCGAAAAGTACGAGCCTTCCTTCGTCACCCGCTACGCAATCGATCTGGCGAAGGCGTACAACCAGTTCTATTTTAACTGTAAGATTCTGCAGAGCGGGGAAAACGAAAAGAATTTCCGCCTCGCGCTCACCGAATGCGTGCTGATTACCTTGAAAAACGCGCTCTCCCTCCTGGGGATCGGCGTACCGGAGCAGATGTGATGACAAAGGCGATATTTTTCGATCTGGACGGTACCATTTTGGACACCGTCCCCGATATCCAGGACAGCATCAACCGCATGCTCGCCGAAAACGGGCTCCCGCCGCTTTCCGCCGAAGAGATCGTGCGCTATGTGGGAAACGGCGCCAAAAAGCTGGTGGACCGCTGTCTGAAAGGCAGAGTGACCGAAGAACGGGCGGAGCGGTGCCTGCACCGCTACAACGAGATCTACACGAACTGCGGCTCGCCCAAGACGCGTATTTTCCCCGGGCTTTCAAAGACGCTTCCCCTTCTCAAAGAAAAGGGATATCTCCTCGCGGTCATCACCAACAAGCCGCAGGAAACGGCGGACGAGGTGAAAAAGATCTATCTCGATCCGTTGGGGATCTCCTATGTTTTCGGACAGCGGGAAGGGATCCCCGTAAAGCCCGACCCCAAGCCGATGGAGATCGTCCTCGCGCAGTTCGGGCTGAAGCGGGAAGAGGTCGTTTTCGTGGGAGACGGCGAAACGGACGCGGCGTTCGCGATCAACGCGGGCGTCAGAGGCATCTCCTGCCTGTGGGGTTATCGCGAAAAGGAGCTTCTGTTGGAGGTGGGCGCGCGCGAATTTATCGACCGCCCGGAAGAGCTCCTCTCCCTCTTTTAAGCATTTTTGTGCGACGGACTTTCTCAGGCTCGCCGCCGCTTGACCCCACATAGATAACACCCGAAAAGGTAACGTGCCGGCGATAACCGCCGACGGGGGTCGCTTCTATCGCAGGATTTGCTGCTCTGCTCCTTTCGGTTTGGACGTTCCTTTTTGGACTTTATAGATTTTTTCGGGTTTTTCCCGTTTAAAAGCCCCCGCCGGCATTGCCGGCGGGGGCTTTTGAATCCTGCTCTGTCCGGCCGTCAGCGCGACCGTTTTCCAGTCATGGATTCTACTTCAATTTCAACCATCAGAAAGCGATCCCACGCCTGCCTGATCTCCGCGCTTCCGTCCCTGCCCGGCGCATACCGCGCGGAGAGCAGCGCGATCGCCGCGCGCTTTTCCTCGCCGTCCAGAATGCGCGCGCGCCCGAAGCAGATGACGCTCCGATAGCGCGCGGTAAACGCCTCTGGCACGACCTCGTCCATGCCTACCGCACAGAAAGAGACCTTGCTGCATTTTTTAATCGCGTCCGCCTTATGTCCCTCTGTGGCGGAATGGAAGTAAATTTTCCCCGCACGGTAAACGTAACTGACGGGCACGGCATAGGGATAGCCTTCATCGCCCGAGAGAGCGAGAACGCCGGACGTGCAACGCGCGAGAATCTTCTCGCATTCCTCTTTGGGCAACGCCTGCCCCTTTCTTCTCATTTCCCGAAACAACTTTTCTCCTCCTATGCTGCGCCCCGGCAGATTGCCAGCGCCCAGTCCGCAAACATCCGCCAGACGGCGGGCACGCTCTCGTTCAGCAGGCGGGACACCTCTGCAAAATCGAACGCATACGTATTTTTTACGCCGGATGCGCTCGCATAGAGCGCGCCCTCTGCATGCGTGACGCCCAGCGCGATCTCTGCCGCTGCATAGTCCCCCATGGCGAAATACTTACCGATCGCCAGCGCGCCGAAAGAAAAGCCGCCCAGCGAGACCGCCCCCATGGAAAACATCCCGACCGCAATCGCCCCCAGCGCGATCAGGCCTGCGGCGACCGTTCCCGCGGCAAAGACGCCCAAACACAGGCACCCCAGCGCCAATAGCCCCAGCGACAGGATTCCCGCCGAGAAAAGCCCGGCGGACAGCAAGCCCGCGGAAAAAACGCCGGCGGAGAGATTCCCCACCGCGAAAAAACCTTTGGCACGGTAAAAGCCTATGCCGACGTTGACGTGGACGAGGGGCAGATTGCCGATCTTGCGCCGGCTTACGTATTCATAATGCCAGCGGCGGGAAGAATGCTGCCGTTCGGCGGGAGAGTCCTTCCCGGTCAGAAGATAGTCCACGGTGACGCCGTAAAGCGATGCAATGCGGATGAGTTTCTCTGTCTCCGGATAGGCGAGTCCGCTCTCCCAGCGGGAGACGGATTGGCGCGTCACCTCCAGCAGCTCCGCCAGCTGCTCCTGCGTATGTTGGCTCGCGCGCCTGAGCGCGCTGAGCCGGTCTCCGAACGTCATAATCAACTCCTGATTTTTTGAACTGAAAACAGTATACCCCGAAAGAGAGTGGAAACGCAACCGCGTTTGGTTTTCTTTTTGTAACGTTTGGATTGCTCTTTTGTTTATCGGTATAAAATATCGAAATTTACGGTCTCGTAAAAGAGCGCTTCCACTTCTCTGCGGTCGTGCGTCAGCGAAAGAATCCACATCAGCTTCGTGACCGCGGCCTCCAGCGTCATATCGTACGTCTCCAGCACTTCAAAGCGGCTCTTAGCGGACTGCCCCACTTCGTACACGCACATGTCGCTCCCCTCGTTGGGTACCTGCGTGCACATGACCAGGATCTTCCCCTCGCGCACCCGCCGTTCGATGATCTCGCCGAACGTATAATATTCCCCGTCCGGAATGCCGCCCGCGCCGAAGCTCTCGATCACGACGGCGTCGAAGAGCTGAAAATAATAATCGAGAATATCCGACGGCACGCCGGGGATCAGCTTGAAGACGCCCACTTTGCTGTTCAGCTTCCGGAAAAAACGCGGCTCCCCCGCGCAGCGCTGCTCGTTATAGCGGATGACGCGCCCGTCGCGCACGGCGGCGAGCTCGGGAAAGTTGATGCTGGAAAAGGCGTTATAGCTCTTCGTTCTCGTCTTTTTGGCGCGCGTCCCCGCGATGACCTTACCGTCAAACACGATGGAAACCCCGGACGAACGCTCGTCCGAAGCGTACGCAAGGCTGTCCAGAAGGTTGGTGCGCGCATCCGTATCTTCCCGGTCGATGGGGCGCTGAGACCCCGTGAGCACGATGGGCTTGGGGCTGTTCTGGATCATATAGGACAGGACGGCGGCAGTGAACGCGAGCGTATCCGTGCCGTGGCAGATCACGAATCCGTCGTACTGCCCGTAGTGCTCGAATACGGCGGAAGCGATCGTCTCCCAGTCCCGCGGGCACATATTGGTGCTGTCGATGTTCATCAGCTGCAGCGCGGTCACGTTGCAGAACCGCCTGCTCTGCGGGACGTAGCGCAGCAGTTCCTCCGCGTTCATGCCGGGCTTCAGCCCGTTTTTGCCCAACTTGCTGACGATCGTTCCGCCGGTGGCGATCAACAAAATACGCTTCATTTTTTCACCTCCGCTCTATTGTACTATATTTCGGGAGAAAAGTAAATTTCCTTTACTGTTCTGAAAAAATTTGTTACAATAAAATCATGAAAATCTTTTTGATCTGTTCCAAACGCTTCTATCCGGATCTCCCGCCCGTCAGGAAAGCGCTCGAGCGCGCGGGGCATACCGTTACGCTCCCCAACAGCTACGACGCGCCCGAGACCGAATCACTGCTGCGCGGCACCCCCGAACACGCGGCGTGGAAGGCGAAGATGATCCGCCGCAGCGAAGCGGTGATCGGGGAATCGGACGCCGTGCTCGTCGTCAACAACGAGAAGGACGGCGCGAAAGGCTACGTCGGCGGCGCAACTTTCCTGGAAATATACGACGCGTTCCGCCTGGGAAAGAAAATTTTCTTTCTGAACCCCCTGCCCGAAGGCATGCTGCGGGACGAACTCATCGGGTTTTCCCCCGTCATATTGAACGGCGACCTCTCGAAAGTAACGGACCCGGCGCTGTCGTAACGCGCAGGGTCGCGTGCCGCCCGCAGTCGCTTTTTGCAAATTATTTCCGTCATCAGGCATAAAACCCGCGGAGGATTCTTCTAAATGTCACAATATTATGTGTTTAATGTATATTATTTTCACATAACATAGTATGTATTGATACATTTCACGCTTTTTTTCATGTAGAATATGCTCCATGAGCACATTCGGAGATAACCTGAGAGAAGCGCGCAAAGCGAAAAACCTCACACAGGAATCGCTGGCGGATGACATCGAAACGACACAGCAATATATCAGCGAATGGGAACGGAATAAGAGCGAACCGACTTTGTCTTTCATCCTGAAACTGCTCAAGGCGCTGGATATCAGTTTCGACGAACTCCTCGACGGCGTGGAGCCGCGGAAATAATCCGCCGGACCAATTAAAAAACAACTAAACTTTTGATAACAAACCAATCCGCGCGGTACGGGTGAAATTTGTTCGTACATTCCCGCACCGTTTTGTCGCTATGTTCCTGATAACCGTATCGTGAAAGGCCGCCGCTCGCGGTCTTTTTTTGCGGGACGAAGCGGACGCCGCAAAGGGCCTCTTCGCTCTGAAACAGCGATGCGCCCGGCGATTCCGCCGGGCGCATTCTTGCAAATTGATTTTTTTCGCGGGATTCGCCGCGATTGTTAAGCGTTCAGCGCGGCCTCCGCTTCGCGGTAGCTCATATCGTTCAGGTTCTTCAGCTCGTAGAACTTTCCCTTTTTCGCCATCAGCTCCTCGTATGTACCGATCTCCACCGCCTCGCCGTTTTCCATGACGACGATGCGGTCGGCGTCCCGGATGGTGGAGAGCCGGTGCGCCACGATGAACGTGGTGCGCCCCTTGATGAGCGAGGAAATCGCCTTCTGCACGTGGTATTCGGAAATATTGTCCAGCGCGCTGGTCGCCTCGTCCAGAATGAGGATCTTGGGGTTGCGGATGAGCGCGCGCGCAATCGTGATGCGCTGTTTCTGCCCGCCCGAAAGCCTGCCGCCGTGTTCGCCGATCTGCGTATCCAGTCCCTCGGGAAAATCTTTGACGAACTCCTCCACGTTCGCCATCTTGACGACGCGCTGCAGGTCCTCCTCGGTATAGCGGTCCAGACCGTACGTAATGTTTTCCCGCACGGTGCCCGCAAAGAGAATGCTGTTCTGAGGAACGACGGAGATAAAGTGGCGGTATTCGCTTAAATCCACTTCGGAGAGGGACTTCCCGTCCACCGCAATGGTGCCGGAAGCGGGCTTCAAAAACCCGATGATCATATTCATCAGCGTGCTCTTTCCCGAACCGGAAGAGCCGACGACCGCGATACATTCGCCGGGGGCGACGTGCAGATCGAAATTCTTGACGACGTGCTGATCGGAATCCGGATAGCGGTAGCTCACGCAGTTGAAATCCACCCGCCCCGTGATCTCGGGGGGATTTACGCCGATGTGCGTCTCCTCGATGTCGTTGGTGTTCATGATCTCGGAGATGGAGTGAACGGAATCCACGCCCTGCACCAGCTGCGGCATGATATTGATGAGCAGCAGGACGTTGTTGTTGATGGAGGAAAACAGGGACTGGTAGAGGACGATATCCCCCACGTCGATCTCCCCGCGGAACGCGAGGTACGCGCAGAACGCCAGACACACGCCGCTCAGCAGGTTGGAGAGCACCCAGGCGACGGAGCCGAAATAGGCGTTCGTCATATCCGCCGACCGCCCGGATTTTTTCAGCCGGTCGATCTGCTTCTGAAAATCGTTGTATTCCTTCTCTTCCAGCCCGTGCGCCTTGGTCACGACCAGCATTTCCATGATAGTGGAGAGCTTGCCGGCGACCTCCTCGCTGTCCTTGCGCAGCGTGCGGAAATTCTTGCGCATCTTCTTGTTGAAGAGCATCGCGAGCGCCACGTTGACGGGGATCACGACCAGGAAAAACACCGTCATGATGCGACTGTTATAGAGCGAAATCCCGATGGAGATCAGCACGCCGAAAATCGACGGCAGAAGGTTGTTCTGAATGTTGGAAATCAGAGCGTCCATGCTCTCCACGTCGCGCAGAAATTTTGACTGGATCTTGCCCGTCTCCATCTCCTTGTGATAGGTAATGGAGAGCCGCTGCAGCTTTTTGACGACCGCGCTCCTGGTATTCGCGCTGTTTTCGCGGAACATCCTGGAACAGATCTTCGCCCACAGCATGTGCATGGGAATATTCTGTACGATCAGCACCGTCAGAACGACCGCGTTGACCACGACGCTTCGGATCGCATCCGAAAGCTCCATGCTCCCTTTCAGATAGAACGTGAGCGTGTTGATGATGTTGGTGGTCACGATGGGCGTTGCCCAGACGGGCGACGCCTTGATGATATAAACGACGGAGCTCCAGAAAAGGGACCAGAAATTTTTGCGCAGAACCCTGCCCAAAAAGCGGCTCTTTTTCTTTCCCCTGACTTCTTTTTCCTGAAAAAGATACTCGTACTCGGTTACGTCGTTCTCGAAACGACGTTTTTTCTCTTTCATAACCCTTCCCGGCACGATGTGCCGGCTCCCTGATCTTTTTTCTTGATGTTTTAAGATTATATCATACGCCCCCGCCGAAAGCAATCGTTTGGCGATAAAAAAAAGAAAAGAGGACAAGTTTTTTTCAAGCCCCTTCTCTCCGCAACGAAACCGAAAAAGAAGATGATTGCTGCCCCGCCCTTTTCTCTCGCAGAGTGTCGCCGTTCCCCCTCATTTCCTTGACACTGCCGAACGAAATTTGTATAATAAATATGAAAAGTATGAAAAATCATACCAAGGAGGGACATGCAATGCAGGGAAAAAAGGGACAATATATTTTCGGTATCTGCAAGGTAAGCGAGCGCGGGACGTATTCGGAATCAAGGGCGGAGACAGCCTGATTCTATTGGGAGACGAAAAAAAGGGAATGGCGCTCGTCAAGACAGAAATATTCGAAGCCATTACGGGGGATCTGTTCCATGACTGACGCGGTAATTTGTTCCGGGCTGACCAAGCGTTACCGCGAGACGGCGGCGCTTGACAACCTGTCCATTTCGGTCAGGCAGGGAGAACGGTTTGCCCTGCTGGGCGTGAACGGGGCGGGAAAGAGCACGCTCGTGAAGATCCTGTCCGGACTGATCCGCCCAACGGAAGGAAGCGCAGCCATCTGCGGCCGGGATATCTGCTCGGAACGGCAGGCGGCAAAGTCCGTCGTGGGTGTCTCCCCGCAGGAGACCGCCGTTGCGGAAAACCTTACCGTCGAGGAAAACCTGCTTTTTTTCTGCAGGATCTACGGCGTAAAAGACGGAGCGGCGCGTACAGCCCGGCTGATCGAATCCTTTCGCATGGAAGAGGTGAAAAACCGGCGGGCGAAAAAACTCTCCGGCGGCTATCAGCGCAGACTGTCCATCGCTCTTGCGCTCGTACACCGCCCGGAGGTGATTTTTCTGGACGAGCCGACGCTTGGACTGGACGTACTCGCACGGCGCGCGCTCTGGGAACAAATCCGAGCGCTCGAAAATACGACCGTCGTTCTGACCACGCACTACATGGAAGAAGCGGAGGCGCTCGCCGACCGCGTGGGCATTCTGTCCTGCGGAAAGCTGATGGCGGTGGGCACGCCGCAGGAACTCACAGAACGGACGGGGGCGCGCAATTTCGAAGACGCATTCGTCGCACTGGCAAACGGAGGAACCGCATGAAAGTACTTGTCTTTTCCGGGAGAAACGTTAAGGAAATTCTGCGCGATCCGCTGAGCCTGCTCTTCTTTCTCGCTTTCCCGGTTTTGCTGCTGCTCTTATTTCAGCTGATCGTCTCCGCAATCGGCGAAGATGCGCTGCAACATACCCCGCAGTTTGCCATTGAGCCGCTTTCCGGCTCGATCTGCGTGTTCTCCTACTCTTTTTCCATGCTCTTTCTCGCCCTGCTCGTCGCAAAAGACCGTTCGACGGCTTTTCTAACGCGTCTCCGCTCCTCTCCCATGCGCACGGGAACCTTTCTCGCAGGGTATGCACTGCCCATGCTTCCCATCATGCTGACGCAGACGGCCGTCACCTATCTTTTGGGGATTTGTTTCGGGCTCAGATTCTCGGTCGGACTGCTCGCCGGAATCGCGGCGCTGATCCCTTCCATGCTGCTGTTTACGGCGGCGGGACTGCTGCTCGGCTCGCTGCTCCCCGAAAAGGCGGTGGGAGGGCTTTCATCCGTCATCATCAACGTCGCGGCTATTCTGGGCGGCATATTTCTCCCGCTGGAAACCATCGGCGGGGGACTTCTTATCGCGGCAAAGTGTTTTCCCTTCTACCATGAAATTAAGCTCTACACCCTTGCCCTCGCAGGAGAAACGGAGGGGCGCGGACTCGCGCTGGGCGTGATTGCCGCCTATCTCGCGGCGACGGCGGCTGCCGCTCTTCTTTCCATGCGCAGGCGCCTCGGCGAAGACTGATTCCCTGCCCAACCGCAGCCGAAAGGCGAAAAAACGCCTGAAGGCGGTTTTTTGGGGCATATCTCTTGTCAACTTCTCCGCTTCATGGTATAATGTGCGTGATATGCAGGAGCTTTACCACTACAACATCGAAGACTTTTATCGTTTTACCCTATCGGAAAGCGAACTGATACTCGAACGCCGCCCCGCACGGGGCGAAGAAAAAACGGCGACAGAGCGAATCCCCCTCGAGGACGTGACGGCGTGCGCCCATACCGAACTCCATCTGAACCGGGACGGAACGCCGTATCCGCTCATCGCGCTTACGATCCGCTCCGCCGGATTTTTTGATCAGGAGGAGGGCGAACAGCAGATCTACCCCGCCACGCCCGAGCTCGTGCGCGATCTGGACGCGCATCATGTGCCGATTATCGACCGGGAAAAGCTGCAGCGCGCGGCCCCCGATCTGAAATCCCCGAAGCAGGTTTTTTCCAGGACGGACGGGGCGGGCGAATATATCCTCATTCTCTCTCTGCTGCTCGCCGGAACCGGCGCCCTAACCGGCTTGCTCTGGGCGCTGGCGGGCCCGGCGGCAGGCGTCGCCGCGCTCGTCTGCGGGATCGCCGCAACGCTCTTTTACGCTCTGAAAAAAGCGCCCCTCAGGCGCTGCAGCCGCTTTTACGACGGCTTTTTCACCTTGGAAGAACGCGGGCCGCTCTATCGGGATTATATTATCCTGTACGATGAAGACGTGCTGAATTTCACTTTGATAAATGAAAATATTTTACTGGAGACCGAACTGCAGTACGTCGCCCTCCCCGGCGACGCGCCCCTGCTGAAAGCCCTTTCCGAGCGGCTTTCAGCCGTCTACAACGAAAACGGAAAGACCCTGGACGAAATCCGCGGGATTTTCTGACGCGCGGCAAGCAGTCGGGGTTCTTTTCCGAGGAGGAAACACATGTTTGCTTTGCGCACGCAAAAACCCGTTCTGCTCCTTTTGCTCGCAATCGCCGGACTGGCGGCGGGGCTGACGCTCATCCTGCTGGGCGGAAGACTCATCGACGTCTTTCACTACATCGTGGGGGCGTTTTCCTTTGCCTCCGCGGTCGTCTCGTTTATCTCCGCTTACCTGCTGCGGGATAAGCCGAATTACCGCGTGGCGATCGGCGTGATGCTGATCGCGCTGAGCTTTCTCACCGTCCTGTCCCCGCATTCCCCCGTGTTCGTCTGCGTACTGTGGGGGATACTGAGCATCGTGAAGGCGGCGTTCGGCATCGACAAGTGCGTCAAACTGCGCATGAAGGGCGGCCGCTGCGCGTACAAATTTTTATTCGACTTTATTGAACTCACGCTGGGCATCGTGCTCCTGCTGGAGCTGACGGACGCGCTCGGGCACCACATTCTGTTTCTCGGCGCGGCGCTCACCGTCTACGGGCTGGAATACCTGCTGCGGTTCTGGTATGCGCTGCGCAGAAAGCAGGAGGAAAAAGAGCGGGAAAGCGAGCCCGCCGCAAAGGAAGCCGCCCCTTAAACGGCGGGACAAAGCGCTCGCCGCACTCGTTATTTGAGTAAAAGATATAAGGAGGCAGCGATATGTTACTCAACCGCCGGGAGGAAAAACCCGCCCGCCGTACGGCGGATCTCCCGCTCAACGCCGTATTTGCGATCGCACAGATCGCCGCTTTTCTCTGCATGATCGTCATGCAGTGCCTGAACGCCGCGGCGGAGAAGGTCGTTTTTCTGATCCTCTCCCTCGCCCTGTGGGGCGTCATGTCGCCCGGACTGCTGTCCCGCAGCGGCCCCCTCTGCGCGCTGTTCGGGAAAGAGACGCCCGACCGCGTGCGAACAATATCCGCCGTCGGCGTGACGCTGTTCTTCCTGCTCCTCGCGTACTTTATTCTGTTTTTTGCCTTCGGCTGAGCAAAAGCCCCGCTTCTTACAAAGCGGGGCTTTTTTCATCGACGATATGGAAAACAACCCGATAAGCCCTTGCAGGCGTCTGCGGCAAATGAATCGATACGGCTTAAACCAAGGCTTTATCCCATAATTCCGCTGCTATCTCCGCATCGGCCGGCTTTGCGAGGGCGGCGTCCGTTTGGGCGCAAAAGCATTAAACAATATGATTCCGATTATCTCAACTGGCAAAAAAGCCGGTATTCGCCAATGTTTAAAAGTCAAGGCTCTTTAACGGCATAAACGCGACGTTTTATTTCTGCCGCTCGCGCGCCACGCGGCGCACGAATGCCGCGATGCGATCCGCCGCCGCGATGAGGTTCTGCATGGACGCCGCGTACGAACAGCGGATATGATCAGCGCCGCTCGCGCCGAACGCCCCGCCCGGAACCACCGCGACGCGCTCCTCCAGGAGCAGCCGCTCGGCGAATTCTTCCCCCGTCAGCCCGGTGGAGCGCACGGAAGGGAAAATATAGAACGCGCCCTTCGGTTCGAACACCGTCAGCCCCGCCGCCAGAAAGGATTGATATAAGAATTTACGGCGCTTGTCGTATTCTTCCCGCATCTCGGAAACGCCCGCGAAACTGTCTTCCCTGCCCTCGCGCAGCGCCGCGAGCGCGGCATACTGGCTGAACGACGGCGCGCAGATCACGGTGTACTGATGAATCTTCAGAATCGCCTGCAAGATCTCCCCCGGCGCGGCGACATAGCCGATCCGCCAGCCCGTCATGGCGAACGCCTTGGAAAAGCCGCTGACGAGGACGACGCGGTCTTTCAGCGCGGGAAAGGACGCGGCGGAAACGTGACTTCCGCCGTAAGTGAGCTCCGCGTAAATTTCATCCGCCAGGATCAGCAGGTCGTGTTTTAAAACGACGGGGATCAGCGCCTCGACGGCCGCGCGCGTCATGATCCCGCCCGTGGGATTATTGGGATAGGGAAAGATCAGTATTTTCGTGCGGTCGGTCACCGCGCGCTCCACGGCTTCGGGCGTCAGGACGAATCCGTCCTCCGCGCGGCAGGGCACGGAGACGGCTTTTCCCCCGCAAAGCTCCACGCAGGGGGCGTAGGAGACGTAACTCGGATCGGGAACAAGCACCTCGTCCCCGTCGTCCACGGTCGCACGGAGCGCCGCGTCGATCGCCTCGCTCGCGCCGATGGTGACGACGATTTCTTCCGGAGAAAAGCGCGCGCCGAAGGATTCCCCGAGATAGCGGGCGATCTCCTCCGTCAGGGCGGGCAGCCCGCGGTTGCCCGTATAGGAAGTCTGCCCCCGCTGCAAAGACTGATAGGCCGCGCTCCGGATCTCCCACGGCGTGACGAAATCGGGCTCGCCGATGCCGAGGGAGATGACGTCGCTGCTCTTTGCCACGATGTCGAAGAATTTTCGGATGCCGGATGGTTTTATCCGCCGCGCCTTTTCGCTGACAAAATCCCTCATGCGTGTACGGGAAGGCGGCCGGACGGCTCCGCGCCCGCCGTGTTCTGCCCCTCGATTTTGTACTTTTTCAGGATAAAATGCGTCGCCGTCCCGATCACGCCGTCGATGGCGGAGAGCTTTTCGGAGACGAAGCGCGCGATCTCGGAGAGGCTCCGCGCTTCGAGAAAGACCGCCAGATCGAATCCGCCGCTCATCAGGTAGAGGCTGGAGACCTCCGGGCAGGCGGCGAGCTCGCTCGCGACCGCGTCGAACCCCTTGAGCTTCTGCGGCGCGACCTTCAGTTCGATCAGCGCCTGGACGGAATCCTCCGCCGCCTTTTCCAGGTTGACGACGGCGGCGTACTTGACGATGACGCCCTCCCGCTCCATCGCTCCGATCTCCGCGGCGACATCCGCTTCCGGAAACGAAGTCATCTTCGCGATCTGCCGCGGCGTGTAGCGCGCGTCTTCCTTCAGCAATCTGATGATGGTTTCTCTCATTTTTTCCATAACCGCACCCCTTTTTCCGCCCCGCATTCTGTCGGCAGAATGATATTTTTACCATTATATTTTTTTCGGGGCGAAATGTCAATTGATTTTTCAACGGGATTGTGTTATGATTATATTCAATCAAAAACGGCAGGTGACGACTATGGTGAAAATCTGGGCAAAGGCAATGGAAAACAAAAAGATCAAACGCGCGTACGTCTTTGAACGGGAGGGCGCAGTGCGCTACGCCGACTTTTTCGACTATCTCACCGATATCTGCTATCATCTGGACAGTCCCACGCCCGTGCTGATGAAAATTCACCTCTTTCATTACGCAAAGTACCGCATCGTGAAATTCCGGAAAGACGATTTCGTGGAGAGCATCGATTACGACGAGCTGGTGCTGGAAAACATCGAATAAATACCCGCCGCGGATAAAACCGCAAAAAACGCACATACTCCCCCTTAGGGAGGATTATTATGAAAGTAACGACGATTATCGCCTACGTGCTCGTCCTGATCGGCGCGATCGTATGGCTTCTGGTGGGATTGTTCGATTTCAACCTCGTGGCGTTCATCTTCGGTGAAGGCGCGGGGGCGGTCGTTTCCCGCATCATCTATTCTTTGGTCGGGATCTCCGCCCTCTGGCTGATTTTCACCTGGGCTGTCTACAATCCCTTCGCGAAGATGGCGTGACGTTAACCGATCGATCCCAAAACAAAAAAGCGGCTTATGCCGCTTTTTTTACTGCAAAAAGGCGATTTCCCTCTGCCGCAGGCGCTTCAGCGAATAATATACGCCCACGCCGATGGTATAGATGAATACGGCTTCCGTCAAAAGAAGGGACCCCGCGCAGACCCAGTATTCCGACCAGGGCGTCCCCGTCATCATGAAGATGAGCGGGATCAGAAATCCGTTCAAAAGCACGGGCGGGAGCGCCGCCAGAAAGATATTCTCCGTCTTTTTATAGATCAGGCGCGTCAGCAGGCAGGCTGCGAGCGACACGATCGGCCCCAATAAAATATCGGGCAGCCCGTACCCCGAAAACAGATTCGCGAGCAGGCACCCGACATAGAGGGCGACGGCAGCTTCGGGAAAGAATGCGGGCAGGACGGTGAGCGCCTCCGCAGGGCGGATCTGCAGCGGCCCGTAGGCCAATTCCCCGAATACGACGGTCAGACCGACGTAGAGCGCGGCGATGATTCCCGCACGCGCGAGCAACTTAGTCGTCAGATGTTTCATTCAATTTTACCTCGGTTGTTTTATCGAAGTGTTTTCCGAAAACCTTCGTGCGAACATTATAGCACGTCCCGCGGCGTTTTGCAAACGATTTCGAGGGGGTGCCCGCAAAACGGCCCATAACCTTTATGCCGCATGAAAGAAAAGCCCTCTCCGACCGGGGGGATAGGGCGTAATTTTTTTTATTGTTCCCGGCAATGTCTCCTGCGCCCCGCGGCGGCTGAGGGGCGCAGAAAAGGGCGCGGCCGATCGGCCGCGCCCTTTTTTAATTATTCTGCCTCTGCGGAAAGGACGGTTCCGTCAGGAAAGCTGCGCGAGAACCTGCTTGAAGTTCGCTTTCTGTTCGTCGATCACCGCTTTATCCGCGGGTTTTACTTCATAATAGTTGTTTTCCGCCATCTGCGTGAAGACCTCAAACTGGTCGTTTGCGGAGTCCACCAGGTGATTTTTCACCATCGTGCGGAATTTGGAGCCGTTCCCCTCCGTCAGCGCGGTGGAATACAGCTTGACGATCTCTTTCTCAAGGTTCAGCATATCCTGCAAGCTGTCTTTTTCGTTCAACTGAATCTGTTGCTTCGACTGCATTCTTTTTTCCTCCTTACAGCAGATTGAGCAGCGCCTCAAAGCGCTTTTCATGATGATCGGCAATCTTGCCGAACGTCTCCGAAATGACCGGGTCGGTCAGTGTTCTGGAGTACAGCCTCGCCTTTTTGCACGCGCTCTCTTCGTACTTCAGCAGATCGGAAATGAGCGTGACTTCTTTTGCGGTCAATTTGTTGTTAGCCATAAAAAAACCTCCTGTCTGACGGGATTTTACCCGTTTCAGGAGGTTTTAAACGCCGTTTTTCTATTTTTTGAGAATTTCTTTCTGCTCCTCGT
Source organism: uncultured Eubacteriales bacterium (assembly GCA_900543915.1). GTDB lineage: Bacteria > Bacillota > Clostridia > Christensenellales > Borkfalkiaceae > UMGS621. Next base: position 67,688 of record UQTB01000003.1, on the reverse strand, counting down.
ACTGCGCGATCGCCTTCGCGATGACGGCGAGCGCCTCTTCCTTTGCGAACACCTGGTCGACCGCGGTATCCTTGTTCTCCAGCTGCTTGTAAACGGAGAAAAAGTGCTTCATTTCGTCAAAAATGTGCCGGGGAAGGTCGGTGAGGGAGCGGTAGCAGTTGTAGTTGGGGTCGGTAAAGGGAATGGCGATGATCTTCTCATCCGGTTTTCCGTTGTCGCTCATGGTGATGACGCCGATGGGATAGCATTCCACCAGACACATGGGATTTAAGCTCTCCGAACAGAGAATCAAGACGTCCAGCGGGTCGCCGTCGTCCGCATACGTGCGGGGAATGAATCCGTAATTGGCGGGATAGTGCGTGGAAGTATAGAGAATGCGGTCCAGCCGCAGAAGCCCCGTCTCCTTATCCATCTCATATTTCTGCTTGCCGCCCTTCGTGATCTCCACGACGGCGATGAAGCGCTCGGGGGTGATCCGGCGCGCATCGATGTCATGCCAGACGTTCATGTCAAAATCTCCTTTTTTTTCAGTCTATCCGATATCGCGGAAAAAGTCAAGGATTTTATCCGTTCAGCGCCGCGAGAAATTCCCCTTCCCCGAGCAGCGCCGTCAAAATTACTTCCGCATAAAGGCGCACGCCGAAGTCGTTGGGATGATTGATGTTGTTCGCGAGAAAATCGCGCGTGCGCTTGCCCGTCTCTTCCAGCGCGCGAAACGCCGAACTGACGCGCGCCAGCCCCGTGCGGGGCAGCGCATGCGCTACCTCTTCCAGCAGTCCCTCCTGCGCGGCATGGCTGAGCCTCCAGTCGCTCTGGCGGTTGGGCAGCATGGTGGAGACGAGAAGGATATATCCCTCCGGATTGCGCGATAAAAACGCCTCTGCCAGCGTGCGGATTTCCTGCGCGAAGACCGCGGGCGCGGTGGGGCCGTCGTTCATGCCGTACGCCAGCACCATCAGGTCGTACGGGGCGGAAAGCATGCGGCTCTCCATCTCCCGGATCCCGTCTGCCGCGCGCCAGCCGCCCACGGCGCGATTGACCGTTTTCAGCGGCACGCCGCACGTTTTTTCCAGATACGTACCCGTCAATTCTGCCCAGGAAGGAGTGTACGGCGGCAGGTTGCCTCCGTATTCGGTCGCGCTGGCATTACAGCCGACGGTGATGGAATCCCCGTAAAACAGCACGGATCCCCCGCCCTGCGCTTTCAGGCGTTTTACGAGGGGCTCCAGCGCTTTCTCCCGCTGCGGCAGGAAGCCGAAATCGTTTTCCGCCGCCTCGTAGCTCACCGCGATCTCGCGGGAAGTAAACGTATCCCGTTCCCCATAGGCCAAAAAGCGCTGCCCCTCCAAGGGTATCTCTGAAAACGCGCGATTCACGCCGATCGGAACGGAGTCGGGTTCCCGGCGGAAATATTCCTCCGTCTGAAAGTACGGGAGCGAGCCGCCCGCCAGGCGGCGCAGAACCTTTCCCTCCACCGAAAAGTCAACCCCCTCCCGAAAAATCCGGTCCAGCGTATAGCTGCGCACCGTCAGCCCGCCGCTCGGGAGGAACGCAAGCGTGCATTCGCCCGTTTCCCCGACGATGAGGGCGGTCTCGTCGTAGACAGCCTCCGTCCGCCAGAGGGGCTGCAGATGCCTTTGCGCGTCGAACCGCGCGGGGAGTTCATTGATCTTCATGTTTTTCCTCCTGTTCAGAAATTCCGGCCGCAAGCGCGGGCACAGCGCTCCGCTCTTCGCGGTAAAAATGACATTTCAAGGTCGTCTTCTCCACCGCCCGGTCGAACAGAACCAGCAGTTCGGGCAAGAGAAAGAGCACGAGCGCGACGGAGATGACCGCCCCTCTTCCCAGCAGCATGCCGATGGTGGAAATGATGGGAACGCTGGAGATCCCGCCGATCAGAAAGCCGGCGACGATAAAGATGCCGCCCGACGTAATGATCGTGGGGAACGCCGCGTTCATTGCGAATATGAGGCTGTCCCGCCGCCCCGCGGTTATGCGCCGCTCCATGTAGCGGTTGGTCAGCACGATGCCGTAGTCGATGGTGGCGCCCATCTGAATACAGATAAGAATGAGATAGCCGACGAAGAAGATTCCCTCTCCCGCCACGGCGCTGATCGCCATATTGATCCAGATCGAGCCCTGGATCACCGCGACCAGGAGAACGGGGACGGCGATCGAGCGGAACGCCAGAAGCACGATTATGAGGATTGAAAGGACGGATACCAGGGTGATATTTCTCAGATCTCCCTTAAACGTCTCGCGGATATCGTAGGTGCTGACGCTGTCGCCCAGCACGTAACAGTCCAGATCCGAAAAATCTTCGCGCATGGTTTCCCGCAGCCGCTCGACGAAGACGAACGCCTCCTCCGAGGCCGTCGGCAGATCGATGGAGAACAGAACGCGCATGACGCCTTCCCGGTAAAGCAGCCCGAACTGATCGTTCTTTTCGAGCATCGCGCGCACGGCGTTCAGCTGAATGTAAAGCGCATTGTCCGTCATGCCGAAGGACTCCAGCCCCTGCAGCGCATCCATCAGATTGAAATAGAATTCGTCGAGATAGACGTGTTCGGCATCGTAATCCAGCCCCAGCGTCTTCAGCAGAGGCCGCAATTCCGCCTCCGAGCCGTAGGAAGCGAGCATCGGCTTGACGTCTATCACAGAGACGCCCGTCGCGCTCTTGACGACGGAATTGCCGTCCACCGTGATGCTCTCGATCGAATCGATCAGAGCGTTTCCGATGCGGATATTTTCCTCCGCGAGGAGGGAAGTATCCGGCGAATATAAAATCACGAGGTTGTTCTGTTCGCCGAACGCCTCCACGATCTCCTGATTCTCCGCGTAGACGGGATCGGACTTATCTTTGGTTGCTTCCACCGAATAGGTGTAGATCGTATTCGTCTGCAGCACCGCCGCGACGATGAAGACCGCCGCCATCAGCACAGGCACGACATGGCGCGCGCGGAAAGAAAACCCGGAGAGCTTATTGAGGCGGGGAAGAAGATTTTTGTGGCGGGTCTTTTCGACCGCGCGGGAAAAGATCAGAATCAGCGAGGGCATCAGGAAAAACACGCTGAGCATGCTCATGACGATTCCTTTCGCCAGCACCACGCCGATATCGAAGCCGATGGTAAACTGCATGAATACGAGCGACAGGAGCCCGGCGATCGTGGTCAGGCTGGAGGAAGAGACCGCGACGATGGACGAGGACAGCGCGGCAGCCATCGCCTCTCTGCGGTCTTCACAGCGCTCGCACTCCTCGCTGTAACGGTGCAGCAGAATGATGGAATAATCCATCGCGAGCGCAAGCTGCAGAATCGCGCAGATGGTATGACTGATAAAGGAAATCGTGCCCAGCAAGAAGTTCGTGCCCATATTGAGGACGATCGCCACCAGCACGGTCAGCAGAAAAATCACCGGCTCAAACCAGCTGTTTGAGGTTAAAAGGAGAATCACCAGCACGATGGCAAAGGCGATCCCCAGAATCATGGGCATCTCCCCTGCGATCGCCTCCTGGATATACATGGTATCCAGAGCGGCGCCGTTCACCGCCAGCTCGTACGCGCCGAGCGATTCCCGCAGAACCGCGACGGTATCGACCGTCTCCTGAGAGGCGTTCCCCGTATTGAAGAACACCTGATACAGCGCGTTTCCGCCCTGATAATAATCGGGATCCGCCGCGTCAAAATTCACGCCGCGGACATTTTCCGTACCGGAGATCAGGGCGTAAATCTGCGCCGCCTCCTGCTCGGTGACGTTTTTCGCCATGATCTGAACGGTTCCGATATCTCCGAACGTATCCTCCATGAGGTCGAGGGAAATCCGCGTCTCGCTGTCCGGCGGCAGATATTCGGTAAAATCATAGTTGACTTTGACCAACCCCATGCAAAAAAGCCCGCCGACAAAGAGCGCCAGGAATACTCCCATGAACCAATAGCGGTACTTTACGATAAACCGACTGAATTTCAACATATTTTATTTCTCCCACTGTTCTTTCATTGTACCCGCAAATATCGATTTTGTCAATTTGTTTGTCATGAAAAAATATGACAAATCTCTTTTATTTGTCGAACCGCGCAATCTTACCGCCGTGCGGGCTGCCGATTCTATTTTAAACAATAATATATAATAGCAATTATTTATAATATCCCCTTGGGGAACGGAAGAAAATGCAGAGCAAGCTGAACCGCCGTCTTCTTTTAACCAGTCAGAACAAAAAAAGAAAGAGGCTATTATGATACAGCAGCCTCTTTCTTTTTTATTTGCCAATCATCTTTTATTCCGCCGAATAAACGTAGTTGATTCTTCCGAGCGGCGCACAGTCGCCGTTTACGTAGAGATCGGTGATATCGAAGTCCTTTTGCAAGTTATCGCACACTTTGAATTGCAGCGAACAAGCTCCCGTAATCCCCAGGTCGCTCTTTTTCACCGTAACCAGCATCAGATTGCCGCTGACTTCTGTTTTTGCCTTGGCGACATCGGTATAGCTTCCGTCTTCTATGCGGGACAGAGAGGCTTCCGTGCCGGAAAGCGAACGGTTCACCACGTAATGCAGGCCGTTCCATCCGCCCTCTTTTCCGTCGACGCCGATATACAGATTCATCCAATGCGCATCGTCGGCTTCTTTTTCCGTGATATCCGCAACCGTCTGAATCAGGAAATAGACGTTTTCATCATCCGACGCGACGCGTACTTCGCTGATGTCGTTTCTGCCGGTGTCGTTGGTCAGCTTCTCCATCGCCGCGCTCATCGCGTTTCTGGGCTCGGTATCCGTCGTCAGATCCTTATACACGGCCGTGATTGCGCTCCACTGCGCGAGGTCATAGGGATCGAACCCCGCCGAACGCGCGAACACAGCTGCCTTTTCGGTCTCTTTAAACAGGCGGATGTTACGGACAAGCTGCAGATAGCAGTTATCCAGATAGCCGCCCTCCATCATCTCCGCGTCGCGGGAGAACTCGCGGTTAAAAAGATCCACGTAATGGCCGTATTCTCCGCCGAAAATTGCAGAGTCGGACTGCTTCTGCGCCGTCCATTCGTTCCAGCCGGTGACGAATACGAGCGTGATATCCCTGCTTTCGTCCAACGCGGTTGCCCACTGCTCTTCAAAGTTGATGTTTTCGTTGACGCGGTCCGGATCGTTGACGTTATCCTCATGCGAGAATCCTCTGCCCCAATTGGCGTTATAGACGAGATTCGCATATTCCTTTGCAGACATATTCCGCTTGGCGCCCAGATTGGTCAGCACGGAAATTGCAGTCTCGGAGAGCGTATCGAAGTTATAGGGCGCGCAGAGGCCCGAATCCGAAAAATCTGCCCTGACCGCCTGATTGCCCGATATCCCCACGTGTTCTGCGACGGAAACGCTCATAATCTTGCCGACCTGGCTGTCCTGATACGTCTCCTGCGGATAGGACCAGCTCATCCAGGGGAAGTTATTGGTATTCGTCGCCGCATTTGGCCACTGCGCTCTCTTGAAATAAAAATAGGAGCTGATTTCACTGTCCAGTCCGCCAAGCTGATTCGCATGCGAGAGAATCCACGGCTTTTCTCCGTTCCCTCTGAACCAAAGGGAATCGTACGTCCCGTCCCGGTAATAGTTTCTGTAAATCTCTTCTGTGCGGGCGACCGTATCCGTATTGGTCATGAACATGAGTTTTGGGACGTCATAACCGAGATCCTGAAGCTCCTTCGCGACTTCCAGAAAGGCATTTGCCGCCTTGGTATAAATATTGTCGTTAGAACAGTCAAAGCAGATGAAATCCAGTCCCGCGTTGATAAACAGCTCGAGGTGGCGGCGGATAACCCATTTATCACCTGCCACGTAATAATCGTACATGGGTTTGCCCCACCAGGTAAAATTTGGCTGGGAAGGAACATCCGAGCCGGTCAGAACATTCTCAGCTTTCCCGCTTTCTTCAAAAACGCTGACGTCCGGCACGTCGCTCGTCGGCGCATAGCTCTGCCACAGGCAGTAGAAAATTCCCACGTATTTGTCGCTCGCATAGTCGCCAGACGCCGTAAACGAGCGGCCGTAGTCGTCCGTGGAAGCGGTGCGGAGCACGCCCGTTTGATAATCTTCCGATACGGTCAGCTGATTCTGAAACAGCTCCGTCCCCGGATCCGGGCCCGGACCGGGGCCCGGGGTCTCCTCGCAGCCGCCGGCCGCAAACGCAAACGCCGTCAGCCCGGCGAGCGCAAAAGCGGCGATTTTTGTACTCAATTTTCTCATTTCGCTTTTTCTCCTTTTCAGAAGAAGGGCAGGTTCAACCGCCTGCCCTTCTCGATCAGTTGCTGGAATAAGGCGACTTCTTATACTCTTCCGTTGCCTCTTTCACATTTTCATAGGTGTCGTAGATCAGTTTCTGATCCGTCGCGTAGTTCTTGAACCCATCCGTAATGGCATCCAGCATCTTTTTGCCGTAGTCCGCCCAATTATTCGAGGAACTCTTGAAGAAATCCGCAAAGTTATTGGCAATCGTGTTGATGACAGTGTTATTGGTATCGCCCACCTTGATGTTGGTGTTCGTATAGCCGTAGCCGAACTGCAGATAGGGGTTGAGGTTACAATTTCCGGTAAATTTCAGAGCGTTTGTCACGAGATCGATGTTTTCCGGAATGGTAACTCCTTTTACGAGCTGCTCCATAACCAGCGGAGTTCCTGTCAAAGCAAGCGCTTGCAGCCGGACATTCATACCCTGCGGCGAATAAAAATAAGCGAGGAAGTCGACAGCGAGGTCGGTATGCGCCTGGTTTCCGCTGTTGATAACGCCGAGTTCGCTCTCCACGCCGCCCAGCGAACGGACCGTATCCGCCGCAGGAGCACCGACGCCGTCGTCGCCGTGATCGGTCATGGGAGGCAGCGCAAACCAGCCCAGCCTGTCGCCGATATCCTTGACGGACAGCTTCGTTCCCTTGGTTTCAAAAGCCGTCTTGTAGGTCAGGATATAATCGAGGCGTTGAATGTAGAAGATCTTGCGGTCGTGATACAAGCCGTTATCCGACCCGTCCGCATTGTAGGAAGAAGCCGTCTCGTTAAAGCGGTTGAACAGGTCGCCGTAGCTCGCCTTGGTATCGATATACGGGAGAAGTTCCTGCAAATTCGCCATCATATCCTGAAAACGCGGAGAAAGCGGGCCCCATTCGTCGGTATCGTTGAAATAGGCATCGATCATACGGTTGAGGTTGTACGTATAATTGGAAGAGTCGCCTAACAGGAGGTCAGACAGATCATATTCATAGTTGCCGTCGATCCGAGAACTGTAACTGTAATCCCCTTTCTGAGAATGAGCGACATCGATAAAATCGCGGAAGTACTGATCCATATACATCTGGACCACCCAAGCGAGGAAGGTACGCGTCGCCGAGCCCGAATCGACGCCCAACCCGAGCGGATTCTTGAAGTCGGAATCTTTGGACGCCGCCTCAAGGCAGGCGATCATTTCGTCCCAGGTGGTCGGAACCTGAAGGCCGAGATCCGCCAGCGCGCGGGTATCGTAGAATACGACGAGATAGTTGGTATCGTAAGATATGCTGGGAACGGTGGACTTGCCGCGCGCGAATTTCGGCGCATAGGCTTCCGGTTCAAGCACGTCTTTCCACACCTGATTGTCGGCGTACGGATTTTTCAGCGAGAGATAGGAAGAGAGATCGACAATGCTGTCCGTCCCGTAATAAGAGGGGGCAACCCCCGTCTTAGCTATCGTTGCATTGCTCACGCCCATGGAAATAAGGGCTTCGACTTCCTTCTGATAAGAATCCGCCGTGGAATTGTTGTTGATATTGACTTTAACCGTATTTCCTTTCTCTTTCTGAAGATACGTGTACTCGTCCGCCACCATCTGATATGCAGCCGCTTCGTCTTCATTGAGGCTGATATAGATATCCAGCGTGCCGCTCACGTTTTCGGGAAGGGTATCGGTCGGCACCGGGTCGGGAGTAGGATCCGGATCAGGATCCGGATCGGGCCCGGGCGTGGGGTCCCCGTCACACGCGATAAATGAAAATGCGGTGATCAGAACCAACATAAAAGCAAGAAAACGTAATAATGTCTTTTTCATCTTTTTTCTCCTTTTTCATTTTTATAGTTTCAATCCTGCCGCAAATTCTCCGCTGATGAAGAATTTGAGGCTGATCAGCGTCGTGATGATAAGCGGAATGCCGGATACCAAATAGACTGCGTAGCGTTCGCCGCCCTCCGCGGAATTGGCGATCTGACTGAGCAGAGGCATAAGCGTGCTCCTCGGCTTGCTTTCCGCCTGCAGGAAAATCAGCTGCGGGAAGAGATAGTCGTTGTACATCGCCGCAAAGATGGATACGCCCTGCACCATCATGATGGGAAAGGACAACGGCAGGCATACGCTGAAGAAGAGGCGGAAGATGCCGCCGCCGTCGATGGAAGCAGCCTCGTAAAGATCCTTGGGCTGCTGGCCGATAAACGTACGCAGCAGAAAGATCGTGGCGATCTGGTTGCCGGCGATATACGGCAGAATCAGCCCCCACCAGGAACCCTGAAGATTCAGCTCCACAATGGTGAGAAATGTCGGGCTGAGCAGCACGACGCTGGGCACCAGCATGGGGAGAATGATGAGGAAAAACAAGACGTTTTTCGCCGCAAAATCCTTCTGCACGAACAGGTACGCCACGTAACAGCTGAGCAGCATGGTGACGAACACCGAGATAAATACGATTGCCAGCGTGTTCAGCATATAGCGGATCGTTCCGCTGAATGCGTTTGCATAGTTGTCGAAGTGCCACCCGTCCTGCGGGAGCGACCAGATGCTGCCCGTCGTCATATCGAGCTGGCTCTTGAACGATAAAAATATCGTGATTATGACGGGAAGGAGCGTGAGGAACAGGGTAATCAGCAGACAGATGATGAGAACCGTCTGCGCGGCTCTTCCCTCGATCCCTCTCCTGCTGCCGCCTTTGGATTTATATTGCACAGTCATAAGGCGCCTCCTTAGGATTGATCGGATTGGATCCGGAAATTCAAAATAGTCGCTACCATGAGGAACAGGAACAGGATGACGCTCTGCGCGCTGGCCAGCCCGTAGTTCGACTGCATAATCTCCGAATACATGCACAGCGCCGGCGTATAGACCGGGCCGCTCGTGCCCCTGACCACATATATGGTGCCGTAATTCTGAATAGAACCGATGAAACTGGTAATCAGTATGTACTTGATCTGCGGGAGAATCATGGGGAGATCCAGCTTTACGATGCGTTTCAGCCAGCCGCAGCCGTCCAGCTTCGCCGCTTCATACATAGAGGACGGAATCCCGGAAACGGCGCCGTAGAAAATAAGATAGCTGCCGATCCACGGGAAGGAGAACATGATAAAGGCGAATGTCGCCGTACCTCGTTCCGCAAAGAAGTTGATGTTTGCCATACTCGGCACGAATAATTTACCCAATGCGTTGATAAGCCCGTTCTGTCCGGCGCCGAAGATACCCTCCGCCCAGACCAGCGAGGTCGCAACGCCGGGCAGGATCCCCGGGATAAAGAGCAGGGCGCGCACCCAGAAGGAAAAGCTCTTGTTTCTGACGGCAAAGATCGCCTCCGCAAAGATGATGGGCGGAATGAGCGCCTTCAGAAGATCCGCCGCGAGGAAGATGAACATCGAGCCGATGGAGCTGACGAAGATATCGTCTTTAAAGACCCTGGCAAAGTTCTCAAAGCCCACCCAGATGGAATGATCTCCCGGCAGATAGTCGCGGAAGGAAAGGCTGAATCCGAACACGATGGGATAATAATAGAAAATCGCGAGGAGCACGAAAGTGGGAATGAGCGAGACATAGACCACCCAGTGCTTGGCGATCGCCTTTCCGCAGGCGACAAACTTCCGGTTGACAATTTTTCCGAGAGGACGGTAAACGAGCGCGCCGCAGTACAGGAGCGCGAGGAATCCCACAACCATCCCCGCGATCATCAGCCAGGAGAGATTGTCATACGCCTGGATCATCCTGGCGAGGTCATTGGTGTAATACGTCAGCCTGACGGGTTCGCCCGTCTTGAAATAGCGAAGCACGAAGCCATCCGGAGACGACATGATTACGCTTTCGTTGACGCTGCTGGAAATCCGTACCGTCTCCGACCGCTCCATGGCGTCCACGACGGAAACGCCGCCGTTTGTGTACCGCACGTAAAAGCAGGTACCGCCCGCAGTCACGCCGTCGTTGTTGATTTTTTCCTGCGTAATCGGATAAATCAAAGGCTTGGAATCCGCCTGGATCGGGAGCTGTTCAAACACATACAGAGAGCCGTCGTTGGTGAACCCTGCAATCCCGTCCTCCACGCCGGTCAGCGCCAAAAACGGAGCGCTGTAACGGGCAATCACGGTTTCTTCGTGCTCTTCGCCGTTTTCCGTTATCCGCAGTATACCGATGTCGGACGTACGGGTGGAGTAATAGATGGAATCTCCGACGACGACGCAACCCTGATAGGCGCGGTCTGCCGTCCAAAGACTGTGCTCAAAGAGATAATAGATTCCGTCCTCGCCCACGTCTTCCGCAGAAACGGAGACAGGGAGTGCGATGAGAAAAGTATCGGTGGACGCGCTGTCGTCGGCGATCACCGCAAAATAGTCGGAATTTTCTCCGAAATACATGGTTTTCGGAAGGGCGTCCTCCAGGTCGTATACCTGAGAACTTTCCGCTTCCCATATAGCCTCTCCGTCGGAGGAAACCTCGTCCGATAAGAACGAGAGAATTTTTCTGTTTTCAAACGCAACGAATATCCGGTCGTTAAAAAGCTGCAGATCGCGCACGGAAAATTTTCCGTCCGGATTTGTAATATACCAAAGGCGTTCGCCCTCTTTGTCGTAACAATGCACTTCGCCCGTGTCGGTGCCCGCAAGATAAATATCGTCGTCAGCATACATTTTGACGACGTTCAGCTCTGAAAAATCGGGCGCTAATTCGCTGGTGCTGTTGCCGATCGCCTGCCCCTTGATAAAAAAGCCGAGCGATACCGCAAAAACTGCGAGCGCCAGAACCGCGCACGCCAGCGATATGTAATTGAACTTCTTTTTTTCCATAAAGTGCTTTTCCTGTTTATACAACGCCGGACGGCGCCCGCTGTCGGCCGCGCCGTCCGCGCCATATAAATTAAGTGATCACGGGAGGAGAGTTCCCCTCCCGTGAAGGGGTCTGCCGGGATTTAATTCTTTTTCTTTTTCAGGAAGAAGAAAGAAGCGCCCAAAAGCAGTGCCGCCAGAAGAATGCCGCCGCCGGCCGGTGCGAAGGAACTGCCGCAGCCGCCTTCATCCGGGGGATTGACTTCGCCGGAATCCTCGATGACGATGGATTCCGCTTCGCTCTCCGCGCTGTCCAGATAGAGCTCGCCGTCGCCGATCGCCTTGACGGTGATCTGATAGGTGCCGGCGGCAGTTTCGTCGAGCGTGAAGGTGCAGTCCGTAATGACGCCGCCCTTCTTCTCGCCGTTGACGTAAACCTGATAGCCGGAAGCGTTTGCCACCGCGTTCCAGGTCACGGTCTTGTCGTTCACCGTGAGAACGGGCGCGCCCAGCTGAACGGGGTCGGGTGCTGTTTCCACCTTGAAGGAAACGGAAGATTCGCTCTCATATTCGCCGGACGTATTGTAGTACAGCATGAGGTTATCCGTCTTCATCGACGTGGCGGAGAGATCGATTTCGACTTCGATCGCCTCGTTATACGCAAAGACGATATTGCCGTCTTGATTCAGGGAGAAAGTAAGCGTATTCTCGCCGATATAAGCGTCGCGGACGGAACGGTAGCCGGAGTTGATCTCCGTCCAGGATCCGTTCACCAGCTGACGCACGCTGTAAGTCAGATAGACTTTATACGCCAGACCTTCGTTCGCGGGCTGATTCTGATACAGGCGGACAACCACTTCATAGCCGCCGTAAATATCGCGGAGCACAAATTCGTTGTAACCCGTCTCCGAGATCGAAGGATTCTGTTCGGTCAGCGTCCCCTCCATGGAGATGAAGTTCGCGGACAGAGCGAACTTGCTGCCGAGATCGACGCGCTTCGCAAAGAGGTAGGATACGCCGTTTTTGACCGTGTAAACCTCGTCCGCATACGTGACGCTGCCTTCGCCGGAGAGCTTGATGCCGCCGTTTTCATAGTCGCGGTAGGAGACGAACACGGGGATATAGCCGCCGGCCGCCGCCGCGACGAAGGTGTATTCGCCCTTCTCCGTGAAGTTCGCGGATTTCAGGGTGAGCGTTCCGTCTGCAAACGACCACAGTTCGCCGCTGAGTTCCTTTTCGTTGTAGAGCACCGCGTCGACCGCCGTAATGTTGCCGAGAGAAACCGTCACGTCCTGCGCTTCGGAGATAAACTTCATTTCGCTGCTTCCCGTCAGCGTCACCGAATAGGTAACGGTGACCTGCGTTCTGCTGTTCTCGTCCTCGATGACGAAGACTTCGCTCGTCTTATAGCTGTCAAAGTAGGAAGCGGGAATGCTGAGGGTGTTTCCGGAGAGCGTCGTCCCCTCGATCAGCGCGCCGTCGCCGCCGTAAACGTTGACGGCGCCGTCCTGATTCATGAGTTCAAACGTGAGATCCTGTTCCGAACCCAGCGTATACTGCATGGTTTTATCCGTCACGTCCTTGACGGTCACGCCGTCGGGCGTTCCCAGGGTCAGGCCGCCCGCCACATTTCCGTTGTAGAAGGAAATATAGAGCTTTCCGTCCGGGAAATCCTCTCTCAGGAGCTGAATGGACGCGCCTACGTTCGTACCGTTGATCTTGATATAGTTCTTGGAAATATCCTGATCGTCGATATAGATCTCCAGGGTATCCATGTTCACGGTATTGACTACGTCTTTTACGTCGGTGTTGTTGCCGCCCGAATAGTTGCCGCCCAGGCTCTGCCACTGTCCGCTGTCCTTCGAGGGCTGCATGATCGCCTTCAGCTCGACGAAGTTTGAGTTCTCATTCCAGAAATCCAGATAGTAGGGAGAGCTCATCAGCCCGATGCACACCCAGGTGCTGTTGCCCATGGGGTAACGGAAGGGAAGGGTGATCGGCTTGTCGAGCGACAGCCCTTCGCTCCACGAGATGATGCCGCGCTTGGTTGCGCCGCCCGAATTGACGAGGTCCGCTTCGTAATAAGCGCCGTCGTTTTTGGACTCTATGGTGCCGCGTTCGGAGCGAAGCATCCACTGCGCTTCCGACGGCTTCAGATAAACCGTAAACTGCAGAGAACCGGCAAACGTCGTGACGGTGAACGTATAGACGCCCGCATCCATCTCGTCGAAATATTCTTTGTCGATGCTCAGCGTATAAACCTGTTCGGCGCCCGCTTTCGCGGCGAACGCGTAGCTCTCCGCGGGGATTTCGACCGCCTCGTCCTCATTGGTATAGGTGTGCGTAACGGTCATTCCCTCGGTGACGCCCTCAAACTTCATGTCGATCGCCAGATCGTTATCGAGCGGGAAGGATACCGTTTGCTGCGCGTCGCTTTCCTGGATATAATCCATCAGGCCGTTCTGAACCGTGACCGCGACGGTGGAAATACCGTCTTCCGTCTCTACTTTCAGGAGGGTATTCTGCGGGAACACGCCCGTCTCGAGAACGGCGGATTTGACGATGATCTGATTGCCGTCCACCGCATAATCGCCCTCTTCCAGCCAGGTGGTGGCGTTGGCGTTCTGCTTCGCGTAGCTCCTGGCATTCTCCGCATAGCCCACTCTCAGGTTCTTTGCGGAAGAGAGATCGTACGTTCCCGCGATCGTCAGCTCGATGTCGCCCTTGGTGTCGAATCTCCACGTGCTCGTCGAGATCTCTTCGATCACCGGGTTGTTGAAATCGCTCAGGATATACTGCGTTCCGCCCTGCGTCATGAGGGCGAGCTTGGCATATCCGCTCGGGAACACTTCGTCGCGGTCGACCTCCACGGTGAAACCGAGTTTGCCGTTGAAATAAATCTTGGTTTCGGTCTCGCCCATTTCGATGCGTACGGCGATCTTCTTGCCCACTTCCGCCACGTCGTTGGGAGTGGTATAGCCCAGAGCGGAAAGGTCGAACACCTTGGCATCCGCCGCGGTATCCTCGGTGGAATTCCACACGATCTTGGTGTAATCGTTCTTGAATCCCAAACCGAAGTCGCACACGGGAGAGGTTCCGCCGGGGATCTTCACATCCAGATTCGCCATCGTCGTCTCATCCATATCGTAGTCGAACAGGAAGAGGCGGGACCAGTTGCCCGTATCGCCGCCGACCGCAAACTCGAAGGAGATCGGCTTGGTCACATCCAGCTGCGTGCTGTTGTAGGCGCGCATAATGCTGTGCGCATAGTAGGAATATCCGTCGACGAGATACTGATAGCCGTTGACCGCGCCGTTGGCGCCCAGCGTGCCGTGCTGGTTGTTGCCGCCGTCATAGAGGGAGGTCAGCCAGCCGTTGGCGTCAAATTCATACATTGCGGCGAGCGTAAACGGCATGTAGCCGTAGTCGTCGATGACGAAGAACGTCGCCTCGAGCGGGATGTATCGGTCTTCCAGGTGATCCGAGAACATCTCTTTCTTGATCGTGAGAATTCCGTCCGCATAAGAATAATACTTCGTGGGGACGTCGACGACCTTGCCGTCGTTGTCCTTCATCGCGAGCTTCACGTCGCCGTTGGCAACGACAGCCGCCGTTACGTCGACGGGCGAAATCATGCTGACGCTGGTCTCCGAAACATCCGATACTTCGGGGGCGAGGACGGGGCCCAGCCCAAACGACGTATCTTGAAGCGCCTGTACGACGAGATATGCCTCGGTCGCGTCGCCGAAGCTGGCGACATTAAGTCCCAAATCACCCGCAAAAATATTTGAACCGTTGCCCGGGTTCGTGAGCTTTGTACCGTTGACTGCGATATAGCTGTCCTTCATGTTCTCGCCGATGAAAATCGTAACTTTTTGAACACCGACAGCGGGAACACTCGGCAGTCCGACAGCTCCACTCGAACCGTTGGCCTTAAAGAACTGCATTCCGCCCGAAGCTAAAATCCAGGATGCAACGCAGTTCGCATCGTTAGGATCGGCGGGATTCAGCGCTTTATAGGGGAAAGCGGGGCCCGCTACGAGGCAGAAGCCCAGCCAGGCATCCGCTCGCGGCGTCAGCGAATTGTCTACCGTAAAGGTGATCTCCTTGCCGGCCTTGATCGCGGGCATTAAGTTGATCACGTTATATGCAGGACCACCGGAGGAAAAATCCATCGTGGTCATGCCGTCTTTCGATACGACGTTGGTGCAATGGACCGCGCTGTTGGAGGCATAGTTAATCATCCACCCGTTCTGATCCACCGCGGCGTTCGCCTTGTCCACGGGCGTGGTGACGACCGTCGTATTTTCCGTCCATACGGACATGCTTACTTCCAGTTCAAACGTCGTATAGCCGTAATCGTCCTGAACAAAGAAAAGCGCGGTATCGGGAATGATACTCGTATTTTCCGCAAACAGCTCTTTCTTGATGGTGAGCGTTCCGTCCGCATAGGAGAAATATTCCGCGGGAACGTTGACGATCTTGCCGTCGCGGTTCTTCATGGAGAGCGTAATATCGCTCTGCGCCTGCACTTTCATCGTAATATCGACAGGAGCCGAAGCGTCTACACCGGAAGCGGACTGTTCTGTCAAAACCGGAGCATTGATACCGGAAATTTGAACCTGTGCGACATCGTTAACGCCGATCAACCCGATATACGCCTCTTTACTGCTGAACATATCGTCCGTGAGAACGAAATTTGCCAAAACATTTTCCGTTTCCCCTGTTGCTTGACCTTTGGCAATATTGCCGTCAAACTTCAAATACGATTCCCCTGCGGTTTTGCTGAGCTTAATGGAAACCGTCGTCTTGGTGGTCGAGGGGGCGTTTACGACGGCCTGTACGGTCGAAGCGCCTTTATGCACCTGCCATTCACTGCCGTTCTCCAAAGACTTCGTGATAACGCCGATTACCGTACTGCCGGAATTATAACCAAAAGCGGTTCCGTCATGTGCCCAACCTTTTGTAGGCTTTTTATTTACGAGGGCAATCCCCATATAACCGGTGCCGATACTGACATCCGCAACATCGACGGTAAACGAAATTTCTTTTCCTGCCGACAATACGTCGTAAACATTGTTGAGATTGTAAGCAGGGCCGCCGGATACCTGACGCAACGTAGAAAAGCCTCCGTTGACTTCATGCAATGTCGTATGACCATTATCAACGAAATTGGTCACCCAGCCGTTTTCATCCGCGTTCGTCAGGTCGATCGACGTGTTTTCCGTCCATGCGGGAGCGCCGTCGTCCGCCGCGAAGACCGCAGCCACGGTAAAGCTCATCGCCATAATGACGGAAAGCAGGATCAACCAAACTTTCTTTGCTCTTGCCATAAAACTTCCTCCTTGTTTTTATAAATGACGGCAAATTCCGCGTTGCCCGCGGAGATCCGTTATTTATTTCCTTCTCATCCTTTCTGATTCCGGTTCGCCACGCTCTCCCGCTCGACGAAGGAAGTGGAAACCTGCCACTGCCCGTAGCCGCCAGAGAGGAAATAGTCGATATACGCGCCGCCCTGCGTCTTTTTATCCACCGATATGGTCGTCAGGGCGGGATGCAGAAATTCGGTGAACTCCAGGTTATCGCAGCCGATGACGGAGATATCCGCGGGAACCCGGATCCCCTCGCTCTCCAGCGCCTTGATCGCGCCGAGCGCCATCATGTCCGTCATGCAGAGAAGCCCGTCCGGAAGGCCGTTTTTAATCATGCGCTTCACCAGATTATACCCCACGCGGTCCGCGTTTTCGCGCGGGTAATCGCCGCACAGCACGAACCGGTCCTCCGTTTTTAAGCCGTATTTTCCGAGGTTCTGAAAAAACGCGTTGTAGCGCACGTCCTTCACGGCGATCGCGCGGTCCAGTCCGGATAAAAAGCCCACCGTGCGGTGGCCGTTTCTCTGAAAGCAGGCGAGCGCCGACTCCACGCCGATGGAATAATCGATGGTCACGACGTTTTCGTCCTTCTCCGAAAAGTTGACGGTCAGAATTCCCGCCTTTTCCAGCCGCTTGATGCTCTCTTTCTTCACCTCGAACATCGCCAGGTTGACCACACCGATCACGCGGTTGGAAATCAGCGTGTCCAGCGTGTTGTCGAAATCCTCCCGGCTGACCGCGAACAGCGAGAGCACCAGCCCCTTTTCCTTCGCCTTGGACAGCATCGCCTCGACGATGTGAAAATAATACGGGTTCATCAGGTCTTCGATCAGCACCGCGATGACGTTGCTTCTGTTCATCGTGAGACTTCTGGCGAGGTTGTTCGGCGTATATCCCAGTTCGGCGGCGGCGGCCAGAACTCTCTGCCGCGCGCTTTCCGAAACGTATCCCTTGCCGAGCAGCACCCGCGACACCGTCGACGGCGAACAGCCGGCTTTGCGCGCAACATCCTCTCTTCTCACGTTATCCTCCCCGTCTTTCCATGTGGCCGCGCGGCCACACATCCGTAAAAATAAAAATCTTTGCCTTTCTGCACTTTCTCCACGGCTTATAACTGTCGTATTTGTTCGGCTGAACGGGTGCGGTCGTTAAGACCGCACAAAGGGCATGCCCTTTGCAAAGATTATTATGCGTTTTTCTTTCCGAGATATACGGAATCCTCCGCTCTCGGTCTCATTATAAACGATGAAATATATTTTGTCAATACTAAAATCAAAAAAAAATTTATTTTTTTCAGAAAAAACAGCTTCATTTCAGAGCTTTTTCCCCGCCTCTAAGGTTTTTTATATTTATAATAAATTACTTTCATGTGAAAAACCGGGCGCAAAAAAATGATAAAAATATGCGGAAAAATGAAAAAATGAAACTATTGACAAAACGATTTGCGCATGCTAAAATGAGAAAAAATTAAAAGAGGAATCAGAGAAAAATGAAAAAGCGCTACCTTTTGCTGGCCGTCCTCTGCGCCCTGGCCATCCCCTTTGCCGGCTGCGGCAAGACGGTGTCCGTCACCGCGATCACCGCGAGCGGCCCGGCCGAAATCGCAGCGGGCGAATTCGATCCGTCTGATTTTTCCCTGCTCGTTCGGTACAGCGACGGCACGGAAAAAACCATTCCGGCGACGGGCGCCATGTTCCGGGAAGACGAAGTTGCCGCGCTCTCTGCTGCGGGCGAGTACGACCTCACCGTCACTTATGAGGGAAAGACGGATACCGTACACGTCAAAGTCGTCGAAAATGCTCCCCCGGAGGATACCGCCTCGCACGCGGTGATTCTCTATCAGGAGGGAAACATTCTGCACATCGCCGTAGTCGGCGATATCGCGGGAACGTACGAAAACACCGCATACGCGGGTATCGATCTGGTACTTTCCTATACCGCCGACGAGCCGGGAATCGTCGCGGCGGCGGAGGGCGTGCAGACGTATGTCAACCGCGATAAGAAGTTCATCCGCATCGTGTTTGCGGCGGCGGAGAACGTCGTAACCGCGCGGGAAATCGCCGCCCTCTCGGTGGGAGACGAGACTTTTTCCGCCGCCAGCGTGACGGAAGTGCAGCTGTATGACGCGAATCAGGACGGGCTCTCCGTCGACGTCTGGTTTGGCAACGACTATTACCCCGCGTGACCGCAGCTCCCAATCTGAAAAATAGGCAAGGAGAAGAAACTATGAAAAAAATATGGATGAAAATGCTCTCTGTCGCAGCCTCGGCCGTCATCGCGCTGAGCAGCGGCGGGTGCATCATTACAGAGGAGATGATTGATAAAGTGGACAGACTCAATACGACTGCCCAGGCGGGCATTATGTCCACATCGGCAAGCGGAGACTACGGAGACAGCTTCGGCGCGGCAGACGCTTACAGCAACCGCAAATACGTGGGCATCTTTTACTGCCTGTGGCTGGGGTTCGACACGCCGGAAGTCATGAACGGCGAGAAAAACGTAAACGCGGTCTACTACGGAGACAACGCGCGCGAAAACTTTAAAAATCACGTTTTGGGATTCCAGCAGTCCGACTCGACGCAGTACCGCTACTGGGGCGAGCCCATGTACGGCTATTATGAATCGGACGACGAATGGGTGATCCGCAAGCACCTGCAGCTCTTCGCGCTCGCGGGGATCGACTATCTCGCGCTGGACACCACCAACGCGCTGACCTATCCGGACGCCGTGACCGTTCTTTTGGACTGCATCGCCGAGTACCGCGCCGCAGGGCTCCCCGTGCCGCAGGTTCTGTTCCTCACGAATACCAGCTCGGTCAGTACCGTGATGAGCCTGTACAATCAATTTTATCAGAATGAAAAATACGAGGACTGCTGGTTCCGCGGAAACGGCTCCAAGCCCTGGATCACCTGCAAATTTGACGGCGGCACGGAGGCCCAGCAGAATACCATCAAGGACTATTTCTACGTCAAGCAGGCACAGTGGCCCACCGAGCAGCCCATCGAAAACGGCTTTCCCTGGATCGACTGGGCTTATCCGCAGACCGCGTTTTACGACGCGCAGCTGGGCGGCAATATTTACGCGGTCTCCATCGCCCAGCATACGGGCGTGGGACAGGGCGGCATTCAGTTCAGCGACAGCGTTTACGCCCGCCTCCTCCTGCAGGATGGTTTAACCACCAGAAACAACAAAAATCAGACGCCGGACGAGGTCTACAACCTCAATCACGGGCGGGGCTACGATTTCAAGAACAGTCAGAACGCCTATGATGACGAAGAGCGGATTCTGCGCAACGAAAATTTCCGCCAGCAGTGGGAAGCGCCCCTGAACGACGATGACGCGAGCATGGTGATGATTCTCGGCTGGAACGAGTGGATTGCGGGAAACTGGCCTTCCCCGGGCATGATGACCTACTATGACGACCTCAAAGCCGCCATGTGCGACCTGGTGAACCTGGAATTCTCGCGCGACATCGAAATGATGGCGGAGGGCGAACACAGCTATTCGGACAACTGTTACCTTCTGATGTGCAAGTATATCCGCGACTTCAAATTCACGGGAACGGGCGGCGCCTATGCGGACGGACAGGACCGCGCGATCACGGCCGACAGGATCGTCGCCGAAGAGTGGGAAGGGGCGACGGAGTTCCTCTCCTTTGCAAATTCCTGCGAGGTGCGCGACACCCGGGACGCCTTCAACGCAAAGGTGCAGAACAAAACCGGCCGCAATGACATTCTCTCCCTCAAAGCGGCGAAGGACGCGGAAAATCTCTACTTTCTGGTGACGACGGCTGACGCGATTACGGAGCGGCAGGCAACGGACACCAGCTGGATGAACATCTTTATCGGTACGGGTCAACCCGGAGGATGGAACGGACTCAACTACGTCTTAAACCGCGCTTCCGCAGACGGCACCGCCTCCCTTCACAAGATCGCGGGCGAAAGTTTTACGGAGGTTTCCGGCGCGGAATGCACGTATGTCGTCAGCGGAAACCAGATGCTGGTCAAAGTGCCGAAGAGCGCGCTCGGCATCACGGAAGACGCTTTCACCCTCGAACTGAAAGTGACGGATCACCTGCAAAAGGATTTCAGCGTCACCGAGCTGTACGTCAACGGAGACGTCGCCCCGCTCGGACGCATCAATTACGTCTATACGGCGAAATAAGGAGGTTGCTATGAAAAAATTGATTACCGCTGCCGCGAGTCTGACCTGCGCGCTCGCGTTCTGTTTCGTCGGTGCGGCTTCCGCCGCGGTCATCGAAGACGGGAGCAAATACGACGATTACGCGACGGCGAACGTCGTTCAGATCAACAACATAGACGAAGCCTTCCACAAAAAGAGCGGTTTTACGAACGGATCTTCTGCCGTTACCGTGCCGCAGAGCTCCCCCATCGAAATCGACGCGCGCGGCAACCACATCCGCGGCTGGTCGCTCTGCGAAGAGGGGATCGAGGCGTACGGCTATCAGCTGGACAGACTGCTCGCAAACGGCACGTACAGCAACGGCGACATCGTATACTTTGAACCGGAGACGCGCGAGGACGTTCTTGCGGCGCATCCGGAATACGCTTCCGTCAATCCGGACGCGGATGTGGGAATTGACGTCTATATCCCCACGGCGCCCCTCTCTGTTGCGACCTACCGCGTCACCCTGTACGCGCTGACCAAGGCGGAACACAAATACAAGGTGCTGACCTGTTACGTGACCCTGGGGATCGACCTGGACGTCAACGGGGACGGCGTGCTGGATATCCGCGACGCAATCTTCTATCGGCAGATGATCCTCGAACAGGAATACAATTTTGAAAAGAAATACGACTATAACAACAACGGCAAATACGACGAGTACGACTATCAACAGCTTCTCTCCTACATCGCAGGGAGAAACGAATAGCCTCCAAAAGAGCGGACGGAAAAAAGGACAATTTTTACAGAGACTGAAAGAGCGAAGAAATTAAATTTCTTCGCTCTTTTTATCGCCCGCTGAACTGTAATTTATTTGCCGATCAATTTTCTATACAAGAAGCATTTAAGGTTTATCTCTTCTTGCAATTCAAGCACAATATCTTTTTCGTTTATCCGCTCAAACCCTCTGTGCTCATAGAATTGATATGTGCATTGATTATCCGTAAAAAGATAGATTTCTTTCCCTTTTTCTCTTTGTTCAAGTTCATTTAAGAGCATTGTGCCTATGCCTCTGACTTTAGCATCCGGGTCCGCCGCCAAAAATCGGATTTCTCCGTCAGGCGAATATTTTAGGGTATATAACTCAAGCATTTCCTTATTGGCTTCGTCATACGGCACAATGCCGCCCCTGAAAAATATTTTCTGAATACAATCTATAAATTTAATATAAAATTTTTTCCAAAATGACTTATACGGTTTTCTCTCGCCCTTCATATCGGCAATCAAAACACCCGATAGTTTATCCCCTTCATATGCAGCTATCACCTGAGAAGCGTTGGTGTATTCTAAATACCAAAAATATTTGCCGTATGCGTTGAGCAAAAATTTATTTTTAAGATACAACTCGAAGTGCATCCCTTTTATAGCAAATTGTATAACCTTTTTATGGTCTTTCTTTCTTAATTCCCTTATTTCCATATCGCCAAATTACCGTTTATCTTTTTCATTATAGATCAAACAAATGGAAAAGTAAAACAAAAAAACGCGCTTATTCTGTTTGCAACGTATCGTGCGCTCTCCTGATCGTTCGTGATATAATTTTCTCTGGTCTTTCCCCTAACCGCCGGCTTTTTTTCTCCCCCGCCGCTTACCTTTTAAACGCTCCGCCGGGGATCTCCTTGTCATAGCCGCAGCGAAAAAAACGACGGGAAAGGGCTTTCCTGTCGTTTCTCTGAATTAAATTGAAAGAGCGGCGGAACCCGCCGCTTTTTTTGTGCCTATACGCAGCCCTGCGCTTTCATGGCCTCCGCCACTTTCAGGAACCCGGCGATGTTCGCCCCCGCCATATAGTTTCCCTTCAGCCCGTATTCCGCCGCGGCTTCGTCGCATGCCGCAAAGATGGAGCGCATGATTGCCTTCAGTTTCTCGTCCACCTCTTCAAAGGTCCAGGAAAGGCGGAGCGAGTTCTGGCTCATTTCCAGGCCGGAGACCGCCACGCCGCCCGCATTCGCCGCCTTTGCGGGGCCGTACAGCATGTTGTTCGCAAAGTAAACCTCGATCGCCTCGGGCGTGGAAGGCATATTTGCGCCCTCCGAAACCGCCCAGCAGCCGTTCTTTGCGAGCAATTCCGCGGAGGCGCCGTCAATTTCGTTCTGCGTGGCGCATGGCAGGGCGATGTCGCACTGGACGGACCAGACGCCTGCGCAGCCCTCCGTATAAACGGCGTTGGGACGGTATTTCAGATATTCGGAGATGCGCTTGCGATCTGCTTCCTTGATCTGCTTGACGGCGTTCAAGTCCACGCCGTCCGGGTCGTAAATATATCCGTCCGAATCGGACATCGTGACGACGAGCGCGCCCATCTGCGCCGCCTTCTCCGCCGCGTAGATGGCGACGTTGCCCGAACCGGAGATGGCAACGCGGCTCCCCTGAAAGGATTTTCCGTTGGCTTTCAGCATTTCCTCCGTGAAATAGCAGAGGCCGTATCCGGTCGCCTCCGTCCGCGCGAGAGAACCGCCGTATGTGAGCCCCTTTCCGGTAAGAACGCCGCTCCATTCGTTTTTCAGGCGCTTATACTGGCCGAACAGAAAGCCCACTTCGCGCGCGCCCGTACCGATATCCCCGGCGGGAACGTCCAGATCAGGGCCGATATGGCGGTACAGCTCGGACATAAAGGACTGGCAGAACCGCATGATCTCCCCGTCGCTTTTTCCCTTGGGATCGAAATCGGAGCCCCCCTTCGCGCCGCCCATCGGAAGCGTCGTCAGGCTGTTTTTGAAGATCTGTTCAAATCCGAGGAATTTGATGATTCCCAGATATACGGAGGGATGCAGGCGGATTCCCCCCTTATAGGGACCGATCGCCGAATTGAACTGAACGCGGAACCCGCGGTTGACCCGCACCGTTCCGCCGTCATCCACCCACGGGACGCGGAACATGATCTGCCGCTCGGGCTCCACGATGCGCTCGAACACTCCCGCCTCTATGAGGTCGGGGCGCGCCTCTGCCACCGGTTCCAGCGTGCTTAACACTTCCGTCACCGCCTGTATGAATTCGGGTTCTCCGCGGTTTCTCGCCTTTACGCGCTCTAAAAGCTCGGACAAATAGGCATTTTTTATCTGCATATTTTTTATACCTCCGAATAATAATTTTCTTTAATATTAAATAATATATCACATTTTATGATAAATCACAATAATTTGAAAGCAGTTTCATGCGAAAACTTGTTTAAAAATACAAAAAAATTCAGATCGCCGCCTTCCGGCCCCCCGCGCGCGCAGGCATCGGCGAAAAATGCGCCCGCCCGCGCGATTAGCTTGCGTTCGTACGCCGAATATGGTATACTGTACAGGCAAACGAAAATCCGCGGACGCATTCCGCGCCGCGCTAAGGAGTGAACCAATATGGGCATGGGCAAGGTTTCCGGAAAAATCTGCCGGCTGAAAAAAGACGAGGTAAAGCGATACGACTTCGCAAAAAAAGTAAAGCGCCCGCGCGCGCTGCGGCCGCTGACGTATTTTATATCCAAGATATTTTTAAAAGGCAGAGTGCGCACGTACGATTTTCAAAAGATGGAGGGGCTCAAGCCGCCCTACCTGATTTTGGCAAATCACTCTTCCATGCTGGACTTCGCGCTGGCGGTAGACGCCATGTGGCCGGTTTCCATGACATACGTCGCCGCGCTGGATTCTATCTTCGATTTCACCGAATTTCTGATGCGGCGCGTGGGCATCATCGCAAAGCGGAAATTCATAAAGGATCTGAATCTTCTGAAAAACCTGAAGTATTCGGTCACGAAGATCCCTTCCTGCCCCACGATGATGTACCCGGAAGCGAAGTACTCACTGGAAGGCTGCACCTCTTATATCCCGGAATCGGTGGGAAAACTGGCAAAATTCCTGGACGTCCCGGTGGTCACGATGGCCATGCACGGCTGTTATATCGGCTGTCCGCAGTGGAGAAAGACGTTTTCCCCCAAATCCCCGCTCGCCCTCGAAGTGCGCCAGATCGTGACGCAGGAAGAGGTGAAAACGCTCCCGGCGGAAGAGATCTTCTCCCGCGTCAAAGAGGCGCTCACGGTGGATGATTTCCGCTGGCAGCAGGACAATCAGATCGTCATCGATATGCCCGACCGCGCCCGCAACCTGAATGCCCTCCTCTATCAGTGCCCTCACTGCGGGACGGAGTTTGAAATGCGCGGAGAAGGTGCTGCGATCACCTGCGAGCACTGCGGCGCAAGCTACGAACTGACCGAGACGGGGCGGCTGAAAGCCATAAACTGCGAGGAAAAATTCAACCACGTGCCCGATTGGGTGAAATGGCAGACCGAACAGATCCGGGCGGAGATCGAAGGGGGCAGATATGCCTTTGAAGACGACGTGGATATCTACACCATGCCGAACGCCAAGACGGTTTATTATCACGGAAAGGGCAAACTGACGCACGACGAAACGGGGTTCCGGCTCACCGGCACCGTCTACGGAGAGCCGCTTGCGGAATTTTGGCCGGCAGAAACGCAGGACGGCGTGCACATCGAATACCTCCACCCCAATTTTAAGGGAAGGGATATGGTGGATCTCAGCACGGCCCATGAAAGCTACTGGCTGGCCGTCAGCAAAAAAGATCAGCTCACCAAGCTCTCCTTTGCGAACGATATTCTGTATGCGCGCGCACACAGGAAAGATTAAGGCTAACGGGCACCGTTCGGGAAGGAGTTCGCACGATGGGCGCTCGTTTATCATTGCAATCTGAGATATTGACTTAACGGCATTTTATTCCGGTCAATCAAAACCACCGGTGAAACCGGTGGTTTGCTCATACCCAAAAAAGGGAAAATACCAGCCGACCCGTTAAAGGGTATCGCTTTTACTATAGCGTCTTGTTGCTCCACACACCTGTAAAGCAGATTCCTTATTCTATAACGAACTGAATTAACTTTAACTATAAGGTTACTTTCTATTATTAAAATGCTCAAATATCTTATCTTCCCCTCGGTAGAACCGGGGGATTTTTTTGCGAAAGCGCCATGAAAAAAGCGGCGCCGCCAAGAAAGGCGGCGCCGCTTTTTTCATTTTTTCCGTTATCCTTGATTTTCTATGCGGTTCCATGCGCATTTCTGATTTAATTCTCCCTGAAGTGTCCAGCCAGCGATGACCGCAAGAGTCTCCGGATCTTCCGCAACCGTTTCGCTGTAACGCAGGTTGGGAATCAGAGCATTCTGCGTGCCGAGAATCTTGCCGACACACTCATTCTCATCGGCAGGAACTTCCGCCCAGGTAAGCGTCCCTTCATTTTTACAGGCCATGATCGTCAGACTGCGAACAGAACCGCTGGCTACCACAATACCGCCCAGATACGTTCCGTTTTGTCCCTTTATTTCGATTTTACCCGTAAACGTGCAGTTCGCGAGCGTTACATCGAGTTGCGCAGCCGAACTAATGAAGCCGACGATTCCCGCTCCCTTCTGATCGACAACGGTTAAATCGAGATCCGCACTACAGCCGCTGATTATGACCTCGCCTGTTTTCGAAGAGTTGATATTGTTATAAATCCGTCCGACGATTCCGCCGACGCCGTCTTCCCCTTCAATCGAACCGCTCTTTGCATGGCAGTTCTCGATCACGACGCCGCCGTCGACATAGCCGACAATGGCGCCGACGCTGTCGACAACCGCTTCAGAATAAGCGCTGTTTTTGACATCGATACTTTCAATGGTGAGATTTCTGATTTCCGCATTATGTACTACGCCGAATAACCCGAACACATAATTCTTCTTGGATTCGTCACCGTATTTATCCGTTCTGAAATCCATAATGTTCATCGTCGAAAATTCATTATTGTTCAGATTGCTGATTGTATGGCCGTTTCCTTCAAAAATCCCCGCAAAATAGCGATATGCGCCGGACGAGGTGCTGCTCTTAAACAGATCGCGGCTGACAAAGCCGATCGGCGTCCAGCCGGAGTCTTGCGGAATCTCGATATCCGCCATCAGCGAAATCGTAATTCCCTCGTAAGTCGAGCCCTGGTTGACCCGATTGCCGAATTCCTTTAATTCTTTGTAGCTGGAAATCGCGTTGTAAAAACCGTCGATGTTATTGGTTCCCTCGATTCCAGTGATTGTTTCCGCTGCGTCCGCACCGTTCACCTTTGCGATCTTTCCGCCGTCAAACGAAGCGGCAATCCCTTGCAGCGCTTCAGAGCGGAGCTCAGAGACATAGCCCTTGATCGTCAGTTTTGTACCGACGGAGCCGGAGCTGACCGAAAGTGCGCCGACCGTCGCGTTATTCTCGATCACGATATTCGCCGAGGAATTTCCCGTCGCGATTACAAAATCTTTGACTTCCCCGCATTCGTGATAGGAGCTCGCCTTTACCGATTTAACGGTCATTTTTTCAATTACCGCATAATTGTAGACATCCGCGTTCGGCGCAGACAACTCGACGCTTTGAATTGTACCGCGCAGCTGTATGGTTTCCGCATCCTGCGTATTGTAAACGATATCCGCATCCAATTCGCTTACGCCGGTATCGATCCCCGAATTCGCGCTGAAAGTAATGGGCGTTTCGCTTGCGATCGTCACGGGCAGATAATAGCTGAACCCCTGCCATTTTTCCATCGTGGCAACGTCTTTTACCGTCAGCCATTTTCCCGAGCGGTTGCCCTCCTCCACCGTCGCTCCGTTTTCGGAATACAGTACCTTCATCTCTTCATTGACGTAAATCATGCGATTGTTGTTCTGATCCCAGATAATCATATTGCCGCCCGCTCTCGGGTTCAGGTTTTCTACCTTATAACCGTGTTTGTCCATCAGTTTCATGACGTCGAACATTGTCTCGGGTTCTTCGCCCGTCCCTTCGCTGGTTGCGAGTATCGTATTCATGTTTTTGGTCAAAACGATATCGCTGGATTCGTTCGCGCGCCTGATCAGGCTGGAAAACGTGGGGATCAGCACGGCCGCCAGGATGGCGATGACTGCAATGACGATGACGAGCTCGACAATCGTAAAGCCCTTTTTATTGCGTTTCATATTGTTTCTCCTTTATGATTTTTTTTAAGCTTCTCAATAACATTTATTTTCGGTTCTGATTTCCAATTTTTTCCGCTGACGCTCAGCTCCTCAGCCTGCAGAATTTCAGCCACATCGGATAAGAGCGGCGCAGCGTCTTTGCAAAATGCACGAAATGCAGAGAAACGCGCTCTGCCGCCGGGGAGGAAGAAAATGGTTCCGCAACGGAGAGAAACAGCGCCGCCAACGACAGCAAAAACAAAATGACCACCGTTATCTCCGCCGTCAGCGCGGCTGAAACCGCCGCTCCCAGAAATTCTTTTTGCGCAAATAGCGCCTCTCTGACCGCTTCGTAATAGCCGCCGAACAGACTGCGCGCAAAAGCCGCGATCCCGCCGGATGCGGGCATAAACAACAGCAAAAGAGCAATCAGCACAAATAAAAGGGCATGCGCTACCGTCGCCGCGCGCATTTTTCTCTTTTCCAAAAAACGCGCGGTTATGATGCCGCATACCATATACATTCCCGCAAACGCGATCGCCATGTTGCTCTCCCCGCAATGCCGCTCCCTTTTTCGTTCGCAATGCGAACGAAAAAGGCGTATACGCCTTTCGGCAGAAGGAAACCCGTTTGCTCCTGCCGCACTTTTACTCCTGTTTTTCTGTATTTTATCACATCTTGTTCCGCTTTGCAACCTTTTTTTAAAAATTAAGTCGTTTTTTAGTAAATTTACTGATTTATATAAATAATTTCTTTTTAAAATACAAAAACAGCGGTTTGCATGCAAACCGCTGTCGTAAAAACTTGTTTTATCTGGGATTCTTGATATTCGCCTGCGCAAAAGCTTTCAAAAGCGACCGATAGGTAACATTACTGTCTGCAATCGAAAATCGCCCGTCTTCGGGATATATATTATCGCCCGACTGTACGCAATACTTTTTTGCGCCGTTTTACCGCATTTCTTCTGAATTTTTCGCCAATTCCGATTGACGGTAATACAACCGTTTTTATAAAAACATCGCCATATAATGCGGAATAGTGAGTTTTACGTCGCTCGTGCCGACGTTTCCGTCAATGATTTTATATGCCGCCGACGGTTTATATGCTTCTATAAATCTGTTCAGCGATTTTGTTGCGGTATTTCCCGCTTTCACTTCCACGGGAACAACTTCTCCGTTTTTTTCTATCAGAAATTCCAGTTCGTTGGAATCGTCGGGCTTATAATAATAAAGCGCGTAACCGTTTTTCACCAACGTTTCGGCGATAATGTTTTCGTAAATACCGCCTTTGGCATTCCCTTTTATCGTGTTTT
Organism: uncultured Eubacteriales bacterium; assembly: GCA_900543915.1. Taxonomy (GTDB): domain Bacteria; phylum Bacillota; class Clostridia; order Christensenellales; family Borkfalkiaceae; genus UMGS621. Next base: position 38,859 of record UQTB01000003.1, on the reverse strand, counting down.
CAAGAATCGCTCTTTTAGTTTCAAAACCGTACATAGCGCACAGCAAGCCCGTATCGTTGATATACAATTTGAACTGATCTTCATCGGCGTTCGCCATCAACGGCAAATACGGCTCGTGAATATTGTAACACGGATTAACGATATTCGAGTCTTTCAGCCATTGAACGCTTCCGCCGTATTTTTTGCTTGTCTGCCCTTTTTCCACGGTGGAATACTGAAACTTCGTAATCTCTTTCGCGAGTTGTTTCGGAATAGCGTCGTAACATTTGCGTACCTTTATTTTCTCCGCGCCCTTTGCATGTTTTGAAATATCGAAACGGTAGTTTTCGAGAATTTTTTCTTGCAAAGCGGCAACCTTCGTAAAATCGTGATTTATGGCATAATCGGCAACGACTTCCGGCATACCGCCCACCACCATATACTCACGGAACAGCGTTTCGTATTTTTCATTTAGCGCGAAAGGTACTTTTTCTTTTTTATCAAAAAGTTCTTTCAGATAAGAAATTCCGCTTTCGTACCCTTCCGCCCAAAGAAATTCCTCGAAATCAAGCGAATACATCGTAAGAAACGTTTCGTATCCGGTAGGAACGGATTCGGGTTCTTCCGTATTTTCGTCGGCGTCTTCACCATACGTCAGTCCTAAAAGGCTTCCGGAAGTGATAACGTCGAATCTCCCGTCCTCCGCAAGAAATTTTAAGGCGGTGCGCGCGCTTCCGCACGCCTGAATTTCGTCTAAAAATATCAGCGTATCGCCTTTAACGAGATTTACGCCGTTTATCATAGCCGTCATTCTTTTATAAACGGATTCTGCGTCCAACGTTCCCGCAAAAATCTGTTTTAATTCCTGATTTTTGATAAAATTGATTTCGACAAAACTTTTATACTCTTTTTTCCCGAACTCGCGGATAAGATAAGTTTTTCCGACCTGCCTTGCCCCTTTCACCATCAAGCAGTTATTCCGATGCGTATTTTTCCACTCGACAAGTTTCTGATATGCTTTTCTTTTTAACATAACGTTTCTCCGAAATCAGGTTTTATTACCGATATTATACTCGTTTTTTTTGTATTTGTCAACCGAAAAGGAATAAAATCGGATATTGATTTATTGCAAAAAGGAATAAAATCCGATATTCGTTTCTTTGAAAAAAGAACAAAATCGGAATATCGTAAACCCGAAATCTGTTTTCAATCTGAAAGCATTAAAAAACGCCGCCCTCCGCAAAAGCAAAGGACGGCGTTTTTCTGTCTGCCGGTAAAGTTACATAAACACTCTTACCGTCAGGTCGTGCCATTGATTTTGCCTGAGCATTCCGTCCCGTTCTTTCCGGTAAGATTTTGCCTCTTTATAATCTATCGTAAACTCCCACACAAGCCTTTTCATATCGTCGGATTTGTCTGCAAGGTCGAAATTCATATACCAGTTGAAACACGTTTCCGTAACGGGAACAATCGTGCCGACGAACTGACCGATTACGTCTCTGTCGATACGATGGTCGGTAAAATCCATTTTTGCCAGCAAAAAATCTTCCACTTTTTTCGCCGGATCTTCCGGATTTCCGTTCGGAACCATTCCCGCATCCAGCACACGCCGTTTACTCAGTAAATCAAGTTTTTCTTTCTCTATTTCGCTTTTGAACTCGAAATATGATTCCCGCGTTATTTCGTCCTCCAGCCGCATACGGGTAAGTTTTTTCAGTTTTTCGTCCAGTTTGGCAAGCTGTTCCGTTACCCGATCTTTCACCGTTTCGGCTTCGCGATATTCCATAAACACGCCTACCTGATATAACGACGACACTTTGTTCAGAATATCTTTCTTGTTTCCCCATAAACCCGAAAAAATGCGTCTTGCCATCATTTCAAGTTTCCAATCGCAGATTTCTTTCAGGTCGCAGAACCCGGCATCGTCCACGCCCGCCTGTTGCCTTGTGGTTTTTGTGCCGTTATTCAACTGATTATAGCACTTATATCCGTAAATCAACTCGCCGTTTCTGTTCTTCCGCCACTTATTTCTGCGCATACGATAACCGCAACGGCATCTGAGTTTTTTCGTCCAAACGTCGTCGCTTGTATGAACGCCTGTCAGATGACTCTTTTCCCCGTTTTCCGTAAGAATTTTATTGCGTCGGACGCGCTGTTCCCGTATCTGACGGCATCTGTCCCACTGCTCCTCGCTTATAATCGGCTCAAAATCGCCTTTCACATACAGATATGTATCTTCGTCGCGGTTTCTTATGATTTTCTGGTCGAGAAAATTATTTCTGCGCGATTTCAGATATGCGGGATACCCCTTATAGGTCGAATTATGCAATATCCGCGCTATCTTGCAGTTTTCCCAGCGCACCAGCCCGGAACTGTCCTTGCGTTTCAGGCGTATCAGTTCGTTGCGTATCTGTGACATCCCCTTGCCCGCAGAATACATATCGTAAATCATACGCACCGTTTCCGCCTGTTCGGGATTGATGACGTAAGTTCCTTTCGCTTTATCGCGGTCATATCCGAGAATATTTCCGTTTCCGAACAATACACCTTTGTCGCGGCTTATTTTCTGCCCCGCGCGGACTCGTTCGGAAATTTTACGGCTCTCTTCCTGCGCAAGCGTTGCCATAATCGTAAGCCGCAGTTCGCCGTCTCCGTCCATCGTCCGGATATTATCTTCCACAAAATACACTTCCACACCGTAGTTTTTCAACTCACGCGTAACGACGAGCGTATCAACCGTATTTCTTGCAAAACGGCATACTTCGCGCGTTACGATCAGGTCGAATTTCTTTTGTTTCGCATCCTGCACCATCTGCAGAAACGCAGGTCTTTTCTTCGCCTGCGTGCCTGTGATGCCCTCGTCGATATACTTTTTTAAAATGTACCAATTCGGATTTTTCGCCGCTATATCGTCATACCACTGTATCTGATTTTCCAGCGCGGCCAATTGCGCTTCATGTTCCGTACTTACCCTCCCGTAAAATACTACTTTCCGCTGTCTTTTACGGTCGAAGTTTACGTCTGTCGGCATTACCATACCGTTTTCAATCATATTGAATCACCGCCTTTTTCGTCTTTCTTTTGTCTATCACATTCCCCTTGTAGCGGGCGCGCTTTTTCTCAACCTTTGCATATTCGCTTTCATCAATCAATCCGTTATTCCGCATGATTTCAAGCATTCTGAAAGCGATAACGGTATTGAATACGTCGGTATTCAACTGCGAAGAATCGAATTCCGCTCCCGCTTCGGGGAGTTTTTGTTGTTTGCCTTTTTCTTCTTTCTCATACTGTTTTGTTGTTAATATCTGCTCGTTCAAGTCTCCTTAAAATTTTTGTGTTTTATATTATATAGGTTGCGCCGCCCGGGATTTCTGTCTGCATTCCATTTTTACTTTATTTTTTCCGACTACTCTCCGTAGCGGCGCCGTAATTATTTTCCCTGCCGTACTTTTAACGGAAAGAAAAGTACGGTTCTCCTATCACACAATATCTCCTTATTGATTCCCGATATCACGGGTTGGATAAGCCACAATCAATTATGTGTTCCGTTGTTTTCGGACTTCATTATTTCGTATGCCGTTCTGATAAAGTCCACTTTTGTCATATTACGTTTTTTCAGAAACGCATTGATTTCATCGAACAAATCGCGCGGTATCATCGTTCCGAAATTACCGCTCGCTTGTTTACGCTTGTCCTTGTTACGTTCCTCGTAACTTCTTCTTGCCGCTCTGCGCGGCGTCGTTTCTTTCTTTTCCATAAAAACCTCCGTATTAGCCTTGTGAAGTAATAGCGCAAATCAGCGCGCCGATTATACTCATTACGAAATGCCCGATAATAAGCGCACCCGCTAATGCAAATCTGCCGATTGTTCCAATTACTTTTAACACTTTCATTTTGATACCTCCGTTATTTTACATAAACGATTTCATTTAAGATTTCTTCTTCGATAAGCCGTTGCATTTCGGTTTCCCTTTTCAGGTTTTCCATAAAGTCTGCTGATCTTTTGAAACGCTCTTCTTTCGAGAACTTTTCATACATCGTTTCGTACAGTTCGTCGGCGGCTTTATCTACGCCGTGCAAGTATTCGGGAAGATTAGCAATCGTCCAATCAATTCCCTTGTTCTCCAAATACTGTTTAGCAAGCGTTCCATACTTGCCGTAAACGTGTTTTTCAGGTTTAACCGCTTTTTGATAAACCTTGATTTCCGCCACGGTCAACCCCTCGCCCTCTTCCGCTTTTCGCATTACTTTTGCTTTGTTCATAAGTTCCACCTCCGATTTTCTTTCGTCGTATCAATACGATAGCATACGATCCTGCATTTGTCAAGCTGTTTTCGCAAGAAAAAACAGAAAATTTTTTATGGCTCGAATGTAAAAGTTTGTTTTCGTTATTTTTCGGTTTTAATTAAATGTCGTTTTACCCTCCTTTCCGAGATTTGCCCTAAAATATAGGGCAATCCTCATCTGCTGTTATAATAATTGTTCTTCGCCGCGGCTTCGCGCTCTTCCTTTTCTTTTTCTTCCTTCATTTCGCGTTCTATCTCCCGCAAACGGTTTGAATAGGCTTGCGTTTCGGGTATAAACAAATCGAAAACCGAACCGAAAAAGTTAGAAAGTTCCCTGCCGATTTTATTATCTGACACGGCGATATGGCGTTTAATCGACTTATCGTTGGCTTTTCTCTTTTTCGTCCGGTTGCACTTATAAGTGTTTTCTTGTATGTACTTCACCTTTTTAAGAACGATATTCCCGAGCCGCCTGCGATAATCCCATTCCAGCCTGTCTATCGTCCGGATATGTTTCAGCCCGAAAAATTCGGAAGCGTTCGTCATTTCCTCTTTGAAAATACCGTCGTCTTTCATTCTTTTGGCGTAATACTTCCCCATAATGCTTTTCAGCGCGGTTTCTTTTCGCATAAGTTCTGCCCTGAACGCACTGTCGGCGGCGCACACGTCCTCGTCCACCATAGCAACCGCTTCCACAATCCCGTCAATCTCACGACGATACATAGCCATATCTTTTTTGCCGTATTGAAACGAAGCCGTCGGCGGAATTTTTTCCGCAAGTTCTTTCATTTTCTTTGTCGCCACGTCGCGGCATAGCGCTTCCGAAAAATCTTTCCGTTTATATAACGCGCTCCGCGCTTCGTCCGAACGTTTTTTCAACTCGTCGTCTATTGTGTAAGAAGTCAGCCGCTCCACCATATTGTCTATGGCTTGTATCGGAACTTTGCCCTTACTCCGGTATTTATATCCGGCGGCGCGCTTGTTTTTCAGCCACGGACGCTTTTCGTAAAACTCGAAATGAAAGTGCAGATGCGACGGTCTGTCCAGATGTAAAGCGCATATCAGATCGACTTCGCGCGGATCAAGCCCAATATCGCGAAAGAACTCGTTGAACGTTTTCCGTATCAGCGCAATACACTTTTCGGGCGTATCTATCTTTCCGGAATTTTCTTCGTCGAAGGATACGAACCCGCTCCAGATGTTGCCTTTGTTTTCTTTCAGCCGTCGTTTCATTTCTTTTAACTCGTCCTTGCTTATCGTCCCGTCGCCGTTGAACACGCCCGTGGATTTTTGCAGATAATCGAGCATCGTAAACTTTTTGGATTCGTTTCCCGTCAGTTTTCCCTCGGTCGTCATATACCTGAGATAATTCGTATCGCCCGTAAAATCGTAATACGCACGCTTTTCAGCATGGGCTTTTAATTCTTTTTCGGTTGAACCCTTTTTCAGTTTATACGGCGTATATGCCACGTTGAATATTACCGGCGTTCCGGACAAAATTTTCCTCCTTTTCCCTTGTATTCTTGCTCTCGTAAATGAAAGGCGGCTGTGCCGCTTTCCGTAACACAAAATGCGGCGAAGGCTGCATTTTCTTAACCTGCTTCGATTTTACCGTGTTTTGCTCCGTTTTTGCTTCACGGTTTGCTCCGTTCTTTTTATCACCATGCATTGTTCATTATCTCCTCTTTATGCATTAAAATCCGATACAGACTGTCGCAATCTTTATAGTTGCTTTTCTCCAGCCCGCAATCCAGTTTCATCCAATTTACCCCGTCCAGCAAATGCATCCTCGAAGCATATAAATCGTTTTTTATCTTCGGATTTTCCGCCATGAAATCATCGAACGAAACATATTGATTTTTCTTTTCGGTTGACTTTGCTATTTCCTCGTCCGTTACTTTTACGCGCGTTGTCGCGCCGCCTTTACTTCCCGAAGATTTTCTTTTCCGGGATAATTCCAGTTTCTTTTTCGCAAACGAAAAATACATATCTACGGGCGGTTTTAATTTCCGTTCCGTCCCGTAAAACATATACTCGCAGATTGCCTTTATATACTGCCCGCTTTCCGCATCCGTCATCAGTTTCAGCGCCTTGTCGTAAGTATCCGTAAACGTAAAATGCGGCATCTTTTCATTAAGATTTTTAGGCATTCGTCCGCTTTCTTCTATCCGCTTAACCTCTTCGAGAACGTCCTCGATATTACTCCAAAAGAAGTTTTCCCTGTCGTCCTGCGGTTCCGGGATAGTCTCGTTTGAAAACATAAATTTGCAGATGTTTTTCGCCATTCTTCCCGCCGCCTCGTCGGGAAGTCCTTTCAACGCCTCGTAATACAAATCGTAAAACGTAAATTGTTTTAATCTTTTTTCTTCCATTTATCCTCCTCGTTTTTTCAATTTTTATGTTATTTTCTCGCCCGTTCACGGCGGGCGATACCGATTGTAATTTTTCATTTATCGCTCCTTTGTTAAGAATAAAAAATTGTCGGAACTTCTCCCGACAATCGCATACAAAAAGGAAGTCAGACTTTTATCCGGCTCCCTTTTCATTTCCTATGTAATTGTGTGTTTTAGCAAATTTTAATCTTTTTCCTCGTCGCTGTCCGTTTTCACTTCAAGCGCGGGCTTGTCGCTTGCATTGAGCGGAGAAATTACCGATTGTCCCAACTGACTTTCAATATCCGTTCTTGCATTTTTTGCTACTTTTCCGCCGCGTTTTGCAATCGTCTTGCTTTCTTCAAACGTATCGGGCTGTTCCCGTTTCGAAATCGCCGTCGTCGTAACCTCCGCAAGCATATTCAGAACGAGTTCGATATTCGTCATATTATCGCGCAGATTTTCTTTTTTTAACCCTTTGAGTTCTTTATACTCTTTAACGGATAAGCCGCTCCACGCTTTCGTCATTTCGTTCGTTAAAATCGCATAGTCTTTTTCCTGCTCTATTCCGCGTTCTTTCCACTCGTCGGTCAGTTCTTTACGCATTTCTATCGTCTGCAAGCGCTGATTGATCCAGCCTTCCGTATACCCTTTGGCACGGTAAAAATCCGCGCCGCGAAGTATCGCCTTTTCGGGATCTGCTATTTCGTCAAGCCGTTCGCTTCCAACCTGCGCCAGCCACATTTTGAACGGCTCTGCTTTCGGCGACGGAATCGACTGCACAAGCCGCAAAACGCCTTTCGTATCAAGACAATCGGTCTTGTAGTATTTTCCATCGGCTGCCTGCATTTTCAGTCCGTGACAATTTGTCACGACCTCGCTTCCTTCATTTTTTAAGCGCTGTTTCAGTTTGCGCCAATATGAGCCCGGATCTTTACTTGCCGAATCCGCCAGAACGTTACATACATCCACTACGGAAAAATACCATTCTTCTTCGTCGGCATTCCATAACGTCCGCACCTGCTTATTTTCAAACACTTTAATTTTGTTTTGCATTTTAATGTTCCTCCTGACTGCAAAAAAGTTTTACACCTATCAAGCGAAAAAAACGCCGAAAATATTCCGGAATATAAAAAATTTTTTAAATTATTTTTTCTTGCGGAATTCCGGGTTGGAAAATTCCGGTGTCGGACCGTCTCCGAATATATCCCGAAGTTGTTCTTCTATCGGGCGCATATCGTTTTCGTCCGCCACAACAATATTCTGATATTTTCGTCTGTAATCTTTATAGCGTTTCCCTCTTTTTTCCGCTTCTTTCGGTATAAATCGCTCGTTAACAAATTCCTCCACCGTCATATCGAGCCGCTTGCAGATTTCTTCCGCTTTCTGAAAAATCTTCTCGAAATTCGTTCCCGCGGGCTTCTGCGGAAAAGTTTTCTTACGGTGCTCCACCTCTTCGCAAAGCGCAAGATACAGCCATTGCAATTCTTCAATCTGCCCGTCGAAAATTTCGTAATACATATAACGGCTGTGATAAGGCAACTCGTTCATTCTGTTCCCGAATTCGGTTTGGTCGGTTACTTTATCGAACGGGCGAATTATGAGATACGACAGCCCGAATTTATAAAACTCGCGATAACTGTAAAACCAACTTGCAATATCCGTCTGTTCCTCAACGGGAAGCAGATATAAAAATATATCCCACAAAATATCTTCGTCGTCATCCGTACGGAATTTATGCAAAAATTTCTCCCACTGGGCGTTCGCGCGTTCCTCGTCGGTTTTGTTTTTCTGCAATGCGTCGCCGATTTTCATCAACCGTTTTGCGACGTAACCTTGCGTTTTTCCGAGTTCTTCCGCAATTTCCGCCTGTCTGAAACCGTCCACATAATACATTTGGTAAATCGTCCGGTCGTCAGGCGAAAGCGCGGCAACTTTTTTATCAATATCGCACTGCTTGTGAATTTTATAGGTAAAGTCCGCGCCGGAAACATCGTCATCCACCTCTTCTTCCGAGGCTTGTCCGAAATCGTCTTTTTCTAAATCGATTTTCTTATAAACGTTGGCATTTGCGGATTTTTTGAAAGTTGTTTTATGATCGTTTTCCCGACGTTCGAGGTTATAATACTCCCTGTCCATCTCCACGAGTTTATCGAACTGCTCTTCGGGAAGTGCAACCGACGTCAGTTTTTTGCGGTTATAAAAATAATACAGAAACTTCCCGTTTTCCTCAGCCGCCCGTTTTTCCTTATTCAGTTTATATGCTCTCGGAGTATCCGCCATCGTCTATCCTATTTCTTCGTTTATTACGTATTGTTCAATGGAATTTTGCAATAAATATGCTTTTTCTATGTATGTTTGCGGATTCTCAATGAAGTCATCCCATTTTACTGACATTATATAACTGCAATCACCATGATAAATAATATCATTAGCATAACATTGACTTTTTTCGGGCTTTTTCTTATTAAACATATTCTTTTTCAGTATAGTAAACAATCTATCGGTTTTAAGAACTCTACACCCAGAAGAACAACACCTGCGATCCTCGGTGTAATATGAATAAGATCCATCTCTATCCGGAATAATCAAAGCCAAAATCGCATTACTTTTACTTGTTACATCGTTACCCGCTTTATTTTTTCGGGAAACTTCTTTTAATGAATACGATATTTCCCACGGAATCCATTGATCTCTTTCATTTTGCTGTGTTTTCATATTTGGAGATATCATTACAATCGTCAGTGTACTATCATATATTCTATCTTTTAACTGTTTCCAAATAGTTTCATCTGGCAAGTTTGATAAATCTTCCCCGTCTTCCTCTCCCTTATATATATCATCCCCATTATCAAAATATTGTTGTAATTGATCTACATAGTCTCGCACTGTGTCTTCAGCCCAATAATTATTAGTAATCTTTTTAACATTTGAATCGCGATATTTATATGATACAAATATTTTGTGTCCCATTTTATTTTACTCCATTATCATTTATTAATTTCATTACAACATTCACAATTTCATCCGGTGCCGTTTCTGTCCCCAACTTTTGAAACAACTCGTTGTCATTGTAATAGTTTTGCCCATTTAATTCAACCCAAATTTCTCTTGCCGAACCACCCGTTGAGGCAATAGGAATAATTAAATTCCCCTGCTCTTTTGCCAACTGATACTCTTGATATACTCCCGCCGAATTGCGACTTTTATTTTTTCCGGCTATCACAATCATTATTTTTGTCGATGAAGCCATTCGGCTTCTTATTTCAAAATAAATTTTTTTCTTTGACTCTTTATTAGTCCCTTTATAAGGAAAAGGATAAATAACGATATTATCACCGAATTTTTTTGACTTAGCCCCCAAATCCGAGCAAGCGTTATAAACGCCATTCACTATATCGGCTCCGATATTTTTTCCATATCCGGTATAGATTTTATATCCACTTTTAATTAATTCTGTTGATAATTTTGTAGCAACCGGAGAAATTCTTGATTCTGCTATCGCATCACTGCTCTCGTATGCTCCTGAAATTAAAACATTTCGCGCAAAGACTTTATTTCTTATCGTCGATAATATTTGCTCGATTCTATCATAAGATTCCACAAGCAGAACATTGATTCCATACGATTGCATATCCGAAACATAATGTGATTGCTTATTTTTTCTGTATTCAAATTCAGCGGCCGTTTCTTTTGGGTTTCTTTTTACTTCTTCAATAATACTGAAATGTCTTTGCGGATGTTCTTTGTCATAAGTCAGCCGAATTCTTGTTAAAATATGTTGAATATCCGTATCACTAAAACTATAGCCTAAAAATAAAAAGGAATTTGAACACATTTCGCCTTTTAGTTCTGACAAAACTATATCATGAGTCCTTGCAAATTCATCATAATCACGTCTTGCAATAATGCATTTATCAGCGTTTTTCACCGAACCATGAATTTTATAAATTTTCACATCTGCAGTTCTGTCGATATTCCTATAAGATAAATCATCGGTTATTACAGTAGTAGTTATCCCTGCAGAAGCAAAACCCCTTTCTATTAAAGTATCATAGTTTGTCGTCCAAACACTATTAACAGGTAAAGACGCTATAATTTTATGTATATCCTGTATTTCGCCTTTCGAGTCAGCAAAGAAATTTTTAATTGTTTCAGTAATTTTAGTCCGTTGATTATCTCTAACATAATATTCGGCTAACGTAATCAAATCGTTTTCTTGCTCGACATCTAAACCTATATCGATAGCACACTCCCGTAAAACATCTTTCCAGCCAACATATTGCGCCTTTCTCGATATTCCGGAGCCGATAAAAAATGAAGCATTCCCATTTTTTAGACTTTCAGAAAATTCTTTTATAAAAGACTCCTCACTAATTCCTACTTTCATTATACATCACCTTCCCGCATAATTTTATATTTTCAAATCGTTAACCACTTTCCCCTCTTCTTTACAGCCCCGAGAAACGGTCAAAAAAGCTTGATAGTTTAGCGATAACGTTACGTTTTTTCTTTTCTCTGCCACCGCCGAAGCGCGAAACGGGCGGTAAAATCTTATCGATGTCCGTCCCCGTGGTTTTAAGCGCTCCGTCTCTAAGCGAATATTCGATAAATTGCCGCGTTTCCTCGGGCTTCAAATTTTCCTCTTTTATAATTTCAGCAAGTTCTTTCTCCTTTTCTTCGGCAACAAAATTCCGCCACTCGATTATAACGTCGTCAACGTCGTTAATCCCGTCCACGAACGTTTCGATCAGTTTTTTCTTACTACGCAGCTCAAAACTCGAATCGATCGCTTTTTGTATCGATATAAGCACCTCTTTATCGTTTTTATGGCTGTCGTGATATTTTTTAACAAGCATTAAGATATAATCGATATTGATTTCGATTTGCTTGATAAGTTCCACTTCGAATACGATATCATCGTTGATATTTTCTTTATCCTTACCGCCTTTCACAAATTCGTCGCGCAAATCGATATATTTGCCCGTATAATCTTGCATTTCGCGCTCTGTTAAAAACTCATTGCCTGCAAATTCGTCGAACGAAGCCAACAAATTTCTCATTCTGAGCACTGCGCCGAACAATGAAATAAACTCTTTTTTAGCCTTTTCTCCCAAAATTTGCTCGTCCAAAGGGAATTTGTCCTGTAAATCTTGCACAAGCAAAATATACCCCGGTTTTAACTTACCGTCTTTATCGGTATAGCCGTAATAATAATCTTTATAGCCCTTCATCAAGACGATTCCGCCGGCTTCCTTATCACCGAAAAGCGAAATCGCATCGTCCGTGCGTTTCTGCAAATTCCTGAAACATACGATATTGCCGTAAGTTTTTATCGAATTCAAAATACGGTTCGTTCTTGAATAGGCTTGAATGAGCCCGTGCGCCTTCAGGTTTTTATCCACCCAAAGCGTATTAAGCGTAGTCGCATCAAAGCCCGTCAAAAACATATTTACGACGATTAACAAATCGATCTGTCTGTTCTTCATTCGCAAAGAAACGTCTTTATAATAATTTTGGAATTTATCGCTCGACGTATCGTAACTCGTTCCGAACGTAGCGTTATAATCTTTAATCGCGCCCGCCAAAAAATCGCGCGAAGAAGAATCCAACCGCGTGGTATCTTCCGGGTTTTCCTCGTCCAAAATGCCGTCTTGTTCTTCTTCGTTCGCCCCGTAACTGAAAATCGTAGCAATCTTCAAAGCCTTGCTCGGGTTTTCCGCCATTTGTTTTTTGAACTCGTTATAATACAGTTTCGCAGCCTCTACCGATGACACGCAAAAAATAGAGTTAAAGCCCGAAAGCCGTAACTTCTGCTTAATTTCCTCTGCTTCATTTTTAGCAGAAGCGACTTCCTGAATATTCAAAAGACTGTTAAACGAATAACTTTTTTCGTTTCTGTACGTTTTGCGGTTAAAATTTTCGAGTATGTATTTAACGACGTCTGAAATTCTCTTCGGCGAATTCCAAACCGCTTCCCTGTCGATATCCCAAACCTTCGCATCGTCGATATCGGGCTCTTTTTCAAGCGTTTTAACGTAATCAACGCGAAACGGCAGAACGTTTTTATCGTTGATTGCGTCCACAATCGTATAGGTATGCAATTTATCCCCGAAGGCTTGCTCGGTCGTTCTTAAATTAGCATGTTTGCCCGAATTTGCGTTGACGGCAAAAATAGGCGTACCCGTAAACCCGAATAAGAAATATTTCTTAAAGTTTTTGACTATATCGAGGTGCATATCGCCGAATTGTGAACGGTGGCACTCGTCAAAAATAATAACTACCTTTTTATCGAAAACTTCATGCCCTTTGTTTTTTGCGATAAATACCGAAAGTTTTTGAATGGTGGTAATGATGATTTTGCAATTTGAATTTTCAAGTTGTTTCTTTAAAATCGCCGTCGAAGTATTACTGTTCGCCGCGCCCTTCTCAAAACGATCGTATTCTTTCATCGTCTGATAGTCGAGGTCTTTTCTGTCTACGACGAATAAAACTTTATCGATAAAACCAAGTCCGCTCGCAAGTTGCGCCGTCTTAAACGAGGTCAAAGTTTTGCCCGAACCCGTCGTATGCCAAATATATCCGCCGCCCGCAACGCTACCGTATTTTTTATAGTTGTTCGCGATTTCGATGCGGTTTAAAATCCTCTCCGTTGCCACAATCTGATACGGGCGCATTACAAGCAACATGTTTTCGGAAGTAAAAACACAATACTTCGTTAAAATCGCAAGCAGAGTATGTTTTGCAAAAAACGTTTTGGTAAAATCCACAAGATCGGGAATAATGCGATTGTTCCCGTCTGCCCAAAAAGAAGTAAATTCAAAACTATTGCTCGTCTTTTCATTTTTTTTGGCTTGTCCGCTCGCGCTATCTTTAATGTGGTTAAATCTCGTGGTATTCGAGTAATATTTCGTATTCGTTCCGTTGGAAATCACGAAAATCTGCACGTATTCGTAAAGTCCGCAGGAAGCCCAAAAACTGTCGCGCTGATAGCGGTCGATTTGATTGAACGCCTCTTTAATGGCAACACCACGCCGCTTTAATTCTATATGCACAAGCGGCAAACCGTTCACCAAAATAGTAACGTCGTAACGATTATCGTAATTGCCGGTAGCCTCGTATTGATTGATGACTTGCAGCCTGTTGTTATGTATATTCTTTTTGTCTATCAGCGTAATGTTTTTCGTAAAGCCTGCGTCCGTCTTTAAATTTTGAACGTTGTCCTCTTGAATTTTTCTCGTTTTTTCAACGATCCCCTCGTTGGGGTTTGCCATGCACTCGTTAAAAAAGCGTTTCCATTCGCCGTCCGTAAACTCGTAATTATTGAGTTGTTCGAGCTTTTTGCGGAGATTTTTTATTAAGTCCTCTTCGCTTTTAATATTCAAATATTCGTAACTCTGTTCGCCGAGTAGCCGAATAAATTCGCGCTCTAAATCCGCTTCGCTTTGGTACGAATCCGAGCGTTTTTCTTCCGACTTATATTCGCTAATAACAGTACTTTCATCACTTTCCGAAACAACGTTATAAAAACTCATAATTTTCTCCTTTCCTTTTTATTTTAACAGTGCAACAATTGCCACAATTATTGAAACTATAGAAGTCAATGCGGCAAATAGCCCAAATATATAGTTGCTATCCGTAATATCCTCCAATTCAATTCCCGCCATTCTGAATATTCTAGCCAACAAGAACGTCGGAAAAGAAAAAACAAAAAGCGCAATCGTTAACCCGATATCAACGTTTGTAAGTTGTGGAAATATATTATGTAGCGGAAGGCATAATAATAAACAAGCGGCAATTATATACAAAATTATTTCAACTATTTTGTATAGCGATTTTAAAGCAACGCGTAGCAAAACGGTATTCACTGTCAGCATCTCTTTATACTTTTTAGGAAAAACAAGGACCTTTAATGCAGCCAAAAACTTTCCTTTATTCCCCTTTATCCCAAGTTTTGCTTCCGCGGCTTTTCTTTCTTTTTCCTTTTCTACCTTTGCCGCTTCCTGTTTCTGCTTGTCATACTCGGTCAAAGCGTTTACTATAATTTTTGTAATACGCTCATCGTCTAATGTTGTCAAGGTGTCAATCTTTACATTTCCAACTTTATTTTGATTCCTCTGTTTTTGTTTCTTTTTCCCCATACGTAAACTTATCCTTAAAACGTTAATAATTTATCCCTGTAATATTCATATTGTTTTTGTCTTTTTTCGATTTCTGCAGGAAGTCCTATCCCTAAATCGGAACAAATCGCGTCGAAGTTATCCAGCACTTTTACAATTCGTTCTTGAACAGCACGAGGAGGATAAATCAACGGAATTTTTACTAAATCCGAGCGATTAACGGCAGGAACACCGCCTTCTTTTTTTAATGATAAAATCAAATTTGTGTTATTCTGCAAATAATGAAAAATATATTTTGTCAAAACTTCATCCGTATTAGACTTTATTTTATAGCATAATGGTCCTAACCAAAAATTTTGCCTTTGATAACCCACAAAACCAATACCACCTTGTCCCCTCGAAGGAGTCGTAACGGTATCACCTAAACAATTATATGAATCAACATATCCGGAATTCGTAGTACCTGCATTTATATATTCATAAAGATTTTTTTCTTCAAAAACTTGTTCAGGCTTTGTTCCTACCGCTATATCCGCAATATTGCCCAATTCTATCTTTTTTACATTTGCGGAAATCGTATCATCAAACGTCAGTAACTTATCTCTGTAAAATTCATACTGCTTACGGCGAGCTGTAAGCTCGGCTGTAAGCTCGGCGCTATACAGCGTGAAACTGTCCAAAATTCGGACAATTTCTCGCTGTACCGGCAGAGCCGGCAACGGAATTTGCAACTCTTCAGTCGCTGATAAAGATATCTGAGGCAAAGCACCCATCCCAGCAGCAGAATCACGCAATAATTGGATTTTACTTTTTAAATAATAAAATAAATATTTAACGCTTGTTTCTTCTTTTGATGAATACGCCCACATTTCATTTTTAAAAGTAAATGGAGAATTGCAATAAATCACATCTATTATCCCTCGAGATTGTACTACAACAGCAGGAACTCGAATAATATTGGCATTTGGTATATCTTGCTCTTTTGCCACAACAACAGTTTTCCCTCCGGCAAATATGGTTACATTACCAACGGAAGATTCTATTTCTTTCATTTTTCCCGCGGTTATAGGAGTACCTTTCAATCGATTATAACATTCTTTTATTTTTTTATACTCCACCCCGTTCGGGCAAAATTCTTTTATCAATTCTTCTAATTTACTCATTTGTATTTCTCCATTATTTGCGTCACTTGTTTCCCCGTTTCTTCATCGGCAAAAATTTCCATATGGGACATTTCAAGTTCATCATAAAAACCTATCGCTTTAAGCTCCTCAATCATATCAAAATGTTTTTTATTAAAAGGACACCAAACATTTCGATTATGTTCAATATTCATTTTAATGCAAGAATCTTGACGATTTTGAAGACCTTCATAGCTATTGATACCATTTATCTTTATAACTTCCAAACGTTTCTTTTCTTGTTCTGATATTTTCTCTATATCATCAGTTTTTGTAGGCGAAATTTTTGAAATCATCTCATCATAATCATAACCAAATATTTTAGCCGTTTCTCTATCTTGTTCTTCCGTGTCAAATGCCCTAAATACATGTTGCCCCTCTTTCGACAATTGATAGAAATGAAAAACGCTTAAAGGATACTTTATCATATTAGCGTCTTGTTCAATTTCTTTGTTTGTACGATTTATTAAACGAAACAATTCTTTATCATGCGGAACAAAATCAAGCGTTATCATTTCAGGCAAAAATTTTTTACACAGTTCACGAACATGTGTCAATTCACTCTTTTTTTCCTCAATTTCTTCATGAAGTGAACTATATTCACGCGGGCAATAATCTTTATCTTTATGCGCCGCATTTTTATCGCGTTCATAATAAATCCGTTCTATTTTTGCGTCTTGCTTACAAATCGTCTTTTTATCTTTAGGAAATGATTGATCTAAAACAACACAAATGTTAATATAAAATTTTTGGCGAAGACTTTCGCATTTCTCTTGTAAATTTATATTACTTAATTTCTTCTCATTTAGCGAGATAAAAATCAAACTATCAACTGCTTTTTTCGCATCAATCAGATAACGCGCATTTTCCCATTCACGCATAATAACTTTACCCCTCAATTTCGGCGATGATTTTATCTATTTCGTCGCGTAAAACTTGCTCGCGCGCAACAATTTCTGCAATTTCTTTATTCAACGCCTTTATGTCTATCGCTTGCCGCGTATCTTCCTTTTCTATATAAGTAGATACCGATAAATTATAATCGTTTTCCGCGATTTCCGAGTTTTGCACCAACCGCGCTTTATGCGCGATATCCACCCTATCGGTAAACATTTTAAGGATATTTTCGATATTTTTATCGCGAAGTTTATTGTTGTTCGTTACCTTTTCACACTCGGCGGTGGCGTCGATAAAAAGCGTTGCATTTTCGTTTTTGCTCTTTTTAAGCACCATTATGCACGTTGCAATGCTCGTACCGAAGAAAAGGTTATCGGGAAGTTGAATAATGCAATCGATAAAGTTGTTATCAACCAAATATTTACGAATTTTTTGTTCCGCGCCGCCGCGATAGAAAATCCCGGGGAAGCATACGATTGCCGCCGTGCCGTTCGTAGAGAGCCACGAAAGCGAATGCATCACAAACGCGAGATCGGCTTTCGATTTCGGTGCAAGCACGCCCGCGGGCGAAAATCTCGTATCGTTGATTAAAAGCGGATTATCGTCGCCCGCCCATTTCGTGGAATACGGCGGATTTGAAACGATAGCCTCGAACGGCTCGTCATCCCAATGTTGCGGACTAATTAACGTATCTTCGCACGCGATATTGAACTTATCGAAGTCGATATCGTGCAAAAACATATTGATACGGCAAAGGTTATACGTTGTAAGGTTGATTTCTTGCCCGTAAAAACCTTGCCGAACGTTTTCTTTGCCCAAAATTTTGGCAAATTTCAAAAGGAGCGAACCCGAACCGCAAGCGGGATCGTAAACCTTATTAACTTGCGTTTTCCCTACCACCGTAAGCCGCGTAAGCAATTCGGAGACCTCTTGCGGAGTGAAATACTCGCCACCGCTCTTCCCTGCGTTAGATGCGTACATACCCATTAAAAATTCATAAGCGTCGCCGAACGCGTCGATAGTATTATCTTTATAATCGCCGAGTTTCATATCGCCGATACCATCGAGAAGTTTTACGAGTTTTTCGTTGCGCTTTGCCACCGTTGCGCCGAGTTTGTTGCTGTTTACGTCTATATCGTCGAACAAGCCTTTGAAATCGTCCTCGCTATCCGTTCCTTGCGCGGAAGATTCTATCGCGTTGAAGATCTTTTCAAGCGTTTCGTTAAGGTTTTCGTCTTTGCTTGCCCTTTTACGAACGCTTACGAAAAGTTGGCTCGGAAGAATAAAGAAGCCTTTCGTTTCCACCATATCGGCTCTCGCTTCTTCCGCCGCTTCGTCGGATAAATCGGCATAGTGAAAATCAACGTTTCCCGCGGCATGTTCGCCCGTATCTATGTAATTCGCGATATTTTCGGAAATGTAGCGATAAAACATTATACCTAAAACGTACTGCTTAAAATCCCAGCCGTCAACGCTCCCCCTAAGGTCGTTCGCTATGTTCCAAATCGCTTTGTGTAATTCTTCACGTTCCTGCTCTTTTTTAATATCCGCCATTTTTATTCTCCTAATTGAACTTTGTATTCTTCAACAAAATAATTAAATGCACTCGTTAAAATTTGTATCTGTTCATTTGTTAAAAATTCTGTATCCATTTCTACATATTTTTCGTGGCTATTCATATTAATAATTTTCTGAACAGCCTCTGTTTCTTTATACCCTTCAAAGAGATCTTGCCATTTTTCAAACCCCAAATATATTGATGTTTTCTCTAATACGCTTCTAAACTTGTTAAAGTCTTTTTTTCTCAAATTATTTGATTGAATCGCTCTCTTAATTTCTTTCAGCATCACTATGTGAGATACGGCGAGTTGACTATTTTTTACATCCTTCAGCTCATATTCTTCATCTATTTTATTAAGAAAATAAAATGCTGCACTATCTTTTCCCCGATTCCTAAGAGTATTAAAAATTATATTATAAAATAAAGCATGATGAGTTAAAAGTAAAAAACTTACGCTTATTTTACGAGCATGTACAGACTTAATCAATTCCAAAATCTGCATTGACAATGTATATACTTTATAGTCGTCTAAAGATGAAATCGGATCATCAATAACAATATACTTTAAGTGATTAAACATTTTTAACGACCGATCTTCTTCTTTTTCCGCCAGTAAATCCGTAGCCCTTTTTAGTACGCTATAAAAAACTGACCACTGAAACAGTCTTTCTTCTCCTTTAGAAATTTTTACTGCCTTTTTGCTACCACCAATATCTGTTACATAAAATCGCATTTCACCCGTTGTTAAATCAATCTCCGGTTTAATATCCGCTTCGATAAAATTATTAAACACATCTATAATATCTCCGTCCAACCCTTCATCGTTAATAAAATTAAACAACCAAGTCCCTGTTATTATTTTAAAAGTAAATTTTTCATTATCCCAACTAAAATAATCTTCAACGATAGCATTGTAACTTAAAGATTTAATGTTTTCTTCTTCGTAATCGTTTTTATCAAGTAGAACTGACAATCTTGTTTTACCGGTTGCATTAAACGCATAAACCAAAATATCTTTAGTATTTAAAGACTCTGCAATCTCTTTCGCTATATCATCTAAATCTTTATACTTTTCCATCTCTTCATATGTCCTCAATCTATCTTAAAACTTCTTCATTTTATCTATTTTATCATACAAAACATGACAACGGCGGTCATAATTAAGATATTTTTCTTAGGTTTTACAATTATTTTTCGTCGTCCACGATTTCGACGATATCGTCAAGCGTACAGCCAAGTGCCGTGCAGATTTTTATAAGCACGTCGGAATTCACCGAAACGCCATCCTTCTTCATTTTTGCAAGCGTTGCGGGGCTTACTTTTGCGAGCGCGGCGAGTTCCTTGCTCTTCATCTCCCTGTCTATCAGTAATTTGAATAATTTTTTATAACTTGCTGCCATAATACACCTCATTGACTAATTTATTCGATTATAACATAAATAAAAATGCTTGCCGGCAAGGGCATTTTTATGATTGCTTTCAATCTCGCAACCGCGCCGAAGGCGCGGAGGAAAGCGAAAGCTTTCGTTTTGCAGAATGCAAAACTCTGCGTTCATTATACCATATTCCGGTATATTTTGCAATAGGTATTTGAAATAAATTCAAAGAAGTTTTAATTTCTTTCACTTTTTTCTATCGTCTATAATTTTGCTTTCGTCCAGTCCAAGCGATTTCAGCCACATTTCCTTTTCCGTTTGAATCACGGAATACATCACCTTATCGCTCTCGCAATAAGCCAACAAAAAATTGTAATGTTTCAATTTTGTTCTGATTTTGTCGTCCGGATCATCGACCTGTATTTTCGGTCGGCGGTATTCGTTATACGAAGTCAGAAAAACTTTCCAACTGTATGCCGCAAGGCTCTGCTTTGCCGCGCGTTTGCAATATCTTCGCCAGCAAAGCCTGATTGACGAACGGTGCTTAACCATCTGAAACTCTTCCCACTTAAAATCCGGAATCAGATACCCGTCTCCCGCTTTCGCCCTTTCCGGGAAAAGCAAATAAGCAAGTTCTTTTTCGCTCATTCCGCTCAATTCGTCAAGCCCGATACCGATAGCGTTTACTCGTTGCAAAACGCGCCAGACCGTCATACGGGAACAATCGCAAAGCGTAGCGATCTGCGTGCGGTTGTTTCCTTTTAAGTAATACTCTATAATCAATTTATATTTCGACATAAAATACCTCTCTATTGTCGCCCTCTTTTACATACAACAGTATATATGGAAAAATGTAACATTTGAGGAACCACCCCTCTATTTTAGCACATTTTCCGATTTTCGACCGCTTTCAGAAGAGTAAAAAAACAGCCAGACTCAAGCGAGAATGGCTGTTTTTTCATAAAATTCAGTATTAAAATGCCGGAATTTAACCGTTTTCCGCCAAAAGCTTACGCCCTCGGATTACGGATATTAGCCTGCGCCGCGGCCAATCTCGCGATGGGAACGCGGAACGGCGAGCAGGACACGTAATTGAGGCCGATGTTGTGGCAGAACTCGATGGAAGAGGGATCGCCGCCGTGTTCGCCGCAGATTCCGCAGTGGAGATCCTTGCGGGTCTGATGGCCGAGCGTGACCGCCATTTCCATCAATTTGCCGACGCCCGTGGTATCCAGGCGCGCAAACGGATCGGATTCGTAAATCTTGGCCGCATAGTACGAGGGCAGGAACTTGCCCGCGTCGTCGCGGCTGAAGCCGAAGGTCATCTGCGTCAGATCGTTGGTGCCGAAGCAGAAGAATTCCGCTTCCTTCGCGATCTCGTCCGCCGTCAGCGCGGCGCGCGGAATCTCGATCATCGTGCCGACTTCGTATTTCAGTTCCACGCCGGCCGCCTTGATCTCCGCCTCCGCGGTCTCGACGACCGTCTTCTTGCAGTAGGCCAGTTCCTTGACTTCCCCGACCAGCGGAATCATGATCTCGGGAACGACGTTCCAGTCGGGATGGCGCTTCTGAACGGCGATCGCCGCCTTGATGATCGCCTTGGTCTGCATGACCGCGATCTCGGGATACGTCACCGCCAGACGGCAGCCGCGGTGCCCCATCATCGGGTTGAATTCATGCAGCGCGTCGCAGATCTGCTTGATCTCGGCGACCGTCTTGCCCTGCGCCTTGGCGAGCTCTGCGATATCCTTTTCTTCGGTGGGAACAAACTCGTGCAGAGGGGGATCCAGGAAGCGGATGGTGACGGGCTGACCTTTCAGCGCCTCCATCAGCCCTTCAAAGTCCGCCTGCTGCATGGGCTCGATCTTGGCGAGCGCTTTTTCTCTCTCCTCCACCGTCTCGGAGCAGATCATTTCGCGGAACTTATCGATTCTCCCTTCGCCGAAGAACATGTGCTCGGTACGGCAGAGGCCGATGCCCTGCGCGCCGAAGGCAGCCGCCTGCTGCGCGTCCGCGGGCGTATCCGCGTTGGTTCTCACGCCCATCGCCTTGTACTTATCCGCAAGCTCCATGATGCGGCCGAAGTAACCGCTGTTGGGATCCGCGGGGACGGTGGGAATGATGCAGTCGTAAATTTTACCGGTAGAGCCGTCCAGCGAGATGCCGTCGCCCTCCTTATATACCTTTCCGGCGAGGGTGAACCGCTTGTTCTCCTCGTCCATCTTGATTTCGCCGCAGCCGGAAACGCAGCAGGTTCCCATGCCGCGCGCGACCACCGCCGCGTGCGAGGTCTGCCCGCCGCGCACGGTCAGAATGCCCTGCGCGTACTTCATGCCCTCGATATCTTCGGGGGAAGTTTCCAGGCGGACGAGAACCACTTTCCTGCCCTTCTTGCCTTCAACGACGGCATCCTCCGCCGTAAAGACGATGGTGCCGGCAGCCGCGCCCGGAGACGCCGCGATGCCCTTGCCGACGACGTTGTTTTTATCCGCTTCCTTCAAAGCCTTCGGGTCGAACGTGGGGTGCAGCAGCATGTCGAGCGACTTGGCGTCGATCTGCATGAGCGCCTCTTTCTCGGTGATCATGCCCTCGTCGATCAGATCGCAGGCGATTTTGATCGCCGCGGTCGCGGTGCGCTTGCCGTTGCGTGTCTGGAGCATATAGAGCTTCTTATCCTCGATGGTGAACTCCATATCCTGCATGTCGCGGTAATGCCCTTCCAAAGTCTTGCAGACCTCCTGGAACTGCGCGTAGACTTCGGGGAATACCTCCGCCATCTGCGCGATGGGCATCGGCGTGCGGACGCCTGCGACGACGTCTTCGCCCTGCGCGTTGACCAGGAATTCGCCCATCAGGCCCTTCTCGCCGGTCGCGGGGTTCCGCGTGAACGCGACGCCCGTGCCGGACGTATCGCCCAGGTTGCCGAACGCCATCATCTGCACGTTGACCGCGGTGCCCCAGCTGTAGGGGATGTCGTGATCCATGCGGTAGATGTTTGCGCGGGGGTTGTCCCACGAACGGAACACCGCCTTGATCGCGCCGAAGAGCTGCTCTTTCGGATCGGAGGGGAAATCCTCGCCGATCTTCGCCTTATATTCCGCTTTGAACTGGGAAGCGAGTACCGCCAGGTCTTCCGCCGTCAGCTCGACGTCCTGCGTGATGCCCTTTTTCTCCTTCATCTCGTCGATCAGAGCCTCGAAATACTTTTTGCCGACCTCCATCACGACGTCCGAATACATCTGAATGAATCTTCTGTAGCAGTCCCACGCCCATCTGGGGTTGCCGGATTTCTTCGCCAGAACTTCGACCACCTGATCGTTCAGGCCGAGGTTCAGGATGGTATCCATCATGCCCGGCATGGAAGCGCGCGCACCCGAGCGGACGGAGACCAGAAGGGGATTTTCCAGATCGCCGAACTTCTTGCCGGTGATCTCCTCCATCTTGCCGATGTACTCCATGATCTGCGCCTGGATCTCATCGTTGATTTTTCTGCCGTCCTCGTAATACTGCGTGCAGGCCTCGGTGGAAATGGTGAATCCCTGCGGAACGGGAAGACCGATATTGGTCATCTCCGCGAGGTTCGCGCCCTTGCCGCCCAGGATCTCACGCATTTTCGCGTTGCCTTCGCTGAACAAATAGACGTATTTTTTCATTTATGCTTCTTCCTCCATAGATTTTTAACCTCTAATATTCTACAACATTTGCCTATATTTTTCAACTTTTTTGAGGCTGAAAAAAGGAGTTTTTTCATTCCCCGGCAAAAAGTTCGCCGATTGCGCGGAGATTGACCCCGCCCTTTACGGCAAGATAGCGGGAAAGGAGCTTCAGCGCGCGCCCGACGTATTTTTCCTCCGCCGCACCGCTGCCGCCCGGAGCGAGCGCGTTCAGCGCCTCCACGGTGCGCACGGACACCTCCGTCGCGCGCCCAGGCGCGCAGGAGGAGCAATAAACGGCCCCCTCCTCGAAATCGAAAAACGCGCGGGAAAGTTCCTGACGCCCGCAGTCCGCGCAGGCGTCCGTGCGGATGGCGTATCCCGCCTCCGGCAGGACGGACAAAAGGAATCGGACCAGCACATGGCGGGGCGGCTCGTCCCCGTAAGAGAGCTCTTTCAGCGCCTGCACCGCAGCCAGAAACACCCCCTCCGCGGGGAGGTTCTCCGGGCAGAACGCGCGGACGAATTCCAGCACCGCCGCCCCCGCGTAAAATTTATCGAGATCCGTACGCAGCTCGTAGAACCCGTCGAGCAGCGCGGCGTGCGCGACCGTGCGCCGCCCCTGCCGCTCAGCCAGGACATATTCCGCAAAACAAAAAGGCTCGGCAGCGAATTTCAGCTTCGCGCCCGCCTTTTTCACGCCGCGTATCTTCGCGGTCAGCACCCCTTTTTCCAGCGAAAAAAGGGTGAGTATTTTGTCGTTTTCTCCATAGTCCGCCGCGCGCAGCATCACGGCGTTGACTTTTTCTTCCATAGCGTTCTCCGCGCCTATTTTTCGGTCAGGCGCTTATATAAAAGATAGTAAGAGATGTCGCCCGTCTGCTCGAACAGCTCCCAGGCGGAATCCGCCGGTCGCTCGAAATCGAAATGATCCTTTCGCATGATACCCCCTTTAACCGAAGTATCCGCAATCCGGGCGCGTTTATACTCAGAATTCCAGATCCTTATAGCCCAGCTCGGCGATCATTCTGCCCGAATCCCGCCAGTGCTCCTCCACCTTGACGTATGTGGTGAGAAACACCTTTTTTCCCAAAAACTTCTCCATCTCTTCGCGCGCGAAGGAGGAGACCTCTTTCAGCGCCTTTCCCTGTTTTCCGATCAGAATCGCCTTGTGATTCTGCTTTTCGCAGACGATATCCAGGCTCACGTCCACGATCCCGCCGTCCTCCCGCTCCCTGAATTCGTTGATGACGACGGCGACGCCGTGCGGAATTTCCTTGTCGAATTTGAGGAGGATCTTTTCGCGCATGATCTCGGCAAGCATGAACCGCTCGGACTTGTCTGAGACGATATCCTCCTCGAAGATCTTTCCCCGTTCGGGCAGGCGGGATACGATCACGCGGAGGAGTTCTTTGAGATTCTTCCCCCTGCGCGCGGAAACGGGCACCACGTCTACGCCCAGTTCGCCGCATTGAAGCAATGTTTCCGGCACCCGTTCCGCGGGCATGATGTCGATCTTCGAAAGCACCAGGACGAAGGGGATCTTCGCCCGCATAAAGCGCTTCGCCGCCGCTAAATCCTCCTCGCGGATGCCCGCGTGCGCGTCCATGACGAACAGAATGAGGTCGACGTCCCGCGCAGACTGCTCCGCCGTGCGCTGCATGAGCGCGTTCAGGTGGGATTCCGCCCTATACAGCCCGGGCGTATCCGCAAAGACGATCTGATAGTCCGCCTCCGTGAGAACGCCCAGAATCCTGTCCCGCGTCGTCTGCGGTTTGGGCGAAACGATGGAAACCTTCTCCCCGACCAATACGTTGACGAGCGTGCTTTTTCCCGCGTTCGCCCTGCCGACGACCGCGACGATACCCGATTTCATACTTCCTCCTCGCCGAGGCGCGCCAGCACGCGCTTTTCCAGCGCGCGCATCTCGCGCTTGTCCACTTCCGTCATGTGATCGTACCCCAACAAATGCAGCAGCCCGTGAATCAGAAGATACGTGATCTCCCGCTCTTCCGAATGGCCGTATTCCTCCGCCTGTGCCCGCGCCTGCGCGCGGCAGATGACGACGGAGCCGACCATCAGCGTCCCTTCCTCGGCGTCAAAGGGGAAATCCCTCAGCTTCAGCGTCTTTCCCCTGATCCCGTCCAGCGTGGGATAGGAGAGCACGTCCGTCACCCGGTCGACGGCGCGCGTCTCGCGGTTCAGCCGCCGGATCTCCGCCTCTCCCGCAAACACCAGCTCGGCGGAAAGCGCCTCGCACTGAGCAGTTTCAACATACACGGCGTCGGCGATCTCCGCCCAGTTTCCCTTTTTATCGCAGCGGATCTCAAA
The DNA here is from genome assembly GCA_900543915.1 of uncultured Eubacteriales bacterium. GTDB lineage: Bacteria > Bacillota > Clostridia > Christensenellales > Borkfalkiaceae > UMGS621. The sequence goes on along the minus strand of UQTB01000003.1, from coordinate 13,103 downwards.
CATCAGGAGTCCGCTCCGGCGGGATCGTTTTTCAAGGCGTCCAGATTCACTTTCGGGTATTCGATCCGCTTATGATAGATGCCGGACAGGTTGTTGACGATCGCGTTGCGTATGATGTGGAGTTCCTTCATGGTGATCTCGCACTCGTCGAACTGACCATAATTCAGGCGGTCTTCCACGATCTTCGCGACGACGGCGTTGACGTTTTCGCGGCTGCGGTCGGTCAGCGTGCGGACGGCCGCTTCCGAGCTGTCCGCAATCATCAGAATCGCGGCGATCTTGCTCTGCGGCTTAGGGCCGGGATAAGAGAATTTCTCGATATCCAGATCCCCGTCCACGTATTTTTTCGCCTTGGCGTAAAAGTACAGGATGGGCATGGTGCCGTGGTGCTCCTGGCAGATATCCGCGAGCATCTTGGGAAGATGGTATTTTAAAAGCAGGTCGTGCCCGTCCTTCGCGTGGGCGCGGATGATGTTGTTGGAAAGCTCGGGCGTCAGCTCGTCGTGCGGGTTGACGTCGTCCACCTGGTTTTCCTTGAAAAATTCAGGCTGACGGAGCTTGCCCATGTCGTGATAATACGCGCAGGCGCGCGCCAGAAGGGGATTTTCCCCGATCGCGGTCGCGCAGGCCTCGGCGATGTTCGCCACGACGATGGAGTGATTGAACGTGCCCGGCGCGGTCTCGATCATGCGGCGGATGAGCACCGAGCTGTGGTCGGTGAGTTCCGCCAGCTTGTAAATGGTGATCTTTTTGAAGAGGGATTCAAAGATCGGCAGCACCGCCATGAAAAGGACGACGGATAAAATCCCCGCGCTCGCCCCCGATACGAGGTAATCCCAGCGCACCATGAGATTGGTCTGTTCCAGCAGAACCAGCACCACCAAAATAGGCACGGCGATCAGAATGCCCTTCAACAGGACTTTCAGGCGGGAACGCACCCCGTCGATCAGATAGATCGCGACGATCCCCGAGGTGAACCCGATAATCAGCGCGGAATACTGCATATATCCCTCGATGTCGAAGTTGGTGAATACGTCCATCAGAAAGATGACGATGCAGGAGAGCGTGTTGAAAAAGATGGCCGTGCGGCGGTTGATCAGCAGGAGGGAAAGCAGCGCACCCAGCGCCAGCGGCCGCAGATAGATGTTGATGTAACGCCCCGCAAAATAGGAGAACAGAATGGTGACTTCCAGAATCAGAAAGATCATCTCACAGTTCCCCGGGCTCTTCAGAAAATCCCGCTCTTCAAAAAACAGATAAATATAGAGCACCGCGCTCAGCAATACCAGCGTCAGAACGAGGTATAAGAAGCGCGAACGCGTGTCGCTCTGCGTAAAATACGCGACGAAGTCCATGGTCGCCACGTTGTTCTCCCCCAGACTGTTGAGGAAGATCGCCCCGACGAACAGCCCCACGATGACCGCGATATTGGTTAAAAACACCGCGATCGTCTTGACGTAATCCATTTTCGTCCAGCTCTTCAGCTTTTGTAATTTAAATCCCTTCATGTTCGCTCAATCCTTTTTTCCTTCCGCACGGTCGTAGGCGCGGATGATCTTCATGACCAGCGGGTGACGGACGACGTCCCGCGCGGTCAGGCGGACCACGGCGATATCGTCGATGTCCTTTAAAATATGCGTCGCGTGCGTCAATCCGCTCTTTTTCCCCTCCGGGAGGTCGATCTGCGTCAGATCGCCCGTGACGACCGCCTTGCTTCCCTCCCCGATGCGGGTGAGAAACATCTTCATCTGTTCGCGCGTGGTGTTCTGCGCTTCGTCTAAAATGATGAACGAACCGTTCAGCGTACGCCCGCGCATATACGCCAGCGGAGCGATCTCGATCGCCCCTTTTTCCATCAGCTTCTGATAGGTCTCCATTCCGAACATCTCGGCGAGCGCGTCGTAAAGCGGCCGAAGATACGGGTCCACTTTCGTCTGCAGGTCGCCGGGAAGAAAGCCCAGCTTTTCCCCCGCCTCCACCGCGGGGCGCGTGAGGATGATCTTCTCCACCGCCTTCGCTTTGTACGCCGCGACCGCGAGCGCCACGGCGAGATAGGTCTTGCCCGTCCCCGCAGGCCCCACGCCGAACACGACGGTGTTGTTTTTGATGGCGTCTACATACGCCTTTTGCCCGATGGTCTTGCATTTCACCGGCTTGCCGCGCGACGTGATGGCGACCACGCCGGACATCATCTTGGCGATATCCGCGTCGTTCCCCTCCCGGGCGAGCTCCACGCAGTATAACAGGCGGGTCTTGTCCACCGTCTCGCCCGCGTCCGCAAGCGCGGAGAGGCGCTCCAAAACCGTTCTGCACAGCTCCGCCCGCTCGCCTTCGATGGAGAGCGTCGTCCCCTTTACGCGTATTTCCACGCCCAGTTCGGCGCGCAGCACGTTCAGATTTTCGTCGAATACGCCGAAGAGCTTCGAGAGCTTTTCGTTCGAACCGACCTCCAACGTCGTTTCCTTCAATCCTTTCCTCCGTACAGGACGCGGCGGTAAACGCCCGCGGCCTCGAATCCGTCCTCCGTCTTCTTTACGGTGACGGTTATGTAGTCCCGATCCGTCCGCGCGAGAAAGAGCGCGCGGGCGTCTTCTTCGTTTTCCGCGTAAATTTTCGCGGTATCCGTGACGAGAATGCCGACTTCCCCCAGCACGGAAACTTCCAGCTCCTCCTCCCCCGAAAGCACCTTCCCCTCGATGAGGAGCGCGCCGCGCTCCACGCGGTCGCCGGGCGCGACGAGAGCGCTTCCCCGATAGAGCTTGACGTATTCGATCTCCCCCGCAACCGGAGAGACGAGCGCCTTTTTTTCGCCGAACAGCGGCGTCTCCTCGTCCGCGAGGGCGAGTTCCACCACGAGGCGGTTCCCCTCCTTCTTCACGGAGGCGAACGAGAAATGCGGGTTTTTCAGGAGAAGCCGCTCCAGCTCGTCCCGATCGTATGCGGCGAAAAAGGTAAAGGGCCGGACGCCGCATTCCTCCAGCGTGCGCTCCGCCTCGGCGGCGTACAGCGCGCCCGAGCCGCTGAACTGAACCCCGGTCATCACCGTGTCCCCGAAAAAGAGGGAAAAGGCCAGCAGAAAAACGCCCAGAACCGCGCCGGGGTGCCTGCCGAGCAGCGCGGGGATCATCCCCAAGCCGTATTCCCCCGTTTCGGTTACATTATAGCACATATTTTCCATAATTGCAAAAAATTTTTGCTTGTCCTCGTTTTTCAGGGAAAATTTAAGCGTTTTTCTGTTTATTTTGCGCATGCGGTAAAGCCTGATTCCGCGGCGGGACAGCGTGCCGATCAGGCGGTCCAGATTCAGCCCCTCAACCGTAAAGCGCGTAAAGATCCGTTTCACAGCGATTCCACCTCGAATTTTCTGATATCGCCCAAAATCAGGAGATCCCCCTCCGCATATCTGCCGATGGAGAGGTTCTCCCCCTCTACCGTCAGCGTTCCTCTTTTCAGGCGCAGCACGATCTTCTCCGGCTCGAAGCATAAGAGCCCCCTGATGTTCTCGAGATACGCCGCTCTGCCGTACAGCGTCGCGCGGTACGGCAGAGGCAGGAGCGCGTCCGCGCCGCAGATTTCAAAGATCGTTTCGCGAAAGCTCACGTTTTTTTCTCCGTTTTTTCATCGTTCTACCTCTATTCTATGAAAAGAGCGGTCATTTAAACACCCGCCGGGCAGGAAAAGGCAGTTGCTTTTTCCCGCTTTCTGTGTTATAATCAGAAAAGGAGGTTCCGAGTGAAACAAAAAGACACCGAAAAAGCGCTCAAAGAAGCCTTTATGAAGCTCGCCCTGGAGCACCCCATCAACGAAATCACCATCAAGGAGATCGCGGCGGAAGCGCACGTCAACCGCACGACCTTTTACCTCTATTTTTACAGCGTTTACGACGTTTTGAACCGCCTGGAAGAAGAGTGCCTGCACGAATTCCGCGGGATCTTCCGCACCTTTTCGCTGAAAGACGCCGAAGACCCGTACGATATTCTGTACCGGTTCGGCCAGGCGCTCGACGCCAATCCGCTCTTCGGCAAATTTCTCACGAGATCTACGCTGGCGGAGACCTTTACGCATTCCATCAAGCAAACGATTTCAGACGACCTGATCGCGCGCATCGCCGAAGAACAGCAGATCCCCCCTGAGCGCGTGCGCTTTGCCGTCCGGGCGGCCGTCTCCGGGATCATGGACGCTTACGTCGACTGGTGCAAAGACAGGCGCGGCGTGACGCTGGAAGAGCTCTGCGAACAGCTCGGCAGCCTGTTTGCGGAGAGCGACGAAGTCTTCCGCCAGCGGATCGAAAAACAAAACCAAAAGATTACATAATTGAAGAAAGCGTTATAGATAATATAACCGAAAAAGAGCTTATCCCATCGCTCTTTTTCTTTTTTTAAAATTCCGCCCGAAAGCGGAATTTTTGCCGCAAAAAGAGTTGCGCCTGCCGCCTGTTTCTGCTATAATTAGTATGATATCATACTATTAAGGTGCAGAAATTATGGAAGCCGGACAAGAGGTCAACGCATTTGTAAACGCTTACTGCAGCCTGCGGGACAGGCAATATGCAGTCTATGCCGGCTGCGCGAAAGCGCATCGGCTGACAGTCAACGAACTGTTCGTACTGGATCTTTTGTGGTTCTCGCCCGAAGGGCAGACGCAAAAGGAGATCTGCGACCGACTCTCCGCCAACAAGCAGACGATCGCGGCGATCGCCGGCAGGTTTTTGAAAAAGGGCTTTGTTTCGGCGGAGGAAGTCGCCGAGGACCGGCGCAACAAGCGCCTCCGCCTGACAAAGGCGGGAACGGACTATGCGCGCGGCATCATTCCCTCCGCCGCCGAGGCGGAAAACCGCGCCATGGCGCGGTTGGGGACGGAAAAAATGGACGCGCTAGTGCGCCTGACGGCCGAATTTACCGAAAATATGGAACAGGAATTTTCAGAGCCGGCGGCGCGCCCCAAGGGCCGTACGGGCCGATAACAGAGATACGAAGATGTATTCGCTTCTGCTTGCTTTGATCTACATCGCTTTTATCAGCCTCGGCCTCCCCGACTCCCTTCTCGGTTCGGGGTGGCCCGCGATGCGCGCCGACCTCGGCGTGCCGGTCTCCTACATGGGCATCGTCTCCATGGTCATTTCGGGCGGAACTATCGTTTCCAGCCTGTTTTCGGATTCACTTACGAGAAAATGCGGCGCGCGCGTGGTTACGGCCGTCAGCGTGCTGCTCACTGCAGTCGCTCTGCTCGGATTTTCCTTTTCAGGTAAGTTTTGGATGCTGATCGTCTTTGCAATTCCTTACGGCCTGGGAGCGGGGGCGATCGACGCCGCGCTGAACAACTATGTGGCGCTGCATTATAAGGCGAAACACATGAGCTGGCTGCACTGCTTTTGGGGCGTGGGGACGATTGTCAGCCCCTTTGTAATGAGCTACGCGCTGGCAACTTCCACGTGGCATAACGGCTATCGCATCGTCGGCTTTGTACAGCTCGGCATCGCGGCGCTGCTCCTCCTTACGCTTCCCGTCTGGAAGGTCAATCAGAATGCCGCCGCCGAAACGCAAAAAAAAATAGGCTTGCCGGCAGCAGTGAAGATCAGGGGCGTCCCCTTTCTGCTGATCGGGTTTTTCGCCTACTGCGCGGCGGAGGCAACGACGATGGGTTGGGCAAGCACCTACTTTGCAGAGGTAAAGGGCGTATCGGCGGATCAGGCGGCGCAGTATGCTTCCTTGTTCTATATCGGCATCACCGTCAGCAGGTTTTTGAGCGGTTTCGTCTCCGAGAAGCTCGGAGACAGAAAGCTGATTCTTACAGGCACCGCGATCTTGACCTTCGGAATCCTTCTGCTGATGATTCCGGCGGCGAGCGGCGTCGCGATCGCGGGGTTTATCGTGATCGGCTTTGGCTGCGGGCCGATTTATCCGTGCATTATCCATTCCACGCCGTATAATTTCGGCGCGGAAAATTCGGGGGCGATCATCGGCATTCAGATGGCGAGCGCCTACGTCGGCTCCACGTTTATGCCGCCGCTGTTCGGATTGCTCGGAAACAAAATCAGCTTTTCGATTTTGCCCGTCTATATTTTCATCTTCTTCCTGCTGATGATCGTCATGACGGAATTGACGTTTCGGTGCGGGAAAAAGAGACGGCAAAGCATTACAAACTGAACCGGAAGGAGGAAAAGAAAAATGGAATTTTATGAGACAATCAACAAGAGGAGGAGCATCCGGCAGTTCGAGGACAAGCCCGTCCCGCGCGAAGTCTTGGAGCGCATTCTGGACGCGGGTCTGAAAGCGCCCTCCTCCAACCACCAGAGAAGGTGGGAACTCGTCGCGCTGACCGACAAACATATCATTCTGGACGTGGCGAAGTTCGTAAAGCCCTACTACTGCCGCATCGACGAACCGAAAACGCCGCAGCAGGAAATGTTCAAGATTGCCTACCCGCGCCAGCGCACGATGATCGAGGAGAGCGCCTGCGTGATCTTGCCCTATTTCAAACAGAAATACGGCTTTGAGAACGCCTACGGGCTGATGGACTACGGTGCGACATGGGCACTGATCGAAAATATGCTGCTTGCGGCGACCGCCGAAGGGTTGGGCTCCGTCGTGCATATCCCCGTCAAAAAAGAGCCCGAACAAATCAGGAGTTTTTTGCATATTCCCGACGATTACTGTCTGCCCGCCATGGTCATCCTCGGCTACGCAGCAGAGGGCGCGCTCGTCCCCTCGCAGGTCAAGGCGACGGTGGAGAATAAAGTCCGCTGGAACAAGTGGTAAAGCGCGCGGAGTACGGGATATGGAATTCTACGAGGTCATCGACAGACGAAAGACGAGCCGCGAATGGACGGACAGAGAGGTCGATTTTCAGGTGATCAAGCGAATCCTCACGGCGGGCATGAAGGAGCCCTCTTGGGACCATTACAGGAACTGGCAGTTTATCGTCCTGCATACGAGAGAAGAAAAGGAAAACGCTTATGCCTATGCCAAACACATAGCCGATCAATTTGATTTGAGCCGATACGACGGTAAAAAGCTCAATCTCGCGCAAAAGATGTATGCCTACGCCATGCCGCGGCAGTTCACCATGCTTGTGGACTGCCCTTATGTCATCGTCCCTCTTTTTCGCTGCGCAAAGCTCAACGGCGAATGGGTGAGCAAGCTCAACCCGCTCACCACGGCCTGGTGCGTCGCGGAAAACATCATGCTTGCCACCATCGATGAAGGACTGGGCTATTCGCTGCGCATTCCGCTCAACCGCGAGCACGATGTCGTGCTGGAAACACTCGGCGTGCCGAAGGGCTGGATGACGCCCTGCTTTATCGGCATCGGCTGCCCGAAAGAGGACGCGCCCGTCTTGGAGCAATACGGCACTGACCCCGAAAGCAAAATGCACTTCGGCAAATGGTAACAGACAATGATTGTACGAGAAATAGAAGTTAAAGACGTCATTACAAAATCCAACCTGCCCGTGTGCGATTATTCGCTCAACCCCTATGTGGGGTGCGAACACGGCTGCAAGTATTGTTATGCCTGCTTTATGAAGCGCTTTACTGGGCACGAGGAACCGTGGGGAGCGTTTATAGACGTAAAATTCTGGAAGCCGATTTCCCACCCCGAAAAATACGCGGGCAAGGAAATTTTTGTCGGCTCGGTAACGGACCCTTATCAGCCATGCGAAGAAAAGTACGGGCGCACCCGCGCCGTTCTGGAACAGCTCAAAGGCAGCGGGGCAAAACTTTCCATCGCCACGAAGTCTGACCTCGTGTTACGCGACCTCGATCTGATCAAGACATTTCCCGACGCGCGGGTATCGTGGTCGGTCAATACGCTGGACGAAAAATTCCATTCGGACATGGACAACGCCGTCTCCATAGAGCGCAGGCTGGCGGCGATGAAAGCCTTTCACGACGCGGGCGTGCGCACCACCTGCTTTATTTCGCCCATCTTCCCCGAAATTACCGACGCAAAAGCGATCGTGGAACGGGCAAAGGACAGATGCAATCTCATCTGGCTGGAAAACCTGAACCTGCGCGGCAACTTCAAAGCGCAGATCATGGCATATATCGCGGAACAATACCCGCGGCTTCTGCCGCTGTATCAGGACATTTTCAACCGCAGCCGCCGCGCATATTGGGAGTGGCTGGACGGGGAAATGCGTAACTTTGCGCAGGCCGCAGGATTGGAATACGTGACCAACGACGATACATTGAAGCGCCCGTTCGGCGCGCCGCCCGTCGTCGTCAATTACTTTTATCACAGCGAAATCAAGAAGAACGCAAAGAGGTAAATATGCCCGAACTGCCCGAAGTGGAAACGGTGCGGCGCGTCCTCGCGCCGCACCTGCTGAACAAAAAGATCACAGACGTAGCATTACATAATGTACAGGTCATCGCTTCGCCCCTGCCCGAACAGTTTGCGGAGCGCATGCGGGGGCAAATCATATCCGACTTTACGCGGCGGGGAAAGTTTTTGCGCCTTTGCTTTGCAAGCGGCGACTTTCTGACCATCCACCTGCGCATGACGGGCTGCCTGACCGTAGAACCGCGGCTTACACCCGCCGAAAAGCATACGCATATCGTTTTTTCTCTGGACGGCGAAAACGAACTCCGCTACGAAGACGTCCGCCGCCTGGGGAAAATGTATTTTACCCCGAAAGGCGGGCGCGATACAAGCGGCGCGGAAAAACTGGGCGTCGAGCCGTTTGACGGCGCGCTCACCGCGGCATATCTGCGGAGCAAATGCGAAAACAGCAAAAAGCCCGTCAAGTCCATGCTGCTCGATCAAAGCATCGTTGCCGGGATCGGAAATATCTATTCGGACGAAATCCTGTTTGCCGCGCATATCCGCCCCGACAGGCCCTGCAATGCGCTTTTGGGCGAACAATTTGAACGGTTAGCGGCGGCGATTCCCGAACGGCTTGCTTATTTCATTGAAAAAAACGCCGTCTCCTTTGAAGATTACGCTTTAAGCAAGGGAAAAGATTACCGCAATACGCCCTTTTTACAGGTTTACGGAAGATCGGGCGAAGCCTGTCCGGTTTGCGGCGGCGCTTTGCAGCGAACCGTACTCGGCGGCAGAAGTTCGGTGTTCTGCCCGCACTGTCAGCGATAACCCCTACCCCGCATAGAAAAAGGCGCAGCGTTTCGCTGCGCCTTCGGCATTCTCTTCGGTGCCTGTTATTCCGCCAAAATCCGGGCGAGCGCGGCGAGCGCCGCTTCCGTCTCCGGCTTCACTGCGGACAGCATCGTCACGGTCTCACCGACGATTTCGGTCTGTTTCAGTTCTGCGACCATCGCCGCCATGAGCTTGCCCGCAACGGGCGCCCAGGAACCGTTTTCGATCAGGGCGAATTTCCGCCCGGACAGGTTGTGTTTTTTCAGCTCCGTGATAAAGTATTCCATGGGGCTGAAGATTCCGCCGTTATAGGTGGAAGAAGCGAGGACGATGCGGTCGAACCGGAACGCCTCGGCGACAAGATAGGAAACGTCCGTCCGCGAAACGTCGTACAGGCGGACGGGAACGCCGCGTTCTCCCAGCATTTCTGCGAGGAGTTTCGCCGCGCGCTCGGTATTCCCGTACACCGAGCCGTACACGACGAGCGCGCCCTTTTCTTCGGGCTGATACGTACTCCAGCGGTTGTATTTCTCCAGGATAAAGCCGAGATCCTTCCGCCAGACGGGGCCGTGCAGGGGGCAGATCGTACGGATCGGGAGGTTCGCGGCCTTTTTCAGCACCGCCTGCACCTGCACGCCGTATTTGCCGACGATGTTCGTGTAATAGCGCCGCGCTTCGGCGAGCCATTCTTCCGCGAAATTCACCTCGTCCGCAAACAGGTTGCCGGACAGCGCGCCGAACGTTCCGAACGCGTCCGCCGAAAACAGGACGCCCTCGCGCTCCTCGAACGTCATCATGACCTCCGGCCAGTGCACCATGGGCGCGAAGAGGAAGGAAAGCGTTCTTTTGCCCAGCGGCAGCTTGTCCCCCTCTTTGACGATGTGAAAGCGGGATTCCTCCTGCGCGCCGAAGAAATTCGAGATCATTTTCCGCACCTTATCGTTGCAGATGACCGTGCATGCCGGATATTCGGCCATTACGCGCGCGATATTCGCCGCGTGGTCGGGTTCCATGTGCTGCACGGTCAGATAATCCAAATTCCTCCCGCCGAGCCCGGCGGAGACGTTTGAGAAAAACGCTTCCGTCACCGAAGCGTCCGCGGTATCCAGAAGCGCGGTCTTTTCGTCCAGATATAAATACGAGTTGAAAGACGCGCCGCGCCCGATGGGATAGACGTTCTCAAAATAGGGATTTCTCCGATCGCTCGCGCCGACGTAAAGCAGTCCTTCGTTTACCGCAGGCAAAAAAGACATCGGGCTTATTTCTCCTCGAAATTTTCCTTGCCTACGCCGCAGAGCGGGCAGACCCAGGATTCGGGGATTTCCTCAAAGGGCGTTCCGGGCGCGATGCCGTTATCCGGATCGCCGACGGCGGGATCGTAAATGTAACCGCAGATTGTGCAGACATATTCTTTCATGATCAATTCCTCCATAAGAGATTTTTTTCTATTATACATCAAACCGAAACGCTCCGTCTACAAAATGACCGCAGATTTTTTCCCCGATCGCGCATTTTTTCTCAAAAAAAGAGGGGTTTTTGCTTAAACGCCCTCTTTTTCCCTTAAATGCTCTGCACCGTGCGCCTGCCGTAACGCTCGGTCACTTTGAAAAAACCCGCGAAGGACTCGAATCCGTGCGAGAACGCCACGCGCTTTGCGAGGGCGAACGCCGAAAAATTCAGCCGCGCGGAAAGCCCGCACCCCACGTAAGCCTCCCGCGGGGTATTGACCACGGCGACTTCTGCCCCCATTCCCCGCAGGATATCCACAAACCGCATGGTCTCCGCCCGCGAGCGGAAGGATACGATCAGATATTCCATTTTTTCCTCCTTTGCATAATCCGACGCACCGCCGTCATAAACTGGTGATGAGCCCATAGACGGGGCTCTCTTTATTCTATGAAAACAGGGGGCAAAGATGTTATGATTTACTTTGACAACGCCGCCACGAACGGCTTTCACCCTTCCGCCGTCACGGAAGCGGCGGCGACGGCCGTCAAATACCTCTCCGCCAACCCCGGCAGAAGCGGGCACCGCCTCTCGGTCGCGGGGGCGGAAATCGTCTACAACGCGCGCAAAGAAGTGGCGCGCTTTTTCGGCGTACAGTACCCCGAGCGGGTGATCTTCACGAAAAACTGCACGGAAGCGCTCAACACGGCGATTTTCGGCGGCATCCGAGAGGGCGGGCACGTCATCACCACGCGCGGCGAACACAATTCCGTACTGCGCCCCCTGTTCTTCCTCGCCAAAGAGGGAAAAATCAGGCTGGACATCGTCTCCGCAGGGGATAACGCGGCGGAAGAGATTGCAAAACTGCTGCGCCCGGATACCTGCATGGTAGTGATGAATCACGTCTCGAACGTGACGGGAGCCGTTCAGCCGGTCGCCGAAACGGGCGCGCTGCTGAGGGGAAGCGACGCCCTCTTTCTGGTGGACGCGGCGCAGAGCGCGGGGCATCTGCCCGTCGACATGAAGGAAATGGGGATCGACCTGCTCGCGTTCGCAGGACACAAGGGCATGTACGGCATCGCGGGAAGCGGCGGGCTGGTGCTGAACGAGGGCGCGGACGTGCGCCCGCTCACCATGGGCGGCACGGGGACGGAGTCGCTCAGTCTCGAACAGCCCCGCTTTTATCCCGAACGCCTGGAGAGCGGCACGCTCAACCTCCCCGCAATCGCTTCGCTCGCGGAAGGGACAAATTACGTAAGCGAAAACCGCGCGGCATTCTCCGCGCGGCTGACCGAATATACGCAGATGATCGTGAAAGAGCTGTCCGAACTGTCCGCCGTCACCCTCTACTCCAAACCGAACCCCGCGGGGATCGTGGCGTTCAACCTGCTGAACCTCCCCTCCGAGGAGGGTGCGGAAGTGCTGTCCGAGCGGTTTGATATCGCCGTGCGCGGCGGGCTGCACTGCGCGCCCCTGATGCACCGCTCTCTGGGAACCGAACGCACGGGCGCCATCCGCGTCAGCCTCTCTCCGCACAACACCGTGCGAGAGATCAAGGTCTTTTTAAACGCGGTGCGCCGCATGACGCTCTCCTGATTACCTGATATTTTTCAGTTTCTGAATGATCTGCCTGAGCTTTCTGCGCTTCGCGTCGTCAAGCATGGGCGCGAGCATATTTCCGAAACGGTCGAGATCGGCATCCGAAAGGGTGCCGTTTCTTCTGCCCTTTTCCGCCTCTTTGTAGATCGCCTGCATGAGTTCCGCCTCGTTGGCGCCGTTGTACTTGCCGGCGAGCTGGCGGATCAGGCGGGAAAGATCGGCGGGCGGCGCATTGTTTGCCTCTTCCCTTTGGTCCGTATGGTTGACAAAACTGTTGAAATCGTCCATAAATTCCTCCTTGACTGTCTATTACAGAATATGCGCGGCATATAATAAACGGAACAGAAAAAGAGCGAAAAGGAGCGTTTATGGAATTTTTGCAGTTTATTCTCAATTTTCTGACGGGCGGCAGCCAGGGGCAGTTCAAAGAGCTCTTCACGCTGCTCGAACAAAACAACTTCAACCTGCAGGAAGTGATCAAAAATCTGGATTTTGAAAAGCTGGCGCCCATTTTAAGCGCGTTTTCGGGCGAAAAAGAGGCCGGCTCCTTCGACTTCTCAAAGGAACCGACCTATCCGCTCGCGCCCATCGCGGCGGTCGCCGACCGCGATATCGTTTACGCCCTCAACCGTTATCTTGCCGACACATGATGCTGACTGCGCGGTCAAGTTCTCTGTCGGTGCCGAACCCGCCGGGGACGATTTCGTTCGCTTCCGCCGTGCGGATGCCCGTTCCGTGAATGGAAGTGTGAGATACCGGCCAGTAAATATAGGCGGTGGTCAGCTTCAGCGCGTCGCCGCCCGTCGGGTTGACGTACGTGGTCTGCATGATCCCCTTGCCGTACGTGCGCGCCGTATCCCCGTTTTTGGTGATGACGAGCGTTTCCTCCGTCATGGAGCCGTAATCCATCATCGCGCCGATCAGGCACTCGGACGCGGAAGCCGTGTTTTCGTCCGCCAGCAC
>UQTB01000002.1 GCA_900543915.1 uncultured Eubacteriales bacterium | reverse complement strand
AGGAACTGAATTCTGCAAAAGCTCAGTTGGATAAACTTCAAACCGAATACGATGTTCTTGCTCAACAACAACTTGAGGTCGCTTGTAAATATGAAGAAATTGTAGATAAACTTAAAGAACAAGAAGGCGTTGATGATCTGACAATGAGAGTAAAAATAGGTGCAGATTGTAGCGGTCTATTAGGTACGGTTGAAAAACAGCCTGATGGTACTTATAAACCTATTTATAATCAACAACCAACTGTTGATGGCGGTTATATCGGAGTTGTAAATAAACATTCCAAACTCTCAAACCTGGAAGATGAGGCAGAAGAAGGATAAACCTAGCTTTTTCAGTGCAGATAATTTTTCTTACTTCATGCTCTTTTGTTCTATCCATTAGCACAAACAAAACATCGCACGGGTCAATTGTCGTACTACCTGTTGGAATTATATAGTCTCCGTTTTTGTAGATTAAGCTTACCAGGCTGCCTTGCGGAAGCTTAAGTTCATATAATTGTCTTCCAGCGGCTTCGGAATTTTCTGAAACAGTGAATTCAATCATTTGATTATTTGTGTCTTTGCCGCCGTATTCAAGAACTGAAGCATGGTTCACTTCAAGCGGAGCATCAACATGCAAAAGCTTTGCTATTAGCGGAATGCTTGTACCCTGCAAAAGTACCGAGATAATTACCACGAAAAATACAATATTAAATATTTCCATTGCGTGAGGAATGTTTTCTGTTAAAGGAAATGTCGCAAGCACAATTGGCGCTGCGCCTCTTAAGCCGACCCAGGAAATCATTAGTTTTTCCTTAAAACTTCTTTTAAATAAAAATGTTGTTACAAATACCGCAATAGGCCGTGCAATAAATGTCAGGATAAGTGCAATGAGAAATGCTTGTTTTGTATATGCAAAACCGTCTTTAAAGTTTACAACAAGCCCTAAAATCAAAAACATTACAATCTGCATCAGCCAGGCAACTGCGTCATGGAATTTTATAAGTGTTTTTTTGTTTACAAATTTCATTGAAGACATCGCAAGCCCCAGAATATAAACGCCTATAAATCCATTGCCGCCCAAAATTGAAATAAATGAATATGCAAATAATACGCTTGCAAGAGTAATTACAACATATAAACTATCGTATTCTAAACGGATTTTGTTTAAAATCCAAACGGTAAGTCTTGCAATTAGATAGCCAAACGCTATACCTAAGGTCATTTGCTTAAAAAAGTCAAGTACCAGCCCGGAAACATTTAATTGTGCAGTGATTAGTCCTATAACTCCCAAAGTTAAAAATACAGCCATTGGGTCGTTGCTGCCTGATTCAAATTCTAAAAGCGGTTTAAGATTGTATCCAAGGCTGATACTCTTTGAGCGTAGAACCCCGAATACCGCCGCAGCATCAGTTGATGATATAATTGCCCCCAAAAGCATACATTCTAAAAAGCTTAAATTCAAAAGATAGTAACTGCATGCACCAACAATAATTCCGGTGATAAAAACACCTGCCGTTGCAAGTATAATACCTTCTTTGTATACGGGCTTTAATTCATCAATATTTATACTCAAGCCTCCCATAAAAAGAATGTATGAAATCGCAACAATTCCAACAAATTGAGTTAAAGTAAAATCTTCAAAATGTATTCCTAAAATTCCGTCAGAGCCCGCCAGTATCCCGACAAGTATAAAAATAACTAGCGAAGGAACTCCAAATTTACCGCCAATTTTGTTGAACATAATAGCACTAATTAACAAAATAGATGTAATTAGAAGTACTTCATTAAATATCATATGTTTTAATATACCTTACTTTTAAAACATATGCAATCTATAAATAACTAATATTTAGATATTTACTTTTTGTCAGGTTTATAATAAAATATTAAGGCTGGAGAATAAACATGACATCAAATATTACCCCGATTAATTCTAAGAAAGCACCGTCATTTGGCATGAATATTACACATTCAACGGTTAAGCTTTTAAAGCAAAATGCATATGAATTTGCAAAAGATGAAACCGAGATTGCGATTGTTAAAAGTGCAGTTAAAAAGCTTGCGGATGTCCGTTTGAGAGAAGACGGGCTGACATTAAATCTGAAACCCGCTCAGCAAAATAAGTCTTTAATGGCAATAGAACCTTATGTAAAAAGCAAAGATTTGAATAAATTTTATTCTATGGACGGGCTTGTGCCAAAGCGGAAGTGTGTTTATAACCCTTCTGAAAATAAAACTTTCGGACAATTTTTTTCAGATTTTGTGGACAGCGTTACGTCGGATACTTTTGCACGAAACTCTAATTCTCGCTTGAAAGCTATAAAATTATTAAACCAAATGGATGGCGTAGATGAAAAAACAATCAGGGCTGTGGCTGCTTGTAAAAAAGGATTTTCCAAATTTATGAGAGGCACTTTAATATTTTTGTCTGATACAGTAGAAGTTATTTCCGATAAGAGCAAAGATGCGATTGCTGAAATTTTTTATACAGGCGAACGTCCGCGCCGGATTATTGCTTCAAAAAATCTTAAAAACTATATTTCGGACTGTTTTGCCCCGCGTCGTAAAGCTTGAACAGCCAATCAGGAAGCCCCAGATTAATGAGTGTTTCTTTGAATTGTTCTGAATAATAATCGGGATTGCCTTCTGCAGCAACAGCAACAAGCTCATCGCGGCTTTTGAGGGCGTAATCAATTAAACCTTCAGAAAGTCCAGCGCCGGAGAGTTCTTTTCTAATAAGATCTTCATCAGGCATAAAATCTTCATTTGTTCCGGCCTTTGTATCATTCAGGTGGGTAAGTTCATGCCTGAGTGTCTTTTCTAAATTAGCCGCGGTTTTGATTTTGATATCATTATTAAAATCTTTGTGATACTTGGAATTCGCTGCATATCCAATTACTGTGTTGTTATTGATAAAGTGATAGTCCATTGAATTCATGTCAAGAGTTTTGGGTAAAACTGCCCTTCCGCTGCTGGCTTTTTGCCATTTTGCAAGCTCTTTGTCAATATATTTTAACGATTCTTGAATGTCAAATTCTTTGTCAATATCAGCTAAAAATACTTTTGTGCCGTATTTTGAATTAATTTGATTTAATAAAGGCTGAGCGGCTTTGGGTTGATTTTTGAGGTAGTAGTTTTCGTATAAATAATCAGAAAACTCATCGTTTGCATTTTCGCTTATAAACTCTTTTAGCGGTGCAAGTTTTACTTGTTCCAGAAAATCCTGAGCACGGTTTGAGATTAAAGCGTCGGGCATTTCTTTAATCTTTTGAATATTTTTCACTTGCAGAACGGTTTTATAATCATGGTATTTTGTTTGTAATTCTTTAAGAATATATTTCTGTTCTCTTGTCTGAAAAATTTCACTGCCGTCGTTAACGTAGTTGTTGAAGTTGACAATTTTTTCCAGAAGTTTAATTCTGTCAGCTTTTTCGGTTAATTTTTCATTGGAATTGGCGATTTCAAGCAATTCTTTTTTTATTTCACTTAGCACTTTGGCGTCGCCGTTAAAATTCGTCAAGCCAACAGTAATTTCTTTGATTTTGCGAAGTTCTTCAGGTGAATTTCTGAGAGTTATATTTATTTTATTAAGAGATGTTTGAAGCTCTTTGTCTTTGACAAGGTTTATCAGCGCAAGATTTACTGAAAAATTTTCTTCAGTTTTAATTTGTTGGGTGTCTGCATCTCCTTCAAGTTTAATTTTGTTTAGCAATTGTTGAAATTGATTATCATTCAACTCGGAAATGGAAGCAAAAGCTTTTAATGATGCATTTTGTATTTTTTCGTTTCCATCAGCAGCTTGCAGCAGTGCCGTAAGCCTCTTGTCTTCAAGATTAACTGAATTAACGCTGCGTATTTTGTTGGCTAAGAGAGCATGTTTAATATAATAAGCTTCATCGGCCTTTGAAATGTTGTTGTTTACCATATAATTAATCAAAAATCCGTTGTAAACATTGTTGGTAAATTCCGGATTTTCTTTGTAAAACTTTTTTGCTAGATCAAGCTTTTTTGCGCTGTGTTTGCCCGTAAACTGGTATAATTGAAAGCTGTCATACAGTCTTTCTCCGTTTTTGTTTTTTAGAGAGGCAAGTTCTTTTAAAACAGCCAATTCGTTTTGAGTCTTCACAGCCTCTGCGAAATCGTCGCTCCATTGAGGTTCAATCCCGGTTTCTTGTATGAATTCAGCCAATTCTTTTTTGTTTACAGGAGTGTTCACAATAATTGAGAAAGGTGTATCAGCTTTTTCAAGCATTAATCCTTTAAAGTTTTCGTTTGGCGTAAAACCTTTTTGCCACAGAGAGTTCAGCTTGGTGCTTTGCGCATAACTTTCTGAGCTTTGTAAAGGAATATTTGTTTTCACATGTTTGCTGTTATTAATTTGGAATTCTGACATAAAAAACCTTCCTACAATAAGATTTACGGAAATATTTCCTTTTATCTTTAGTGCAAGAAGGTTTATTGTTACAAATTTTAAAAATTTTACTCTAATTCGCGGTATTTTTTCAAAACGAGATTTTTAATATTTTCGTCTTTATTTTTGAGCGCGCGAATAAGGGATTCATCATCGGGCTGAGCGCCGGCATTAAGAAGGGAGGTTACAATTTCTGAATGTTTTTTCTTTAATGCATAATTCAACGGTTTCAAAGCTCCTGAAGACTTGTTTACATCAGCGTCATGCTTAATTAATACATCAACGATTTCAGCGTCTTTGCGGTTAATTGCAAATATTAACGGAGTTTGCTCAAGATAGACTGTATCAACATCAGCGCCATATTTTAAAAGTAAATCAACAATCTTAGCGTTGCGGCTGTAAACTGCTGCAAATATAGCCGGAAGCTTCATATACTTTATGTTTGGGCTGTAACCTGATTTGAGGAACATTTCAGTAAGTTCTGTGTTGCCTGATTGAATTGCACTGAAAAATCCTGCATTAGTATAAGGTACTTTTCGTGCAACAATTTCTGTTCTGTAGTAAAGCTGGGTTGCCGCTTGTTCATTAATGCTGTCATCTGCGGACACTGCGCCCGTAAACATCAACATTAAAGCCATTATTGCTATAATCTTTTTCATATATCCTCCTTTATTAATTCTATAATAGCATATTTTGTTTATCTTTGCAAGTATTTTTTTATAAAAAGTTTGAAAATGAAAAGAGAAAATTTCATAATAAAAATCTGTGTCGATTTTACGGAGAAAAAAGCGTTATCTCTGCCGAATGCTTGATAAAAACAGGCAAATGTGGTAAAATCTTTAAAAAGATTTTATTGAGGTCGGATGATGAAAAACGTTTTCGATGTATTAAAAGAGCGCGGATTTATAAAACAAACGGTATTTGAAGAAGATTTATATAAACTTTTGGGGAGTGAAAAGGTCTCTTTTTATGTCGGATTCGATCCGACGGCAGACAGTCTCCATATCGGGCACTATATTCCCATCATGGCGATGGCGCACATGCAGCGCGCGGGGCATCGCCCGATCGCGCTGTTCGGCGGCGGCACGGCTATGATCGGCGATCCTTCCGGAAGAACGGATATGCGTTCCATGATGACGAAGGAGACGATCGCGCATAATGTGGCGTGTTTCCAGAAACAGATGTCCCGGTTTATCGATTTTGAGGGGGAAAACGCCGCGAAAATGGTGAATAACGCGGACTGGCTTCTGAATCTCAATTACGTGGATTTTTTGCGTGAAATCGGCGTGCATTTCTCTGTAAACCGCATGCTGACGGCGGAGTGCTTCAAGTCGAGAATGGAGCGCGGGCTTTCCTTCTTGGAATTTAATTATATGCTGATGCAGGGGTACGACTTCCTGCGGCTCAATCAGGATTACGGCTGTCAGCTTCAGATGGGGGGAGACGATCAGTGGAGCAATATGCTTGCGGGGGCGGATCTGATCAGGCGGAAAGAGGGGAAACCTGCGTATGCCATGACCTTTACATTGCTATTGACCAGCGACGGGAATAAAATGGGAAAGACCGCAAAGGGCGCTCTTTGGCTGGATGAAAATAAAACGTCTCCGTATGAGTTTTATCAGTATTTCCGAAACGTGGAAGACGTGAAGGTAAACGAGTGCATGAGGCTTCTCACTTTTATGGAACTGGAGGAGATCGAAGCGCTGACAAAGCATATGGATGAACGCATGAATGCAGCGAAAGAACGGCTCGCTTTCGAAGTGACTAGGTTGGTTCACGGGGAAGAAAAGGCTCTGGAGGCACAGCGCCAGGCGCGCGCCGCTTTCGGAGGAGGCTCCGCCGAAGACATGCCGGCGGTCACGATTCCTTGCGACACCGCGCTTGTGGCGGATGCGCTGGTCCTCTGCGGTCAGGCGAAATCAAAGGGGGAAGCGAAGCGCCTGATCGAAGGCGGCGGCGTCATGATAGACGACACAAAAATCACGGATCCGTTCGCCACGTTGGATTCTGTGCGGGAAAAGGGCGCGTTCGTCCTTCATAAGGGCAAAAAAATCCACATAAAAGTGACCCTCGGATGAAAGAGTCTTATCTGAGCGTACAGGGTGTGGCGGAAAATACCATCGTGATCGAGCGCTCGAAGTTCATCTGTACGCTGCGGGAAGTGGCGGATGAGGAGGCTGCAAAGCAGTTTATCGCTGGGATGCGAAAGACGCATTCGCTCGCCACGCACAACTGCTACGCTTATATCGCGGATGAAATCGGCAACGTCATGAAGTATTCGGATGACGGCGAGCCGCAGGGAACGGCGGGAATGCCTATGCTGGAAGTGCTGAAAAACAGAAAAATAATGAAAACGGCGGCGGTTGTGACGCGTTATTTCGGCGGCATCAAGCTGGGCGCGGGCGGTTTGGTCCGCGCCTATGCGGAGAGCGTGTCAAAGGCGCTGGACGGCGCGCGGATCGTGGAGAACCGCCTGGTCAAGACCGGTTTATTAAAGCTGACCTATGATCAGTATCCGAAAATGCTTCAGTTTCTCGAGCGGGAGCAGGCAGTCGTAGAGCGGACGGATTTTACAGACGAGGTTTCCCTCGCGCTCTCTGTTCCCTGCGGGGAATACGGCGCGTTTACCGCACGGCTGACCGACTATTTTGCAGGCAAGGTTTCGCTGGCAGAGGGAGAAACGCATTATGCTGCGTTTGCGGAGGGAGCATGGCGGTCATAACGGAAATCACGGCGCAAAAGAAAAAAAAGGATCGCTGCAATATCTTTGTGGACGGCGCGTTCTTCTGCGGGCTGCAGGCGGAGACCGTGGTGAAATATCGGCTGAAAGCGGGAACCGCCGTCGCCGCGGAGGAGCTGGAAGCCATGCAGATGGAAAGCGAGCGGCTTCAGGCGTTCGACTGTGCCCTCAATTTTCTCTCGAACGCGATGAAGACGAAAAGGCAGATCGCGGATCACCTGGAAAAGAAAGGATATTTGGGCGGCGTAATAGAAGCATGTCTCGAAAAGCTGGAATATTACGGCTATCTGGACGACGGCGCTTACGCGAAGGCCTACGTCAAGGCATACGGTGAAAAGAAGGGGGAACGGCTGATGCGCTGCGAGCTCTTTCAGAAGGGGATAGCGCCGGAGGAAATCGACCGCGCGTTGGAAGACGCGGAAGATCGGCAGCTGAGCGGCGCCCGGGCGACGGCGGAAAAATATTATGCCAGGCGGCGCGGAGAAGAAAACGCCGTACAAAAGACCTATCGTTATTTGCTGTCCAAAGGATACGCTTACGAGATCTGCAAACAGGCGATCAGGGGATTGGAGGAAGAATCATGCGACGCGTATTGACGATCGCGCAGATGCGGGAAGGCGACCGCTATACGATCGAGCGCCTGGGGATTCCGGAAGAGGATCTGATCCTGCGTGCGGGCGAGGCGCTGGCAGGGGCGATCAGGAAGAGATTTCGCGGAGGGCGGGTATTATTCGTCTGCGGCCGCGGGAACAACGGGAAGGATGGCGCCGCCGCGGCGCAGTCGCTCGCCCTGTCGCACGGCTTTCAGCCGGACGTCTTTTGGGTGGAACAGTCTTCTGACGGCGTCTTTCAAGGCGCGTACGATATCGTCGTGGACTGTATTTTCGGGATCGGACTGAACCGCGCGCCGGAGGGGAAATACCGTGCGGCAATCGAGGCGATCAATGCTTCGGGTGCATTTGTGGTCGCATGCGATATCGCGAGCGGAGTGAATGCGGATACCGGTTTTCCGATGGGCGCCGCCGTGCGGGCTGATATGACGGTTGCGATTCAGGAGCTGAAATACGGGCATCTTATAAACGACGGCATCAATTATGCGGGCGAAACGGTCACTGCGGATATCGGCATCAGTCTGTGGGAAGATAACTACGGATATTGTCTGGAGCGGGAAGATATCGCCGCTTTTTTCCCCGACCGCGCGCGCAACGTGCACAAGGGAATGTTCGGTAAAAGCTGTCTGATCGGCGGAAGCCGCGCATATTCGGGCGCCGTATTGCTGGCGGCGCAGGGCGCCGCGGCGCTGAAGATGGGATGCGGTTACGTCAATCTCGCCGTTCCGGCCGGGCTCTTTGACTTATATATGGGAAAGGTCCCCGAATGCACCATGAAATATGCTTTGCCGGAGGAGAACGGGGATCTTATCTGCGATCCCGCGGTGTTGGAAGAGATCTGCGCGAACAGCCGTGCGGTAGCTGTCGGAATGGGCATGGGGGCTTCAGATGCGGTTTATTCGATTGTCTCGTATCTGATCGAGCATTTTCCCGGTGTCCTGGTGATCGATGCGGACGCGCTGAACGCCCTGTCTGTTCACGGCATTGAAATTCTAAAGCGGCGAAGAGGAGATGTACTCCTGACGCCGCACGTCGGCGAATTTTCCCGATTGTCCGGAAAGTCTGCCGAAGTGATTTTAAACGATCCCGTCGGGTCGGCGCGTAGTTTCGCGGCGGAACACGGCGTAACGGTGCTGCTAAAGAGCTGTGTTTCCGTTCTCACGGACGGAGAGCGCGTGTGCTTCAATGCAACCGGTTCCTCCGGCATGGCGAAGGGCGGGAGCGGAGACGTGCTATCCGGTTTTATCGTCGGCCTGGCGGCAAGGGGTTTGGACGCATTCTCTGCGGCGTCTGTCGGCAGCTGGATGATGGGCAAGGCGGGGGAACGCGCGGAAAAGGAACTGACCGCTTACGCAATGACGCCTTCGGAAGTAGTCGGAAAAGTGGGTGAAGTGCTGCGTTCTCTGGGAAGAGAAGAAGGAGAAAGAAAATGAATGTAAATGAAAGTATGTTTCAGCTGGGAAATCAGCGCTCGGTCATCAGGGAGATTTTTGAGTATGCAAAAATGAGAAAGAAGGAGATCGGCGCGGAAAACGTGTATGATTTTTCCATCGGGAATCCTTCCGTCGCGCCGCCGGATTCGGTCAAAAAAACAATTTTAAACTTAATCGAACACGAAGACGCGGTCGCGCTTCACGGGTACACTTCTGCGCAAGGAGATTATTCGGTAAGAAAAGCGATTTCCGATCATCTTTATGACAGACATAATTATGTTGTTTCGCCCGATTTTATCTATATGACGGCGGGCGCGGCGGCATCGTTGTCCGTCTCATTGACGGGGTTGTTGAACCGGGGAGATGAATGCGTGGTCTTTGCTCCGTATTTTACGGAATACAAAGTCTTTGTGGCGCAGGCGGGCGGAACACTGGTGGTATCCGAACCCGAACGGGACACTTTCCAGATCGATTTCGGCGATTTTGAAAGCAGGCTGTCTCCGCTCACCAAGGCGGTGATCGTCAATTCGCCGAATAATCCCAGCGGCGTGGTTTATACGGAGGAGACGATCGTTAAACTTTCGGATATTCTCAGACGGAAACAAGAGGAATACGGGCATCCGATCTATATCGTCACGGACGAACCCTACCGCGAACTGGTGTATGGCGGCGTTTTTGTCCCCTTTATTCCGCGGTATTATGCCAATACCTTAGTCTGCTATTCTTATTCCAAGACCCTTTCTCTGCCGGGGGAACGGATCGGTTACGTCATGGTTTCGCCGGATGCAGAGGATGCCGTCAGCGTCTATTTGGCCGTTTTGGGGGCGGGGCGGTCTTTGGGCTATGTCTGCGCCCCGAGCCTGTTTCAGTTTGTCGTCCGCGAATGCGTCGGCCAGCTGTCCGATATTTCTGTATACGAGAGAAACCGGAAACTGCTGTATGAGGGATTGGTCTCCTTCGGTTATCACTGCATCAAGCCGGACGGCGCTTTTTATCTCTTTGTCGAAACGCCCGAGCCGGACGCGGCCGCTTTTTGCGAGAGGGCGAAAAGGCACGAGCTCTTGCTGGTCCCGTGCGACGGGTTCGGCGTGAAGGGATTTGTGCGGATCGCGTACTGCGTATCGACCGAACAGATTGAACGGGCGCTCCCCGCGTTCAAGGCTTTGATGGAGGAGTACCGCGGCTGACGGGGGAAAGAAAAAAACATAAATGAGCGAAAAAAACAGCGCATTCTGCCGCGGAGAGCGGCGCCATGCGCTGTTTTCATGTGTCGGGTACGGGCGGCAATGTGCCGTTTTAAATCAATTCCAGTTTACGGTAGTTGAATTTTACGATGGATGTTTCGACCTGTGCGGTCTTGGTTTTCTGCTGGACCTCTTCCATCTTGGTCTCCACCGAATCCAGGTCGAGCTCCATGATTTTGTTCTGATCGTCGATCAGAAATTTTTTGCCGTAAAGGGATTTCGTCTCCACCAGGATATTCCCCGAAAATTGAATCAGGTTATTATCCTTATCGATGATTTTACCTTTGATCTCCACATTTTTGGTGATGTCTTCCAAGCCGTAGCAGGTAAAAGAGCGGCACTCTTTTTCGAAGACCATCTCTGCAGTAATGATTGCATCCGAAACTTTATCAAAAAAACCCATATCTATACCTCCGCTATTATTATAGCACAATTTTGAAAAATGTCAACTGAGAAACGTTGACGATTCTGTTTTTTCGTGTTACAATTCTGATATGAGAATGAGGCGCAAAAAGCATTTGCAGGAACGGCTGGATGCCGTTCGCGGGTATCTCGCGGCGGTTGAGCGCGAGGGTTTTTATTTTGACCCGGCGCGCTGTAAGGCCGATCCCGTGGATCTGGAAGCACTGTTCGGAGAAAAACCGGTGGAACTGGAGATCGGCTGCGGCAAGGGCGGATTTATCGACCGGCTTTCCGGACTTCATCCCGACGTCGGTTATTTGGCGGTGGAACGCGTGAGCAACGTGATCGTGTGCGCGGCGGAAACGGCGCGCGAGAGGGGACGGGAAAATCTGCGCTTTCTCAACGTCAGCGCGGAAAATCTCCTCTATTATCTCCCGTCTCATAAAATACGGGCGATTTACCTCAACTTTTCCTGTCCGTATCCCAAAAAGACGTATGCCAATCATCGACTCACGCATCCTAAATTTCTGAAGATTTACAGGGAACTGCTGACGGAAGACGGAGTGATCGCGCAAAAAACGGATAATGCGGCGTTTTTTGCGTATTCGCTGCGCTCTTATTCTGAAAACGGCTTTGAAATTATGATGCAGACGGATGATATCGTCCGCGACGGCTGGGAGAATCTTCCCACCGAATACGAAAATAAATTTGTTGCAGAGGGGAAGAATATTTACGGCGCAAAAATTTCCCTTAAAATTTTAAAAAAATTTTGCTGAAACTCTTGACAAATTTATTTTTTGCAGTTATAATAATGATAATCATTATTGTTTAAGGAGGCGCAATGAGATATTCCCGCCAGAGAGAATTGGTTTTGAATTTGGTGAAGGCGAGTTTTTCTCACCCTACGGCGGAGGAGGTCTACGAGCAGGCGAAGGCCGTCGAGCCTTCCATCAGTTTGGGAACGGTATACCGCAATCTGAAATGCCTGGCGGAAAACGGAGATCTCGTAACGCTCGAGACGATGGATAAAAAGCTGCACTATGACGGCCATGTGGATTCCCACCGTCATTTTATCTGTAAGAAGTGCGGTAAGATCGTAGACTTATATGTCAAATCGGAAATACCGGAAGAACTGTCCGACGCGGGCTTTGTCGTGGAAGATGAAAAATGCATCTATTACGGCGTCTGCTCGGATTGTTTGAAATAATAAAATCTGCAAAAAAGGAAAAAGGAGAACGTTATGAAAAAATTTGTTTGCCAAATCTGCGGTTATGTTCACGAAGGGGACAGCGCCCCCGAATTCTGCCCTCAGTGCAAAGCGCCCGCTTCCAAATTCACGGAAGTCGTGGAAAATGAAAAAGTCTGGGCGGCTGAACACGTCGTCGGCGTTGCGAAGGGCGTAGATCCCGAGATCATCGAAGGGCTGAGAATGAACTTCAACGGCGAGTGCACCGAAGTCGGCATGTATCTGGCGATGGCGCGCGTCGCGCACAGAGAGGGGTATCCCGAGATCGGTCTCTACTGGGAAAAGGCGGCTTACGAAGAGGCGGAACACGCCGCGAAGTTTGCGGAACTGCTGGGTGAAGTCGTAACGGATTCCACCAAAAAGAATCTCGAAATGAGAGTGGAGGCGGAAAACGGCGCTACCATGGGGAAATTTGAACTCGCGAAAAAGGCAAAGGAACTGGGGCTGGATGCCATCCACGACACCGTGCACGAAATGGCGCGCGACGAAGCACGTCACGGCAAAGCCTTCGAGGGACTGCTGAAGAGATACTTCAACAAATAAAATATAGTTACACGGAAACAAAACGGGGCATGCGCCGGGACGGCAGCATGTCCCGTTTCATTGTATAAAATTCGTCTTTTTTAGCATTTTTAGCATTGGTTGAGGCCGTATTCGCCGCCATTCATACGATGCTCCTTATATATAGTCGCACCGTTTTAAAATAAAAAAGTGCGCAACCGGAGTTACGCACATAAAACGCAAACTCCTTGTTGCTACACAAATAAATAGAAATGAACAAACATTCCCATTTGGAATTTGCATTTTTAACAAATTACTATGATGGGAGTATGACCAAAAAAGAGTATAATAACCCCTTGTTTGTTCATTTTTAAAATATATTTATTTGTGTAGCATGCTTAGTATAGCACACTTAAACTATTTTATCAAGCAGTTTTTTATATGAAAAAACTCGGCCGGATATCAGCCGAGTTTCACGATTTCCATTACGCCGGATCAATTCAAATCACGCGCACGCGGATGACGCCGTCTATTTTCCGCAATTTATCAATGGCAAATTCCGGTATATCGGTATTGACGTCAATGATGCTGTAAGCGTAATTTCCTCTGCTTTTGTTGACAAAATTTTCGATGTTCGCTCCGTTTTCCGCGAGTACGGAAGTGATTTTTGCGATCATGCTGTTCTGATTGAGGTGATGCAGGGTGATCCTGGATCTGCCCGAGCGGGGGAGCGAACAGTTCGGATAATTGACGCTGTTCGCGATATTGCCGTTTTCCAAATAGTCCTTCAGCTGTTTTGCCGCCATCACCGCGCAGTTGTCCTCCGCCTCCACGGTCGACGCGCCGAGGTGCGGAATGCAGATCGCGTTTTCCGCGCCGATCAGATCGTTATGCGGAAAATCGGTGATATACCGGCCGATTTTCCCGGAAGCAAGCGCTTTCAGCAGAGCAGGGACGTCGACCAGTTCGCCGCGGGCGAGGTTGACGAGCACGGCGCCGTCCTTCATTTTTGCAAACGCCTGTCCGTCAAACATGTCTTTGTTCTGATCGGTCAGGGGAATATGAACGGTGATAAAATCGCACTGTCCGTATAATTCGTCCAGCGTCTTGATTTCGCTGACGTGTCGGGATAGGAGCAGCGCGTTGGAAACGGATAAATAGGGATCGTACCCGAAGACCTCCATGCCGAGCCCGACGGCGGCGTTCGCTACCTGTACGCCGATCGCACCCAAGCCGATTACG
Organism: uncultured Eubacteriales bacterium; assembly: GCA_900543915.1. Classification (GTDB taxonomy): domain Bacteria; phylum Bacillota; class Clostridia; order Christensenellales; family Borkfalkiaceae; genus UMGS621. The sequence continues at coordinate 116,809 of UQTB01000002.1, read as the reverse complement.
CCCAGCTTTTTGCCGTACAGTTCGCCGCCCGAAAAGGCTGATTTTCCCTTTTCCACGCGTTTGTTTAAATCTTCGCTGTCCTTAAGTGTTTTAACCCATTCGATCGCGGGTATAATTTTACGCGCGCCCAATAAAAGCGCGGCAATAACCAGCTCCTTGACGGCGTTCGCGTTGGCGCCCGGCGTATTGAACACGACGACTCCCTTTTCGGCATATGCTTGGGCGGGAATGTTGTTGGTTCCCGCTCCCGCGCGTGCAACCGCCAGGACGCTCTCCGGCAGGGCATAGTCGTGCATTCCGAAGCTGCGCACCAGAATGCCGTCCGGGGCGGCGCAGTCTGCGGACACGGAAAATTGTCCGTCGAACACGCCGCCGATCGCGGGGCTGATGTTGTTTAACGTCAGAATCTGTTTCATACCGTACCTCCCTTGTGCCGCAGTTCAAATTGCTGCATGAACGCGATCAGCGCTTTTACCCCCTCTGTCGGCATTGCGTTATAGATGGAGGCGCGCATTCCGCCGGTGAGACGGTGCCCCTTGAGGGATACCAATCCGTGTTCGGCGGCTTCTTTGACGAACGCTTCGTCCGTGGCTTTGTCCGGCGTCGTAAAGGGGACGTTCATGATCGAGCGGTCCTGCGGGATTACTTCGTTTCTGTAAAAGGATGAGCTGTCGATGAAGTCATAGAGGAGCTTTGCCTTGTATTCGTTAATTGCCTGAATTGCCTTTACGCCTCCCAGCTTTTTCAGCCAGCGGAAAACCAGCATCGCCATGTAGATGGAAAAGCAGGGCGGCGTATTGTAAAGGCTGTTTTCCTTTGCCTGCGTCTCATAGCTCAGCATGGTCGGGCAGAGAGGGGACTGTTTTCCGACGAGATCCTTTCGGACGATGACGATGGTCAGCCCCGCGGGCGCGATATTTTTCTGCGCGCCGGCATAGATCAAACCATAATCGGATACGTCTGTTTCCTGACTTAAAATGCTCGAACTCATGTCGCAGACCAGCGGAGCGGAGGTTTTCGGGAGTTTCGTGAACCGCGTGCCGAAAATGGTGTTGTTATGCGTGAAATGTACGTAATCGATGCCCTCGCGGAAAGCGGTTGCATCCATGTCGGGAATATAGGTAAAGCTGCGGTCTTCGGATGACGCTGCGACAGCCATATCGCCGTATCTGAGCCCTTCCTGATACGCTTTCTTGGCGAAGTTGCCCGTTACGACGTAATCCGCCTTTCCGTTTTTCAAAAGATTCAAAGGGATTGCGGAAAACTGCTGCGAAGCGCCGCCCTGCACGAATAAGGTGAAATATTCATCCGGAATGGATAATAATTCGCGCAAAAGCGCCTGCGCTTCGTCGTTGACGGCCATAAAATTTTTGGAACGGTGGCTCATCTCTGTGATGCTCATTCCCGAATTATCGTAGTTTAAGAGGGAAGATTGGGCAGTTTGCAGGACTTCGAGGGGAAGCATGGACGGCCCTGCGGAAAAATTATAGACGCGCATAAAAATGCCCTCCTGAAAATATTTAATCACTATTATATTATATATGATTTTTACTTTTTTTCAACTGTTTTGACGCATGTAATTTTCAGGAAAGTATTTTTTCCGGGCGGGATTTATGCCGTAATACCTTTACTTTTCGCAGAAAAAAAGGTATAATATAAAAAAACGAAATGATAGGAAGGAGTTATCTCTTGAAAAACGATAAACAACTGAAAGTCAGATTCCTGGGCGGGGTGGGAGAAATCGGCAAGAATATGACCGCGCTGGAATACGGCAAGGATATTATTATCATCGACGCGGGGACGTCTTTCCCCTCAGATGATATGCCGGGGATCGACCTCGTTATTCCGGATATCAGTTATCTGATTGAAAACAGAAACAAAATCCGCGGCGTCGTCATCACGCACGGGCACGAAGACCACATCGGCGGTCTGCCTTACCTCTTAAAAGAACTCAACATCCCGGTATTCGGCACCAAGCTCACGCTTACGCTGGCGGAAAACAAGCTGAAGGAACACAACCTCAACAACGTCAGCCTGAACTGCATCAAGCCGGGCAGTATCGTCAAGCTGGGGTGTTTTACGGTGGAATTTATCAACGTCAACCACTCGATCGCGGGCGCGGTCGCGCTGGCGGTCACCACTCCGGTCGGCGTCGTCTTTCATACGGGGGATTACAAGATCGATTTTACGCCGATCAACGGCGAGCATACCGATCTCGGCCGCATTGCGGAGATCGGCGGAAACGGCGTGTTGCTGCTTTTGGCAGAGTCCACCAATATCGAGCGCCCCGGCTATACGATGAGCGAGCGCGTCGTGGGGGAGACGTTCGACCACATTTTCTCTGACAATATCGGCCGCCGTCTGATTATCGCGACCTTTGCGTCCAACGTCCATCGGCTGCAGCAGATTTTGGATATGGCGGTGAAATACCGCCGGAAAGTCGTGTTTTCCGGCCGCAGCATGATCAACGTCGCGGACGCGGCTTCCAAAATCGGGGAGCTGAAAATTCCGCAGAATCTCGTAATCGATATCGATAAAATTAAAAATATGAAGGACAGCGAGCTCGTGATCATTTCAACGGGATCGCAGGGCGAGCCGATGAGCGCGCTCACCCGCATGGCGTCGGGCGAGTTCAATAAGATCAAGATCGGGAACAACGACACCGTCGTCATCAGCGCTTCTCCCATTCCGGGCAACGAAAAAATGGTTTACGGGGTCATCAACAACCTCTATCGGCTGGGGGCCGAGGTGGTGTACGAATCGCTGGAGCCCATTCACGTTTCCGGCCACGCGTGCAGGGACGAGCTGAAAATCATCCACACGCTCACCAACCCGAAGTTCTTTATTCCCGTACACGGCGAATACCGCCATCTGAAAAAACACGCCAAACTGGCGGAGTCTTTGGGAATGAAGCCGGGCAACATCCTGATTGCGGATATCGGGGATACGGCGGTCGTGACGCCGAAGAGCATCAAGCGCGGCGAGCGTTTTTCCTCGGGAACGCGGCTGGTGGACGGTTTGGGGATTGACGACGGGGAATCCGTCGTCCTGCGCGACAGAATCCATCTTTCCGAGGACGGCATCATCATCGTGGTCGCCTGTATCGACGAACTGAGCGGGCATCTCGTTTCCACCGATCTCGTCAACAAGGGAATCGTGATGGACGAGGCGATCTGGTCGGAGGCGAAGAACAACGTTTCGAACGCGCTGGCGCATCTCGACGTCAAGGCGGACGGCGATAAGAGCGAGATCAAGTACGCGATCCGCAGAAGCCTGAAAAATTACATTTTCAAAAAGACGAAAAAGAATCCCATGATCCTGCCCGTCATCATGGAAGTATGACGCGTTGGGAGGACCTGGAGCAGTTGAGGGAACGCGCGCGGGCGCGGGGCATTCCCGTCGCCCGGTCGCAGACTTTCCGCCTCCTGCTTGATACCGTCCGATCCCTGAATCCGGAGCGGATACTGGAAATCGGAACGGCGGTCGGCTGTTCTGCCGCCGGCATGCTGCTCGCGGCTCCCCGGGCGCGCCTGACGGGGATTGAGCTACAGGAGGACTGCTGCCGGGAAGCGAGGGAAAACCTCGCGGCGCTCGGATGCGCGGAGCGGGCGCTCATTCATAACGGGGACGCTTCGGAAATTATCCCCGTTCTTTCCGGGACATACGACTTTATTTTTTTGGACGGACCCAAAGGGCATTACTTCGAGTATCTGCCCTTTTTAAAACCGCTTTTGCCGAAAGGGGGCATTCTGTTTGCGGATAACGTCTCTTTTTTCGGCTATGCGGACGGAGAGCGGAAAGCGCCCCGCAGGCACAATACCATCGTGCACAGTCTGATGCGTTTTGTCGAAGCGCTTAAAAATGACGGGGAAATGGAAACCTCCGTCGTGGCGGTGGAGGACGGCGTTCTGATAGCGAAGAAGAGATGAAATTTGAATTACTGGCTCCTGCGGGAGATTTCTCCAAACTCAAGACGGCGCTTTATTTTGGCGCGGATGCGGTTTATGTCGGCGGCAAGCAGTTCAGCCTGCGCGCGCTCGCCGGGAATTTTACGGACGAAGCGCTTGCCGAAGCGGTCGGCTATACGCACCGATGCGGCAAAAAGATATACGTCACCGTCAATATTTTCGCGAAAAACGGGGATCTCGCGGCGGCGGAGCGTTACTTCGCTTTCCTGGAATCCGTCGGTGCGGATGCCGCCATCGTCTCCGATCCCGGGCTGATCTTTCTGGCGCAAAATTGCGCGCCGCGCCTCCCGATACACCTCTCGACGCAGGCGAACACGACCAACCGCCTTTCGGCGGAATTTTGGGCGAAAACAGGCGTTAAACGCGTGGTGCTGGCGCGGGAGCTTTCCTGCGGGGAAATCGCCGAGATCCACCGCCACCAGCCGCAACTGGAGCTGGAGGCGTTTATTCACGGCGCCATGTGCGTTTCGTACAGCGGGCGGTGTCTTTTGTCCAATTATCTGAGCGGGCGGGACGGCAACCGCGGCGCGTGCGTGCAGGCATGCCGCTGGAAATACGAGATCCGCGAGAGCGGAACGGACGGCGCCTTCCTTCCGATCGAGGAGGACGGCAGAGGCACTTATCTGCTGAATTCAAAGGATCTCAATTTAATCGATTATCTTCCCGAGCTTGCGGGCGCGGGCGTCGTCTCGTTCAAGATCGAGGGGCGCATGAAGAGCGAGTATTACCTGGCTACGGTGGTGAACGCCTACCGCCGCGCGATCGACCGCTTCAAGCGGGCGGGCGCGGAATATCGCAGCGATCCCTTGTTCCGTGAGGAACTGAAAAAGACCGCTCACCGCGATTTTACGACCGCCTATTTTTTGGGCGGAAACGACAGCACGATCAACTACGAAAATTCGCAGAGCGCGGGGACGCACCGTTTCACAGCGCTCGTTCTCTCGTACGATCGGGAGCGCCGCCGCGCCTTGGTGGAAATGCGCAACCGCTTTGTCTGCGGAGACGAACTGGAGGTTCTCTCTCCGAACGACGGTTCTTTCAATCGGCATATTCGGGTGAACCGTCTGGAAAACGAGGACGGCGCGCCGGTGACGGATGCCAAGCGCGTACAGGAAAAATTATGGCTCTATACGGATCTCCCTTTGGCATGCGGCGATATCCTACGGAAGAGAGAGCAGGCATGAAGCATTTGAACGAGATGACGCTGGAAGAGCTCTGGCAGCTGTTTCCCATCGCTTTGAGCGATCACCGTGCCGAATGGGCGGACCGGTTCGCGCGGGAACGGCGGCGGATTCTGTCTTTCTTGCCGAATGACTGCCCGGTTTCCCTGTCTCATATCGGCAGTACGGCGATACCCGGGATCAAAGCGAAGAATATCGTCGATATTCTGGCGGAAACGGCGCCCGCGCGATTTGAGAAAGTCAGAGATGCGATTGCGGCAAACGGCTATACCGCGATGTCGGAGAGCGCGGGGCGCGTTTCTTTCAACAGGGGATATACCGAGTACGGCTTTGCGGAAGAGGTCTTTCACCTTCATCTGCGCTATGAGGGAGATAACGAAGAACTGCTGTTTCGGGATTATTTAACCGCGCATCCGCAGACCGCGCGGGAATACGAAAGCCTGAAAGTTTCGCTTGCGGATAAATTCCGCTATGACCGTGACGGATATACTGAGGCAAAAGGCGGTTTCATCCGTTCGGTCACGGAGCGCGCAAAGCGGGAATCCGGCAGAAAGTAACCACTCGCGGATGGCTTGATTCAAGGAGGGGCGAATGCAAAAAAGTTTGCTCTCCGTATGGCGGGCAGCATCGTGTTCGGGCATCGCTCCGATCGATAGGCGCCGCGCACGGGTGCGGACATCATTGGCCTGCCGGGTATTGCTTGCGGTCCGTAAACGTGCCCTTTTCTCTTTTGCCGTTTGAACGTGCGCTCCTTTTTCTCGCGCTTTTGTCTCGCATGAGGACGGGGCGGTCCGCTTGCTCGTCTCGCAGTCATCGCGTGCTTTTTCGCTCCCGTAGGAAGCATTTCTCAAATGATATTTTTTGAACGGAAGGTTATATCTTCCTTTCATCCGGAACGAGATTTGTATCTTTTTCTCAAAAATATCCTTAACTGCGCAACATTGCAAAAGGGGGCTCTTTTTTTCGGCCTTTTGCAAAATATACCGCAGCAATCATAGGAACAGGGGGACCTTTCCGTAAAAAACCGTCTTTCCGTCTGCGGCGGAAAGACGGTTGCTTGTTGAGAATATCCCCGTCCGCTGCATCAATCGGAAATGGTCAGTGAATTACTTCATATCTCAACCGCAGATAGGAGTTTTCCAAAACCACGCATTCTTTCAGCTTCAGAACACCTAATTTCGATAATTCGCTTTCCGCCGTCAAGGCTGTTCCGTCAATTAAAGTAGAAGTATCCTTGCCGCCGATCAAAACCGGCGCGACCACAATATCAATATAATCGAACAGCTTTTCGCGAAAAAACAGGCCGTTCAATGTGCCTCCGGTCTGGATGGTTATTTTTTCGCAGCCGTGTTCCGATTTGAGTTTTACAAGCGCGTCTTTTAAGGATAATTTGCTTTGATATATAATGTGAAGATTTTCTTCCTTCACGTTATATGCGGGATGCTTGGGATTCGTCGTAATTAACACAAACTCTTTTGATAACGCGCAAAAATAACGTATGCCGTTTTCATTCAGATGCCGATGATCGATTACCGCAAAGGAGACCTGTGTTTTTTGGGGGAGCCCCCTCGTATTGACGCCTATTTTGCTTGCACCCTGCCTGAGTTCAAAGACCACAAATCCGTTGTCTTTTCTATTTCGTAATATTGGTGCAGTCCCTCGTTCACTCCTTTGATGTTCGGAAAATCCTTATCTACGTCTAAATCGTCTGTTGCGCCGGTGCTTATTTTTCCGTCAACGGACATCAGCATAAACAACGTCGTAATCGGTCTGTTCATCTTATCCCTCCCGAAAGTTCGGATTCGCTTGCGTAAACGCCGGCTCTCGGCTGCGAATGTAGCTGTCATTTTCCCGTTTGTACGGGCGGCGTTTCCCCGTATTTGTCCGTTTTTATGATTGCATTATAGAAATTCGGACAGTCGTTGCCGGCTGTCAGGAATATTATGGTTCGCCTAAGTATTTGTCTTTTTTTACTCCCATTCAATGGTAGCGGGGGGCTTACCGGTGACGTCGTAACACACGCGGGATACGCCCTTGACTTCGTTTGCAATGCGGCTCGCGATGTGCTCGAGGACGGGGTAGGGGATGCGAGCGGCTTCCGCGGTCATAAAGTCGGATGTGACGACGGCGCGGAGCGCGACTGCATAGTCATACGTGCGGAAATCTCCCATGACGCCGACCGAGCGCACGTTGGTGAGCACGGCGAAATACTGGTGCGCCTTGACTTTGTGCCGGATAATCTCTTCGCGGAAAATGGCGTCAGCCTCGCGGAGAATATCCAGTTTTTCCTTGGTGACTTCTCCGATCACGCGGATGGCGAGCCCCGGCCCGGGGAAGGGCTGGCGCTGTACCAATTCCTTCGGCAATCCCAGCTTTCTGCCGAGTATGCGTACTTCATCTTTAAATAACCCGCGCAAGGGCTCTACCAGCCCGGTGAAAGACATGTTTTTGGGCAGTCCGCCGACGTTGTGATGGCTCTTGATATTCGCGGAGTTATTTGCGCCCGATTCAATGACGTCGGGATAAATCGTCCCCTGCGCGAGAAAATCATAACGTCCGTGTTTTTTGCTCTCGTCCTCGAATACGCAGACGAATTCTTTTCCGATGATCTTCCTCTTGGTTTCCGGATCGCTGACGCCTTTCAGTTTTTCCAAAAAGCGCGCTTCCGCATCCACATGAACGAAGTTCAGATCCATCCTGGAGAAAACGCGGTCGATTTCTTCGCTCTCGTTTTTGCGCATAAAGCCGTGGTCCACGTAAATGCAGATCAGCTGCCCGGGAACCGCTTTTGAAATGAGCGCCGCGGCGACGGACGAATCCACCCCGCCGGAGAGCCCGAGGAGCACGCGTTTGTCGCCTACCTTTTCGCGGATCTCCGCAACCTGGCGCTTGATGTAGTCGTCCATCGTATAGTCGCCTTTGGCGCCGCAGACCGAAAAGACGAAATTTTTGAGCATTTCCTTTCCCTTGGGGGTGTGCTGCACTTCCGGGTGGAACTGTACGGCATAGAACTTCCGCTTTTCGTCTTCAAAAGCGGCGCAGGCGCAATCGCGCGTCGTCGCGGTCGTCCTGCAGCCGGCCGGCAGTTCGGCAACGTAATCCGTATGGCTCATCAGCGTTATTTCCGACTCTTTCAGCCCCGAAAAGAGGGGGGAAGAGAGATCGAGATCGGTCTTGATTTTTCCGTATTCGCTGACGGCGCAGGACTCCACCTTGCCTCCCAGCATGTGCGCCAGGATCTGCATGCCGTAACAGATGCCGAGCACGGGAATCCCCAGCTTCAGTATGGCGAAATCGCATTTGGGGGCGTGATCCGCGTATACGCTGTAAGGGCCTCCCGTAAAGATAATGCCGATCGGGTTGATTTCTCTGATCCGTTCGACGGAGATCGTGCAGGGCTCGATGACGGAATAAACGTGTTTTTCGCGGATTCTGCGCGCAATCAGCTCTTTATACTGCCCGCCGAAATCCAACACCAAAATAGTCTGATTCATTTTTTTCTCCTGTTTCAACAAAAAAGACAGGGAACCCCGTCTTTTTTTCTTTATTTCACCTCGATCCCGTGCGGGGTAAAGAGGAAAATGTTGTTCTCCATTTCATACACGCCGCCGTCCAGCGCGTAAATCGCGCCGCAGAGCATGTCGAGTACGCGGTAAGCGGTGTCTTTTGCGAGTTCGCCCGTATGAACGACGGCCTGCTGTCCGTTTTTCAGCGTTGAAATGATTTTCTCCACATCTTTGAACGATTTTGGGTGAAATACGGTGACGGGCCCCTTCTGTACGGTGTCCGCGCTTTCTTCGCCGCGCTGAAAGCGGTCGATGTTGATGCGCCTCCGTTCGGCGCTTTCCTTTTCGGAACGCTGAAAAAACTCGAATAATCCCATAATTACCGCGGATTGCTCCTTTCTCCGAAGATCGCTCTGCCGAGCCGGATCATATTGCTGCCGTTCCGGATCGCGATCCGATAGTCTTCGCTCATGCCCATCGACAGATGCCGGACGGGGAATCCTTCCTTTTTTATTGTATCATAGATCGCGCGCATTTGCAAACACAAATCGCTCAAATATCTTGAATTTTCAGATTTCGGCAGCATCGCCATCAGCCCGACCGCGCGGATCCCCGGCAGGGAGGAGATTTTATCCATTGCGTCCTCCGCCTGTTCGGCGGAAAAACCGCTCTTCGTCGGTTCTTTGCCGATATTGATTTCCGCTAAAACGTCGGTGACGAGTCCCTTTTTTTCGCTCTGTTCTGAGATTTCTTCCGCAAGCGGCAGACTGTCGACCGAGTGAATCAGAGATACGTTGCCGATCAGATATTTGACCTTGTTGGTCTGCAAATGGCCGATGAAGTGAATTTCCGCTCCGTGCAGGAAGGGGGCTTTTTCCCTGAACTCCTGCACGCGGTTTTCGCCCACTGCCTTTAAACCGCAGTCGATCGCGCGCTGAATCGTAAGAAGATCTACCGTCTTGGTCGCGCCGACCAGCGTAATCGGTTCTCCCAAATGATTGCCGTTTTTGATCTCTTCAAAAACATTTTTCAGCGCTTCTTCCGGATTCATATTATCTGACTAATCCCATTTCGATTGCTTTCTCTGCGATCTGCACCGCATTTGTCGCGGCGCCTTTCCGTATATTGTCCGCGACGACCCACAGGTTGACGCCGCTCTCCACGGTATCGTCCTTGCGGATTCTCCCGACGAAGACCTCGTCTCTGTTTTCCGCCGTCAACGGCATGGGGTAGAGGTTTTCGGCGGGATTGTCCTGTACGACGACGCCCTCCGCGCGGGACAGCACCTCCCTGACTTCTTCCGCAGTGCAGGGGTTGAAAAACTCCACGTTGATGGATTCGCTGTGCCCGTAATAAACCGGCACGCGCACGGTGGTCGCCGTGATCTTGAGGGAGAAATCGTTCAGGATCTTCTTGGTCTCGAAGATCATTTTATCTTCCTCCTTCGTATAGCCGTTTTCCAGAAAAACGTCGATGTGCGGAATGCAGTTGCCGAAAATCGGATAGGGGAATTTTTGCGGCGCCTCTCCGCAGATCCCTCCCTTTAAATCGTTGAATCCCTTGACGCCCGCGCCGCTGACCGCCTGGTAGGTGGTGTAGACCACGCGCTTGATTCTGAAGCGCTCATGGAGCGGCTTTAATGCGACCACCGCCTGAATGGTCGAACAGTTGGGGTTTGCGATGATGTTGTGATGTTTCCTGATGTCTTCCGCGTTGCATTCGGGGACGATCAGGGGGACGTTCGGGTCTCTTCTCCAGGCGTTGGAATTATCGATGACGAGAGCGCCGTGTTCGGCGAATACGGGGGCGTATTCCTTGCTGATGTCTCCGCCCGCGGAAAAGAGCGCAATGTCGATTTTCTTATCGACGATATTTTCCTTCTTCAGCTCGATGACGGTGTGGGGCTCCCCGAAAAAATCTATCGTCTGCCCGGCGCTCCGCGCGGAAGCGTAGAGATAATATTGATCGGCGGGAAGATTGCGCTCGGTCAGTACTTCCAGAAATTTTCTGCCAACCATGCCGGTCGCGCCGACGACGGCGATATTGTATTTTCTCATAATTACCTCCGTAGTAATATTCGCTTGTTCAAATTTAAAATATAGTATCAAAATTAGCGTGAAAAGTAAAGTTTTTTCAACTGGTATCTTCTTTTTGTTGAAAATAATTTTATTTTAGTGTAAAATAGATGGGAATAATTCGGCTAGGAGATTACGAATGGCAAAAGGAAAAATCGGCGGACTGATCAACCGGATGATCATGGGCTCGGAAAAATCGGAAGGGTACGCCCGTTCGACGCTTCCCAGCAACCGCTGGGGTTTGTTTTGGGATATTTTGAAGGGCAGCTGGACGAGGCTGCTCGGCGTCAATTTGTTGATTCTGCTCTTTTTTATCCCTTTGGTCTTGGTTTTGGTCTATAATCAGGCGTATGCTTCTTATGTGGGAGGAAATACGCCGTTTTCTCAGAATATCGGAATCGGGTATCCGGTTATTCCGGATATGACCGGCGTCACCGAACAGGTCAACGTAATGGTCACGACGTCGACTTATCTGTTTGTGCCGCTTGCGGCGGTCATCGCCGCCATCGGCGTGGCGGGCGGCGCTTACGTCATCCGCAACATGGTTTGGACAGAGGGGATTTTTGTCGCAAACGATTTTTGGCGCGGCATCAAGCAGAACTTCGGCGTGATCGTCGGGGCGTTGCTTTTATATTCCATTTTCTTTGTTCTCAGTAAAATTTCCCTCGCCTATACCGATCTGATGCTGGCGCTCGGGCAGAGCCAGGCGTGGCTGCTGTGGATCGCGAAGGGGGCGACTTATATTGTGCTTGCGTTGGCGACCGTCATGGTATTCTGGATGATTTCCATGGGCGTGACTTATCAGCTCAGTTTCTGGAAGCTGATCAAAAACGCCTTTTTAATGACGATCTCCCTGATCCCGACCAATATCTTCTTTTTGTTTTTGAGTCTGATTTCGGTCATTCTCACCTTTTTGGGCGGTATTTTTACGACGATCGGAATTTTGCTGCTGTTTACCTTCGGTTTTTCCGTCGGCCTGCTGGTCTGGACGGATTACAGTCACTGGGTGTTCGATAAGTTTATAAACGACCGCGTACCGGGGGCGCAGAAAAACCGCGGTATCTACGAAAAAGTCAATAAAGACGACGCGGAATCGATCAAGCGCTATAAAGAGCAGATGCAGCAGTTCGGCAGATCCGCTCTTACGACGCGCCCCATAAAGCCGATTACGGACGATGAGCTGAAGTTGGTCGAACTGCCGACGACGTTTAACCGCGAAGACCTGAAAAAGTTGCAGGAGAGCAAGGAGGCGATCTATAAAGACGCGGAAGAGTACGTGGAGGCGCACAAGGACGACGAGCAGTACCAGCTGACGGAAGAGGAGAAGAAACTCGAAGACGAGCGCGAGAAGAGAAAGGAAGAAGCGCGTAAGCTTTTGGAAAAGAAAGAGAAAAAATCGCGCAGGAAAAAGGAAAGTAAATGAACGCTTACAGCGTGCTGGCGGCATATTACGAAAGTCTGACCGCCGACGGCGATTACGAAAGATGGGCAAATTACGTCTGCGCCCGGGTCGGTCGGTATGCACCCGTTCTCCGCGGTGCGGATTTCGCCTGCGGGACGGGCTATTTTACGCGGGCGCTTTCCCGGGCGGGGTGCGACGTGGTGGGCGCCGATCTCTCGTATGAGATGCTGTCCGAGGCGATGGCTCGTTCGGAAGGGACGGGGATCGTTTACCTGCATCAGAATATGCTTCGGCCGAGAGGATTTGCCGATCTCGGCTTTGTGACGGTCATCAACGACGGCGTGAATTACATCCCGCCGAAAAAACTCGTTGAATTATTTGAAAATATCAGAAATTGTCTGATGATCGGCGGGATGATTATGTTTGACATATCGAGCCCCTTTAAGCTGCGGAACGTCCTCGGAAACAACCTTTTCGGGGAGGATAACGAAGATATCTCCTATCTTTGGTTCAATCGCTTAAAGAGAGGCCGCGTGGAAATGGATCTCACTTTTTTTCTTGCGCGCGGAGCGGTTTATGAGCGAAGAGACGAGCGGCACGTGCAGTATATTCACGAGCCGGAAGCGGTTTCGGAAGCGCTTGCCGCCGCCGGATTTGAGATCCTGAAGAAAGAAGGCGAATGCGGGCGGCGTCTGAAAGAAAATTCCCTCCGGATCAATTTTATTGCGAAAAGGGTGAGATAAATGCGAAAAAACAGGGTATTAAAGGCGATGATTTTCGGCGGCGAGCTGAGTCTCTGCCTGATGGATACGACTGAAATGGTCAACCGCGCGATCGAGATTCACAAGCTGTCGCCCCTCTCCGCCGCGGCGCTGGGGCGCTCCCTGACGGCGGCGACGTTTATGGCGTCCACGCTGAAAAACGAATCGGATAAACTTTCCGTTACGATCAGCGGAGACGGCGTCGGCGGACAGATCGTCGTCTGCGGAAACAGCGCGCTGGATATGCGCGGCTATATCGACAATCCGCGGGCGGAGCTGCCTTTGCGCCCGGACGGGAAGCTGAACGTCGGCGGCTGCGTCGGGAAAAACGGGAGGCTCACCGTCGTGAAGAGCATGGGGCTGAAAGAGCCCTATACCGGTTCCTGCCGGCTGGTGTCGGGGGAAATCGCGGAGGATTTCGCCGCGTATTATTTATACAGCGAACAACAGCCGACCGCGCTCGCTTTGGGGGTAAAAATCGGCGTGGATTATCGCTGCGTCGGGGCGGGCGGAGCGGTGATACAGGCGCTGCCGGGAGCGAGCGAAGAAAATATCGCCCGCGCGGAAGAGGCGATTTCCCGTCTCGGCAACATCAGTTCTCTGATAGAGAGCGCTGACCTCGCGTGCCTTTTGCGTGACTATTTCGGGTGCGAACGCTTTGAAAAGACCGAGGCGCATTATCGCTGTCTTTGCAGCAGGGAATATATCGAATCGATTTTGCTCTCGATGGGCGAATCCGAACTTTACGATATTCTGGACGAACAGGGGAAAATCTCGGTCGGCTGTCAGTTTTGCAACACCGAATATGTTTTTGACCGAAGCGATGTAGACCGTTTATTGGGTAAAAATGAGCGATAAGGTAATCAAATTTGAAAATACCTATAAATTTTACCGTCAGCTGGCGGAAGAAAAGGCGGATCAAAACGATTTGTTGGGAAGTCTGACCTTGCTTTTGGCGAGCAAAGATAAATCGAGGGGTGTAATGATCTACGGCGACATCGCCGATCTCTATTTCGATATGGGGCATTATGAACTCTCGATCAATTATTGGTTTCGTTTTCTCAATCTGGTCAGCAAAAAGAATTACTCCATTGCTTACAACGGGCTTGGCACGAGCTATTTTTATCTCGGAAACGTCGATATGGCGGGGTTCTATTTCAACGAGCAGCTCGCTCACGTTCAGGACGCTTCAAAGGTATATATCGACGACAATATGATGCAGTATTTCGATGAAGTCGTCAACCACAAAAAAGAATATAAAATCGTCTATCCCTACGAATGCGTGGACTATTCCGAAGCGGTCGAACGGGGAAAGCGTAAAATACTGCAGGGAGACTATGCGGGCGCCATCGAGATTCTGTCCGAAGTTTATCCCGGTTCCGACCGCTACGCGGACGCTCTTTGCGAGCTGGAATTGGCATACTTTTTCAGCGGGAAGTTACAGGAAGCGGTCTCCGCGGGAAGAAAAGCGCTCGTCTACCGGCCGGATTGCGTGCGGGCGCTCTGCACGCTGGCGAGTATTTATCATTATTGCGGTCAGTACGAACAGGCCGCGCTCTGCCTGAAACGGGCGGAAGAGGCTGGTTCGGACGCCGATGACGACGTCTACAAGCTGGCTACTACGCTCTGCGAACAGGCGAAACATAAAAAAGCGCTCTTTTATCTCGAAAAACTGATCGGCCGCAATCCTTACGAGACGAAAATTCTCTTTCTCGCGGGGATCGCTTCCTATAATACGGGGGATTATTCCAAGGCCCGTTCGTATTTCGGCAAAATTCTCCGCATCACGCAGGTCAATCCGGTTGCGCTCTACTACTATCGCGTCTCGGATGAAATGGAGGCGCTCGGCGCCAAAAATGCAAAGCCTCTGGCGTATTACTACCGGGTTCCGGACGAGGAGTGCGAAGCCCGTATCCGCCGCCTGCGCGATCTGTTCCGCAAGACGCAGCGGGAACTGAACAAAAAGGTAAAAGAACGGGAAACAAAAGAGCTGATCGACTGGGCGTTTTCCACGATGGATGTCAATCTGATGACGGTGGCTGTGGCAGTGCTGTCCCGTTCGACTGAAAAATGCGCGCGCGATTACCTGTTGGACGTCCTGCTGGACGCTTCCGTATACGACGAAATCAAGGAGGAAATCGTCTTTCAGCTGGCATTGGCGCAGTACGACAAGAGCGCGGGGATCGTCCTCAGCAATTTTTTCAGAAAGATCCAGTTTATGAGCCTGGATTTTTCGGAAGAGGACCGCGCAGGTTTGTATGTGGAGGCGTATGCGCGCGCTTTTACGAAGCTGCTGGTAAACGGCGAAGCCGCGTTCGACGGTTTGGTGGAAACGACGCGCCGTCTGTATTACGAACTGCTGCTGAGCGAGCGGCTCGGGGAAGTGAAGGACGCCTCCGTGCTGGCCGCGGGGATCGCGTTGACGAGCGGAAAAAAGAACAGGGGAATCAGGGAAACGGCGCAGATGTTCGGCGCGGATTACGAGGCGGTGAAAGCGTTGCTTTCTTTAATCAGAGAGGTGGAAGGAAATGATTGATTTGGTGGATATCGACGCGATCTTTGAGGCGCGCCTGAGAAAATACATGGAAGAACATGCGGGGGAATACTCGGAAGATGCCTGGGAGGAAAAGATCGCGGAGCTGTACGAGGCATTCGGTTCGGAGCGCCTGGCCGAACTGGGCGGAAAGTCTCCTGAAAAGTATTATGCCGGCGAGGACGGCGCGGCGCTCGTCGGGCTGTTGGCGCGGCATGTCTGGGAAGGCGTAGCGGTTTCCGATTATCTCTGCGAAGCGATAATGGATGCGGACGGCGCGGAAGAGCCCCTGATTTCTCTGCTCGGAGAGGCGGAAGAAGAGCTCGTATTTTACGCGATGAATCTTCTGAAAGACATGGGCAGCGTCAAGCCGCTTGGTCAATATCTCGATTTTCTCCTAGATCCCTCGGTCGGCAGGGACCGCAAGGAACTCTGTACGGAGATTTTATGCGAATATCCCGAACGCGTCAAGGAGAGCATTTTGGAGAAATACGAAGGCGCTTCGGAGGAAGACCGTTCGTCTCTGCTGGATATTCTCTCCCATGCGCAGAAAGACGATCGGATCCTGCGTCTGCTGACGGATGCGCTTCTCTCGCATGCGGAAGAGATTCCTCTGTACGCCGCGTTTGTCCGGCGCTACGGGGATGAGAAAGCGCTGACCGCGCTATACGAGCTGATCGAGCGCGAAGAGATCAATTATCAGGATTTTCAGGAGCTGAAGCTAGCGATCGAGTCGCTCGGCGGGGAATATGAGAAAGAACGTGACTTTTCCAACGACAAGGTTTACCGCAAAATCATGGAACAGAAAAAGGGTATGAAATCCTGACCTCACACATAAGTTAAAGTGTGAAGAGATTTTATCAGATCGTCAGTTCGTCCTTTATCGTAATCGGAAGCGTGATCGGCGCGGGGTTTATCTCCGGCAGGGAGATCGTCAGCTTTTTTTCGGGAGCCATGCTGATCCCGTCCGTTTACATGGTCGGGCTGATTTTTTTCTTATTCACCATGATTTTGTTCCGTATCGGCGAACAATTCGGGGAGGAGACGCGGGCAAACCGTGCGGTCTTCGGGAAATTTTACCCGCTGCTGGAAGGAGTGATTCTTTTTTCCTGTATGATATCCGTCTGCAGCATGCTGGCGGGGCTGGATGCGCTGACGGAATCGTTCCTGCATAAAATCCCCGTGCTGTCCGTCGTTTGTCTGCTGGTGTCTACTTTCTGTCTGCGCAGAGGAATCAGGGGAATTGCCGCCGTCAACCTGATTATGGTCCCGTTTATGATTGTGATCGTCGTTTTCTTCCTGCTGAAAAAGGGGGAATTTTCTGTTTTGCCGGCGCAGGTCAGCGGAACGAAGGATTTTAAAATTGTTCTGTATGCCGCAATGAACCTCTTTCTTTCTTCGCAGGTAATGATTGGTCTTGGCGGAAAAATCGATAGAAAATGTCAGATAATTTCATCTATAATTATGTCTGTCATATTATCTCTTATGATCGTTCTGATCATGTCTGCCGTGGCGTTTGAAGGCGCAAATGCGCAGAATGCCGAAATGCCTTTGTACTATCTGTTTCAGGGAAGCGGAGCGGCCGCTTTGATTTTCGGCATAGTCGTTTTTTTCGGTATTTTTACCACGCTCCTGACTTCGTATTATCCTTTATACCGGTTTGCTTACCGCAAAAAAAAGAATTTAGGGGTTCTGACCGTCTGTCTCGCGGCGTTTGTTTTGTCGCGTTTCGGGCTGAAGGCGATCGTAGACTATGTCTATCCCGTACAGGGATTGCTGGGGCTCATTTATCTCGTTTTCTGCGGCGTGTTCGTTCTGCGCGGCGGGAAGAAAAAAGAAAACGCCTTCCTGCCGCTCGTCCGGGAAAACACCTCTTCCGAGAGCGTATAATCTCTTTATCCGGGGTTAAAATAAGAGTGACGGCGTGAAAGCGCGTTCAATCTAGATAAGGAGCATTTTATTATGTCGAAGAAAAAGAAAAACAAGGTAATTCACTTGACGGATGAGGAATACGGAAATTATATTATGTCCTTAAAAGATGAAAAACCGCCCAAAGTCATAGTCGAAAAAGACAAAAAGTTTGAAAATTAGTCAAATCCCCGAGTAATTTCGGGGATTTTTTAATTGTCATTTTTTTCGATTTATAGTATACTATAAAAGATATTTTTTTAATTCCTCTGATTTTTCGATGGATTGGGAGAAAACTATGGTTGTTGTAAAAGAGGTTTCTACAAAAAAGGATATTAAGGTTTTTGCCTCGTATCCGCTCAAGTTGTATCAGGATTGCCCTTATTATGTTCCGTCTCTTTCGGCAGACGAGATAAACACTTTGAATCCGAATAAAAATTTCAGCCTTGCTGAATGCGACTGCAAATGTTTTCTGGCGTACCGGGACGGAGAGGTCGTCGGGAGGATCGCCGGGATCATCAATCGTACATACAATAAACTCAATCAAAGAAAGTGTATCCGCTTTTCGCGGCTGGATTGTATCAACGACATCGAAGTATTCAGGGCTCTGTTCTCCGCGGTGGAGCAGTTCGGAAAACAAAAGGGGATGGAGGTCATCCACGGCCCCTGGGGGTTCAACGATACCGACCGCGAGGGAATGCTGACTTACGGGTTTGACAGGCGCAGCACTTACGCGACGAATTATTACTACCCTTATTTTTCGGAAAAGATGCCTGAACTTGGCTTCCGCGACGAATCAAAATGGATCGAACGGAGCTTTTCGATTCCGAAAGAGCCTTACGATAAGATCGTGCGCATCAGCAAGCGCCTCAAAAACAGGCTCAGGGTGAAAGACGTCGCGGAGACGATGACGGTGAAGGAGATTCTCTCAAAGTACAGCGACGGTTTTTTTGAGACGCTGAACGACGCTTACGGGCATTTGGACGGTTACGTACCCGTAGAAGGCAAAGCGAGAGAAAATGTATTGAAGCAGTTTGCCTCCATCGTCAATACGCGCTATATCTCCTTTCTCGTGGACGAGAAAGGGGACGTTGCCGGTTTCGGCATCGTACTGCCTTCTATCTGCAACGCCTTGATCAAGCACAAGGGGAAACTCTTTCCGACGGGATTTATCAATGTGCTGTATTCCATCAAAAAGCCGAAGGAACTGGAGATGGCCCTGATCGGAATCAAGCAGAAGTATAAAAATTCGGGGATCAATTCGATCATTATCAACCGCATTATGCTGAATATCATCGAGGACGGAATCGATCATCTGGAATCCAACCCCATGCTCGAGACCAATCTGGAAATTCAGCAGCAGTGGAAGTTTGCGGAAAACGAAATCATCAAGCGGCGGCAGACCTATATCAAGGAGATCGGCATCGCCGAATAAGAGGAAGCTATGAAACGAACAGAATTGAAGAAAATATATTCGGATCTGCCTGCGTTTGACGGTCAGACCGTTACGGTTGCCGGGTGGGCCCGTTCCGTCCGGGATTCCAAGGCATTCGGATTTATCGAACTGAACGACGGTTCCTGCTTTAAAAATACGCAGATCGTATTCGATCGGGCAAAGATCGGCAATTACGATGAAATCGCGAAGCAGAACGTCGGCGCCTCTTTCGTCGTGACGGGCAAAGTCGTCGTCACGCCGGAGAACCGGCAGCCGTTTGAAATCAATGCAGACAGCATCGCGGTCGAAGGCAAATCTTCGCCCGATTATCCGCTGCAGAAAAAGCGCCATTCTATGGAATTTTTGCGGGAAATCGCGCATCTTCGCCCCCGTACGAACACCTTTTCGGCGGTATTCCGCATTCGCAGTGAGGCTGCTTTTGCCATTCACGATTATTTCCACAGCAGGGGATTTGTCTACGTTCATACGCCCATCATCACGGGGAGCGACTGCGAGGGCGCCGGCGCGATGTTTCAGGTGACGACGCTCGATCTGGATCGGCTGGCGCAGTCGAAGAGCGCCGTGGATTATAAAAAGGACTTTTTTGAAAAAAAGGCGAGCCTCACGGTCTCCGGGCAGCTGGATGCCGAAACGTACGCGCTCGCGTTTTCCAACGTCTATACGTTCGGCCCCACTTTTCGCGCGGAGCGCTCGAACACCGTGCGGCATGCTGCGGAATTTTGGATGATCGAACCGGAAATCGCCTTTGCGGATCTCTCGGACGATATGGATTGTGCGGAAGGAATGGTCAAACACGTCATTTCGCACGTCATGCACACGTGCAAAGACGAGCTTGCGTTTCTGAATCAGTTTGTCGATCAGGGGCTGCTCGCACGGCTGGAGAACGTCGCGTCGAGCACGTTCGTCCGCCTGACTTATACGGAGGCGATCGGACTTTTGGAAAAGGTCAGAGACCGGTTTGAATTCCCCGTCTATTGGGGGGCGGATCTTCAGAGCGAGCACGAGCGCTATCTGACGGAAGAGGTCTTTCAAAAGCCGGTGTTTTTGATCGATTATCCCAAGGAGATCAAGGCGTTTTACATGCGCTTGAACGACGACGGCAAGACGGTCGCCGCGTCCGATCTTTTGGTGCCGGGCATCGGCGAGCTGATCGGGGGAAGCCAGAGAGAAGAGCGGCTGGACGTGCTGAAAGCGCGCATGAAAGAACTCGATTTAAAGGAGGAGGATTACGGATTTTACCTCGATCTGAGAAGGTTCGGCGGCGTCAAGCATGCCGGGTTCGGGCTGGGATTCGAGCGGATGATCATGTATTTGACCGGGATCTCCAACATCCGCGACGTGATACCCTTCCCTCGTACGGTGGGAAATCTGGAATTTTGATATGAAGATAATCTTAGATGCATTCGGGGGTGACTACGCCCCCGCCGAAGTGATTGCGGGCGGGCTTGACGCGCTCGCGAAAAGACGGGATCTGTCGCTGATTTTCGCGGGAAAGGAAGCGGAGATCGAAGCGGTTTTAAAGGGCCGCAGCTACGATGCCGGGCGCGTGGAAATTCTGAACGCTCCCGAAGTCATTTCCTGTGAAGAAGAGCCGACTGCGGCAATCAAGCGCAAGCCGGATTCTTCCCTCTGCGTCGGGTTTCGCCGGCTGAAAGAGGATGAAGCGGTCAAGGGCTTCGTTTCCGCCGGTTCTACCGGCGCTTTTCTGGTTGGGGCGACGCTGAAGCTGGGCCGGATCAAGGGAATTTCCCGCCCCGCGCTCTGTCCCGTTCTGCCGACGGAAAAAGACGGAAAGCAGGTGCTGCTTTTAGATGCGGGCGCGAACGCCGACTGCAAGCCGATCAATTTGCTGCAGTTTGCGCTCATGGGGGCGGCCTATGCCGAAGCGCAGGGCGTCGTTGCGCCCAAGGTCGCGCTCTTGTCCAACGGGACGGAGGATACGAAGGGGAACGCTCTCAACCGCGAGGTCTTTCCGTTGCTGAAAGATGCGGGAATCAACTTTGTCGGCAATATGGAGGCGCGCGATATCCTCTCGGGAGAAACTGACGTCGTCGTGACCGACGGTTTTGCGGGGAACGTCGCGCTGAAGAGCCTGGAAGGGGGAATCGCCAGTCTGATGGCGGTCATGAAACAGGAAATCATGTCCACGCTGAAGGGGAAAATCGGCGGTTTGTTGCTGAAAGACGCGTTCCGCGCCATCAAAAACAAGATGGACTACAACAAGCAGGGAGGCGCCGTCTTTTTGGGCGTGGAAAAAGTTGTGGTCAAGGCGCACGGATCCTCCAAAGCCGTGGCGGTGTCAAACGCCGTTTTGCAGGCGGCGGAAGCAGCCGACCGCGATATCATCGGAAAAATCAAATTGAAATTGGCGGACAGCACAGGGGAAACGGTTTAATTTATGATCTTTGACGTAGCGGAATGTGAACAGCGTTTGGGATATCGGTTCAACGATAAAATTCTTTTGCGGCAGTGCTTTACGCACGCCTCATACGCGAATGAAAACAAGTCCAAAGACAACGAGCGGCTGGAGTTTTTCGGCGACGCGATCCTGGGGTTGGTGGTGACCGAATATCTGTTTAAGAGCGATATGTCCGGCGAAGGAAAGCTGACGCAGGAACGGTCCAAGCTCGTTTCGAAAAAACCCCTTCAGAAGGTGGTGGAAGAGCTGGGGCTCAGCGAACTGATTTTGCTCGGGAACGGGCTCAATATGCACGCCAGCCACGATGAAAAGCTCTATTCCAGTCTCTATGAGGCGGTTGTCGCGGGGATTTATCTGGACGGCGGCATGGAGGCGGCGAAAAAGTTTATTTATCGTACGCTGCTGCAGAGCAAATGCCTGAAAAAGGAGCTGACGCCTGCCGTGAAGCAGAAATCGGCGCCCGAAAAAGACAGCAAAAGCGCATTTCAGGAATACGTACAGAAGTATAAACTGGGCGCGATCAGATATGTGCAGCTGGAAAAAACAGGATCAGACCACGATCCCGTGTTTACGGTAGAAGTACGGCTGGATAACGAGCCGCGCGCCGTCGGCGTCGGGAAGAGCAAAAAACAAGCGGAATCAGATGCTGCCGGCAAAGCGCTGATGAAGATCAGGAGAAAGAAATCCGGCACGAGGAAAAAGAAGTGAATTTCGAAAAACTGGAACTTTACGGCTTTAAATCGTTTGCCGATAAGGTCGAAATTAAATTTAACGACGGAATTACCGGCATCGTCGGTCCGAACGGCTGCGGGAAATCCAACGTCGCGGACGCGATCCGCTGGGTTTTGGGAGAGCAGTCTGCGAAGACGCTGCGCGGCTCCAGCATGCAGGACGTGATTTTCAGCGGAACGCAGAAGAGGAAATCCCTTTCCTATTGCGAAGTTTCGCTGTTTTTCAATAATTCCACGCGCATGTTCAGCCTGGATTACAACGAAGTGATCATCACGAGAAAGCTGTTCCGCAGCGGCGAGAGCGAGTACTACATCAACAAGCAGCCGGCGCGCCTCAGAGATATCGTGGATCTGCTGCACGAATGCGGGATCGGCAAAGAGGGCTATTCCATCATCGGGCAGGGTAAGGTGGAGGAAATCATGTCCGCCAAGCCGGAAGACCGCCGCGCCATCTTTGAAGAGGCGACGGGGATTGCAAAGTTCAAGGCGCGTAAAAACGAAACGCAGCGGAAGCTGGAACGCACGAAGGAAAATCTGTTTGTATTTTCCAACGTGCTGTCCGAACTGGAAGCGCAGCTTGCGCCGCTGGAACGGCAGGCGGAAAAGACGCGCCAGTTCCGCGATCTCTCCGAGCAGCTGAAGCATCATGAAATCAATACATATATCGCGAAATACGATAACGTCGCGGTGGAAAAGGAAAAAATCAACACCCGTATCCGCGGGATTTCGGAGGAAGGCGCGGTCCGGCAGGGAGAATACGAGGGCGCTCAGCGCCGCTATGAAGCGGTATTTGAGCAGATCAACGGCGCGGATGCAAAGCTGAACGATCTCCATGAGAAGCTGCTGGTCAAAACCGTGGATATCGAAAAACAGGCGGGGGAAGCGAAACTCTACGGCGAAAAGATTTCCTTTTTGCGCTCGCAGATCGAACGCCTGCAGGCGGAAATCGAAGAGAGCGAACAGACGGCGGCGGCACACCGCGGACAAATCGCCGACAATGCGGATCAAAAGACGAAAAAACAGGCGGAAATCAAGGCGAATACGCAGCGCGCGCGGGAAATCGGAGAACAGCTCGCCAAAGTGGTGGCGGAGCTGACCGCGTACGAGGGGCTTGCGGAAGAGAGCCGCCGCAAGATGATCGAGTCGATGGAGTCTCTGTCTGACATCAACCTCAACAAGGGATCCCTGGGCGCCGAAAAACAGGCGCTTCAGAACCGCAGACAGGAGCTTGAAGGCGAGCTCTCCGCTCTGAACGAAAAGAGAACGGGCGTGTTCGGGGAAAAGGAAGTTCTGGACCGCGACCTCGGCGACCTCGACCGCAAGGTGTCCGACCTGAAAAATCAGATTCTGGAGCAGGAAGACGCTGTGCGCGACTGCAACGAGGCGGTCGCCGATATCGACAATAAGCTCTACAATCTCAATTCAAACATCACCATGCTGGCGGCAAAGGAAAACTTCATCGTCGGCATCAAGGAATCTTACGAGGGCTATATGCCGGCGGTCAGGCGGCTGCTGGTTTCCGCCAAAGAGGATAAGCGCATCGCCTCCAGGATCAAAGGCGTCGTCGCGTCGCTGATCCGCACGGAAGCAAAATACGACGTCGCGATCGAAACGGCTTTGGGCGCTTCGCAGCAGAACGTCGTGACCGCAGACACGGAAGACGCCAAATATCTGATCGAATATCTGAAACAGACGCGCGCGGGGCGGGTCACGTTTTTGCCCGTCACGTCCATGAAACCGCGATTTGAGAACGACGCGGTCCGTTCCGCTCTGCGGGAACCGGGGGCGCTGGGGCTGGCGAATCGCCTGGTGACGTACGACGCCTATTACGAGAACGTCATTTCCAATCTGCTGGGCAATACGCTGATCGTCGATCAGATCCATAACGCGACCAATATTGCGAATAAGTATAAATTTGCCTTTAAAATCGTGACGCTGGAAGGCGACGTATTCAATCCGCAGGGATCCATGACGGGCGGTTCCCGCCGCCAGGATACGCCGAATTTATTGGCGGGCGATCGTCAGCTGGATGAAATCAAGGAAAAACTCGCGGTCAAGCGGAAGGAAATGGAGGCTGTCAAGCGCGAGAAAGCGGAGGCGGAAGAAAAACGCGACGCCGCGATGAACGATCTGACGATGCTGAACGAAATGTATCAGTCCCAGCGGCAGGAACAGCTGCTGGTGCGGGAAAAACTGAACGTATCCGAAGCGTCGCTGATCGACCTGGAAAAGGACATCGAGTCCCGGGCGGAAGATATCGAGTCAATCACGCTGAAAATCCGGCGGCTGGAAACGGAGATTCAGAAGATTTTAAGCGGCTCCGAAAAACTCGCGGAAGCGAAGGAGAGCGCGAATCAGGATGCCTCCAAGCATCAGTCCGAATATGATCTGCTCAGAAAGCGCCAGTCGGAGCTCTCCGGGGAAAGTACGGAACTGCAGATAAAATTGACGGCGCTGAACGCGGATATCGCCTCTTTGGATGCCGATACGGAGTGGATGAAGTCCGAGATCGACCGTTTAACCGAGTCGGCAAAAGAGCGCGAAGCAAATATCGCGAATTCCGAGGAGATCATCGGCCAGCTGAAACGCAGCGCGGAAAAGGTCGCTCTTTCCAAGGCGGAGCAGGACTACGTGGACGGTTTAAGGCGGGATATCGCCAATATCGAAAACGAAAAGGCAGCTCTCCGCGAGGAACTGAACCGCACGGACGAGCTGCGCGCCCAGCTTTCCAACCGCATCAACGAACTGGCGGAAAAAAAGCATGCCGAAGAGATCGCGCTGACAAAAATCGATTCGGATATCGAATATATGCAGCAGAGGATCTGGGAGGAGTATCAGGAGAGCTACGAAACCGCAGTCAAGTGGCGGCAGGAGGGGTATGACAGCGCGGAAGGCGAACAGGAGATTGCGCGCCTGAAACGCAAGATCAATTCGTTGGGGTCCATCAACCCGAACGCGATTGAGGACTGTAAAGTGCTCAAAGACCGTTACGACGAAATGATGGTTCAGAAAGAGGATCTCGAAAAGGGAGAGGCTGATCTTCAGCAGGCGATCGATACGCTGAAAGCGGAGATGCTGAAAACTTTTAACGAGGGATTCAATACCATCAACGAGAATTTTAAAAAGATATTCAAAGAGCTGTTCGGTGGCGGACGGGCCATGCTGGAGCTGGATTATACGGACGTCGAGGACCCGCTGGAGGCGGGGGTTGACATCATTGCGGAGCCGCCCGGGAAAAAATTGCAGAAAATATCCCTGCTTTCGGGGGGAGAGCGGGCGCTCACGGCGATCGCGATTCTCTTTTCGATTTTGCGCCTCCGCCCGATGCCGTTCTGCGTTCTGGATGAGATCGAAGCCGCGCTGGACGAGGCGAACGTCGACCGCTTCGCGCGTTATCTGAAGAAGTTTTCGCAGGAAACGCAGTTTATCGTCATAACGCACAGAAAGCCGACGATGGAGCTGGCGGATTCTCTGTTCGGCGTCACGATGGAGGAAAAGGGCGTCTCCAAGATCGTATCCGTCAAGCTGAGCGATATTATGGATCAGGAGGCCGTATAATGGGGCTGTTCGGAAAATTAAAGGAAGTTCTCAGAAAAACAAAGGAAAGTCTGTCCAAAAAACTCGTGGAGCTGTTTGCAAAAAACAAGCTGGGCGATGAGTTTTACGAAGAATTGGAGGATATTTTGATCTCGTCGGATGTCAGCGTCAAGACTGCGATGAACATCGTGGAAAATATCAGGGACGTGGCTATCGAAGAGAAGTGCAAGGATAAAGATTACGTCGTCAAATTGCTGAAAGACGAGCTGTACGACACTTTGACGGAGGCGGAAGAGGTGCAAATCACTCCTCCCGCAGTGATTATGATGGTGGGCGTCAACGGCGTCGGCAAGACGACGACCATCGGCAAACTGGCGAATTATTTTGTCAGCCAGGGGAAATCCGTGACGATTGCCGCGGCGGACACGTTCCGTGCGGCGGCCTCCGATCAGCTTACGGTATGGGCGGAGCGTGCCAAAGTGCGCATCGTCAAGCACGCGGAAGGGGCGGACCCCTCTGCAGTCGTATACGATGCAATCGCGTCGGTCAAGGCGAAAAAGACAGACGTCCTGATCATCGATACGGCCGGCCGTCTGCACGTCAAAGCCAATCTGATGGAAGAGCTCAAGAAGATGGACCGCGTAGTGACGCGCGAATATCCGGAAGCTAATTTCTATAAACTGATTGCGCTCGACGCCACAACGGGGCAGAATGCCTACAATCAGGTGGATGTCTTTAAGGAAGCGATCGGGTTGGACGGAATCGTTTTGACGAAATTGGACGGCACGGCGAAAGGAGGCTTCGTCATTTCTCTCTGCGGAGAACTTCAGGTTCCCGTCGTATATGTCGGTACGGGGGAGAAAATAGACGACATCGAGCTTTTCGATGCAAATGATTTCGTAGAAGGTTTATTTTAATTTTTCTACTGATTTTATATTTTATTATGACAGACATAACGGAGGTGCCTATTGAACAAAATTCTCTTACATAAACTGAAAGAGGCATTGCTTGCCGTACTGCCGATCACAATCATCATTTTGATTCTGAATTTTGCAGTCTCGCCGATGGATTCGCTGCAGCTGGTCAGTTTTATCTTCGGCGCAGTTCTGCTGATTTTGGGGATGGGGCTGTATTCGCTGGGCTGTGATACGGCAATCGAGCCGATCGGCGGCCATATCGGGGCAAAAATTACGGAGTCCCGCAAGGTATGGCTCATTCTGATCGTCTGTCTGATCCTGGGCGTCATCGTCACGATCGCTGAACCGGATCTTTCCGTTCTGGCGGCGCAGGTTGACGGGATGATCGGAAAGTGGGAATTGATCCTCGCCGTTGCGTTCGGCGTCGGTTTGTTTATGATCGTTTCCGTTCTGCGGACGGTTCTGAAAATCAGTCTCAATTATGTTTTGATTTTTTTCTACGGCGTTCTGTTTCTCCTGGCGGCGTTTTCGGATGCGGGATTTATTCCGCTGGCGTTCGATTCGGGCGGCGTAACGACGGGACCGATCACGGTGCCCTTTATCATGGCGCTCGGCGTCGGTATTTCTGCCGTCTTAGGCGGCAAAAACAGCCAGGATAACAGTTTCGGCATGATCGGTATCTGTTCGATCGGCCCCATTATCGCCGTTTTGATTTTGGGGCTTGTCAACGACGCGTCTTCGCTGGAATATACGCTTTCCGTGCCCGAAACCTTTTCAACTTTCGGGGAAGTAATGCGCTGTTACGCGGAGAGCCTGCCGCATTACCTCGGCGAAGTGGCGATCGCGCTCGCTCCCATCGTCGGCTTTTTCCTGATCTTTCAGATCTTCGTCCTCAAGCTGCATGTCCGTCAGCTTTTGAAAATCATAATCGGTATTCTGTATACTTATATCGGACTTTCTATCTTTCTTACCGGCGTGAACGTAGGATTTATGCCGGCGGGGCAGTATATCGGCGGCGCTTTGGCAAAAGTCAGCCGCTGGCTGATCATTCCGGTCGGGATGGTCGTTGGGGCATGTATCGTTTTGGCGGAACCGGCCGTGCATGTGCTGAATAAACAGGTGGAGGAGATAACGGGAGGAACCATCACGCGCTCGACGATGCTGAAGGTCCTGGCGATCTCCATGGCATGCGCGCTGGGGCTTTCCATGCTCCGCGTGGCGACGGGAATCAGCATCTGGTATATGATTCTGCCGGGGTATGCCGTGGCGCTGACGTTGTCCTTTTTCGTTCCGAAGATCTTTACGGCGATCGCGTTCGATTCGGGCGGCGTTGCGTCCGGTCCGATGACTGCCACGTTCCTGCTGCCCTTTGCGATCGGCGCGTGCGCTGAGATCAGCGGGACGTCCGCGATCATGACGGATGCGTTCGGGATCGTCGCGATGGTCGCCATGACCCCCTTGCTCACGGTGCAGATTCTGGGGCTGACCTACCGGATTCATACGATCAAGGCGGAAAAAAGAGCCGCGGCGCGCTTCCGCAGGCTGCTGGAGCAGGAGGGGCAGATTCTGGAGCTGGAAAACTGGTCTCCCGAATTGCCGGAAGAATCTGTCCGCAAGGGCAGAAAAAATAAAAAATCGGCGAGGAGGAGAAAATGAGCAACAGATTAAAAGCGCTGATGATCATATCCGAGCGGGACTGCGCGAAAAAGTTGATTGAAAAAATCAAGGATATCGGCGCTAATTTTATTCAGGCGATTTACGCGCACGGTACGGCGAAGTCCGATCTGCTGGAAGTTCTGGGCATCGGCGAGTCGGAAAAAGTACTGATTCTATGTACCGTTATGGAAGACAGCATCGAGGGGATTTACGGGTGTCTGCGGAAGGATTTCAGATTTGACCGTCCTGGGCGGGGAATCGCGTTTACAATTCCCGTCGTCAGCGTCGGCGGCCCCGCCACCCTGCAAATTTTATCGGGTATGACCGAAAGGAGAAAATAATGGATTACGAATTGATTGTCACAATTGTAAATAGGGGCTTCAATGACGTCGTCATGGATGCGGCGCGGCAGGTCGGTGCGCGCGGAGGCACGATCATCAACGCCCGCGGCGCCGGCGCGCACGAAGCGGAAAAACTCTTTGGCATCCCCATTCAGCCGGAAAAAGAAATGATTCTGATTCTTGCGGAAAAGGCATTGAAAGCTGAAATCATGTCTGCCATCATCCATGCGGCGGGTTTGAATACCGTCGGGCAGGGGCTTTGTTTTTCCCTTGCGGTAGAAGACGTAATGGGCGTTGCGCTGCTCAACGCGCCGCAGGAAGAGAAAAAGGACTGAAACAAACGGACATAAATACAAAACGGAGGATCTGATCATGAATTTCAAGGGCGTTATTTTCGATCTCGACGGGGTGCTGTGTTTTACCGACCGCTATCACTATCGCGCATGGAAGGCGCTTGCAGATCGCCTGGGCATTTATTTTGATGAAAAGATCAACGACCGCCTGCGCGGCGTTTCCAGAGCGGCGAGTCTGGAGATTATTCTGGAAGGCAGTGAAAGGGTGTATTCGCAGGAAGAGAAGGAGCGCTTTGCCGCCGAGAAAAATGAAACTTACCGCGCGCTGCTGAAAGATATGGCGCCGGCGGACGTTTCCGCATCCGTGCGCGACACGCTTGTCAGGCTGAGAGAAGCGGGCGTTTTGCTTGCGGTCGGCTCTTCCAGCAAAAACACGCCGCTGATTTTGGAAAAGACGGATCTGAAAAGGTATTTTGACGCGGTTTCGGACGGAAACAACGTGACCCGCTCAAAGCCCGATCCGGAAGTGTTTTTGAAAGCTGCCGAATATCTCGGGTTACAGCCGGCGGACTGTCTGATCGTGGAGGATGCCGAAGCGGGCATTGAGGCAGGCGTCGCGGGCGGCTTCCGTACCGCAGGGCTGGGAGAAGCCTCCGGATATCCCAAGACGAATTACCGTCTGGAGCAATTTTCCGATTTACTGAAAATTGTTCTCTGAGATCATCGGATTAAAAAGAGCGGATTTTTTCCCGCTCTTTTAATTTTCGCTTCAGATGGCGTTGTTTGCCTGCGTGCACGCCGCTTCCGAAAGAATGGCTTTGTCCTGATGTTCCGTTCTGCGGATATCGTTCCGATAGCCGATGGGAGTCATGCCTTCCAGCCGTCGGAAGGTCTTGAAAAAGACCGTGCAGTCCTCGTATCCGCAGCGTTCGGAAATCTCTCTTGCGGAAAGATCGGTCTCTTCCAGCAGCTTCTTCGCGTGGGAAATCCGGCATTGCGCGACATACTGCATCGGAGAAATCCCCGTGTATTTTTTAAATACGTGAGAGAGGTAATATTTGCTGACGTACAGCTCGTTGCAGACGTATTCGATGGATTCTATTTTTGCAAAATTTTCGGTCAGATAATTGTGGATGCGAGAAAAAGTCATGTTTTTTACGAGCGTCCGTTCGGACACGTTGATGAGCCGCAGGATACTCGTCAGAATGAGCTTCGCCCAGTATCCGGAGATGACCTCGCTGTATGCGAGTACGCTCTCCGTTTCGTCGACCAGAGACTGAAAATAAAGTTCAAATTTTTTCGAGCTGTCCCCGGTGTGAATGACGGGGCAGAAATTTCCCGGCAGCAGATGATCGGGCGCAAGCTGATTCAGCTCCAGGCCGGTGATACCGAAAAATTCCATTTCGAGGGGCGTTTTTCCCTCGGTGTATTCCATGTGGGGGACATTCGGGTGATAGACCAGGAGGTCTCCCTTTTTGATGGAATAGACGGTCTCTCCGATCTGCACTTTTCCCATCCCGGAAAGTATGTAGATGATTTCGCAGAATTCATGCGAGTGCAGCACTTCTTTCCAGTGTTTTGACCGCTGCAGTTTACCCGCGTACAAGAGCTTGGTATTGAATTTAACTGCGTTGCTTTTCGTCAGTGCGAAATGCTGTCGGACGCTTGTGTCCGAACGGTGAAGTCCTTTCATGTTTCCTCCCTCTCATGTATTTTGCCTCTTATCTAGATAAGAGGCACGAAGGGCGCGCCCTTCGTGCGGATATTGGCACGGACCAATATACCTTATCAGTATTATAGCGTATTTTGCTGTTTTTTTCAATTCTTTTTTTGAAAATATATGTCAATTTTTGTGATTTTTTTTCAGCAATCAGAGCTATTGAAAAATCTGACCGGCCGGATTAGAATAAAATTGCAAGGATCCGAAGAGGGGGAACGCTTATGAACTTATTGCTGGAGATGAACGGCATCGATAAACGCTTTTCCGGCGTGCATGCGCTGAAAGGCGTTCATTTTGACCTTCGTTACGGCGAGGTGCACGCGCTGGTCGGCGAAAACGGCGCGGGCAAATCGACGCTGATGAAGGTGCTTACTGGGATACACCAGCCGGATGCGGGGGAAATCACGTACGAGGGAAAGCCCTATGCGGTGAAAAACATCGGCGAATCCCAGAATCTGGGGATCAGCATGATTCACCAAGAACTCAACATGATGAACGATCTGACGGTGGCGCAGAACATCTTTATCGGAAGGGAAGCGATGGCCGGCGGATTCATCATCAGGGACGGCGATATGGTCAAAGAGACGGAAAAGCTCTTCCGCCATATCGGCATCAACATCGATCCCAACCTTCAGCTGGGAAAACTGACGGTCGGAAAACAGCAGATGGTGGAAATTGCAAAGGCGATTTCCAGGGACTGCAAGATTTTGGTTCTGGACGAGCCGACCGCCGCGCTGACGCAGTCGGAAATCGAAGAGCTTTTCACGATCATGACCGATCTGAAGGCAAAGGGAATCGGGATGATCTACATTTCCCACCGTATGGATGAGATCAACCGGATTTCCGACCGCATAACCGTCATGCGGGACGGCGAATATGTGGATACGGTAAACACGGCGGACGTCACGAAAGACGACATCATCAGCATGATGATCGGCCGCGTGGTCTATGAGGATCCCAAGACCAAGAGCGAAGTTCCGAAGGATGCGCCGGTCGTTCTGGAAGTCAGAAACCTCACCAGCGGAAAGACGGTCAGAAATGTCAGTTTTCAGCTGAGAAGGGGAGAAATTCTCGGGTTTTCCGGGCTGATGGGCGCGGGAAGGACGGAGGTCGCCCGGGCGATCTTCGGGGCGGATCCCTACGACAGCGGCGAAATTTATGTAAACGGAAAACAGGTATTTATCAAATCTCCTGAAGACGCGGTAAAGCACGGAATCGGCTATCTTTCCGAGGACAGAAAACGTTACGGACTGATGCTCATTAAATCCGTTGCGGAGAATACGGCGATTTCTTCCATGGAGCGCTATACCAGATTCGGGCTCATCAACGATCGGCTTCTGAAAGAGGAGGCGCAGGCGGAAAATGAAAAACTCCGCACGAAAACGCCTTCCATGGAACAGGCGCTTAAAAACCTTTCGGGCGGCAATCAGCAGAAGGTGATCATCGCCAGGTGGCTGATCAAAAACAGCGATATTCTTATCTTCGACGAACCCACGAGGGGAATCGACGTGGGGGCGAAGAGCGAAATCTACAAGCTGATGAACGATTTGGCGAAACAGGGCAAATCCATCATTATGATTTCTTCCGAACTGGTGGAAATCCTCCGCATGAGCGACCGCGTTCTGGTGATGTGCGAGGGGCGGAAAACGGGCGAACTGGATATTTCCGAAGCGAATCAGGAAAATATCATGCAACTTGCGACAAAGAGGGAGGAAAACTAAAATGAAACAAGTGGCAAACCAATATGAAGTGACGCTGAATCTGCGCGGCCGCAGCCGCCAGTTCGGCGTAAAGACGGTCAATTACGTCAAAGTGCACGGAATGCAGAACATGATCATCATCGGCGCGACGCTCATATTGTTTCTGATCTTCACGCTGATCAACAGCAGCTTTGCCGGTTCCAGCAACTTGCTGACGATGACAAAGTCGTTCGTTCCGTACGCGATCCTCGGGCTGGGCGTTACGTTCGTCATTGCGACGGGCGGGATCGATCTTTCCATCGGTACTTCCTGCATCGCGTCCGCCGTTATGGCGGGGGCGATCTGCGAAACGTCGACTACCGTCAACGATCTGCTTTGGCTGACCATTCCGCTGATGCTGATCTTCGGGCTGGTGTTCGGGCTGATCAACGGCTTTCTGGTGGCGAAGTGCAAACTTCCGCCGTTTATCGCAACGCTGGGTACCATGCTGTTTTCCCGCGGGATTTCCGCGATAATCGCGGAGAGCATCACCGGTCGCTCTTCTGCGATCAAGTACCCGGCGTCCAGCTGGTTCCAGCAGATCTTTACGAATCTGAACGGCTTTCCCATCGGCCTCGTCTGGGTCATTGTTCTGACAATCATCTGCATGGTCGTAATGTACAAGACAAAGGTCGGCCGGTATATCCTGGCGATCGGAAGCAATGAGGAAGCCACGCGCCTTTCAGGAATCAACGTCGATAAATATAAAGTCATTGCGTATGCGATCGGCGGTCTGTTCGCCGGCATGGCGGCGCTTTTCTGGACGGCGTCCAATCCTTCTCTGACGCTTGCGAGCGGGAACGGGATGGAGCTGGATGCGATCGCCGGCGTATACATCGGCGGGACCAGCACGACGGGCGGCTTTGCGTCGATCATAGGTACCATTTTCGGCTCGATCATCCTCGTGGTAATCCGGCAGGGACTCAACTTTACGTTGATTCAGTTTGACAGTACGCTCACCGCGACGTTCATAACTTATGCGGTGACCGGTCTGATCGTCGTCGGCGCAGTTTTGTTGGACGTATTCAAAAAGAAATCCATGAACCGCGTGAAAATCGAGCGCGGGGCAAAGAAGCTCAGGAGAACGACGGCGGAGGAAGTCGAAGCGCTGCGCGTTGAAAGAGATGTTCAGCGATCCCGTGCGGGCGACGTCTCCATCCGCGCCGGACGCGCCAAAAGGGCGGCCGTCAAAGAGGGAAGAGCGGAAGCGGCAGCTTTGAAAAAGTCGGGAGAAGCCGATAAGGGAGCCGCGAGAGAAATCATAGAGCGCGCGAAAAAAGAGGGGAGCGAAGCCGCTGCTGCGATTTTGGAGACGAAAGAGAGCGTGGCGAAGGAGGCGCAGGATCGCATAGCGGAAATCAATGCGGAGATCCTCGCGCTGAAAAAACAGCGGAAAGAACAGCTGCCCGGGCTGAAAAAAGAAGATACCCGTATCAGGCGGGAAGAGAAGGCCTACAAAGCGAAAGCCAGGCGTGCCGAACATGCGGAGCGCCGCAAAAAGAACGGTTAAAGCGCAGTCTTGCGATTTAAATTAAAAAAACAGGAGGAAATTTATGAAACGGTTTGGCAAAAAGCTGGTAATGGTACTGGCGGTTCTGATGTGCGGGGTCATTGCTTTTGCGGGAGCAGCCTGTCAGCGGGGTGGCGGTAAAGATACCATTGCGGTCATTGCAAAGGGAGAAACGCATGCGTTTTGGCAGGCGGTCAAGTCAGGCGCTATGGCGGCGGGGGAGGAATACGGCTATAACGTCACGTTTAAGGGGCCTGTAGGCGAAAGCGAAGAGTACGTCGGTACCCAGCGCGAAATGGTGCAGGCGGCTCTGGGGAACGCGAGCACAAAGGCAATGGTGCTCGCGACGATCGGGCTCGGTTTCACCGACGAATTGGTCACTGCGTTTGAAAAGGGAATCCCTGTTGTGGAATTTGACAGCGGTCTGTATTCGGACGGCGCGGATATCACCGAGGGGAAAGATCCCACAGTCGGCAGCGTCGCGACGGATAACAAGGCTGCCGCGGCGGTTGTAGCGGAAAATTTTTATAAATATTTAAAGGATAACAATAAGCTGACTGCGGGAACGACGTATCATGTCGGCGTAATCCGGCACGACGCGACTGCCACCGGGCTCGACAGAGCGAACGGCTTTATCGAGAAGATCGAGGCTCTTGCGCAGGCGGACGGGTTCACGATTGAAATCCACCTTCAGGCAAAGACGAATAACACAGGTGAGTATAAGGCTGCCCTTCAGGCGCTGAACAACGAAGGCGTCTCTGCGATTTTCATGACCAATGAAGGCGTCGTCAATGAAGTTTATCCGGAAGTTTCGGACAATGCGGATACTTATAAAAACATTCTGTTCTGCGGGTTTGACTGCGGTACCAATCAGTATGACTGGATTAAGGACGCCGGTAAAACGTACGGGCTTCTCGTCGGTTCTGTCGCGCAGGATTCCTACAATATCGGTTACAAGGCGGTAGAGCTTGCCGCGAAGAAACTGGCGGGTGAAACGGTCTCCGACGTCGGTATCGGCGGAAGATGGTACACGTCCGAAAACATCGATCAGCTGGAAGAAGAAAATATCTTCTATAAGGGTTAAGGAAACGGGTTCATTGAATTTGCGGCGGCAGGTCTCGCCGCCGCAAACAATCAATGCGCGGTATTCCGCGCGGATAGCTTTATAATTGAGGGGAAATTATGTTAAAGGGGATACCGAAACTCTTGTCGCCCGAGCTGATTAAGATTTTGGCGGAAATGGGACACGGAGACGAAATCGTGATAGGGGATGCGAATTTTCCCGCCGTACAGTACGGCAGGCGCGTCGTCCGCGCGGACGGGATCGGCGGCGCGGAACTGCTGTCCGCAATCCTGAGCGTTATGCCGTTGGATACGTACGCGGCGGAAAATTTTATCTTGATGGAAGTGGTAAAGGGGGACGCCGTTGTCCCCGTGATTTGGGAAGATTACAGGCGCGTGGCGGCAGAAAAAGAGCCGAATGCGCGGATCGGATATATGGAGCGTTTCGCTTTTTACGAACGTGCTAAGGAAGCGTTTGCAGTAATCGCATCCGGTGAGGAGCAGATTTACGCGAATATAATTTTGAAAAAAGGAGTGATCAGATAAATGAAAGCGAGAATCGGAATTCGGCCGACCATCGACGGCAGATGGGGCGGCATTCGGGAAGGCTTGGAAGCACAGACAATGGGAATGGCGAATGCCGCGAAAGAGCTGATTGAGAAAAACGTGTTTTACGCGGACGGCTCGCCGTGCGAAGTCGTAATTTCCCCTTGCACGATCGGCGGCGGCGCGGAAGCTGCGCGCTGCGCGGAATACTTCAGGGAACAGAACGTCGTCGCGACGCTGTCCGTAACGCCGTGCTGGTGTTACGGGAGCGAAACCATGGATCTGGATCCGCTGACGGTAAAAGCGGTCTGGGGCTTTAACGGCACGGAGCGCCCGGGGGCGGTCTATCTCGCCGCCGTTATGGCTGCGCATGCCCAGAGAGGGCTGCCCGCATTTGCGATTTACGGCAAAGATGTGCAGGATATGAACATGAGCGGCATCACGCCGGACGTGGAAGAAAAGATCCTGCGTTTCGCCCGCTGCGCGGTGGCCGTCGGGCAGATGAGAGATAAAGCCTACGTGGGGATCGGAAGCGTGGCGATGGGAATCGGCGGAAGTTTTGCCGACGCCAATCTCATGCAGAAATTTTTGGGAATCCGCACCGAGTGGGTGGATATGACGGAGATCAAACGGCGTATCGACTTTGCGATTTACGACCATGCGGAGTATGAAAAGGCGCTGAAATTCGTCAAGGAAAAGGTAAAAGAGGGCAAGGACTGGAACGGAACCGCATTCGAGCAGAAAGACTTTACGAGAAAAGAGCTGGACGAGCAGTGGGAATTCGTCGTAAAAATGACGCTGATCGTAAGGGATATCATGCTGGGGAATCCCAAACTCGCTTCGCAGAAAATGGACTCCGAGCGCATGCTGGATCACGTGACCTGCAACGAAGAGGCGTTGGGAAGAAATGCGATTTTCGGCGGTTTCCAGGGGCAGAGAATGTGGACGGATTATCTCCCGAACGGAGACTTTACGGAGGCCATTCTCAACTCTACTTTCGACTGGAACGGCAAGAAACAGCCAACCGTACTGGCGACTGAAAACGACAACTGCAACGGGATCGCGATGCTCTTTCTGCATCTGCTGACCGGGCGTTCGAGCGTCTTTGCAGACGTCAGAACCTATTGGAGTCCGGAAGCGGTCGAGAGAGTGACCGGCTGGAAACCGGAAGGAAAGGCGGCGAACGGATTTATGCACCTGATCAATTCGGGCGCGGCGGCCTTGGACGGCACGGGTGTGAGCGTGGATGTGGACGGCAACTACTGCATGAAGCGCTGGTGGGAAGTAGAACAGAAGGACATCGACGCAATGCTCGATAACACTGAATTTTCTCCCGCAAACCGCGGCTATTTCCGCGGCGGCGGCTTCTCTTCTTCCTTCTCGACGCAACACGAAATGCCCGTGACGCTCGCACGCGTCAACATGGTGGACGGGATCGGCTACACCCTGCAGATTTCGGAAGGCTGGACGGTGACCCTGCCTGCGGAAGTAGATCACGCACTTTTATATCGTACGGACAGAACGTGGCCGTCGACATGGTTTGTTCCCCGGCTGACTGCAACCGCAGAGGCAGGGAGCAGCGTATATAACGTGATGGCGAACTGGGGCGCGAATCACGGCGCGTTCGTGTACGGACACGTCGGAAAGGATCTCGTGACGCTCGCCTCCATGCTGAGAATGCCCGTTTCCTTCCACAATCTGGAAGACAAGGATATTTACCGCCCGCACGCATGGTCTGCGTTCGGCACGCGGGATAAAGAGGGCGCCGATTACAGAGCGTGCGCGCAATACGGCCCGCTTTATCGCTGAATCGCTCACAGTCCGTTATAGCCTCCCTCTTAGGTTATATTGGAAACCGCCGCTGCAAATCGCAGCGGCGGTTATTTTTTGTAATCTGCGCCCCGTTCGGCGCGGCTGCCGTTTATTCTTTGATCAGGCGGAAGTCCGTATCGGGGAATTTGATCGCTCTTCCGATCCTTTTGTCCATCAGCCGGCTGTACAGG
The DNA here is from genome assembly GCA_900543915.1 of uncultured Eubacteriales bacterium. GTDB lineage: Bacteria > Bacillota > Clostridia > Christensenellales > Borkfalkiaceae > UMGS621. Next base: position 79,545 of record UQTB01000002.1, on the reverse strand, counting down.
CGGTCTCCGTAGCGGTCGAGCAGCTCTTCCGGCGTGAGGTTTGTAGTGATGATCGTGTGTTTCTGCGCCAGAATACGCTCTGATATCGTGGATAACAGGTATTCAAGCGTCACGTTTTTATAGATCTGTTCCGTGCCGAGGTCGTCGATTACCAGCAGATCGCAGTCGGTCAGCGGGGAGAGATCCGGCTTTTCGCCCGGCTCCGTGTGATAACGAACGAAAAGCCGATTTAAAGCGAATGCCGTGACGACGACGGACGAATATTTTTTTTCGGAAATTTCTCTTGCGACGATGCTGGCGAGAAAGGTCTTTCCGCCCCCGGTGGATCCGGTAAAAAGCAGATTTCGAATCGCAGTCGAGGGAAATTTATCGCAGAATTCTCTCATCTTCCGATAGAGGGTTTCGAGCGCCTGCGGTTTGGCCGCGGTGTCGTCCCGGAAAGTCGGACAAAGACCGATCGGAATGCCGATGGGGGAAGCTGACAGCGCGGCGAGTTTTTCTCTGTAACAGGTGCAGAAATGCGTTCCCGAAATGCCCGTATCGCCGCATTTTTTGCAGGCATACTGCGGCACGAGATCCTGTTCGTTTATGCCGAGCTTCTTCAGGCGTTCTGCCAAAATGCCTTTCAGCTGTATCTTTCTTTTCTGCAGAGGCGGCGTTTCTTTTGCATCGATGCCGCCGACGGCCAGCCGTACTTCCAATTCCTTCAGTTCCCGGTATGCCTGCCGGAACGATCCGTCCTCCAAAGCTCTGTTCAGATTTCGCTCTGCGCGGTATTCCGCCTGTTCCCGGCTCGCCTGCAGTTGTTGTTCCACGATGTGGGAAAGGGATGCCATGATTAAAATTCAAGGGTCGCAACGTCGTCGATGATTGCGTCCAGTTCCTCCTTGGAATATTTGTGTTCGTTGGCAAAATGCTGCGTTTTACCGTTTTTCGGCGCGGATGCCGCAATCTGGTCGGGGGAAAAGACGTTGGCGTTTTTCCAGTTCCCCAGAATTGCGTTGATGTAGGCGATAGGGCTTGCCTTTCCGGATGCCGCCTTGGCTGCCTCCAAAATCATTTCGTCGGTGAAATTCCAGCTCTTCCAGAGTTTCAGGTTCTTTCTGTCCCAGCTGTTGGGATTTCTGCCGATCCCCACGGTCTCGAGGATGTTGCGGATCAGCCTGTCGTCGATTGCGGACTGCCTGAAATATTCCGCTATGCTTTCCAGGGAGATCAATCCTTCCCGGCAGAGCGCATTCACGACGGTATCCATTTCTTCCAGCGTGTTCCTGTTGTGTTTGAAGCAGTAATTGGCAATCAGCAGCAGGGCGTCTTCCCGATAGCCGCTGTTCAGCCAGCGGGAGGTATAGTTGTCCACAACCGTATCCAGCACTTCATAGTAAACGGAAAGCGCTTTGTTGATTTTTACCGCGAGTTCGTAAATAGAACGCTTGTTGTCGAGATAATCCTGAATCTCGCGCTTGGAAAAACGCTTGTGCGCGTACAGTTCGGCGATGAATTCATCCAGCTTGGCGATGCTGCTTTTTTTGACTTTTCCGGCGGCGTACAATATGGTGTCGTAATCGAATCCGAGTTCCTTCGTCCACTTGTTCAGGTAGTTCAGATCTTCCGGCTCGGGCTGCCGTTTGGCGTTCAGCGCGCGGAGGAGCTTTTCCAGTTCGGCGGTGCGCAGGACATAGGCGGAAAGTTCCTTTTCCACTTTTTCCTCCGTATTGATGCCTCGTTTGCCGAAATCCCTGGCGACGCTCAGAATATATCGGTATCCGATATCGTTGCCCTTACGGTCGGCGCAGTATTTCACGATCATGAGGAGCGCTTCCGGCTTTAGATTGTACGTCTCCATCACGTTGAAATACTCCGAATATTCGCTCGTGCCGATCATGCGACCGGCGAGAAGGGGTTGCAGCGCCGCGGTAAATTTCGCGTATTTTTCCGGCTTGATCTTTCTCGGTTTGCTGCCGACTGCTTTCCGTAAAGGCAGAAACTGAACGTGAAAAGGCTCCTCTTCCGCGATCAAAACGGCGCCGAATTCTTCCCAATACCGGAAACACTGCACGACCGTTTCTTCCGGCAGTTTTACGTTTTCGGCGAATTTCGGCAGATTCATGTCAAACTCCGAATTCTGGCACAAAAACAAGCCGTATAAATACACTTTGACGGCTTCTCCGGAAGCGTCCGGCAAATATTCGTAGATAAAAATATTCTCGATATCCGTTGTGGCGGCGCCGGAATATTCTTTTGCGAAAGAGCAAAATGCCATGTATGCTATCTCCCTGGTCCGAATACTTGATTTATTTCTTTAATCATATTATAATATTTATGGAAAAAAATCAAGATATTTTATTTCTTTTTTTCGCGGACACAAAATATTGTGGTATTTACCGCTGTGAGGGCAAATGAGATTTTTACATACTTCCGATTGGCATATCGGGAAAAAACTGGAAGGGAGAGACCGGCTGGAAGAGCAGCGCGCCGTGCTGGATGAAATCGTATCCGTCGCCGAGCGGGAAAACGTGGATGTCGTTCTGGTCGCAGGGGACGTGTTCGACACGTATCTGCCGAGTGCGGAAGCGGAAGATCTCTTTTACGATACCGTCATGAAATTGTCCGCGCGTAAGAGGCTGGTCGTCGTCATCAGCGGGAATCACGACGACGCGATGCGCCTTTGCGCGGCTGTTCCTCTGGCGGAAAAGCTGGGGATCGTCCTGGCCGGAAATATCAACGCGGAAATCCGCGCCGGGATTGCGACGGAAAACGCACGCGTTCTCTCCGCGGGAGCCGGATGGCTGACGTGTGAAAGCAAGGACAAAGAACGGGCGTTTTTGTCGTTGATCCCGTATCCGACGGAGAACCGCTATAAGGAAAACGCCGTAGAGGGCGAAACGTTTTCGGATAAAATGAAGCGTTGGCTGCATGCGGGCGTCGCATATAATGCGGAGCGGCTTCCCGTCGTAATGGTCGGGCATTTTTTTACGGTCGGCGGCGAGGTGTCGGACAGCGAGCGTGAGATTGACCTGGGCGGCGCGCGCGCCGTATCCAGAAGTATCATGCCCGACTGCGCTTATATTGCCCTTGGGCATCTTCACAAAAAACAGGTGATGAATAAAACGGGGACGATCCGCTATTCGGGGGCGATCCTGCAATATTCGTTCGACGAGTGTTCGGTGGAAAAGGCGGTCGTTGTCTTTGACCTTTCGGGGGGAAAAATCGAAAATCTGAGGGAGATTCCTCTGCAGAGCGGCGTCCGGCTGAAACGGATTTCCGCCTGTGATCTGGCAGACGCGGAAGCGCAGCTGGAAAAAGCGCGGGATTACTATGTTGAACTGACGCTGACGTTGAGCCGCCCGCTTGCTTTTTCTGAGAACAAGCACCTGCGCACGCTGTTTCCCAATCTGCTGAAGCTGAATCTCGAACTGACGGAGGATCGGTCCGCGCGTGAATTGTCGCGGAAAAATCTGTCCGACCGGGAGATGTTCGTCGAATACTATAAGACAAAATACGGCAAGGAGCCGGAAGAGGAACTGCTCTCGCTCTATCTCGAAATCATGGAGGAATTGAACCAATGAAGCCGATCAGACTGGAAATAGAAGGGATCAACAGCTTTTCGGACCGCCAGGTAATTGATTTCAGACCTCTGATAAAAGCCGGCCTGTTCGGGATTTTCGGCAATACGGGGAGCGGAAAGAGCACGATATTAGACTGCATCATGCTCGCGCTGTACGGGCGCTCGGAAAAGGGGCAGAAGGGCGATTTCGTCAACGTAAAAAAATGGAAAGGAAGAGTCGTGTTTCAATTTGAAACGCGGGAAGAGGGGAAAAACGTCCTGTATGAAGTGGTCAGGGAATTTCCCTTGAAAGAAAACCGCGAGGCAAAAGTCGCTTCGGCGGTTCTATACCGCGAAGAAAACGGTGCTAAATGCGCGGTGGAAGAGGGGATGAACCGCGTTTCCGAGCGGCTGAACGCCATCATCGGACTCAGTTATGAGGATTTCAAAAAGTGCATCGTCCTGCCGCAGGGAGAATTCGATCGCTTTGTCAAGTCTCCGAGGCGCGACCGCCTGGATATCGTCGGGCGGCTGTTTTCCCTCGACCGTTACGGCTTTCAGCTGCAGGATAAGGTTCAGCAGCGCTGGGGGAAATTAAAGGGAGAAATCGATCAGATCGATGCGGAATATCGCTTTTACGAGGATTACAGGCGGGAGGATTACCGCAGAATGGAAGCGGAGCTGATGCGCCGGGAAGAGGAGCGCGCAAAGCGCGAAGAGGAGTATGTTTCGCTGAAAAGGGATATCGACCGCGAAGAAAGAACGGAACGGATTCTGGCTGAACTGGCTGAGGCAAAGGCAAAGCTGATCGAATTTGAAAACGCGCTTCCCAAAGTCGAGGCCCGCCGCGAGAAAATCGCCCGTGCAGAGGGCGCTGGGCAGGTGATTGCCTACTTAAACGCGGCGGAAGAGGCAAAAGAGGAATTGTCCGCTGTCCTGATAAATCTTGAAAAAAATGAGAAATTAAAGGAAAAATCAAATAAAATTCTGTCAGACATAATGAACGATGAGGCGTACATTCGTTATCAAGAAACGACGGACGCTCTGACGGAAAAGCTCGCGCTGGCGGGGGCGTATTTTGCGAAAGAATCCGACCTGAAAGAACGCGAGAAAAAAATAGAAGCGCTGCAAAAAAAAGCGGCTGACGCCGAGCGGGAAATCTCCTCCCTGAACGCCGATGTCGGCAGGCTGGAGGTGCTGCTGGCGGATCTGGAGGAGAAAATCGCAGGGTTGGCGCAGGGCGACGTGTTTTCCATGTTTGAGCGCTCGGTTGAAAAAATCATTTTGTCGAGAGAGCTTGCGGATTGGAAAAATTATTTTTCCGACTGGCTGAAGGCGCTGCCCGCATACGGTACCTCTCCGCTGCAAACGGCAGTTTCTCTCGATTTTAAGAAGGAGCTTGCGCTCATCGAAGAGAGATTAAACGAACTGAATCTCGCAAAGGAAGACGCCGACGAGCTGAAACGCGCTCTCTACGAGGCGCTTGAGACGCATAAAAAGAGGGAAAGCGAGCGTTCTGCCGCAGAAAAAGAGCGCTCGGCGCTGGAAAGCGCGCGCGCCGTGAAGCGCAAAGAAGCGGAAAACCGCGCAGAGCGTCTTTCGGATTGGAGGGATGAGCTGGAGCGTACAGCGGAGGAAACAAGGGAAGAGCGCGGGAAAATAAACGCCTTTACCGGCGGAAAGGGCGTGAAGGAAATCTTCGACGCGCTTTCGCTGGAAAAAAATCGACTGGCCGAAAAAAAAGAGCGTTGGGATAAGATTTTGGATGAAACGCGGGGGGTTCTTACAACGGCGGCCGCAGAACGTGCGGCTTTGGAGGAAAAAATCGCGTATTTGAAAAAAATCATCCAAGAAAATCAGAAAATCATGAAACAAAACATGGAAAAGTGTGGTATAATATCTATCACACAGGCGCGCGAGGCATTTTTGTCCGAAGAACAGGTCGCCGTTTATCAGAGAGAAAACGACCAGTTTCAGCAGCGCCTCCTGTATTGGCAGGAAACAAGGGCACATGCCGAGGAGCAGCTGGGCGGGGCGTCGGTGGACGTTGCCGCATTGAACGCCCGCCGCGCGCGCCTGGCGGAATTGGACGGAATGCTGCGGAGCGACGACGGTACGATTGCGGCGCAGCGCGTCAAGCTGGAAGACTATTTGAAAATGCTGGAGAAAAAGCGCGAGATCGAGAAGAGAAAGGCGGAAAAGCAGCGCCGATTCGCCTTGGTCGATCAGCTTTCCTCCCTCGTAAAAAAGCAGTCTCTGATGGAGTTTGTCGCCGACGAATACCTGTCAGAAATCGCGCATTCAGCTTCTTTCACCCTTTCCGAACTCACGCTCGGCCGCTATTCGCTGGATTACGAAAGAGAATTTTTTATTTCGGATAATCTGAACGGCGGGATGAAACGCAGCGTCAATACCCTTTCGGGTGGAGAAGTTTTTTTGGTTTCTCTGTCCCTCGCGGTGGCGCTGTCCGGCGCTATCTGTGAAAAATCGAACACGCCGATCGAATTCTTCTTTCTGGACGAGGGATTCGGCGCGCTCGACGAAACTTTGGTCGATACCGTGATGGACAGTCTGGAAAAGCTGAAGAATACGCACTTTTCCATCGGGTTGATTTCGCACGTAGCGGAATTGAAACACCGAATCAACGCAAAAATACTCGTACAGGGAGCGACGGAAGAGCGGGGCTCGGTCGTCTCGCTCTCGATTTAGGAGAAAACATGTCGAATGCAATCTTGACGCCCGTGACGCTATGGAAAAATTCGGATGCAGTCCTGCCGCCGGAAGCGGTTGCTGCGGATCGCATGTCCTGCGACGGAATCGTATGGGAAAAAGTGCGCTTTTCAGGGCGGGAGATCTCAGGCGAAAGAGTTTCGGTTGCGGGCGTTTATGCCTGTCGGGAAGACGGCGCTGTCAGCGCTTCTCTGTTGTTTTTGCCGGATCTCGGAAAAAAGGAAGACAAAGCGCTGATGGAGAAGTTCGCAAAAGAGGGATTCGGCGTCTTGTCGATAGAATACGCCGGTTCCGCTTTGCCGGAAGGGACGCATTATCCCGACGGGGCGGGCGACGCAAAGTCCTTTGAGCCGACTCTGGAAGGAGATGCGTCGGATACGCCCTATTACGAATGGGGCTGCACTGCGCGCTACGGCGTTCGTTTTTTGAAAGAAAAGAATCCCGGAAAGCGGGTGGGCGTCTACGGCTCCGGGGTCGGCGGAGATATCGCGTGGTATCTTTCCGCGATGGAAGGGGAAGTAGACTGCGCGGCCACGGCGTTCAGCGTCGGCTGGCGCGCCTACGCTAAGTTTTTCAGATTCGGCGAACATCCGGATCCCGATTTCGACGAGGGTAATTACAGATATCTCGCCGCGATCGACGTGCAGGCTTACGCGCAGTATGTTAAGTGCCCCGTGTTAATGATGACCTCCACCAATCACGCGCTCTGTGACTGCGACCGCGCAGCGGATACGCTGGCGCGCATTTCTCCCGAGATTCCCGCCGCGCTGTATCTTTCCGTAAACGCCGACTGTTATCTCGACAACAAGGCGCTGAAAGATCTGGAATTGTTTTTTATGAATGCGCTTTTTCCCGGGCAGGAGCCTCTGTTCGGTCTTTCGGACATCACTTTGGAGCAGGCGGACGACTCTGTTCTCGTATGCGTTTCGGTCGACAAAAACCCCGTCGAAAAGGTGAAAGTACATACCGCTTCCAACGAAACAAACCCTGCCTTGCGCTGCTGGGAGCTGGTTCCGCTGCAATTCCGCGAGGGAAACCGCTATTATTTTCGGCTGTATCCGGAAAAGGGGATAAAAAAACTCTTCTTTTTCGCGGAAATTTCCTATCTTAACGGGTTTACCGCATCGACCAAGATCGCGGCGAAAAGCGTAGAGCCGGAACACTCCGTTTCCAGCGGCAGCAGGTTGATCTACAACAATAAATGTTCCGAAGATCTGTTTATACCCTACTATCAGACGGGTATCATGTACGGTGATACCTTTCTAAGTCAAAACGGAAACGCCGTCTGTGTCAGAACCGGCCCTATGGACATTGCGGGAGCGTACGGCGAAGGCGGATTAAAGACTTATAAAATCAACGAAATCAAAGAACTCCTCACGGAAAATTCCATTCTTTTAATGGATGTGTACGCGAGCGAAAAGAGCTCCGTCCTCGTAGAACTGGTCTGCAGCGCCGATACGGAAAAAGAAACGCATTATTATGCGGACGGAAAGATTCCCGGCGGAGAAACCTGGCATTCGCTGAAGTTTTTTTTCAACAGATTCAAGACGGAGGAGGGGCGCCTGCTGCGCACGCCCAATCTCGTGAATCTGTTGATTCTGCATATCGACGGGGAGTATCTCGTCAATAACATTTTATGGCTGTAAGCGATTACAAAATCGGCGACCGCGTAATTACCCGAAAAAAGCACCCCTGCGGGGGCGATCGCTGGGAGATCACGCGGATCGGCGCGGATATCAAACTCCGCTGCGAAACGTGCGGACGCATCGTGATGCTGGACAGCGTTTCCTTTCAAAAAGCGGTGAAGTGCAGGATAGAAGAAAAGGAGTCCCATTGAAAGAACGTCTTCTGAACGCAAAAAAAGAGAACGAAATGAGCTGGCTGCTCTTTTGCTGCGCGCTGGTGATCGTCGTTCTGATCATAGCGATCGTCAACAACAAAATCCTGATGCGGGTGCAGGTGTTCGGTCCGTCCATGAACAACACGCTTTATGGCGGAGAAATGTCGGCAGACGGCGATTATGTGGGCGGGGATATTCTGCTGGCGGTTCGCAATATCCGGCCCGAACGCGGCGAGATCGTGGTGATCTCGGGCAAAAAGCCGGGCGCGCTCATTATCAAGCGCGTGATCGGCGTCGGCGGGGATCAGATCAAGATCACAGAAAGCGGCGAAGTGTACCGGAACGGCGTTTTGTTGGACGAGTCATCTTATGCGATCGGCAAAACGGAGGGAAGCACCGTCACGGGCGAATGGTCGGAGACCGAGCGGGCATATCTCTATTCGGTTCCGGAAGGTCAGTATTTTTATCTGGGCGACAACCGGGAAAACAGTATGGACAGCCGCAGCGCATACGGGTACTGTTCGGGGAATCAGATCGTCGGCGTCGTGCCGGGATGGTCGGTCTCCGTGAAGGGTATCGTCACTTTCTTTACCGAGGCGTTTCTGCCGGTGGCGAATTTTGTGCAAGGATTATTTTCATAGACAGGAGTTTATTGTATGACGGATATTTTTGAAAAAGAAGATTTCGAGCGTTGCAAAAAACAGAGAAAAAACGTGCTGACGGTGTTTTATATCGTGACGGGGTTCTACGCGCTGGGCGCGATCGGTCTCTTTGTCTATTTTCTCTTCCTGCCCTATCAGGCGCCCGAGATCGGCTGGGTGAAATGGGGCACGTTCGCGCTGACGGCCGTTTACGTCATTTTCGCTTTTGTTTTTCTGGGAATCAAATTCAAGCGCGTTAACCGCTATTATCACATGTTCAAGGATGTGGACGTGGGGTTGAAAGAGGAGTGGACGGCGGAATTTCTGCGCTTTGAAGAAAATATCGAAGTGAAAGACGGCGTCGATTTCAAGTGCCTTATTTTTTCGGAATGGAGCGAGAAAAAACAGGAATTTTTCGAACGGAAAGTTTTGTTCGACGCGGAAAAGGAATTTCCCCCGATAACCGCGGGGATGAAGGTCAGATTTGTGACGCAGGCGAATATCCTGCTGAGCTATGAAATTCAATAGAGGAGACGATACGAATGAAAGCCATCATAACCGTTATCGGGCGGGACAAGCCCGGCATCATTGCGGAAGTGAGCGGATTACTGGCGGAGATTTCCGTCAATATCGAGGATATCAGCCAGACGATCATGAGCGGCAATTTTACAATGATCATGTCCGTGGATCTCGGGACGAGTAAGGTCGCGCTTGCGGAGCTTTCGCAGCTGATGCGCGAACTCAGCGAGAAGATCGGCGTCGCGATCCGCGTTCAGCACGAGGATATTTTCAATATCATGCATAAAATTTAGGAGCGGAGTATGCTGAACAGAAGCGAAATTCTGGAAACCATCGAGATGATCGATAAAGAGCATTTCGACGTCCGCACGATCACGATGGGGCTCTCCCTCTTTTCCTGTATCCGGCAGACGGCGAAAGAAACGGCAAAGTGCGTCTACGATCTGATCTGCCGCCGTGCGGAGAAGATCGTGCCGGTGGGAGAGGAGCTGGAACGGGAGTACGGCGTTCCGATCGTCAACAAGCGCATTTCGATCACCCCGGCCAGTTTTCTGACCGCAAATTTTCCGGGGGAAGAAGTGGTCCTCGCGCGGGCGCTCGACCAGGCGGCAAAGACGGTGGGCGTGGATTTTCTGGGCGGATATTCCGCGCTCGTCCATAAGGGAATGACGGAGCGGGAGCGCTCTTTTATCGAGAGCATTCCGGAAGCGCTCGCCGTGACCGACAGAGTATGCAGTTCGGTCAACGTGGGAACTTCCAAGTCGGGAATCAACATGGACGCAGTCCGCCTGCTCGGGCGGATAATAAAGGAAACGGCGGAGAAAACCGCAAAGAAGGACGGGCTCGGCTGTGCGAAATTCGTCGCGTTCGCCAACGCGGTGGAAGATAACCCCTTTATGGCGGGCGCTTTTCACGGCGTGGGGGAAGGAGAGGCCGTCATCAACGTCGGCGTTTCGGGGCCCGGGGTCGTACAGAGGGCGATTGAACGCGCGCCGGATTGCAGTATCAGCGAATTGGCGGAGATCATCAAGAAAACGGCGTTTAAGATTACGCGCGTCGGACAGCTGATTGCGCGCGAGGCGTCTTCCCGTCTGGGCGCGGAATTCGGCATCGTCGATCTGTCGCTGGCGCCTACGCCGGTTATGGGGGACAGCGTCGCGCATATCCTCGAAGAAATGGGACTGGAACGGGTCGGTGCGCACGGGACGACCGCAGCGCTGGCGATGCTCAACGACGCCGTGAAAAAGGGCGGCGTCATGGCGAGTTCCAACGTCGGCGGGCTTTCGGGCGCGTTTATCCCCGTCAGCGAGGACATCGGCATGATCCAGGCGGTAAAAGCCGGAGAACTCACGCTCAATAAACTGGAGGCGATGACGGCGGTTTGCAGCGTCGGCATCGATATGGTCGCGATTCCCGGCGATACCCCTGCCGCGACGATCAGTGCGATCATCGCGGACGAAGCCGCGATCGGCGTCATCAACAACAAGACGACCGCCGTGCGCGTCATCCCGGTTCCGGATAAGACGGTGGGGGATACCGTTGAATTCGGCGGACTGCTGGGGCACGCGCCCATCATCGCCGTGCAGAAAGGCAGTGCGGAAAAATTTATCGGGCGGGGCGGCAGAATGCCGGCGCCCATACACAGCAATAAAAATTAAGCGAGGTCAGACATGAAGAGAGATCAGGTTGCAGTGCAATATACGTGGAATTTGGCGGATATTTTTTCTTCCGAAGCAGAGTGGGAAGCGCTTTTGACCGAAGTGAAAAAAGAAATCGATTTCAGCGAATTCAAGGGAAAACTGGGGGAAAAAGAAATTTTTCTTTCCTGTATGAAAAAGCAGGACGACGTGAGCCTGAAGCTGGAAAAACTTTACGTTTACGCGATGATGAAGCGCGATTCGGATACGGCGGACTCGGCTGCGGACGCGCTGATTATGCGCGCGCAGAGCGTATTGGTCGAACTGAATGCGAACCTGTCCTTTCTGCTGCCGGAACTCACGCATTTGGAAGAATCCGTCCTGATTGCGTATCGGGACGATCCGGATTTTGCGGATTACGATTATTTTCTGACGACGGTCATCAAGAGCAAGAAGCACGTTCTCTCGCCTGCGGAAGAAAATCTGCTCGCCATGGGCGGGGAAGTTTATTCTCAGTTCCAAAACGCGTTCATGAAGCTCAATAACGCGGATATCAGATTCCCCGTCATCAAAAACAGAGAGGGCGAAAAAATCCAGCTGACCCACGGCGTTTACAGCGTCGTCATGAACGGAACCGACAGGGCGCTCCGGAAAAAGGCGTTCGAGGGGATGTACGGCGCATACGCTTCCCTTCTCAATACGATTACCGCGATCTATGCCGGGAACGTCAGGAAAAACGTCTTTATCGCGCGGGCGAGAAAGTACGATTCCTGTCTGGATATGGCGCTCTCGAATGAAGACGTCGAGCCCGTCGTCTATCAGAATCTCATCAAAGCCGTCCACAAGACGCTTCCCGCGATGCACCGCTATATCGCGGCGAAAAAGCGCGCCTTGGGCTTATCCAGGATGTATATGTACGATATGTACGTTCCCGTCGTGGAAAACGTCGATCTGAAGCTGGAGTACGAAGACGCGTTCCGCCTTGTGAAAGAGGGCCTGCAGCCGCTGGGCGACGATTACGTCGCGCTTTTGCAGCGGGCGTTTGACGAGCGCTGGATCGACGTGATGGAAACGGATAACAAGCGCAGCGGGGCGTACAGCACCGCGGTTTACGACGTGCATCCGTATGTACTTTTGAATTATCAGAAGACCACGCACGATGTGTTTACCATCGCGCACGAACTCGGGCACAGCCTGCATTCTTATTTTTCCAATCACGCGCAGCATTACGCAAAAGCGGATTACAAGATATTCGTCGCGGAAGTCGCGAGTACGGTCAACGAAGTGCTGCTGCTGAAGCATATTCTCGGAAAAGCGGAGGATAAAAAGCTGAAAAAGTATCTGCTCTCCTATTTCCTCGAGATGATCCGCACGACGCTGTTCCGCCAGACGCAGTTTGCGGAATTTGAGTTTATCGCGCATACAATGGCGGAAAACGGCGAGCCGCTTACGAAGGAGAAACTCTCCTCCGAATATCTGGAACTCAATAAAAAATATTACGGGAAAAGCGTGGTATCCAATGAGGAGATTTCATACGAATGGGCGCGCATCCCGCATTTCTACAATGCGTTTTACGTCTATAAATATGCCACGGGTATTATTTCGGCAATGGCGATCGTCGATCGGATTCTGAAGGAAGGCGCCCCGGCCGTTAAGGATTATTTCGCGTTTTTATCTTCCGGTTCGAGCGATAATCCCGTCAATCTCTTAAAGATCGCCGGCGTGGATCTGACAAAGACGGCGGCGTTCGACAACGCGATGAACGTATTTAAAGATACGCTTGCCGAATTCGAAGCGATTTGAAATGGTCCGTGCAGTCTGTAAAAACGATAAAAAGGTCTGCGGAAGTTTTGTCGCGTATACCGTGCTGATCCTCAACCGAAGATGGATCACGCCGGCGATCTTTTTCGTTCTGACGGTCGCGACGGGCGTTTTGGGGATCTTTTTCCCCGCAGCTCTTACGCTGTTTCTGCTTTTGCTGGCGGCGACCGCGCTGCTGTCGGTTGCGATCGTCCTGAAGCTGAGAAACACGGTGAAAAAGCTGACGGCAGGTCAGTTCGCAGAGATCGTCAATACGTATGTCTTCGGCGAGGATCGGTTCCAAATCGAGACGAAGATCGGGAAAAAAGCCGAAACGAAGGAAGTTTTATACGGTGAGCTCGTTCGCATTGTCGAGCGGAAAGACGCGTTCTATCTCTATGTCAGCGCGCAGCTTGCTTTTTTGATTCAAAAGAAAAATATCGTCGAGGGAACGGCGGAAGATTTGAGGCGGTTGCTGCTCGGGTAATCCGCTTCGGGAGTAAATGCTATGGCGAAGAATATCAATGAAATGCCGCATAATCTGGAGGCGGAACAATCTCTTCTCGGCTGTCTGCTGCTGGACGGCGAGATTCAGCTGGAGCTGCTCGCTTCGCTGTCGGAGGACAATTTTTATACCGAATCGCATAAACATATAATCAATGCGATGCGCGAGATCTACGAGCAGAAAAAGGCCGTCGATCTCGTCACTCTGACCGACCAGCTGGAGCGGAACACCGCTCTGGAGGCGGTAGGGGGAATTTCCTATCTGACAGACCTCACGCGGATCGTGCCTTCTACGGCGAACTATAAATATTATTACGAGATCGTATTGCGCGACGGCCTGCTGCGCAAGCTGATCCGCGGCGCGACTGCGATCATTGAAGAAGCCCGTTCCAGTCAGAATCAGGACAGCGCTTTGGCGTTCGCGGAAAAGACCGTTTTCGATCTTTCGACGTCCATGGATACGAGTTCGATCGTCGAAATCAACGACGTGATTCCCGAAGTGCTCGGAAAATTCGATCAGATCAACAAGGATAAAGACGCGTTCCGCGGGATGAGAACGGGATTTACAAAGCTGGATTATCTCACGAACGGCCTGCATCCGACCGATCTCGTGCTGATCGCGGCGCGCCCGGCGACCGGCAAAACTTCATTTGCGATGAACATCGTGGAAAACGTGGCGACCAAGCTGCCGGGAAAAGTCTGCATGGTATTCTCACTGGAAATGGGCAAGGATCAGCTGGTGCAGAGAATGCTCTGTTCGGTCGCCGAAGTCAGCATGGAAAAGGCGCTGAAGGGGGATTTGGGGGAAGACGGCTGGATCAAGATCGGCAAAGCGAAGAACGCCCTTCAGAAAGCCAGAATTTTTATCGACGACAGTTCGCTGATCACGCCTCCCGAGATGCTCTCGAAATGCCGCCGGATCAAGCGCAAGTACGGGCTGGATCTCATCATGGTGGACTATATCCAGCTGATGTCATCGGGCAGCAAGCGCTCGGCGGAAAGCCGGCAGGTGGAGATCACCGAGATTTCCAGAAGTCTGAAAATTTTGGCGAAGGAGATCAACGTGCCGGTCATCGCGCTGTCCCAGCTGTCGCGCGCGGTGGAGAGCCGCACGGGGCATCGCCCGCAGCTTTCCGACCTGCGTGAGTCGGGCGCGATCGAGCAGGATGCCGATATCGTCATGTTCATTCACCGGCCGGACAATTTCGCGACGGAAAAGGAGATATTGGAAGAAAAAGTTCAGAAAAACGTCGCAGAGATCATCATCGCGAAGCACCGAAACGGCCCGACCGGCGTCGTGAAGCTCTACTTTAAGGGCGAATGCACCAAGTTCATCAATCTGGTGGAAAACGAGCCGCAGGAGCCCGTCTATAACCGCGATGAGATTCAGGGATTGGAGGACGTTCCCGTTCCGGACGACGCGGATATTCCCGCCCCGGAGGAGCCGCCGCTTTCGCCGGACGACGATATATGGGGATAAAATGAAAACGGAGATCAGGGAAATTTCGGAAGAGAGCCTGTCTCTTGCGCGTGAAATACTCGGCAGGAGCGGCGTCGTCGCCTTTCCGACCGAAACGGTTTACGGGCTGGGGGCGATCGCGACGAATGAAGAGGCGGTGCGGGAGATCTACCGCGTCAAGGGACGGCCGGCGGATAATCCGCTGATCGCCCACGTTTATCCAGGTTACGATTTGGAGCGGCTGGTAAAGATCGGGCATCGCTATGTCCTCGATCTGCTCGGGCGTTATACGCCCGGGCCCTTGACGATGGTCTTTGAAAGCAGAGGCGTCGTGTCTTCCGTCGCTACCTGCGGAGGAGATACGCTTGCCGTGCGGATTCCCTCTCACGAGGGGGCGCAGCGCTTTCTGCGGGCGGTCGGCAGCCCGGTCGCAGCGCCCTCCGCAAACGTATCCAAACACGTCAGTCCCACGACCGGTCGCCATGTTTACGAGGACCTGAACGGAAAAATTCCCTTGATTTTGGACGGAGGGCCCTGTTCGGGCGGTATCGAGAGTACGGTTTTGGATGTGACAGGAGATGTTCCGCGCATCTTGCGCGCGGGTCTCGTTACGCAGGAGATGATCGCTTCCGTCGCGGGAGACTGCGAGGTCGCAAAGCATCTTGCGGGAGATCGCGTGCGTTCTCCCGGCGTTAAATACAAACACTATGCGCCTTCCTGCGAGACGGTTCTCTTTTCGGAGCAAGAGCTGAAACAGGCGCAGGCATATTACGATGCCTGTGCGGCGCAGGGGGGAACCCCCTATTTTCTCTGTGCCGGTACGGTGGCGGAATCGCTCAGGGGCAACAAGCTGATTTTAGGATTCACGCCGGAGGAAATAGCCGAACATCTCTATGAAAAGCTGAGAGAGGGAGAAAAGTGCGCCACCTGCCTGATTGCCGTTCGTCTGCCCGACAAGGGCGGAATCTACGACGGCATTTCCAACCGCCTGAATAAGGCGTGCAGCCGGTCATGAAGCGTATTTTGTTTGTCTGCACCGGCAATACCTGCCGCAGTCCCATGGCGGAAGCGATTTTAAAGCAAAAGCTGAAATGGGCGGGAATCAGGGGCGTCGCGGTCTCTTCGGCGGGAATTCAGGCAGAAGAAGGGGAAAAAATGTCTCCGAATGCCTTTCTCGCGCTGAAACAGCTGGGCATCGTAAATTACGCCTTCCGTTCCCGCAGGCTTACGGAAAAGATGATGGCGCGGAGCGATCTGGTGATCGTGATGACGGAGCGGCAGCGGGACTTGCTGTGCGATTGGCCGAACGTGCGGACGGCGGCGGAAATCGCTGGAGGCGGCGATATCCCCGATCCTTTCGGCGGGACTCTGGAAAACTATATCGATATTTCGCATGCGTTGGAACGCGTTTGCAACGTATTGCTGCAAAAAATGACGGAGGAATTATGAAAGTTGCGATTGCTTGCGATCACGGCGGCTACCTTTTAAAGCCTGTCCTGACGGATTATCTGGAGAAAAATAAAATCGAATACGTTGATTTCGGGACGGACGGCACGCAGTCCGTCGACTACCCCGATTACGCACTGCCGGCGGCGGAATGCGTCGCGCTGGGCGAGTGCGATTTCGGTATCCTGATCTGCGGTACGGGGATCGGCATGTCGATCGCCGCCAATAAAGTGAACGGCATACGCTGCGCGCTCTGTCACGATGTGTTCAGCGCCAAGGCGACGCGCAACCACAACGACGCGAATATGATCGCCTTCGGCGCGCGCGTGATCGGGGCAGGGCTGATGCTGGAGATCGTGGACGCATTTCTGCACGCTTCTTTCGACGGAGGCAGACATGTTGCGCGCATTGAAAAAATTCGGGAGATCGAGCGGAAATATCGAGGGGAATATCGATGAAAATAGAAAAAGCCATTATTCCGGCGGCAGGGCTGGGAACCCGGTTTCTGCCGGTGACGAAGGCGATTCCGAAGCCCATGCTGCCGATTGTCGACAAGCCGTCCATTCATTACATCGTCGAAGAAGCGGTCGAAGCGGGGATCAAAGACATTGTGATCGTCGTGAGCGGAAATACGGACAGTATACGCTCGTATTTTGAAGAGAATTCCGCGCTGGAAAACAAACTGAAAGAGGAAGGGAAAAAAGAACTTTATCGCCTGGCGGCGGAACCTTCCCGCCTGGCACGCATCCGATTCGTGACGCAGAACGACCTGAACGGCTTGGCAGGCGCGGTTCTGTGCGCGGAGCGCCTGATCGGAAACGAACCGTTCGCGCTTCTGCTGGGAGACGAAGTGATCGCGCACGGCGCGGGCGAGACGCCCTGTATCAAAAAACTGGCCGATATCTGCTGTGAAACCAATAAAAGCGTGATCGCGACGATGCGCGTTCCGAAAGCCGATCTGCCGAAGTACGGCAATCTGGGAATCCACGACCAGCGGGCGGATCATAAAATCGTCACAAAAATCATAGAGAAGCCGCGGCCTGGCAGGGAACTGTCGGATTATGCGATTATCGGGCGGTACGTATTTACCAACGAAATATTCGATTACATTAAAAAATCCCGCGTCTTAAACGGAGAGATTTATCTGACGGACGCCCTTTCCATTCTCGCGTCGAAAAGCCGTCTTCTGGCGACCGACTTCGACGGCGTCCGCTACGATATCGGTGACAAAGCAGGCTATGTATGCGCCAATATCGATTTCGCGCTGAGGCGCGACGATCTGAAAGAACAGATCGAAGAAAAAATCAGGGAGTTATCCGTACGGATATGAAACTTTTATTCCGCAACGCTAAAATTTTAACATCCGCCCGCGCTTCCGTCTCAGAGGGGGAAGTCCACGTTTCGGACGGCAAAATCGTCTATGTCGGCAAGCCGAAGGAGTTTGCGGCGGAACGCGTCGTCGACTGCGGCGGAAATCTTCTGATTCCCGGTTTTGCGAATGCGCATACGCATTCCGCCATGGTTCTCTTCCGCGGGCTTGCGGACGATCTGCCCTTGCAGGAATGGCTCCACGACCGCATTTTCCCGCTGGAGGAGCATCTCACTGAGGATGACGTCTATTGGGGCACGATGCTCGCCGCCGCGGAGTATGTGCGCGGCGGGACGACGGCGATCGCCGACATGTATTACGGGGAGGACGCGATCATTTCCGCCGTTCAGCAGTCCGGTCTGGCGATGGGAATGTGGTGCGGCGCTGCCGATCTGTCCGGCGGGACGGAGGACGCCCTGAAGCATGCGGAAGAGTATTATCTGAAATTTCGGGAAAACGAGCGCATCCGCTATCTTTTGGGAGTACATTCGGAATATCTCGCGTCCGACGCGCTGCTGTACGGCATGGCGGATCTCGCGCAGACGTACGGCGCGCCGGCGACCGCGCACGTCAGCGAAACGCTGAAAGAGACGGGCGAGTGCACGGTGCGCAGAAACCTCACGCCGGTTCAGTTTCTGTGTAAAATCGGCTTTTTCGACTTCGGCGGCGTCATCGCTCACGGCACGTATCTGGAGAAAGAGGACGTGCGCCTGTTGGCGGAAAAAGAGGTGTTCTGTGCCTCAAATCCCTCCAGCAATCTGAAACTGGCGAGCGGAATCGCCCCCGTCTATTCCATGCTGCAGAACGGGATGAAGGTCTGTCTCGGAACGGACGGCGCGGCGAGCAACAACGCGCTCTCGATGTTTCGGGAAATGTATCTGTTATCCTGTCTGCAAAAAGGCGTCATGAAAGATGCGGCGGCGGTTTCGGCGGAACAGGCTTTCGCTGCGGCGACGGAGAGCGGATACCGCGCCCTCGGGCTTCCCGGCGGTACGATCGAACGCGGCAACCCCGCGGACATGGTTCTGCTGGATCTTTCCGCGCCGAATTTCAGACCCGAAAACAATTTGAAAAAGCATATCGTCTATTCTGCGGACAACGCGAACGTTTTGATGACGGTGGCAAACGGAAAGATCGTGTATGACCGGGGCAATTACGATATCGGCGAAGATATCGATGCAATTTACCGCAATGCGGAACGGTGCATCGGGCGGCTGAAAAGCAAGGCCGGGTTATAGCGATGAAGGAGAATAAATGCTGCCCGGTCTGCGGCACGACGCTGAAAGGGTTTTACGATACGGGAATGGTCGGCTGTCCGGCTTGCTATCAGGCTTTTGCGAAAGAGCTGAAAGCGGTAATTCGGGAAATGCACGGAAAAACCGAACACGTAGGGAAAAATCCGGGTATCACGAGCGTCGATTACGAGCTTATCTTTGAATATGATTCGCTCCTGAGCAAAAAAGAAAAGGCGATTTTGGACGGAAATCCCAAGAGAGCCGCCGCGCTGGACGACGAATTGAAACAGATCGCCAGAGAACTGGAGAACAGAGGATTGAGGTGATGGAAGTTTACCGCCCGAATCAGCTGGATTACAATATAATATCCTCCCGCGTCCGCTTGGCGCGCAATTTGACGGAAGAGTGCTTTTACATCCGGGACGAGGCGTTTGCAAAGAGCGTGATACAGCGCGCCCTGACCGCCGTCAACCGGTTGGAGCCCTTCGACCTTTTTATTCTCTCGTCCATGCCGGAGCTGACCATCGAAGGAATGAAAGAGCGCCATCTGATCAGCCAGGCTCTCATCGACAATCGCGAAAGAAGCGCCGTATTGATCAACCGTGACGAGAGTATTTCCGTGATGATTCACGAAGAAGACGTTTTTCGAGAACAGTGTTTCATGCGGGGGCTGCAGGTCGCAGAGGCGTATAAAATGCTCTCAAAGACGGACGACGCGCTCGCGCGGGCGTTTCAGATCGCATTCGATGCGAAGCTCGGATATCTGACTGCCTGTCCCACCAATCTCGGGACGGGGATGCGCGCATCCGTCATGCTCTTTCTGCCTGCGCTGACGGAAAGCAGGCGGCTGGAAGAGCTGCTTCCGAAGATAAAAGAACTCGGGCTGACGATCCGCGGCGTATACGGAGAGGGAAGCAGGGCGGACTGCTATATGTATCAGGTGAGCAACGAAGTGACGTTGGGCGTCTCCGAAAAGGAGATACTGGACTCGGTGGAGGAGACGGTGATCAGTCTCTGCAAGGCGGAACAGGCGATGTGCCGGGATTATTTCCGCCGCAATCGGCTGCAGGTCGCAGATCGGTGCGGCAGAGCGTTCGGCATTCTGACCAACTGCGCGCTGCTCGATTACGACGAATTTTTACAGTTGGCGGCGAGCATCAAGATGGGCGTCGTGCTGGGGATCCTGCCCTTTGATATCCGCAAGATAGACGATCTGGTAATCGCGATGCGCCCGGCGACGATTTCCTTGAACGAAGGGCGAAGGCTGAGCCCGCAGGAATGTGCGCGCAGGCGCGCGGAGATCGTCTCCGTTTTTTTCAATGAAATTTCTGAAAGGGGATAAATATGTCCTATAACGAGAATTTTTCTTCCAATGCGGAAGAGGTGCTGCAGAACGCCGGCAAGGCGGCAAAGCGCTTCGGCGCAGGCTATATCGGAAGCGAGCACATTTTATACGGATTGATCTTGTCTTCCGACCACGGCGTCGCGGGGTCGATTCTTTCATCCTGCGGCGTAGACCGCGAGCGCTATGAAAAGCTGTTGCGGGCTTCGGTGGACAAGGATTACAACATCAAGGGATTTACGCCAGGCGCAAAGCACATTATGGATGCCGCGCAGGAATTTTCCATCAACCTGGAAGCCGGATTTATCGGGACGGAGCATCTCCTGATGGCGATTCTGGCGGACGTCGACGGCACCGCATACTATCTGCTGAAACGGATGAAAGTCAACATCGATCAGATGCTCATTATGCTGGATGATTTCATTTCAAAATCGGACGGCAGCCAGATTATTTCCCCCAAGGCGAAAGCGGAAGAAAAACTGCCGACCGGCGCGCGGGAATTTGCAAAGGAGCGCAGAAATCTCTCCGCGCTCGACGGATTCGGCGTCGACCTGACCAAAAAGGCGCGCGACGGCAAGCTGGACCCCGTGATCGGCAGAAAAAAGGAAATCGACCGCATCATTCAGGTGCTTTCCCGCCGCACGAAAAACAACCCCGTCTTGATCGGCGAACCCGGCGTGGGAAAGAGCGCCGTGGTGGAAGGGCTGGCGCTCGCCATCGTATCGGGCAACGTACCCGATCTGCTCGTATCCAAGAGCGTCTTTTCCCTCGATCTGTCCGGCGTGCTGGCGGGAACGCGCTACCGCGGCGATTTTGAGGAACGCCTGAAAAAGATCATCGATCTCATCCGGGAAGACGGCGATATCATTCTCTTTATCGATGAAATTCACAACATCGTCGGCGCGGGATCGGGCGGCGAGGGAAATCTCGACGCGGCGAACCTCCTCAAGCCGATGCTGTCCCGCGGGGAAATGCAGACCATCGGCGCTACGACGCTGGAGGAATACCGCAAGTATATCGAAAAGGATCCGGCGCTCGAGCGGCGGTTTCAGCCGATTACGGTGGAAGCGCCGGATGAGGAGTCTGCGATCGAGATTCTGAAAGGCCTGCGCGATAAATACGAGGCGCATCACAAGGTTTCCATCAGCGACGAGGCGATCGAAGCCGCGGTTGTGCTATCCGAACGCTATATCACAGATCGCTTCCTGCCGGACAAGGCGATCGACCTGATCGACGAAGCCGCTTCGCGCGTGCGCTTGGACAGCTACAACGCGCCGGCTGAAATCAGGGAACAAGGGCGCCTTCTCAACAAAATCGAGGTCGAGAGAAAGGAGGCGGTCAGCCGCAGGGATTTCGAGCGGATCGAAAAACTGGATAAACAGATCGGGGAGATCAGGGAGAAGATAGCCGATCTCGAAGATATCGAGCGGGAGAGCCGCGTAAAGGCAAAATTGCAGATCGGGCAGGAAGACGTCGCGAAAATCGTCAGCAGCTGGACGGGAATCCCCGTTTCCCGCCTGACGCAGACAGAAGCGCAGAAGCTGCTGGAACTGGAGGATGCTCTGCATAAACGCGTAATCGGGCAGGATGACGCGATCCGATCGGTATCTGCGGCGATCCGCCGCGCGCGCGCGGGGTTGCAGGACCCGAACCGGCCGATCGGATCCTTTATTTTCGTCGGTCCTACGGGGGTGGGAAAGACGGAGCTTTCCAAAGCCATCGCGGCGGCGGTATTCGGCGATGAAAGCGCTTTGATCCGTGTGGACATGAGCGAGTATATGGAAAAGCATTCTGTCGCAAAACTGATCGGCGCGCCGCCCGGATACGTCGGGTTCGACGAGGCTGGGCAGCTGACCGAAAAAGTGAGGAGAAAGCCCTATTCTGTCATTTTGTTCGATGAAATCGAAAAGGGACACCCGGATATTTTCAATCTGCTGCTGCAAATTCTGGACGAGGGGCGGCTGACGGACAGCAAGGGGCATCAGGTCAACTTTAAAAATACCGTCATCATTATGACCTCAAACGTCGGCGCGGGAGAAGTCAATAAGGTCAATACGCTCGGCTTCGGCACGCAGGATCAGGAATACGACAAGATGAAGGATCGGATCAGAGACGCGCTGAAAAGCCAGTTCCGTCCGGAGTTTCTCAATCGCATCGACGATATCATCACCTTCCGCAAGCTGGAAAAAGCGGAGCTGGCAGAGATCGTCGAAATATTGCTTTCCGGGTTGAGAAAGCGGCTGCTGGCAATCGGCGTCGACCTGGTGGTAAGAAACGCGGCAGTAGATTATGTTCTCGCGCAGGCCGGTGAAGAAGGGTACGGCGCGCGCCCCTTAAAGCGGGTGATTCAGCGAAAAATCGAGGACCGGCTGAGCGAGGAAATCTTAAAGGGAAATATCCTGAAGGGAGAAACGGTCACGATAGACGCCTTCGACGGAAAATTGACATTTAAATCCGGAAAATTAAACTGAAGAAAAGGGATTTTACCTCCTTGCGGCGAATATATTATCAAGAAACGCAAGGAGGTATTTTTATGAATATCGAAATTATCGAACGCAACTATGAAGCCGGCGAAAAATTAAAAGAGATGACGATCAAAAAGATCGAAAAGCTGGATAAATATTTTGAAAACGGCGATACCAAATGCAAAGTTTCTATGAAAAAAGAAAATAATTCGATGAAGACCGAAGTGATGCTGGACTACCACGGGAAACTCGTCCGCGCTCAGGTGATCAGCGATAATTTTTACAACAATCTCGATCTGATTCTGCCCAAACTGGAAGGGCAGATCAGAAAGTACCGCACGATGTTCGACAAGCAGCAGAAGAACAAGGCGTTCAAGGAGAACGTACTGTTTGAACCTGCGGTGGAGCTGAAAGAAAGCCAGGTGGTCAAGACGAAGCGCTTTCCGATCTACCCGATGTCCGTTTCCGCCGCAGCGGAGGAAATGGAACTTCTGGGCCATTCTTTCTTCATCTTTTTGGACGAAAAGACGAACGCCGTCAGGGTGATGTATCAGAGGAGCGACGGCGAACTCGGCGTGATCGACCCGATCATCGAATAGCATGGAGTTCGGGGTATCGACGGCGTCCCTGTTTCTCCGCATGACGACGGAGGACGCTTTGCAATATCTGGATCGGAGCGGAGTGGACGTCGCGGAGGTGT
Source organism: uncultured Eubacteriales bacterium (assembly GCA_900543915.1). Taxonomy (GTDB): domain Bacteria; phylum Bacillota; class Clostridia; order Christensenellales; family Borkfalkiaceae; genus UMGS621. Next base: position 56,311 of record UQTB01000002.1, on the reverse strand, counting down.
TCCTCTCCACCTATTCGGAATATACCGAAGAATTTGCCTCCCTTTTGAAACGGAACGCAGAGAGGATCAAAATCCGGTCCGTACATACCCTGAATACGCAGTTCGAGCCGCAGCTTTACAGCGCCGGGCTCCGCGCGGAGGAGGACGCTTTCAATATGCTGGAAAGCGTTTTGACCTCTGCGGAGAGGTTGGGCGCAAAGAGCTATACCTTTCACGGCGTCGCCCGCCTGAAGAAGACGCCGCTGAAAATGGATTTTGCCAAAATCGGAGAAAGAACAGGCAAAATTATCCGTGCCTGCCGGCGCCACGGCGTTGCGCTGGCCTATGAAAACGTGCATTGGGCTTACTATAATTTCCCCGGCTTTTTCGGAGAATTAAAAGAGCGTTGCCCGGAGCTGAAAGGTGTGCTGGATGTCAAACAGGCATGGCAGAGCGGCTGTTCCTTTCATGAATTTATCGACGATATGAAAGGTGATATCGTGACCGTACATATTTCGGACAGAACAGAGACGGGAGAGCTGTGCCTCCCCGGGAAGGGCGTATTTCCCTTTCGGGAACTGCGCGCTCATCTGAGAGACGTGGGCTTTGACGGCGCCGTCGTGATCGAGGTCTATCAGAATAACTACGGCGACGTATCCGAATTGTTGGACAGTGTGGCTTATTTAAAGGACTTTTTTGCATAAAAAGGCGGAGTGCTGCGAAAGCTCTGCCTTTCTTTTGTAAAATTTTTCCTTTCGATATTGACAAGCAGGATAAAATGAATTAAAATAGAAGCGTACAAAACGAAGATTTTTGTGCGGTAAAACAGAATGTGCGAGGGAATATGAAAGCAAATTATCTGAATGCAAAATGGAAAGAATCCATGACCTTGAAACTGGATTACAACAACATGATGGCGGAATATGTCGGCTCCGAACAGGGGATCCGGCGGGAAGAGCTTTCCGCACGCGAAAATCTGATGCGCCAGGCCTTTCAGCGCGTGGAAGACAGCCGCGGCGTCGGCATGACGGGGTGGATGGATCTTCCCTATAATCAGGCGGAAGAGGTCCGGGAAATCATAGAGACTGCGCGGGAAATCAAAAAGAAGTTCGATTATTTTGTCGTGCTCGGAATCGGCGGGTCCGCTCTGGGCCCCATCGCCGTTTTTCAGGCGCTCTGTCATCTGCATTACAACGATTTGCCGAAATCCGTTCGCAAAACGCCTAAATTTTATGTAGAAGACAACGTCGATCCCGAACGTATGCGCGCTTTGCTGGATGTGATCGACGTAAAAAAGACGGTGTTCAACGTCATCACCAAGAGCGGCGCGACCAGCGAGACCATGGCGCAGTATCTGATCATCTACGACATACTGAAAGCGCGGCTGGGAGAGGATGTCGGCAAACATATCATCGCGACGACTTCCGAAAGTACGGGCAATCTGATTAAGATCGCGCAGAAAGAGGGATTCAAAACGTTTTACATCCCGGACGGCGTGGGCGGGCGTTTTTCCGAGCTGTGCCCGGTTGGCTTATTGCCTGCGGCGGTTTGCGGCGTCGATATCAAGGAGATGCTCGCGGGCGCCGCATATATGGACAAGATCAGCCGCAGAAAAGACTGGAAGAAAAATCCGGCGCTGATCGCCGCGGCGCTTCAGTATATCAGCATGGAAAAGGGCAAAAACATTTCCGTGATGATGCCGTATGCAGACAGTCTGAAGTATATGGCGGACTGGTATTGTCAGCTGTGGGCGGAGAGCCTCGGCAAAGCAACGGATAACGACGGTAATAAAATTTATGCGGGGCAGACGCCCGTAAAGGCGCTCGGCGTGACCGATCAGCACTCCCAGGTTCAGCTGTATCGGGAGGGCCCCTTCGATAAAGTCGTAACTTTCCTCGCCGTCGAACGCTATCGAACCGTCTGTCCCATACCGAAGGGATGCGAGGAGATTCCGGATGTATCCTTCCTTTCCGGGCATACGCTGAACGAGCTGATTCAGGCGGAAAGAAAGGCGACCGAATACGCTTTGACGGAGGCAAATCGCCCGAATCATACCGTGATATTGCCCGAAGTAAATGCCTTTACGCTGGGGGAACTGATGTATTTCTTTGAAATGAAGACGGCTTTCTGCGGGGAGATGCTCAATCTCAATACCTATAATCAGCCGGGTGTAGAAGGCGGAAAAGACGCCACCTATGCGCTTTTGGGGAAAAAGGGATATGATTCTGTCCGAACGAAGATGAATTCCGCCGCCCAAAAGAGCGAAGACTATATTTGCTGATATGAAAGAAGACCTGCCTTTATACCTGTTCCATCAGGGTACGAATTACCGGGCATACGAATATCTGGGAGCTCATTTTGCCGTGTACAGAAAGAAGAAGGGCGTTTGGTTCCGCACTTGGGCGCCCCGCGCGGAAAAGGTCTATGTCGTGGGGGATTTTAACGGCTGGGAGCTGAAAGACGAGATGAAGCGCGTCAGCGAAGGCGGCGTGTTCGAGCTGTTTATCCCGGGCTTAAAGGAGTTTGACCGCTATAAATTTGCCGTATGTTCCAATAACGGCGTCGTTTTAAAGGCGGATCCCTATGCGTTCCACAGCGAAACGCCGAGTGCAACGGCCTCCAGGCTGTACGCGCTTGAGGGGTATCCGTGGGGCGACGGGCACTATGCGGACCTGCGCGGCAAGGACCGCGTTTACGACCGCCCCGTCAATATCTACGAGGTTAATTTCGGCTCTTGGAAGCGCTATCCGGACGGCAATTACTACAACTACCGGGATATGGCTCCGGAGCTGATCGCCTACGTGAAAGCGATGGGATATACGCATATCGAGCTGATGCCCCTCGCCGAATACCCATACGACGGCTCCTGGGGGTACCAGGTGACCGGATATTACAGCATGACGTCGCGCTTCGGTACGCCGAAAGACTTTATGGCGTTTGTAGACGAATGCCATAAAAACGGCGTCGGCGTGATCCTCGATTGGGTTCCGGCGCATTTTCCGAAAGATGAACACGGGCTGTACGAGTTTGACGGGACGCCCTGTTATGAGTACCAGGGATGGGATAAGCAGGAGCATAAAGGATGGGGCACCCGCGTGTTCGATTGGGGGCGGACGGAGGTGCAGTCCTTTCTGATTTCCAACGCGGTATTTTTGTTCGAGCAGTTCCATATCGACGGACTGCGCGTCGATGCGGTTGCATCCATGCTCTATCTGGACTACGACCGAAAGCCGGGAGAGTGGTTTCCGAACGAATACGGGGGGAACTACAATCTGGAAGCGATCGAATTTTTCAAAAAGCTGAACACCGTTTTATTCGAGCGTTTTCCGTATGCCATGATGATCGCGGAGGAATCCACGGCGTTTCCGATGGTGACGAAGCCCGTTTCTATGGGCGGTCTGGGGTTCAATTTCAAGTGGAACATGGGGTGGATGAACGATATTCTCTCCTATATGCAGACCGATCCGTATTTCCGGCGCTATCAGCACAATAAGCTGACGTTTTCCATGATGTATGCGTTCAGCGAAAATTTTATTCTCCCCATTTCCCACGACGAAGTGGTGCACGGGAAGCGTTCGCTGTTGGACAAGATGCCGGGAAACTACGCGGAGAAGTTCGCCAATCTCAGGGCGTTTATGGGATTTATGATGTCTCATCCCGGGAAAAAGCTCCTGTTTATGGGCTGCGAATACGGGCAGTTCAAGGAATGGGATTACAGCGAGGGACTGGAGTTTTTCCTGACGGATTTTGAATCTCACAGAAAATTGCAGCGGTATAATCGGGATCTGAATCGCTTCTATCTCGATACGCCGGCTCTTTACGAGATAGAAGATTCGTGGGAAGGGTTTGAATGGATCGCGCCGGATGAATCGGACAAAAACGTGATCGCTTTTCAGCGCAGAGACCGCAAGGGCAACGCGGTGATTGTGCTCATCAACTTTTCGGGCGTCGATTATGATACCTATCGGCTGGGCGTCGATCGGGGGAAATATCGGGTCGCACTGCGGTCGGACGACAGGATTTACGGAGGGGAAGGAAAGTCTAACAAGAGAATTTATCAGTCGCAGAAGAAAGAGCAGCACGGCAAGGCCGATTCCATTTCGGTCTTTCTGCCAAAGCTGAGCTGCATCTATTTAACAAGACAAAATATTATTAAAGGGGATTAGTATATGTTAAGGAAAAAGAAATGTGTGGCAATGCTTCTTGCGGGAGGTCAGGGAAGCCGCTTGTATGCGCTGACCAGTAAAATTGCGAAACCGGCCGTTCCGTACGGCGGGAAATATCGCATCATTGATTTCCCGCTGTCTAATTGTTTTAATTCCGGGATCGATACGGTCGGCGTACTGACGCAGTATCAGCCGCTGATTTTAAACGATTACATCGGCAACGGACAGCCGTGGGATCTTGACCGGGCGTTCGGCGGCGTACATATTCTTTCTCCTTATCAGGGAAAACACTCTTCCGACTGGTTCAAAGGAACGGCCAACGCGATTTATCAGAATATTCACTTCATCGAACAGTTTGATCCCGATTACGTTCTGATTTTGTCGGGAGATCATATCTACAAGATGGATTACTCGAAAATGCTCGACTATCACATCGAAAATAACGCGGACTGTACGATCGCGGCAATTCGCGTTCCGCTGTCGGAAGCGTCCCGCTTCGGCATTCTCAATACGAGAGACAGCGGAGACATTTATCAGTTCGAGGAAAAGCCGAAACATCCGAAAAGCGATCTCGCTTCCATGGGAATTTATATTTTCAAAACGGATAAACTCTACCGCTATCTGAAGGCGGATAACGAGGATCCCTCGTCCAGCAACGACTTTGGCAAAAACGTGCTGCCTGCGATGCTGGACGCCGGGGAAAAAATGATGGCATATCCCTTTGAGGGATATTGGAAGGACGTCGGTACCATCGACTCGCTGTACGAGGCAAACATGGATCTCTTGGGGGATGTGCCCGCCTTTGACGTGTGGGATTCCTCCTGGGTGATTCAGTCGAGGAGTCCGCTTTCTCCGCCCCAGTATATCGGAGCGGAAGGCAAAGCGAACAATTCCATCATAATGTCCGGCTGTGAAATCTACGGGACGGTGGACAATTCGGTTTTCTCGAGCAACGTAATTGTGAAGAAGGGCGCGGTCGTCAAAAACAGCGTCATCATGAGCAATGTCGTGATCGGAGAGAACGCCGTCGTGGAATACTCGATTATCGACGAATATTCGTCTGTCGGGAAAAACGCGAAGGTGGGGGAACATAAGGATTCCGGTCACGGTATCACCGTTCTGGGGCGCGGCGTCACGGTGAAAGACGGCGAAACGGTTGCGGGCGGAAAAATGCTGGAAGCAGAAAGGGAGGATGCGTAACATGAGAGCATTGGGCATAATATTTTCCAATATTCACGATAACAACGTGCCGGAACTCGCGCAGCACAGAACGCTCGGTTCCATTCCCTTCGGCGGGAGATATCGGCTGATTGATTTCCCTCTCTCCAACATGGTCAATTCGGGGATCGATACGATCGGCGTCATCACCAAGAGCAATTACCAGTCGCTGATGGATCATATCGGTTCGGGAAAAGACTGGGATCTTGCGCGTAAAAACGGCGGTATTATTATTTTGCCGCCCTTTGGGGATACTTCCAATGATCGCCTCTATACTTCGCGTCTGGAGGCGCTGAAGGGAATCATGGGCTTTTTGTGGCGGGCAGACGAAGAATATGTGGTGATGACCGACTGCGACAACGTCTGCAGGATCGACTATAATGCCGTCATTCGTTCGCATGCCGAGCGGAATGCGGATATCACGGTCGTCTACAGAAAACACGCCGCCGCCGAATGTTCGGAGAACAAGGTGATCGCATTCGACCTGGACGGCGAGGACCGCGTGACGAATATCCGTTATGAGGAGACGTTCAGCGAGAGCGGCAATATGAGCATGAACATGTTTGTCATGAAGAAGGTCACATTGCAGAATCTGTTGCTGGACGCGATCTCTCACAATGCGAAGCACTTTACGGAAGATATTTTGGCGAAAAACCTCAAGCGGCTGAAAATCTGTGGATACCGGCATGACGGTTATTACGTCGGGATCACCTCGCTGCAGGCGTATTACGAGCATACGCTCGAATTGTTGGATGAAACAGTACGGAGCGACCTGTTCGGGGACAGAAGCGTGTTTACCAAAGTCAGGGATTCCGCGCCGACGAAATACGGCGCGGGGGCGATCGTAAAGAATTCGCTGATTGCGGACGGCTGCATGATCGAGGGAGAAGTGGAGAATTCCGTTCTGTTCCGCGGCGTAAAGATCGCGCGCGGCACCGTCGTAAAGAATTCCATCCTCATGCAGAACACGGTGACGGGCGAAAATGTGACGCTGAATTGCATTATCACAGATAAAAACGTGGTGATCCGCGATAAACGCACGCTTTCGGGCAGTGAAAATCATCCGTTTTATATTTCAAAAGGCAATATGATATAAGGAGAATGGGAAATGGCGACGAAAAAAACGACTGTAAAAGAGAATGCGGGTAAAAAAAGGAAAGAAAAGCCGGAGATTGTGACGCCGGAGATTACGGTGACGAGAAAACGCCGTATCGTCTTTGCCGGTTCTGAGGCGGCGCCGTTTATCGCGACGGGCGGGCTAGCGGACGTCTTGGGCTCTTTGCCCGCCGAACTGGCGAAATCGGAAGAAAATGAAATCAGCGTGATTCTTCCGCTTTACTCCAAGATTTCGGGCGAATACCGTAAGAATTTCCGTTTTATCGGGAGTTTTGAAGTGCCGCTTTCCTGGCGCCGTCAATATTGCGGCGTGTTTCACTATCTCTACCGGAATGTCAATTTTTATTTCATTGACAACGAATACTATTTTAAGCGGGACGGAAACATCTACGGTTTTTACGATGACGGTGAGCGATATGCTTTTTTCTCAAAGGCGATCTTGGAAACCATCGGGCATTTTATGCTTTGGCCGGACGTTCTGCACTGCAACGACTGGCAGACAGCTGCCGCCGTTATCTATCTGAAGAGCATTTACGGAAATTACGAGCGCTATAAAGATATCAGAACGGTCTTTACCATTCATAATATCGAGTATCAGGGGAAATACGGGCTTGACTGTATGGACGATCTGTTCGGATTCCCGGGATGGGTGAAGGATACGGTCGAATTCGACGGCTGTATCAACCTGATGAAGGGGGCGATCGAGATGAGCGATATCGTCAACACGGTCAGCCCGACGTACGCGGAGGAGATAAAAAACGCCTATTTTGCTCACGGGCTGGAAGGTATCATCAGCCGCAATGAGGGGAAGCTCAGGGGAATTTTGAACGGTATCGATTACGAATATTACAATCCTCAGACAGACCGCTATCTGTTCGCCAATTATTCTCCCGATCATATGGAGGGAAAGGCGGTTTGCAAGGAAGCTCTGCAGAAAATGCTGAATCTGCCGGTAAAAGACGTGCCGATGATCGCCGTGATTTCCAGGCTGGTGGCGCATAAAGGGTTTGATCTCGTAAAAGCGGTGATCGAAAACGTCTTGAACCAGGATGTTCAGTTTGTAATCCTGGGGACGGGCGACCGCGGCTATGAGGCGTATTTTTCACAGCTGGCGAATCAGTATCGGGGGAAGTGCGTTGCGATCATCGAATTCAATCAGGATCTGTCGCGGAAAATTTACGCGGGAGCGGATTTCTTCCTGATGCCGTCCAAAATGGAACCGTGCGGTCTGTCGCAGATGATAGCCAGCCGTTACGGCACCGTCGCGATCGTACGCGGTACGGGCGGGCTGAACGACAGCATTCAGCCTCTGTATGAAGGGAGCGGGAACGGATTTTCCTTCCGCAACTATAATGCGCACGATATGCTATACGTAATCAATCAGGCGATTCGGACATATTATGACAAAGAAGCCTTCCTTTCACTGAGGGCGCGCGCGATGGCGACCGATTTCAGTTGGGCGCACAGCGCGGGGGAATATGAAGAGGTCTATCGAAAACTAATCTGATCGGAGAAATGAATGACCAAAAATTTTACGGAAAAAGAAGCCGCGGCCTTGATCGAGGGGAAACTCTCGAGATACTTCGGCGTGTCTGTCAAAGAGGCAAGCAAGGATCAAATTTATCGGGCCGTCGCGCTCTCGATCCGCGATATTCTGCTGGAACAGCGCAATAAATTTTATAAAAAATACAAGGGACAGAACGGAAAGCGCGTCTATTATCTCTGCATGGAGTTTTTGATGGGGCAGTCCATGAAAAACAACGCCTACAACCTGGGGATCAGCGGCGCAATCGACGCCTATCTGAAAAAACACGGCCATTGTCTGGAGGAACTCTACGATTTGGAGCCGGATGCCGGGCTGGGCAACGGAGGGCTCGGAAGGCTGGCGGCCTGTTTTATGGATGCGCTGGCAACGCAGGGCTACCCTGCGATGGGCTATTCGATCTTGTACGAGTACGGCCTGTTTAAGCAGAAAATCGTAGACGGATGGCAGACGGAGCTGCCGGATGTCTGGCTGCCCGGCGGAGACGTCTGGCTGGTTCAGCGTACGGATAAGACGTTCCGCGTCAGGTTCGACGGGAATATTCGCGAGATCTGGACGGAAAACGGCATGCGCGTTGAGCATTACGACGCAAAAGAGGTGGAAGCGGTCGCCTACGATATGATGGTTTCCGGGGCGAATACCGAGGCGGTTTCCGTTCTGCGCCTGTGGAAAGCGCAGAATCCCGAAAACTTCGACATGAAGACCTTTTCGGAAGGGAACTTTCTCAAAAGCATGCAGGAAGATGCGGAAGCGGAGATCCTTTCCAAAGTCCTGTATCCGTCGGATAACCATTCGGAAGGAAAATCTCTCCGCTTAAAACAGCAGTATTTTCTCGTTTCCGCCTCCCTGCAGAATATCATCAAGGATCACCTCCGCCGTTTCGGTTCTCTGGATACGCTTCCCGACCGCGCTGCGATCCATATCAACGACACGCATCCCGCTCTCTGTATTCCGGAGCTGATGCGCCTGCTGATGGATGAGCACGGCTATTCGTGGGAAGCCGCGTGGGACATCACGACGCGCACCGTCGCCTATACGAATCACACAGTGATGAGCGAAGCCCTCGAGAAATGGGCAGACGACCTCGTGCAGCGCCGCCTTCCGCGGATTTACAGCATTATCCGTGAGATCAACCAGCGCTTTTGCGGCGAACTTTGGAACCGCTTTCCGGGGGACTGGAACAGAATCGACCGCATGGCGATTCTTTCCCACGGACAGGTGAAGATGGCGAATCTGTGCGTTCTGGCGTCGCATAAGGTAAACGGCGTCAGCAGGCTGCACAGCGAGATCATCAAAGAAAGCATATTCAAAGACTTTTATGAGATATATCCGCAGAAATTCTGCAATGTGACGAACGGAATTGCGCATCGCCGCTGGCTGTGCCAGTCAAATCCGGAACTGACGGCTCTGCTGACCGATTGTATCGGCCCGGGCTTTATCATGGATGCGGAAAAGCTGGCGGATTTCAAACAGTTCTCGCAGGACGAAACGGTATTATCCGAGCTGAACCGGATCAAGAGAGTGAAGAAAGAACAGCTCGCCGCCTTTGCGAAAAAATATCAGGGGATCACTTTGGATCCGGATTCTGTGTTCGACGTGCAGGCAAAGCGCATGCACGAATATAAGCGGCAGCTTCTGAACGCTCTGTATATCATTTCGCTTTACAACGATCTCAGGGAAAACCCCGGCGCTGACATACTGCCTAAGACCTTTATTTTCGGTGCAAAGGCTGCGCCCGGATATTATTTTGCGAAGCAGATTATCAAGTTGATCTGCTATCTGGCGGAAGATATTAAAAAAGACCCCGTTATAAGCAAAAAACTGCAGGTCGTCTATCTTGAAAATTACTGCGTTTCGATGGCGGAAAAGCTGATGCCTGCCACCGAAGTCTCGGAACAGATTTCCCAGGCGGGAAAAGAGGCGAGCGGCACGGGAAATATGAAGTTCATGATCAACGGTGCGCTTACCATCGGCACGCTGGACGGGGCGAACGTCGAGATGAGCGAGGCCTGCGGAAAAGAGAATATCTTTATCTTCGGCCTTACGGCAGACGAAGTAGAGCAGCTTTGGAAGGACGGCTATCAGTCCACCCGTTACTACACGAACAACGAGCGCCTGCGCAAAGTGATAGAGGCGCTCACCGCGGGGTTCAACGGCGAATCGTTTGCGGATATCGCGGCGTATCTGCTGACAAACCGCCCTGTGGCGGATCCCTATATGTGCATGGCTGATTTCGACGCTTATTGCCAGACGCACAGCCGCGTGGACGAAACCTATCGCGACCGTCGGTTGTGGGCGGAAATGTCGCTGCAGAACATCGCTTCGGCCGGTATTTTTTCCGCTGACCGCAGCATCCGCGAATATGCGGAGCACATTTGGAACTTAAGGGCGTTTTAATTTATGGCGCCGTACTATTTCCCGCTCGACCCGGCTTGCAGAAGCGTTGCCGGGGGAATCGAAGCAGGGAGCAAAATCACTTTCCGCGTCTTTGCGGAGAGCGCTGTCCGCTGTGAATTTCTGCTGCGGGAGGAGAAGACGGGGGAAACGCAATCCTTTCTCATGGAGAGACGAAACGGCGCCTTTGAATGTACCGTTCAGCCGGAAAACATCGGGTTATATTGGTATCTTTTTTCGGTCGACGGCAGACTGTTCGGCTCGGACGGGAAGCTTTTCGGATCGTTTTCCGATCCCGGCGAGTATCTCCTTTTGGTGTACCGCCGCGGTTTTGTCACGCCGGATTGGATCAAGGGCGGGATCATCTATCAGATTTTCCCCGACCGCTTTTATAAGGTCGGAAATCTCCCGATCGAGTCGGGCAAACGCCTGAGATCGGATTGGGGCGGCATTCCCGATTATCTCCCGGACGAAAGCGGAGAAATTCAAAACAACGATTTTTTCGGCGGCAATCTGAGGGGGATCATTGAGAAACTGCCCTATCTTTCTTCTCTGTGCGTGAAGGCAATCTATCTGAACCCCGTCTTTCGCGCATACAGCAACCATCGTTACGATACGGCGTACTATCATGCAATCGATCCGCTTTTGGGAACGGCGGAGGATTTCGGTGCGCTCGTCGGGAAAGCCGAGGAGTACGGAATCCGATTGATTTTAGACGGCGTATTCAACCATACGGGGGCGGACAGCATCTATTTTAATCGGTACGGAAATTATGCTTCGGTCGGTGCATATCAGAGCAAGGATTCCCCTTATGCGGAATGGTATGAATTTTTTGACTATCCCGATGGATACAGCGCCTGGTGGGGAATCAGGACTCTCCCCGCAATCAGAAAAGACTGTAAGGCCTTTCAGCAATTTATTGCGGGAGAAAATGGCGTCTTATCCGAATACGATGCCGGAGGCTGGCGGCTGGACGTTGCAGATGAATTGTCCTCTGATTTTGTCAGACAGATTCGTTCTGCAATTAAAGAGAAAAATCCTGAAAATTTATTGATTGGAGAGGTGTGGGAAGACGCCGCTGAGAAGATCGCTTACGGCGAACGGAAACCCTATTTCTGCGGAGAAGAACTGGACAGCGTCACGAACTATCCGTTAAAGGACGCCGTGATTCGATTTGTCAAATACGGCGACGCGCAGGCGCTCTCCCGGACGATGGCACGGGTGATCGATCATTATCCGAAATGCTGTCTGGATGTGCTGATGAACATTCTGGATACGCACGACACCGCGCGGATTCTGTCCGTTCTCGGTTCGGAATCTATGCCGCAGAGCAAGGCGGAGGCAGCTGATAGGAAATTGACCGCAGCGGAACGCGCGCTTGCCGTTTGCAGATTGAAGAAAGCCGTTCTGCTGCAATTTACCCTGCCGGGCGTTCCCTGCGTTTATTACGGCGACGAAATCGGAATGGAGGGGTTCGGAGATCCCTTTAACCGCCGCTGCTTTCCCTGGGGCGAGGAGGACGAGGAAATTTTATCGTGGTATCGGAGAATCGCTGAACTGCGCTCTGAAATTTTCGTCTTTGCCTGCGGGACGTATCGGGAAGTCTTTTCGGACGCCTTCTGCTTTGTCTTTGAACGGAGAACCGCGGGGCGGGCGGTGACTGCGGCGGTCAATAACGGAGACAGAACGTATCTGTTTCGCTTTGGCGGCGTCTTATTCGATCTGCTGACCCGGCGTAAATTGGAGGGAGCAACGGAACTGAAGCCGGGCGAAATGCTGTTGTTATACGATGAATTATTATGAATTATAAAGAAGAATTATTAAATCTCGCTTCTCCCGAATTAAAGCGGTTCAACGAGCGGATATACCATACAAATTTGCCGGTTATGGGTGTGAAAATCCCTGATCTCAGGCAGTTGGCAAAGTGCATCGTGAGCGCCGGACAAGCCGAAGCCTATCTCAGAGAAGCTGCTTTGGATACCGTGGAAGAGAGAATGCTGTACGGCTTTGTAATCGGAGCGGACCGTTGCGGATGGGAAACGTTTACCAAGCGTTTCGCTTCCTTTCTGCCTTTAGCGGAAAACTGGGCGGTCTGTGATTGCTGTGTTTCGTCTTTTCGCGCGATCGGGCGGGAAAAAGAGGCTTTCCTGCCGATATTGGACGAGCTGTTGCGTTCGGAGGAGGAGATGATCTGCAGAGTCGGCGCGGTGATACTTCTGGATTATTATTTGGAGGAAGCGTATCTCGGAATGATCTTTGAGCGTGCGGTTCGAATTCCGGCGGGGAGATATTACGTCGATATGGCGGTGGCATGGCTGCTTTCGGTTTGCTATGTCAAATATCGCAGGGAGACGGCGGCGTTTTTAGAACATTGCGCTCTATCCGACTTTACATATAACAAGACGTTGCAAAAAATAACGGAGTCAAACCGCGTCACGAAAGAAGAAAAAGAAAAAATCAGGAGTATGAAGAGAAAATGAATCTGACCCAAAAACTGGCGACGGAGTTTAACCTCAGTCCCACCTACGCAGCCAACATCGTCAATCTGATTGAAGAGGGGAACACCATTCCCTTTATCGCCCGCTATCGCAAGGAGATGCACGGCAACTGCGACGACCAGGTTTTGCGTGAATTTTCCGATCGGCTTACCTATCTGAAAAATTTGGAGAAAAGAAAGGATGAGATCCGAAAGAGCATCTCCGAACAGGGCAAGATGACGGAAGAACTGGAGCTTGCGATCGCAGCGGCCGAGACGATGACCGAAGTTGAAGATCTTTACCGCCCATATAAGCAGAAAAAAAAGACGCGCGCCACCATGGCGATTGCAAAGGGACTGGAGCCCCTTGCCGACCGCATGGAAAAACAGGAAGACAGAACGGGCGATATCATCGAAATTGCTTCTGCATTTGTAGGAGAAGACAAAGGCGTCAGTACGTCGGAAGAAGCGCTTGCGGGCGCGCGGGATATCATTGCGGAACGCATTTCGGATAACGCGGCGCTGCGCAAAAAACTCAGAAATATCTTTTTGAAAACGGGGGAAATCTCTTCAAAACTGATCAAAGAGGGAGAAGAGGCGAAGACGTATGAAATGTACGCCGAATATTCCGAGCCGGTTTGCGAAGTGAAAAGCCATCGCGTGCTGGCGCTGAACAGAGGGGAGGACACGGGATATCTCCGCGTGAAAGTGGAGATCGACAAGGCTTTTGCCGGCCGGATCTGCGCCGCTTCCGCCGTGAAGGAGGGCAGTATCTTTACCGAACAGGTACGAGCGGCCGCGGCTGACAGCTACGACCGCCTGATCGCGCCTTCCATGGAGCGGGAAATCCGCTCTTATCTGACGGAGCAGGCTTCCGAACAGGCGATCAAAATGTTCGAGGTGAACCTGAAGCCGCTGCTGATGCAGCCTCCGTTAAAAGGCAAAGTCGTGCTCGGCTTTGACCCCGCATATCGCACGGGGTGCAAGCTGGCTGTCGTCGACGAAACGGGAAAGGTACTCTATAAGACGGTCATTTATCCTACGCCCCCGCAGAACAAAAAGGAAGAGGCAAAACGCACGATGAAGACGATCATCGAAAAGTTCGGCGTTCAGGTCATTTCCATCGGGAACGGAACGGCCTCCAAGGAATCGGAAATTTTCGTTGCAGAGCTTTTGAAGGAAATCGATGCGGATGTCTCTTATATGGTCGTCAGCGAGGCGGGAGCTTCCGTTTATTCCGCCTCCAAGCTGGCGGCGGAAGAATTCCCGGACTTCGACGTGTCCGAGCGTTCCGCGGTTTCCATTGCGCGCAGACTGCAGGATCCGCTGGCAGAACTCATTAAAATTGATCCCAAAGCGATCGGCGTGGGACAGTACCAGCACGACATGCCGGAGGCGCGGCTGGATGCGGTTTTGGAGGGCGTTTTGGAGGATTGCGTGAACTCCGTCGGGGTCGATCTGAATACCGCAAGCGCTTCCCTGTTAAAATTCGTCGCGGGGTTAAATGCGGGGATCGCAAAAAATATCGTGGCGTATCGGGAAGAAAACGGCAAGTTTGCGACGCGGAAAGAAATTTTGAAGGTTTCCAAACTGGGCGAAAAGGCGTTTACGCAATGCGCCGGATTTTTGCGGATACCGGACGGAAAAAATATTTTGGACAATACGGCAGTTCACCCGGAATCGTACGAAGGGGCGGAAAAATTACTGCGTCTGTTCTCTTACACGGAAGAGGATATCAAGGCGGGGCGGCTGAAAGAACTGCCGCAGAAAATCGTCGCTTACGGAAAAGAGCGGGTCGCGGCGGAGTGCGGCATGGGCGTGCCGACGATGGAAGATATCGTTGCCGAACTTTTAAAGCCGGGGCGCGATATCCGAGACAGCCTGCCGAAGCCCGTTCTGCGGGACGATATTATGGATATCAAAGACCTGAAGGCGGGCATGGAGCTGATCGGAACGGTTCGCAACGTCATTGACTTCGGCGCGTTCGTCGATATCGGGGTGCATCAGGACGGGTTGGTGCATATTTCGGAGATCTCAGATCGCTATGTTAAGCATCCTTCCGAGGTCGTAAAGGTCGGCCAGATCGTAAAAGTATGGGTTCTCGGCGTGGACGTGAAGAAGAACCGCATATCGCTGACGATGCGCAAACCGGCGGCAAAGGTGAAAAACGCTTGACAAATTTGGCGTAAAGTTATAAGATAAATGAGTAAACATCATGATTCATGATAGAAAACAGGAGGAATACTATGAGCACGCTTGAAAAAGTGATCGAATTGATGGCGGAACAACTGAACGTTCCGGCAGAAAAAATCTCTGTGGAGAAAGAAATTGTCAAGGATTTGGGAGCAGATTCTCTGGATGTCGTTGAAATGCTGATGAACCTGGAAGAAGAGTTTTCGGTTACGGTTCCGGATGAGGAGGCCGTCAATATCAAAACCGTTCAGGATGTCGTCGATTTAATTGAAAACAATAAGAAATAAATACAAATAATTTAATATAAAAGAGCATCTGAAAAGGTATTTCTTATAGTAAAAAAGAGCGAAAGTTTTAAAAAATCTTCGCTCTTTTTATTATAATCTCCCGTGGCAGTGCGTAAGGGGGGCCAAATGGCAGAATGATGCGTACAACAATTTATAATTTCCGGCGTTTGCAAAAAGAATTAACAAACTGCCATATCTTCGCAAAAGTCGGGCAAAATCAGAAAAATAATTTAAGCATTTGAAATCGCGCTCTATGCCTGCATAAAAACCAAATATTCAAAAGTTTTTTGCCTGTTTCTCATGACACGGCAAAAGAACAACGCTTTTTATAAATCTTTTCCCAAATCATCTTGCTTTATGTTGGGATTGATGTACCTGTCTTTTTTCTTCTTTCCGAGGTATGTTATAGCCTTCTGCGGACAACGGTGATAGCAGCCTAAACACGCAACGCAGTTATGTTCAAATACGATTTTTCCGTCAACCAAGGCAATATTGCCCGCAGGGCATACATTGATGCATTTCCGGCATTTTACACATCTCTCGTTGACGACAAATCTTTCTCCTATGATGTGCCAGTTCGACTTATTGATGAGATATCTTTTCTCTCTGGTTTTGTGCTTTTGGGGCAATTCGTATTGTTCGTTCTCTATTTTATCGATTATTTTTTCTATGCGCATTTCCGCCTTTTTAAGCGTACTTTTAATATAAAATTGAGGAACGGTAAAAGTTAAAGTATAGTTTTCAGGCATTTTAACGACATAAACTGCTTTTACGTTCAACCCGTTTTTTGCGCAATATTGATAAGCCAGATAATTTGCGCCGCCAATTATTCCGCCGTAGTTTTGTATGATAATGATTTCTTTCCGTCTGTCAAGGCGCGGCAGCAGGTCATATACGAAAGTAGGGAGTCCGTAAGAATAAATGGGGGTTACCACTAAAATTTTTTCAAACTCTCCGCCGTTTCCCTCGTACGAGGGAATATATTTAATCTGACCGCCCAGCCGTTTTTGTATCTTTTGAGCGATATACAGGCTGTTTCCCGTTGAGCTGAAGTACAGAATGCCTATCATAAACACCTCGTATTCATTAAATTATCAGCCTGCCGTTTTGAAACTGTAAAAGGGAAAAGGGAAAAATAAGCACGCTGGCTTACTGATTGCGTTCAGCGAGTGCATTTTAATGCAATGTGTGCAAAAACTGTTCAAAATCGACGCCGAAAGTCCCTTCTGCATTGCGTGCGACCGAATAGCCGACGGCACGTTTGACGAATCGTCCGGCTGTTTTGACTGCGCGCCTGAGCGATTTTCCTTTCAGAATACAGGCAGTCATCACCGAGGTGAAGAGATCTCCGGTCCCGGAGTAATGCTGCGGATAGTGGCGGAACGCGATCTGGAATGCCTTTCCTTCCGAAAAACATACGTTATAGATTTTTCCGCCGCGCACGATTCCCGTAATGACAATGTTTTTTGCGCCGTTTTTCCGTAGCTTTTCGCCGATTTCCGCAACTTTCGAGAAAAATGCCTCATTCTCTGCGATGCCTGCGACGTCTTCGTAACATTCTCCGGACAGAAAACAGGCTTCCGTCAGATTGGGGGTAACGTAATCTGCGCGGACAACCAGCCGCTTCATTTTTTCCCCGAGATCGTCTGTAAAGTTTTTGTAAAAGGCTCCGTTGTCGCCGAGAACGGGATCGATTACGACCATGGCGCTTTTGTCCTGTTCAATCAGCTGCCCTATGATGTCCGCCTCGGCAGGCGATGCCATAAAGCCGGAATAAATTGCGTCGAACGAGACGTTCAGTTTTTTCCATTCGGCGAGATACGCCTCGCAGAATGGCGTAAAATCCCGCATATAAAAGCTGTCGAATCCCGTTTGATTGCTCAGGATCGCCGTGGGAAATGGATTAGCCTGGATTCCCATGGAAGTAAATACGGGGATCGCCGCCGTGAGCGAGCAGCGGCCGAACCCGGACAAGTCATGAAAGAGGGCGACGCGGATTTCACCTTTTTTGGCGAAAGGAGAACCGAATAAAATCGTTTCCGCATCTGCGGCGCCGCGCAGGAGGGCAATGACGAATATCCCCGCCGCAATGCTGACGCCGCCCTGAATCAGATTCGCAGGAATCGCCGCGAACGCGCTTTCAGCCGTATACAGAATACATTCGGTTGCAAAATATCCCGCGACCATCTCGCACGCGGCGACGATGGAGGCGATCAGGAGGGAGAGAAAACGGTTCTGATTCCGCCTGGTCAAAAGGCGAAAGAGAAAACCGCATAAAAATCCTTCCAGTCCCTTGATGATCAGGGTAAACGGCGCGTATTGCGGGGCGAGAAAAAGGTCTGCCGTCATACTTCCCAGTCCGCCGGTGATCATGCCGAACACGGGGCCGAACAGAGCCGCTCCGATGTAGATGAACGTGTCGCCGAAATTGGTGTATCCGATGGGGCCGGGGATGGAGATCACCGCCGTCGCGACTGCGATCAGCGCGGTGAACAGTGCGAGCATTGCGATGCGTTTGGTGGTAAAATATTCCTTCATATTACTCCTCGAATATCCCGCTGAAGATATTCTGTTTGGATTTTTTTAAAACGCTTCCGATTATTTTTCCGACGGAACGGGGGAAAAGCCGATAGGCAATGTCCGACCAATAGGCATCGGCGCCGACGATGATGCGTTTTTTCTTTTTTGCGATTTTACGGACGAGCTTTCGCACCGTTTTTTCGCAGGGACTGCAGAAGCGTTCGATCAGTTTGCTGTCCGAAATACCGCTGCTCTGATTTCTGAATATATCCGTTTTGACAAATCCCGGACAGACAAACGCGACATACCGCTCTTTCGACTCGAGCTGCAGGCACTCCGTAAAGGATTTTAACGCGGCTTTGCTCGCCGTATAGAGGGAATTCCCGACGACCGGAGCCAAAGCTGCGGAAGAAGAGATATTGATGACGGCGGGCGTCTTTGACTGCCCGATCAGCGGAAGCAGCGTTCTGACGGCATAGACTGCGGAGAGAAAATTGATCCGCAGTACGTCTTCGATTTCACGGTCGGTGTATTTTTCAAAGCGGGAGAAACGCGGCAGAATACCCGCGTTGTTGATCAGGATATCCGGGATAATTCCTTTTTCCAGGAGGTTGTCCCGAAAGTTTTTCCAGTTTTCTTCGCTCTTTATGTCGAATGAATAATAGGAAAAATTGCTGCCCAAAAGCTCTTTCGCCTTTGTCAGTTTCGCAATGTTCTGCGCGATTCCGATCACACTGCAGCCGTAGCCGTCGATCAGCTGTCTGGCAGTTTCCAGACCGATCCCGCTGGAAGCGCCGCTGATGATGACCGTTTTTCCGTTCAGCCAAGTTTTTTTCATAATTACCTTTTTTATCTTATCACAATGAAAAAATTAAATCAATTTATTTGATTTGGGTTTTCAGGAATTGAAAAAAAAATTATAACATGTTATAATAAAATAACAAAGGGAAACATTATGTTGGACAGGATTTTACAGTCATTGAATTCAGATCAGATTTTACCGGTCAAGGATACGGAGGGCGCGGTTCTCGTCATCGCGGGGGCGGGAAGCGGGAAAACGCGCGTTCTGACCAGCCGCATCGCTTACCTCGTGTTGGGGAAAGGCGTGCCCTGTTATCGGATCGCGGCCATTACGTTTACCAATAAGGCGGCGAACGAGATGCGGGAACGGCTGGATAAGCTCGGGGTCGACGTCAATGAGCTGTGGGTGTCTACCATTCACAGCTTATGCGTCAGGATCCTGCGGGCGCGCATTCAGAAGATCGGTTACGGCGATAACTTTACGATTTACGACGAGGGAGACAAGGACAGAGTTTTAAAACGCATCGTCGCAGAAGTCGATCCGGAGGACGAAAAACTGCTGAAACAGGCGAAAACCCATATATCCAATGCAAAAAACGCTTACATGGATCCGGATGAGTATGAGGAAGCGCACGGCGAAGTGCGCAGTATCCGCTTGATCTGCGAGGTTTATCGCCGCTATGAAGCGGAACTTCTGCATTCCAATGCGCTCGATTTTGACGATATTCTGGTCAAAACCTATCGCCTGCTGACAGAAGACGCGGAAACGCTGGAATATTACGCGGATAAATTCCGCTATATTCATGTCGACGAGTTTCAGGACACCAATCGGATTCAGTATCTGATCATCAAGCGGCTGGCTTCCAAACATAAAAATCTGTTTGTCGTGGGCGATGACGATCAGAGTATTTACGGCTGGCGCGGGGCGGAAATCAAAAACATATTGCATTTTGAGGATGATTTCGAGGGGGCAAAGGTCTATAAACTGGAGCAGAATTACCGTTCAACGCAAAAAATTCTGGATCTCGCCAATACCGTTATTTCCAATAACGTCGGCAGGCGCAAAAAGGAGCTTTGGACCAAAAACGAAGACGGGGTAAAAGTCGAGAGTTTTATCGGCTCGGATGAAAATAACGAAGCGACGTTTGCCGCGCTTCAGATCAAAAGCCTGATGGCGCGTAACGGTTACCGGCCGCAGCATTTTGCCGTCCTGATGCGCGTGAACGCGATATCGCGCGCTTTTGAGCAGGAATTTACGAAATACGGAATCCCTTTCCGCGTATTCGGCGGTTTTAAATTCTTTGAACGCAAAGAGATCAAGGACGTTTTGGCATACATGAAACTCCTGAACAACCCGCTGGACGACGAATCTCTGCTCCGCATCATCAATTATCCGAAGCGCGGGATCGGAGACCGCACGGTAGATCTGCTGCGGGAGTATGCGCGGGGATACGGGCTTTCGGTGTTCGATGCGGTTATCGAAGTGGAGGGCATACCGATGCCTGCGGGCGCAAAGGCAAAGGTGGTGGCTTTCCGCGATCTGATGCGGGATCTGATCATCAAAAAGGAAGTGCTTGCACCTGCGGATATCTTCGATCTGATCTTGGAAAAGACGGGCTTTATGGAGCTGTTTGAAGACGGTTCGGAAGAAAATCTCTCAAAAAAGATGAACATCGGAGAACTGAAAAACTCCATTGTAAGTTTTTGTTACGAAAATAAAGGGGCAACGCTTTCCGATTATCTGAATTCCGTGACGCTCAGTTCGGATATCGACGATATCAATACGGAAGACTGCGTGACCATCGCGACCATTCACGCCGTAAAGGGGCTGGAATTCCGCTGTGTTTTCATCGTCGGATTAGATGAGTCGATTTTTCCGATTTCCCGTGCGGTGGATGAACCGGAAGAACTGGAGGAAGAGCGCCGCTTGATGTATGTGGCGATTACACGTGCCAGGGAGAGGCTCTATCTCACGCGTGCGAAGAGCCGTTATCTATACGGCGAACGTTCGTTTATGATGCAGAGCCGTTTTCTCAAAGAACTGGAACACAAACTGAATCCGGATAAACCCAGGGAGCGCGAAAAGGAGTTTTCCCGGCCTGCCTACGGGGACCCCGATTACGGTTCGAGCGATGCGAACGGAACGGGATTTTCCACGCAATATGCGAATACGTTCATGAAACAGTCCAAACCGGTGAAAAACGAAGGCGTAGACGTGGGGCGTTTCGTGGCGGGCGCAAAAGTGGAGCATGTGCGTTTCGGCGTGGGGACGATCGTATTTGTCAAGGGAAGCGGGCCGAATATGGTTGTGGACGTCGCGTTTAAAGGCGTCGGGATCAAATCGCTCTCCGTTCAGTTTGCGCCGATGAAAATTGTGGAATAAGGATAAGGAAAATGAAGCAGGAAAGAATGAGAGAACTCGTGGATATCCTGAACCGGTATGCTTACGAGTATTACGTGCTGGATAATCCCACGGTTTCTGACCGGGAATACGATATTTTATATGACGAGCTCGTCCGCCTGGAGGCGGAAACGGGAACGGTCTTGTTCGATTCTCCGACAAAGCGGGTAGGGGGAGAGCCGGTATCATCTTTTCGCAAGCACGATCACATCGAACGGCTGTACAGCCTGGACAAGGCTGTGACGGAAGAGGAGATCAGGGCGTTTGACGCGCGCGTGAAGAAGATCGCGCCGCGCGAAATCGATTATACGGTGGAATATAAATTCGACGGCCTGACCATTTGTCTGACCTACCGCGACGGCAGATTTGAACGGGCGACGACGCGCGGAAACGGCGTTACGGGGGAAGATGTGACCGCCCAGGTGCTTACCATCAAGAGCTTTCCCATGACGATCGATTATCAGGGCGTTCTGGAGGTCCAGGGGGAGGCGATCATTCGCCTTTCCGTTTTGGAACGCTATAATCAGACGGCGAAGGAACCGCTGAAAAATGCCCGGAACGCCGCGGCGGGGGCGATACGAAACCTGGATCCCTCCGTTACGGCGCAGCGCAAGCCGGAAATTATGTTCTATAACGTAAATTATATGTCGGAGGGGATGCCTGAAACGCAGGAAGAATGCATTGCGTTTTTAAGGAAAAACAAATTTAAAGTAAGTGAATTTTTCCGTGTCTGTGAGGATGTCGATTGCGTTCTGTCTGTCATAAAAGAAATCGAAAATAATCGGAAAAATATAGATATTTTAACAGACGGGGCGGTCGTTAAAGTGAATGATTTTTCCGTGCGGGAAGAATTGGGAAGCACCGATAAATTTCCGCGCTGGGCGATCGCCTACAAGTTTGAGGCGGAAGAGACGACCACCGTCGTGCGCGATGTCGTGTGGCAGATCGGCCGCACAGGAAAGCTGACGCCGCTCGCTCTGTTCGACGGTGTGGAGCTGAGCGGCGCTACGATCCGCCGCGCGACCCTGAACAATTACGGCGACATGCAGAGAAAGGGTGTAAAAGTGGGCTCCCGGGTTCTGATCCGCCGCAGCAACGACGTAATTCCCGAAATTTTGGGGACGACGGAGACGCATGAAACTGACCGGGAAGTCGAGAAACCGACGGTCTGTCCGTACTGCGGGGACATCCTGGAGGAGGTCGGCGCAAACCTGTTCTGCAAGAATGCGGAATGCCGCCCGCGACTGATTGCCAAGATTGCCAATTTTGCCAGCAAGGAGGGGATGGACATCGACGGGTTTTCCGAAATGACCGCATCGCTCTTTGTGGAAGAGGGGGTAATCGACCGCTTTTCCGATCTTTACCGTCTGACTGCCGAAGATCTTTCCGGCTTTGACGGCTTCGGAAAGAAAAAGACGAAAAATCTCATGAAGAGCATTGAGAAGTCCAAAAACGTTCCCTTAAACCGCTTTATCTTTGCTTTGGGAATCAGCAACGTCGGCAAGAAGACGGCGAAAGATCTGGCAAAGCGATACAGGGACATCGAGTCGCTCAGAAAAGCTGAAAAAGAGGAGTTGGTCGCGATGGCGGATATCGGAGAAACCGTCGCGGAGGATATCTGCGCTTATTTCCGCGATCCCGCCAATGCAGAAGAGCTGGATGCTCTTTTGTCGCTTGGCGTGTCGCCTTACTGGGATCAGACGGTAAAAGAAGGCGTTTTTTCGGGAGAAACGGTTGTCCTGACGGGAACGCTGGCAGACTTTAAGCGTTCCGAGGCGCAGGTGATCATCGAATCGCTGGGCGGAGAGACGGCGGGCAGCGTATCGAAGAGCACCACGATGGTTCTCGCAGGGGAAAATGCGGGGAGCAAACTGGAAAAAGCGAAGGAACTGGGAATCAAAATTATCGACGAAGAAACATTTAAAGATATGATAAAAACTTGATATTTTTTGATTTTTGTGTTACAATTTATACAATTACGGTAAACACTGGGGGTATTTATGTACAGCATGACCGGTTACGGGAAAGCGGAGTATCGGACGGAAGAGGTCCTCTTGACGATGGAGCTCAGGTCCATCAATAACCGCAATCTCGATATCAACAGCAAAGTCCCCCGTGCGTTTGCCGCGCTTGAAGACGTGATCCGAAAGACGATCGGGGAATACGTCGGCCGCGGCAGAATTGACGTGTTCGTTACCTTTACAGACCGCCGCGAAAAGACGGCGGCACTGGAAATCGACCGCGGGCTTGCGAAAAGCTATCTCGCGGCGGCGCAGTCTCTTTCCGCTGAATTTTCCCTGGAAAACGATATTACGGTTTCTCAGCTGATGCGAAATGCGGAGATTGTTTC
The DNA here is from genome assembly GCA_900543915.1 of uncultured Eubacteriales bacterium. Classification (GTDB taxonomy): domain Bacteria; phylum Bacillota; class Clostridia; order Christensenellales; family Borkfalkiaceae; genus UMGS621. The sequence continues at coordinate 32,867 of UQTB01000002.1, read as the reverse complement.
CTTTTCGGGGGAAACGCCCGATCTGGAATTTCTGAGAGACGCGGTCAGGGAAGTGACGAAATCCGCCTGCGAGGAACTCAATCAAATGCGCCTTGCGGAGGGTGAAAAGCTCAAACAAGACATATCGGTCCGCATGGGGACCATTCGCGGAATCGTTGACAGCATCAAAGCGCGTGCGCCCGAAGTCGCCTCCGAATTCCGCGCCAGGTTAAGCGAGCGTATGAAGGAGATTCTTGCGGATGTGGAACCGGATGAGAGCCGTCTGTTAAACGAGGTCGCTTTTTTTGCGGATAAGTCCAATATCGACGAAGAACTGACGCGCCTTTCCTCTCATATCGCGCAGTTTTACAAGATCATCGATCTGCCCGCCGCGGGGAAAAAACTGGATTTTCTCATTCAGGAATTCAACCGGGAAGCGAATACGATCTGCTCGAAGGCAAACGACTTAGCGGTCACGAATTTCGGGCTGAATCTGAAGTGTGAAATCGAAAAGATCAGAGAACAGATACAGAATATAGAATAGCGATGAGAAACATTTTATTTGTCATTTCCGGCCCTTCCGGCGTCGGAAAGGGGACGATCGCCAATATGATTGCGGAGCGGAATCCGAATGTGTTTGTCAGCGTTTCCATGACGACGCGTCCGGCACGGCAGGGAGAGACGGACGGAAAGGACTACTATTTCGTCACCAGAGAAACGTTTGAGCAAAAGATAAAAAACGGCGGACTGCTTGAATATTCCGAGCACTTTGAAAATTTTTACGGTACGCCGCGCGACAAAGTGCTGGAAAAACTGCATGAGAGAGACGTTCTTTTGGAGATTGACGTCAACGGCGGACTGGAAGTGAAAAAACAATTTCCGGAAACCGTGCTCATCATGATTGTTCCGCCCAGGATCGAAGATCTGAGAGCGCGGCTGAGTGGCAGAAAGACGGAGACGGAGGAAAAGATCAGAATTCGTCTTGCGCGCGCCGCTTACGAACTTTCGATCACCGACCGGTACGATTACACTGTCTTGAACGACGACCCCGAGCGCTGCTATGCCGAAGTCGTCTCGATCATAGAAAGAGAAAAAAACCAAAAAGGAGATGAAAATAGATGATTCAGGAACCTCCCATCGACGCGTTGGCGCAGAAAATAGGTTCAAAGTACGCGCTGTGCGTCGTCGCGGCGAAGCGCGCCCGCCAGCTGTTGGAGCAGGCGCAGAATTACGAGCTGCCCAATAAAGAAAAGGCTCTTTCGGTTGCTGCGAGAGAAATTTACGAAGGCAGATTGGAAGCTACAAACGATTAGCGGTACATAAATATGTTCGGCCGTATCTGCCGGACATATTTCTTTTTTGGAAGATGAAATTTGCGGATGTGATCGTCGACATTGCGGACAGCGAAGTCGATAAAATTTTTGAATACTCCTTTGAAGGAATCGCCGTACGGGCGGGCTGCCGCGTGGTCGTTCCTTTCGGCAATCAGAAAATCGAGGGTTACGTCATAGAAGTGAAGGATTCTTCCGCTTATCCTGTCGAGCGTATCAAGCCGATCTTGTCCGTGCTGGACGAACTGCCGGCGATCACGGAGGAAGGACTTTCGCTGATGCGGTTTATGCAGAAGCGCTACTTTGCGCCGGCAGCCTCCGTCCTCCGCTTGTTTTTGCCGGCAGAGATGCGCCAGGGAAAGATCAGAGAACAGATTTCGCGCTATTACGTTTTGAAAGAGGGGGATTACGCGCAGATGGAAGCGTCCCTTCGTTCGACTGCAGTCAAACAGAGGGCGGCGCTGGCGTATCTGAAGGAAAACGGACGTATTCGCGCGCCGCTGTTGAACGAAAAATTCGGGCGGGAGGCTATCCTCGGACTGTACGGGAAAGGTCTCATCGAAGTCCTTTCCGAACGGGAGAACAGATCTCCCTACCGCGATATCTCATCGGAAGATAAACCTGTGCGCCTGACGGCGCGTCAGCAGGAAGCTGTGAAAGGAATCGAAAACACGGAGAAAACGGTCGCTCTGCTGCACGGCGTCACCGGAAGCGGAAAGACGGAGGTCTACCTGAATTTGATCCAAAACGCCATCGCGCGCGGAAAAACCGCCGTCTTTCTGGTGCCGGAAATCGCTCTCACGCCGCAGATGCTGCGGCAGTTGCGCGCGCGTTTCGGCGATTCCGCTGCGATCTTGCACAGCGGTCTGAGCGCCGGGGAGCGCTATGACGAGTGGTGGCGCCTGCGCCGGGGAGAGGCGAAAATTGCGATCGGCGCGCGCAGCGCGGTCTTTGCGCCGTTGGAGCATCTCGGCCTGATTATCATAGACGAGGAGCACGACGGAAGCTACCGCAGCGAGACTTCCCCGCGCTATTCGACGTTTGATATCGCAAAATTCCGTGCGGAGCACTGCGGCGCAAAGCTGGTGCTCGGGAGCGCTACGCCCGCCGTGGAAACATACAGGAGGGCGCTTCGGGGAGAGTTTTTTCTGGCCGAATTGCCCGACCGCATCAACCGCCGTCCGCTGCCGGAGATCATAATTGCCGACATGCGGCAGGAGATCAGGCGGGGAAACCATACCGCGTTTTCCTCGTATCTGAAAGAGGAACTGGAAACCTGTCTGGAAAAAGGCAATCAGGCAATTTTATTTTTGAATCAAAGAGGATACTCCAAGTCCGTCATCTGTACGGAATGCGGTTACGTTCCCAAATGTGAGCAGTGCGACGTTTCGCTCACCTATCACATCGATGAAAACGCCTTGAAATGCCATTACTGCAACGCCCGCTATAAAATGCTCTCCGCCTGCCCGAATTGCGGCAGTACCTACCTGCGGCACGGCGGAACGGGGACGCAGCGCATCGTAATGGAACTGCAAAAGATGTTTCCCGCGGCAAAGATTCTCCGGATGGACCGCGATACGACGCAGACGAAAGAGGGGCACTATAAAATATTGGAACAGTTTTCCGCGCGCAAGGCGGATATTCTGGTCGGCACGCAGATGATCGCGAAAGGGCACGACTTTCCCTCCGTGACTTTGGTCGGGATTTTAGATGCGGACATGAGTCTTCACTTTTCGGATTACCGCAGCGGGGAGCGCACGTTTCAGCTTCTCACGCAGGTCGCGGGCCGCAGCGGCAGGGCGGAAGAAAAGGGCAAGGTGGTGTTGCAGACGTATTCGCCGGACAACTACGTGCTGGGATTTGCGACGGATTACGACTACAAGGGCTTTTATACCCATGAAATAGCGCTTCGCAAAGCGACGGCTTTTCCTCCCTACACGGATATCGTGCGGGTACTGATACAGAGCGAGAAAGAGGAAGAGGCGATCGACGTATTAAAACGCCTTCATCGGGAGCTGAACGCTTTTTACCTCGATAACGAACGCGATTTTCGTTTTTTCGGCTACATGAAAGCGCCGATCAAGCGCATTCAGAAAAAGTACCGCTATCAGATCCTCATGCGGCTGAACAGCGGAAAGAGGGAACAAATCGAGGCAATTTACAAAATCAGTCTTCCCTATAAAACGAAGTCGGTTTTGGTGCAGGTGGAAGAAAACCCCAATAATTTAACGTAACAGGTGAAAGAATGGCTATCAGAAACATCTTACAGGTGGGCGATCCCACGCTTCGGAAAAAGAGCTTTGAGGTGACGTCGTTCGACGAAAAACTGCATCTTTTGCTGGACGACATGAAAGAGACGCTGAAAAAGGCGGAGGGCGCGGGACTCGCCGCGCCGCAGGTCGGCATATTGCGCCGCGTTTTCGTGGTGGATGTCAGCGAGGGATACTTTGAATTTGTCAACCCCCGCATTTTACTGCAGAAGGGAAAACAGACGGGCGTGGAGGGGTGCCTTTCCGTCCGCGGAAAGCAGGGAACGGTAACCCGGCCGAATTACGTCAGGATCAGCGCGTTCGACAGGGACGGTCAGTCTTTTACACTGGAGGCGGAGGGGTTTTTCGCGCGGGCGATCTTCCACGAGTACGACCATCTGGAGGGCGTTCTTTACATCGATAAAGCGAAAAGAATGGAGGACGAATGAGGATCGTTTTTTTGGGGACGCCGGAATTCGCCGTACCTTCGCTGAAAAGGGTGCTGGAGGACGGCTATACCGTCGCGGCGGTCGTGACTCAGCCGGATCGGCCGGTAGGGAGAAAGCAGGTATTGACGCCTTCTCCCGTGAAAGCGTTTGCCGCGGAAAAGCAAATCCCCGTATTTCAGTACGAAAAAATCAGAAAAGAGGGCGTCGGCGATCTGAGAGCCCTCGCGCCCGATCTCATGATAACGTGCGCGTTCGGTCAGATATTATCGCAGGAAATTCTCGATATTCCCAAATTCGGCGTCGTCAACGTCCATGCTTCCCTTCTGCCGAAATACCGCGGCTCCGCGCCGATTCAGTGGGCGGTGATCAACGGGGAGAAGAAAACGGGGATCACGATCATGCAGACGGAAGCGGGCGTCGATACCGGGAGCATATTGCTGCAAAAAGAATTGGAGATCGGAGCGAACGAGACCGCGGGAGAATTATCTGAACGGCTTTCCCTGTTGGGCGCGGATGCGATCGGCGAAGCGCTGCCCGTGATTGCCGGCGGAGCAGCCGTCTGGGTAAAACAGGATGAAGAACGGGCAACGCACGTGAAGATGCTCGTCAAAGAGGACGGAAAAATGGATTTTACCCGCAGCGCGGAGGAGGTCCGGAACCTGGTGCGCGGCGTCAATCCGTGGCCGGGCGCTTACTTTGAATACGGCGGCGAGACCGTCAAGGTTTGGGAAGTGGAAACGGTATGCGCGGCGGGAACGCCGGGGGAAGTTCTCCCGGCAAAAAGAAAGGGCGAACTGCTGATCGCCTGCGGCGACGGGGCGGTTTCCGTCCTCTCGATCCAGCCGGCGGGAAAGCGCCGTATGAGCGCGAAGGAGTTTTCGGCCGCCCCATTCCGGCGGGGACAATTCTGAAATGATCAATTGTTTTTACGACTGCTATACGATATTAAACAAAGTTTATGGGGAAAAGGCGTTTTTAAAACAGGCGATTTTAGACACCGCGATCGAGGAGAAAAACCGCCGTATGACGGTGAAAATCTGTTACGGCGTTCTGGATAACGATATCCGCCTGGGGTATTACATCGCGCAGTTCACGGATAAATTGCCGAAAGCGGCGATCCGTACGATTCTGAAAATCGCGATGTACGCGATGGAAGATATGAACAAAGCGCCTTATGCCGTCATCGACAACGCCGTGGAGCTCACGAAGCGGCTGGGCAAAAGAGGGGCGTGCGGCTTTGTAAACGCTTTTCTGCGCCGTTTTTCCAGGGAAAAAATCGCCTTTCCGAATGACCCGGCCGAAAGGTTATCTGTGCGTTATTCTTATCCCGCCTTTGCGGTGCGCATGCTGACGGAGGCTTACGGAGCCGAAGCGGAGGCGATCATGGCCTCTGCGAATAAGAAGACCGCGCTGCGTTTCCCGGCGGGCTGCGACGGAGCGGATTATCTGAAAGAAAGAGGTGTTTTGTTTGAAAGAACTCCCGTGTCTTCTGTTTTTTTGGCGGAGCATTTTGCGAGGGATGCCGGTTACGACCGGGGAGAATATACCTTTCAGTCGGTCGGTTCCGCCGCGATCTGCGCGGCGGTGGAGCCCTGCGCGCGCCTGCTGGACGCCTGTGCCGCCCCAGGGGGGAAGAGCGTCAATTTATCCGAAAAATGCGGGGAAGTCCTGAGCTTTGATCTCCATCCGCACCGCGTGGAGCTGATCCGGCAGTACGCAGAACGGATGAAGCGGAAGAATATCGAAGCGAAGGTATGGGATTCCTCCGTACACGATCCGGCGCTGGACGATTGCTTCGACGCCGTCTTGTGCGACGTTCCCTGCAGCGGGTTCGGCGTCGTCAACGACAATCCCGATATCAAGCTGAATAGAGAAGAGACTTCTCTTCCGTCGCTGAATCAGATGCAGGCGGAGATATTGGAGACGTGCTCCCGCTACGTCAGGCCGGGCGGCATGCTGTATTATGCGACTTGTTCTGTCTTTCCCTGCGAAAATCAGGATATCGTAAGCGTTTTTTTAAGCAGACATCCGGAGTTCTCGCCCGCGGAAGTTGAAAGCGCGCTTCCGCACGTCAAAATCAGCGAGGGAATGCTGCAGTTTTTGCCGCACATTTCTCTCGGCGGCGGATATTTTCTCGCGAAACTGAAAAGACAATGAAAAAATTGCTGGCTGACTGTACAATCGAAGAACTGACCGCGGTGCTGGAAAGCCTGGGCGAGCCGAAGTTTCGCGCCCGCCAGATTTACCGCGCCGTGATGCGGTATAAGACGTTCGATGAAATGACCGATCTGCCGAAAGCGCTGAGAGAGAAGCTGGGAGAACGGTTTATCGACCGCGCGCTTACGATCCGCAAGACCTTTGTATCAAGAGACGGTACGATCAAGTTTTTGTTTGCGCTGGCGGACGGCAATATCATCGAAGGCGTTTTGATGAAGTATAAGTACGGCAATACGCAGTGCGTTTCCACGCAGGTGGGCTGCCGCATGGGGTGCGCGTTCTGCGCGTCCGGAATCGGCGGACTCGTGCGTAATTTGACCGGCGGGGAGATTCTGACCGAGGTTCTGGCGGTGAACGCCTTTCTCGGGGGAACGCCGGAAGACCGGCAGGTGACGAACATCGTTCTGATGGGAAGCGGAGAGCCGCTGGATAATTACGAAGAAACGCTGCGTTTTCTGCGCGCGGTGACGGATGCGGAAGGGCTCAACGTCAGCGCACGGAACATCAGCCTCTCGACGTGCGGGCTGGTTCCGGAAATTTTACGGCTGAGCGAAGAGGGCATTTCTCTCAATCTCACGATCTCTCTGCACAATCCGTTCGACGAAGAGCGGCGAGAACTGATGCCGATCGGGAAAAAGTATACCGTGGCGCAGATCACGGCGGCCTGCGAGCGTTATTTTGAAAAAACAGGCCGGCGCTATATTTTTGAGTACGTCCTGATCCTGGGCAAAAACGATACGCGGCGCCATGCGGAAGGGCTGGCGGCGCTGCTGAAGGGAAAACCCTGTCTGGTGAATCTGATCAGACTGAACGCGGTAAAGGAAAAACACCTGAAGGCTGTTACCGACCAAAACGCGTATCGATTCATGGAATGGCTGAACGAGGCGGGCCTGCACGCCACCGTCCGCAGGCAGATCGGAACGGATATCGAGGGAGCCTGCGGTCAGCTGCGCAGAAATTACATCGGGGAGGAAACAAGATGATCGGGCAGATCGTCAAGGCGCACAGCAATCGCTTTGAAGTCCTCTCCGGCGGCGAAACTTTCGTCTGTTCTCTGCGCGGGAAGATGAAACTGAAATCTGATTTTGCGCTCGTCGGCGACTACGTGGAATTTGCCGACGGAGTGATTCTCAAAATTTCCGAACGCAAAAACCGATTCGTGCGTCCGGCGGTCGCGAACGTCGATGTAGTCGTCATCGTCGCAGCGGCGGAACCCGCTCCCGATTTTCTGCTCATCGACAAGATGCTTGTGAATGCGGGAAAAGAGGGCGTGGAAGCGGTTTTTGCTGTAAACAAAGCGGATATCGGACGCTTGCCGTACGAAGCGATCAGGCGGGATTACGGCTCGCTCGGCGCGGATATTCTGGAGGTTTCCGCAAAGACGGGGAGCGGCATGGAAGATCTGCGAAAGCGGCTGGACGGAAAGCTGGCGGTTTTTGCCGGGCAGTCCGCCGTGGGAAAAACTTCTCTGATCAACCGATTGTGCGGGCTGTCGCTGAGGGTGGGAGATCTCAGCGAAAAGACCTGCCGCGGCAGACATACGACCACTTACTCAAGTATCTATCAGGCGGGAAACTGCCGTATCGCGGATACGCCCGGCTTTGCCGTTTTGGAAGCCGATCTCTCCGCCGACGAGATCAAAGATTACTATGAAGATTTTATAGAATATGCCGCCGATTGCCGTTTCCGCGGCTGCACGCACACCGCGGAGCCCGGCTGCGCGGTCAAGAAAAAAGTGGAAGAAAAAATCGTATCCGAGGGACGATACGAGAGATATTGCAGAATTTTTGCCGAACAAAAGGAGAAAAGACATGAGTATTAAGATTGCCCCGTCTATCTTATCCGCCGATTTTTCCAAAATGGGAGAGGAGGTGCGGTCGCTGGAAGCGGCGGGCGCAGACATGATCCACTGCGACGTTATGGACGGCGTCTTTGTAAAAAACATTACCTTCGGGCCCAAGATGATCGCGGATATCCGCAGGCATACCTCTTTGCCGCTGGATGCGCATCTGATGATCGTACACCCGGAAAAATACGTCGGGGCGTTTGCGGAGGCAGGCGCCGACATCATAACCGTGCACGCCGAGGCGTGCGGGGATACGCTTTCGGATACGCTGAAGCTGATCCGCGCGGCGGGAAAAAAGTGCGGGGCGGTGATCAATCCGGATACGCCCGTTTCCGCGGTCGCGTCCGTCGCCGAGGAATGTGATATGATATTGCTGATGAGCGTTTTTCCCGGGTTCGGGGGGCAGTCCTTCATCCCTTCCGTTCTGAAAAAAATAGAGGAAGTGAAAACACTGATTCATACGCTCGGAAAAGAGATCGATATCGAGATCGACGGGGGAATTAACGAACAGAACGCGGGAATGGTGAAGGCGATGGGAGCCAACGTCATCGTGGCGGGAAGCGCCGTGTTCCGTGCAGAAGACCGCGCGAAAGCCGTCGAAACGCTGAGATCGAAGCGGTAATTTGAAAGATTATGGGATTTTTTGCCGCCTGCCGCATATATTATAACGTAGGAGACAGACTATGAAAATCTGCTGTGTAAAAGCGCCCAGGATGCTGAGAGGACTGCTGCGTTTGTTATTCTGCAGGAAAAACGAGAGATGAAAAAAGAGGTTGCGCCGCAACCTCTTTTTTGAATCTGATTTTGTTAAGCTCTTTCTGCCTTTCCGCTCTTTAAGCAGCGGGTGCAGACGTATTCGGCTTTGACGGAACCATCCGCTTTCTTAATCTTAACCTTCTGAAGGTTCGCCGCGTACAAGCGGGGCGTTTTGCGATTAGAATGGCTCACGAGATTGCCCGACAGTTTTCCTTTATTGCAAATGCTGCATACTCTCGACATATTAACACCTCCAAAGGGATTTACCATAATTTTAAGCATAGTTACTTTACCATAATTCGGCGAAAAAAGCAAGAATTTTTTCGTCAAAAACCGAAATTTGCATATATTTTTTTTAAATATTAAAAAAATTGGGATATTTCTCGTAATATTGTTGCAAAAATCAATCAAATATTGTAAAATTAACAATAGTAATATAATCGAGGCAAAATATGTCGGTCAACACAAACAACATTTACGGTGAAATTTCAATTTCCGATCAGGCCATAGCGAAGTTCGTTTCGCACGTCGCTATGGAATGCTATGGTATTGTCGAGTTTGTGTCCTGCGGCTTTTTTGCTACGATAGCCGAAGTGTTCTGTAAAGATTCTGTCACGCGGGGGGTAAAGATTTCCACCTTGGGAGACAGGATCTTTATTGACGTTTACGTAGTCGTAAAGTACGGCGTTTCGATCAACGCGGTTGCGGAAGCTTTGAAGGAATCCATCAAGTATAAGACAGAAAAGTTTACCGGCATGCTGGTCGATACCGTGAACGTCAATATTTTGGGCGTAAAATTATAATTCGGCTAGGGATTGACGGAGTTAGTTAGTAATGCAGAAAAAAATAAACGGCGCCATGTTGAAAAACATGATTCTTACCGCGTCTAAATTATTGGATTTGAACCGTCCGACCATTGATTCTCTCAATGTGTTTCCCGTTCCGGACGGAGATACGGGGACGAATATGTCCCTCACGCTGCAATCGGCAGTCAAAGAACTCAACAACATCAAGACGAACAGCATTTACGACATCGCCGATGCGGTCGGCAGGGGCGCTCTGCGCGGCGCGCGCGGCAATTCGGGCGTGATCCTGTCTCAGGTATTGCGGGGCTTCTGCAATACGATCCGCGACGCGCACGATTTTATCGATACTAAATTATTTACCAAAGCGCTCTTTGTGGGCGCGCAGGTCGCATACAATGCGGTCTCCAAACCGAAAGAAGGCACCATGCTCACGGTTGCCAGAATGGTGGCGGAGCACGCCCAGAATATCGAATCGAAAAACAGGGATTTTGAAACGTATTTCCCTGAAATCCTGAAAAAGGGAAACGAAGCGGTGGAGCTCACCCCCGAGCTGCTTCCCGTCCTCAAAAAGGCCGGCGTCGTGGATGCCGGCGGCAAAGGGCTGATGTGTCTCTATGAAGGCATGTATAAGGCTCTGATCGGGGAAGATGTCGGCGGAGCGGTCGCCGTAATCAACGAGAACAAACAGGACAACAACAATTTCGAGCACGCCGATATTCTCAACCTGGGCGTGATTGAATTCGCTTATTGTACGGAATTTTTTATCATCAATATCAAGAAAAAGACCACGCTTGCCGATATCGACCGGCTGCGTGAAAAGCTCATGACCATCGGTGACTGCGTCATCGTCATCGGCGATTTGGAACTGGTCAAAGTGCACGTTCACACCAATCGGCCGGGCGTCGCGCTCTCCAACGCGCTGGAGCTCGGCGAGCTGGATAAGGTGAAGATCGAAAACATGCTCGAGCAGAACCGGGAACTCCGCAAAAAATACGAGGCGGAGAAAAAGGAAATGGGAATGCTCGCAGTCTCCGCGGGGAAGGGAAATGCGGCGATTTTCAAAGACATTCTGGTCGACGGCATCATAGAGGGCGGGCAGTCAATGAACCCCAGCGCGAGCGATATTGCGGACGCGGTGATGCGGATCAACGCAGATAACGTTTTCGTATTCCCGAACAATAAAAATATCATTTTAGCGGCGGAACAGGCGAAATCGCTGGTGGAAAACCGCAAGATTCACGTTATCCCCACCAAAAATATCCCGCAGGGCTTCGCTGCGGCGCTGGCTTTCAATCCGGAGGCTTCCGTAGAAGTCAACAAGGCCAATATGGTCCATTCGCTGGACAATGTCGTCGTAGGGCAGATCACACATGCGGTCAGAACGACTACGGTGGACGGATTCGACCTGAAAGAGGGCGATATCATCGGGCTGGACAATAAGAAAATTCTCGCGAAGGGAGACGGGATCAATCAGGTGACCCTCGATCTGATCGCTTCGCTGAAGAGCAGCACGGACGAGGTGATTACGCTATATTACGGAGAGGACGTAGAAGAGGCGCAGGCAGAGGAATTGCAGGCGATGGTTGCGGAGGCATATCCGAACTGCGACGTCGAGCTGCAGTACGGCGGACAGCCGATCTATTATTACTTCATTTCACTGGAATAGAAATTGCGGGAGAAAACGAAATGTTTTCTCCTTTTTTGCGGAAATGGATATCAAGGCGATCAAGGGAATCAATGAAAAGAGAGAACAGGATTTTAAGAAGCTCGGCGTTACGGATACGCGCGGGCTGATATCCTTTTTCCCGCGCGCCTATCTGGATCTGAGGAAGCGTCAGCTGCTCAGGGATTGCTATCATAACGACATCGTCCTGACGTACGGGAAAGTCGTTGCCGTTCCGAAAGAGCTGTATTCGGCACACCGCTCGAAATACGTCAAAGCCGTCTGCGAACAAAACGGCGAACCTTTTACGGTCATCTGGTTTCATCAGCCCTACGTTCTGAGCAGGCTGAAACCCGGGAAAGAGTATCTCTTTTACGGCAGAGTACAAAATAAATTCGGGCAGCCCTCGATGGTCAATCCTTCGTTTGAAGAGATGGGGCAGAATTATAAATTGAAGGGAATCGTTCCGCAGTATTCCTGCCGCGGGAGCCTGACGCAGAAAGTGATCCGCGACAGCGTAAAAACCGCGCTGCTTGCAGAGCGCCCCGAGACGATTATCCCGCCCGAATTCTGCAAAAAATACGCGTTGCCCGATTTATATTACGCCTATCGCTCCGTTCACCAGCCGGATAGCTTCGAGCAGAAAAATCTGGCGGCCGAGCGCATTGCGGTAGAGGAATATTTCTCGCTGATTTCCGCATTCCGCTTTATAAAAGGAAGCCGGGAACAGGTAAGAACAAGGCGTTACCGCATAGATGCGGACGGCTTGAAGCGCTTTGCCCAGCGCTTTCCTTTTGCCTTTACAGACGGGCAGAAAAAGGCGGTAAACGACATTTTTTCCGATCTGCGCGGCGGAACCGTCATGAATCGGCTTCTGCAGGGTGATGTGGGCAGCGGAAAAACGGCGGTGGCGCTGTGCGCGCTTTACGCCGCTCTCGCAAGCGGTTATCAGGCGGTTTTGCTGGCGCCGACGGAGGTGCTTGCGCGGCAGAGCTTTGCCCTTGCAATGCGTTATTTCCCCGAATATCGGATCGGTCTGCTGACCGGCTCTGTTCCGGCAAAGGAAAAAAAAGCGATCAAGTGTGATTTGAAAAGCGGGGAGATCCGCCTTCTGATCGGCACGCATGCCGTATTGGAAGACGACGTGGCGTTTGAATCGCTCGCGCTCTGTGTGTGCGACGAACAGCATCGCTTCGGCGTTTCGCAGCGGGCGGTGCTGACGGACAAGGGAAAGGCAACGGATATGCTCGTGATGAGCGCGACCCCTATTCCGCGCACGCTTTCTCTGATCTTTTACGGGGATCTCGATATCTCCACCATCGAGGACAAGCCGAAAAACCGCTGCGAAATACAGACGAACGTCGTCCCGCATTATAAATACGAGGATATGCTGGAATTTATCCGCGGGGAAGTCGGCAAAGGCCGGCAGGTCTATTTTGTCTGCCCGAAGATCGAGGAAGACGAAGAAGGGGCAATCATGAGCGTGACCGAACTCTATGAGGAGCTCAGCCATAAATTATTCGGTCTGCGGCTCGGCTTGCTGCACGGAAAAATGAAAGATGCGGAGAAAAACGCGGTGATGGCGGATTTCAAAGAGGGGCGCCTGGATTGTCTGGTCAGCACGACTGTGATCGAAGTGGGCGTTGACGTGCCCAATGCCAGCATTATGGTGATTTATAATGCGGAGCGCTTCGGATTGTCGCAGCTCCATCAGCTGCGCGGCCGCGTCGGGCGTTCGGAGCTGAAGAGCTATTGCTTTTTGCTGACGGGATCGGAATCTCCGTCCGCGGTCGAACGGCTCAAGATCATGAAGACGACCAACGACGGTTTCAAGATCTCCGAATACGATTACGAGATGCGCGGCAGCGGGGATTTTTTGGGGACGCGCCAAAGCGGAAAATTCATGGGAGAACTCGGCAATCTGAACTACTCCACCGCGTCGATCTTTCTGGCCAAAAAGATCAGCGACGAAGTGTTTTCCAGCGGCAAAAACCTGGATCTCATCAGAGCAATTTCCCTGGAGAAGTACAACAGACTGAAAGACGTTACGCTTAATTGAACCAGGAAAAAGACAGGTAAAAAGCCTGTCTTTTAATCTTTAACATGGAAATTCAGTATTCTTGACGTGTATAAATAAATTCAGGAAGTAATTTTAACTGCTGAAATTTGTCTTACCTGTCGGCACACGGCTTTTTATTGAATGGTATGCAAAATTTGTCAAAATTTGTAAATTTTTGTTTACAAAGTTTTCGTTCGGCGCTATAATTAAAGCATGTATTTAGCCGATTTACACATTCATTCAAAATATTCCCGGGCTACGGGGAGAAACGCCGATATTCCCAACCTCGACCTATGGGCAAGGCGCAAGGGGATTGCCCTCGTCGGGACAGGTGATTTTACCCATCCCGCCTGGAGAGAAGAGCTTTCTTCGGCGCTTGAACCCGCAGAAGAAGGGCTTTACCGCATCAAGGAAAATGCGCGCCTTCGCGATATCTGCGAATTTCCGGTAGCCCCGCGCTTTGTCGTTTCAGGGGAGATCAGCTGTATCTATAAGCAGGACGGAAAAGTTCGCAAAGTGCATAACGTGATTTTGCTGCCGTCGCTGGACGCTGCCGAACGACTCGCATTCAAGCTGGAGACGATCGGAAACATCCGCTCAGACGGCCGCCCTATTTTGGGGCTTTCTTCCAGAGATCTGCTTGCGGTCACGCTCGATATCTGCCCCGAAGCGGTCTTTATCCCCGCGCATATCTGGACGCCGCACTTTTCATTGTTCGGCGCTTTTTCGGGATTCGATTCGCTGGAAGAATGTTTCGGAGATCTTTCTTCGCAGATTCACGCGCTGGAAACCGGTCTGTCATCCGATCCCCTGATGAACCGAAGAGTGGCGATGCTCGACGGATACACGATGATCTCCAATTCGGACGCGCATTCTCCCGCAAAACTCGGCAGAGAGAGCAATCTCATCGACGCGCCGCTCTCTTATCCTGCGCTGAAAAAAGCGCTGGAAACGGGACAGGGATTTGCCGGAACGCTTGAGTTTTTCCCGGAGGAGGGAAAATATCACCTGGACGGACACCGGAACTGCCATTTGAGCCTGACGCCGCAGGAGACAGACCGTTACGGCGGCCGCTGTCCCGTCTGCGGGAAAAAGATCACCATAGGCGTGCTGCATCGGCTGGAACAGCTCGCGGAGCGGCCGGAAAACTTCCTCCCCGAAAATGCAAAGCCCTTCGAACATCTCATGCCGCTGCCCGAAGTGATCGCGGCGTCTCTGGGCGTTGCCGCCGGCGGAAACCGCGCGGAGCAGAAGTATCTGGAGATGCTGAAAAAACTGGGAACGGAATCGTTTATCCTGCGCGAGGCGTCGCCCGGAGATCTGGCGCTCGCGGGCGGCAGCAGGATTGCCGAGGGAATCCGCCGGCTGCGTGCAGGAGAGGTCATCAAATCGGCGGGATTTGACGGAGAATACGGCAAGCTCGCGCTTTTTACATCCGAAGAACTGAAAAATGCAAGCGGGCAGATCTCCTTTTTGGAGGAGATTGCCGCGGGAGAAGACTGTTTAATTCCCGAAATCGCTGTCGCCGCCGCGGCAGAAAGTGTTTGCAAACAGGACAACGAAAAAAATACGCCTGTTGCAGGAAGAACCATAAACGTCGCACAGGAAACTGCAGTGCAAAGTGATTCCCGCGTGACGGCGGTAATTGCCGGTCCCGGTACGGGAAAGACGTTTACGCTCACAGAACGCATCGCGCGGCTGGTGAAAAACGGCGTAAAGCCGGAAGAAATCTGTGCGGTCACGTTTACCGTGCGGGCGGCAGAGGAGATGCGGGAACGGCTCCGTGCGCGGGTGAAGCGGGCAGATAAAATCACGATTGGAACCTTTCACTCTATCTGTTATTCCATATTGGGCGATGTTTCTCTTGCGGAACGGGCGTTGCAGCTGAAACTCGCACGGGAGACGATTGCTGAATTCGGAATGAAATGCACTCCGCGGCGTTTTTTGAGCGACGTATCCGCGTATAAAAACGAAAAAGGCGAAAAATCCGAGAGCATCGACGCTTATTGCAGGCGCCTGCGCCAAGCGGGCGTTGCGGACTTTGACGATCTGCTTTCCATTGCGCTGGAGCGCGGAAATAAAACGTTCGGCTGGCTGCACGTGGACGAATTTCAAGACGTAAACCCCATGCAGTATGCACTCGTTCAAAAATGGATGGGGGAAACCGGGCGGCTGTTCGTGATCGGGGATCCCGATCAGTCGATCTATGCGTTCCGCGGCGCCGCCTCGGATTGCTTTCAAAAACTGCGGGAGGATTATCCCGATACGCTGACGGTCCGCCTCGTCGAAAGCTATCGCTCCACGCCGCAGGTCCTGCAGTGCGCTTTGCAGGCAATTTCCGCAAACGAAGGGGAACGCGCGCTGCTGCCCGTCAAAAGAGACGGCGCCGCCGTGCGCCTTGCCGAGTGCGTATCTGCATTGTCCGAGGGAATTTTTATCGCCAAAGAAATTGCGCGCATGGCAGGCGGCTTGGATATGCTGGGAAAAGGGCGGGAAGAGAAGCTGCATTCCTTCGGTGAAATAGCGGTTCTCGCGCGCACGCACAGAGCCCTCCGTACAGTGGAGCAATGTCTCCGGAAAGAGGGAATACCCTGCCTCTCCGCGAGCGATCAGTCGTTTTTGGAAGCCGCGGAAGTGAGCGGAACGCTTTCGTTTTTCGGCGCGATCTGCGACGGAAAAGAAACCGCTCAGGCAGAGGAGTTTTTGGGCGGGCGCTCCGCTTTTCTCCGGGCCAAGGAGAAATTTCAGCCGACGCTGCGGTCGCGCCCGAGAAAGATACTTGCCGAGTGGCAGGCGTATATGCACATTGAGACGGCGGCATTCAGAGAGCTGGTCGATGCGGCGCGCTATGCGGATATGCCTGAATTTCTGGAAGCGATGCGCATGGGCGGAGAAGGCGACGTTTTGCTGCCAAACGGAAACCCTGCAGACGGAGCAGTCCGGCTGGCCACCCTCCATGGTGCAAAAGGTCTGGAGTTTCCCGTTGTGTTCCTCTACGGCATAAACGATAAATTACTGCCCCTTGCGGCGGGCGAAGAAACAGATACGGAAGAGGAGCGCAGGCTCTTCTATGTGGGAATCACGCGGGCGAAAGAAGAACTGATTCTCACGACGAGCGGGAAACCTTCTCCGTTTCTCTCCGCGATTGCCGGTCTGAAACGGGAGCGGTCGGTTCCAAAGACGGAATACCGGCAGCTGGCGCTTTTTTAACTGATTGAAATTTGCTTATCGAGTCGACGGTGCAGGGCAGTCTGTTTTAACGTTTTCGCTTTTTCCGATGTAAATTTGGACCTGATAATTCCACTGCAGGATGCCTGATATCACGACAATGGAAAGAATAAATTGGGGGTTAACGGCATATTCCGCTTCCGCCGTGCGCTTCATTTCTTCGATTGCCGCTCGGCGCGTTTTCTCCGTACAATCGAGACAGAGATAATCTCCCTGCGGCAAAAAGTACAGCCCTTCTGCGGGTGTAAAACGCGTACATAAAGCAAATAAGTGCGCGCGCCCTTCCGATTCGTAAATTCCGGCGAGATCTTCAAAGGAAAAATCTTTTTTCTTCTCTTCTCCGACTTGCGCATAAAAATGACGATGGTAGTCCCACAGATTATCCAAAGTCGGCTCCGTCAGCCTGTCGGAAAGCAGAATGACCCGTTCCGGAAAAGTCTGTACAAACGCGCTCTCTCTTTGCGCTTGATTGGTGCGTTTTTCCTCATAAAATTGCCTTGCCCTCTGAATTTTACACTTGGCGTCGGTCAATTCTTTCATTTTTTGATCTGCTTTTCGCTCTGCCTGTTTTAGAAGCGAAATGATCTTTTCAAAGTCGTCCAATTCCAGGATTTCTTTTATTTCTTTCAGCGAAAGATCCATGCAGCGCAGCGCGCGGACGGTATTCAGTCGGACAAGTTCCCGTTCCGAATAGTAGCGGTAACCCGTCCATTCATCTGTTTTGCAGGGCTTTACCAATCCGATCCGGTCGTAATGGCGCAATGTTTCCGCTGTCGTACCGGCTGCTTTTGCCGCTTTTTCGATTGAAAAAATTTTTTCCATAATGCCTCTTTTTTTCTTGACTTTTGTGTAACAAAAAGGTTTATCATGATTATAATACAGGATAAATCGAAAAGTCAAGTCAATGACGACAGGAGGTTCTTTATGAAAAAAACAATTCTTTTTTTAATCGTAGCGGCACTTTTACCGTTTTCCGCTCTGTTCGGCGCGTGTTCAGGCGGGGGAACGTTTACCGCGCGGAATTATGATTCCGGGGACGCGGAGATAACGGCTCTCTGCGTCGACGCAGAGGATCGAACGGTCGAAGTGGGTATTTCCGACGACGGACGCATCCACATCGACTGCGCGGAAAGCGAGAAAGAATTTTACGATATTTCTCTTTCGGGCAGTGAACTGACGGTAAAACTTGTTTTCGACAAAGATTGGACGGATTTTATCGGCACGAAACCCGCAAAAGAATATCGTACGATCAAAATACGAGTCCCGCTCGACGGTTTGACCCGTTTGGACGTCAAGACGACAAACGAAGCGATAACGGTATCTTCTCTGGCGGTCAGCGGGGAGATTTCTCTTTCGTCAAACGGAGGGGATATTGTATTTGAAGAACTTTTTGTCGGAAAAGGTATGGAAGCGACGGTAAAGAACGGCGATATTACAGGCTCGCTTGTCGGCGGATGGGACGACTTTTCAATCGAATGCAGCATCAAAAAAGGGGAATCGAATTTGCCGGAAAAAAAGGAAGGCGGTGAAAAGTACCTGAACTTGAGCGGAAACAACGGAGATATCCATGTTGAATTTATCAAATGATTGCAGGGCGAAATGGATAGCCGCCCGAATCAAAACGGCAATATGCTTTTACCGTTACGCTGCGAAAAACCCGGTGGCTGCGTTGTTAATCGGAAGGAGAGAAGGTCATATCTCAAAAGACGAAGAGGAGAAAAAGACTTTGAAACCTGCCTGACCGAAAATAAAAGATAACTTATTGCATTATCGTGTAAAAAAATCCTCCGCCTGTTTGCGGAGGATTTTTTAATATAAGTGACACCAAATTGCATCATTAAAAACTGAAATTTAAAACGGAATTATTATCACAATAGAGCGTGTATGTCCCGCCCGTGCCGATATAGATCATATATCCCTTATGCGTGCTGCTCAGCGTAAATTCGGCAACTGTGGTTCTGTCTGCATTTTTCAATGTGTAACTGCCTGCAGAAAAGGATACCGACGTATTTCTTTTAGCGCCGCTTATCACATTGCCCGCCGCGCCGATCGCAATGACGATTCCGCCCGTAACAGAAATGCTTCCGTCACAGTCGATTGTACCGCCGGTCATACTGTTCCCGCTTTGCCCGTTTTTAAGAATAACGACGCCGCCTGAAATTTTGATGCTGCCGTTAGAATCCATCGTATCGGTATCTCCGCTCGGCACTTCCAAATCAATAAGCCCGGAACTTACTTCGATAAGCGGATTATAATTCCCGCTTGCCACCGCATTGACGGCGTCGTCCGAGGCATAAACGTAAGCCGTAAGGCCGTTAAAGTACATGCGGTTGGATTCGATTCCTTCATAAGCGGCAGTTACCGTCAAATTGCCGCCGATACCGTTGAAATCCTGATCAGCGTGGATCGCGTCGTCCTTTGAAGTCAGCATAAGCGTTCCCGAACTGATCGTTATGTTACCCTGGCCGTAACTGCCGTTTTCAAGCAAAACATCGTTATTCGCGTGAAGGGCGTCATCGTAGGAGGAAACGGTAATCGTGCAGCTTTCAACCGATATGGCGTTATCGGCCTTTATTCCTTTGCAGGAAAATTCCGCCGCATTCGGATTGCCTTCCTGCCCGAATTCGCCTCCCATGCCGCCGAATCCGCCCGGACCTTGCGACGTGACAGTGGAATAGTTCGTCCAACCGCCCGAAAGGGTGCTGCCGGAGATGCCGCTGATATAAAACGTATCATAAGATGTATTCAAATTTTTCTTCTCCGTGCGATAGGCGTATGAATCTGTACTCTGCGGCGTCTGGGATGAATTATAAGCGTACAGGCAGAAAGCGGAAGCGTTTGCGGGCAGGCTCACTTGATAAAAAATGTAAGAGCCTATAGTCTCGGATGTTGAAAGGTTTTCCCATACTTCACTGCCGTCGTTCAGCGTAAACAGTACCGAATACTGGTAGGAAGCATACGGAAAAGATGATTGTCCCGGCCGCATTCCCATACCGCTGCCCGGAAAGCGGAAATACATCGTACTTTCGGATTTTTCTACCCGTTCCGTCGTGTAAGAGGAATAGGTATTCGTATAAATCGTTACCTTTGCCTCGTCCGTAATAATCACGTCATAAGCAGCGTCGATCCCGTCGCAGCATGCATATAGTTCAAGGGAACCGCCGTTTACCGTCACCGTGCCGCGCTGATTGCCCTTGTCTGAAATGTCGGAATTGCTCGTCTTCAATGCGTCTCCGCCGGTGGATACAGCCGTTATCGTCGCGTTTTCGCAAGTGATCGAATCGTTCCCCTTGATCGCATGATTCGGCGCAGAAACATATAAAGTCAGATTTTTCAAGTCTAGATCGTCCTTCGTATGGATCCCGTTATTGAGCGAAGTTTTTACGGACAATTCTCCGTTGCCCTTGATTTTCAGGTCGCATTCACTGTAAATTGCCGCAGCGGTTTCGTCTGTTTCTTCACAAGTCGTCCGTTTGTCTATGATGATATTCTTCGTGTCTTTTTTCGCGGATATTTCCACTTTGTCGGCATTGAGAATAAGAACAGGCGCGCCGTAGGAACAGGCAATTTCCACCGTTTTGAGATCGATTTCCACCACGTCGGAGTCGCCTGCATCGACGATGATCTGACCGTCGGCAAGACTTCCCGTGCAGGTATAAACGCCGGCTGCCGTTATTGTGCAGATATTGTTTTCCAGGGTATAACCGTCCGCAGCGTCTGTCGTTACCGAAAATGTGTTGTCAGTAATTTCATATTCTTCATCATCAAAAATATCGGGCAATTCCGCTTCCGCGCCGTTTTCCGTATCCGTGTTGTTTTCGCCGTTGACGCCGCTATCCGGCTTCAATTCCCATAAATCACACCCCGTCAGTAAGATGCCGAGCGCAAGTATCAGACATAGGCTGAAGTAAAAAAAACGCGTTAAAGATTTTTTACAGTTCATAGCTTTCGCCCTCCTGATTCATAATTGCAATTTCGAGATTTCCGTTCCGCACGCGCATTTCATCCAGCATTTGCTTTTCGCTCTGCGCATTCTTCAGCGTTACTCTGTAAGTCAGTTTGTAAAGACTTCCCATATTTGTCGTCTTGACGTGGGTAAGTTCACAGCTGTTCGTATAATCCTCGAAGATATCGTTAAAAATATCCGCATAATTCAGATCTTCGGGAATGGTAACCTTCAGGGTTTTTTCCGAAATAAACTTTTTTTGTTTGCGAGAGATCATATTCAGTCCGAACATAAACAAGCCTATGATGACCGCAAACAGCGCCGCGTATGCGATATATCCCATGCCCAAAATCAAACCGATAGCCATTGCAAGGAATATAGCCGCAATTTCCTTCGCCGTCCCGGGGGCAGACCGGAAACGCACCAGGCTGAACGCACCCGCCACGGCAACGCCCGCGCCGATGTTGCCGTTTACCATCATAATCACTACGCACACGACGGCAGGAACGACCGACAGGCAGATGAAAAAACTTTTTGTGGAGCCGGCTTTGAATGTACATAGAAAAGCGATTCCCATACCGAGTATGATTGCGACGCCGATGCAGAGAAAAAAGTTGCCGACAGAGATCACTTCCTGCGATTGGGTATCGAAAATTCCTGAAAAAATCGATAACATTGAATTAAGCATAGAGCTGTTCTCCTTTTTTCAATTTATGATAAATGCTGATATAAGCCTTTCCGTACTTTGAAAACGAAGTTTTCATGATTTTCTCCCGCGAAAGAAATGCCGTAAGCCACAGGGGAATCGCCGTTGCGGTTTTTATCTCCATTAAATATGTTCCGTCCGACAGTATAGGCGATCCGTAAATCCCTTTTTGCAGACTCAAATCGTAAGTCCTGTAAAGAATTTCACTGTCAAAGGTGATGCGCAGGTTTTTATCTTCCTTTCCGTAAAACGCCTCCCGCTTGTACGAGAGATGAACGGCCGGAGCGAGCGTTTTATAATACGCGAACATATAAGCAATTTCTCTTGAAATCTGCGATTGCGGGGGAAGACGCCCCTGTAAAAATTCTACTGACTGACTTTCCGTCATGGAAATTCTGCGTTTATAGACGATGCCATCATATTTCTTCTTCAGTTCCGCAAAGACGGTGCTTTCGGAACTCGCCACGCCGTAACTTCGGACGCGCAGTTTTTCTTTATAAAAAGGCTTATCCAGCGAACGCCGGATCAGAAGAAAATCCGGCGTATCGTAATAAAGATTGCAGATCGCACTCCTGCCGAATCTATCGCTCTCGACGTGTTCGCGCATAACTTCCTGCATCCGTTTCAACTGCTCGTCTGTTATGAGAAATTTCAGCTCGTATCTTTTGAAGATGTCTTGATAAGTCATGAGATCGTCTCCTTTTTACGCATTCAGTATATATCGCAAAATTTAGATGAACTTAAAAAAGACCGCGTTTTCGCAGTCTTTTTTTCAATAATTTTTTAGTTTCAGTCAGGAGAAGGTAACGGTAAAGATCATTTGTTTGCCGTCGGGGCTTTGCGCCGTTATTTTTCCTTTATGCAAATGTACGATCGACTTTGCCACCGAAAGCCCGATTCCGAAGCCTCCTGTTTCGGAATTGCGGGACTTATCCGAACGATAAAAGCGATCAAAGAGCTTGTCAAGGTGATCCGTATCGATTTTGTCGGATGTATTCGTTACCGTGATAGACCTGCATTTTCCATCCGCCCCGATCCGGAGGGTTACGGAACCGCCTTCGTCCGAATATTTGAACGCATTATCCAAAAGGATGTTGATTAGCTGACCGATCAGAGAGGTATCGCCGTTCAGCAAAACGTCTGATCCGAAATCGCATTTGAAAACTTTTTCCTGCATAATGGCAAGACTTTCAAAGGGGGCGGCTATTTCCTTTGCCGTTTCCGAAAGATTGAATTCGCTCATATCACAGGGGAAATGCTCTTCGTCCATACGCGACAGAAACACTAACCGATCGGTAAGGCTTGTCAGCCGCGCAACCTGTTTTTCTATCGTCTGCGTCCATTCGCTTACGCCGTTTTCCATCTCTATCACTTCGTTTGTCGCTTTAATGACGGCAAGCGGCGTTTTCAGTTCATGGTTGGCGTCGGTAATAAATTGTTTTTGTTTGTTGTAGCTTTCAGCATAAGGCTTTACCACTTTATTGGAGAGCAGCAGGATGAGCGCGAATACGACGAGAATGCCGGCGCCTCCGATGGCGATACTCGTCCAAAGAAACGTGCGGAAAGTATCTAATTCGCGGCTGCAATCGAGAAAGACGTAAGTCGTACCGACGCCTTCCTCCGAAACGGCTCTGTATTTATAATCACCGCGGTAACCGGCATATCTGCCGTTTTCATACAGGGACTTGGCGTAATTTTCGGCGGTATCCGAGTCGACAGCGGCAATATGATCGAGCGTTACCTCTGTTTTTCCGTTTTCCAGGATCGTCACCGTGAAATATCTCGTTTCATACGGCATTTCAGGTGAAAAACCTCCTTCAGGAGGTCTCATGTCATCGCGCTGATTATCCTGCGACGCCCGCGGCATTTCTCCGTGATTGCTGATAATAAAATCCAGCTTTTTCTCTGCGGTCCTGTCTATATCGGCGTAATTTGCCGCGTTGATCGCGGTCAGCAGAACCGCGACGACGGCAAATATGACGCCCGTCGCAATCAGAATGAATTTTTTTTGCAGCTTTTTAATCATCGGCGCGCTCCAGATAATACCCGACATTTCTGTTGGCAGTGATTTTCAGCGGCGCCCCTATCTCTTTTATCTTTTTGCGCAGATAAGAGATGTATACCCAAACTACGTTCATTTCCGCTTCGCTGTCAAATCCCCATACTCTGTCCATAAAATAGTCTACGGAATACACTCTCCCGGGCGAGCCGATGAACATTTCCGCCATCTGAAATTCTTTGTTGTTCAGCTTCACGGATTTACCCTGATAGGAAAGTTCAAACGTAAGCCTTTTCAGCTGTACCCCGTTATAGGAAAGCGTGACGCCGTCCATTTTTCCGTCCCTGCGCCTCGTTATCGCCCTGATGCGCGCCAGCAGTTCCTGCGTTGCAAAGGGCTTTGCAAGATAATCGTCGGCGCCGTAGTCGAGCCCGGTGATCTTGTCGTTTAAATCAGACTTCGCGGTCAGCAGAATCACGGGGACGGTATTGCCCTTTTCCCGTATTGTTTTCAATACGGTCAGTCCGTCGACTTTCGGCATCATGATGTCGAGAATAACGCCGTCATAGATATCTGCTTCGAGATATTCCAGTGCCTCCTGACCGTTGTATACGGCGTCAACCGAGTAATTATTGTGTTTTAACAGGACGGTTAGCGCTTTTGATAAAGCCTTTTCATCCTCTGCGAGCAGCAATCTCATATATTTCTCCGATATTGTTTCCTTAATCAAAACATATGAACTTTAATTATACTTAAAATTATACCACAATCTTTACAGAAAAGCAATTGCGCAAAATCAGCAGGGGAGCAGATCCCGCATAAGCGAAAAGTCTTTTCAGATTCGCTGATTCTTCGTCTGTTTCGGCAGCAATTTACTTGACAAAGTTTTAAAAAAAGACTATCATGACAGTAGTTCGCATAAGCGAACCAAAGGAGAGAAAAATGGCGATAGTCGAGTTTCAAGATGTAACAAAAATATATACGGCAGGCGATCACAAATTAAAGGCGTTGGACGGAGCGAATCTTTCATTGGATGAAGGGAAGTTTGTCGTAATACTCGGGCCGAGCGGAGCGGGGAAGAGCACGCTCTTAAACCTGTTGGGCGGGTTGGACAGCCCGACGAGCGGAAGGATATCGGTCTGCGGAAAGGACATTTCCAAGCTGTCGGAAAAGGAGCTGGCCGAATATCGTGCGGAAACGGTGGGATTTGTCTTTCAGTTCTACAATCTTATCCCCACGCTTACCGTGTATGAAAACGTTGCTCTTGTAAAAGAAATTGCCGGGGATGCGTTCGATCCCGTAAAAATGCTAGAAGAAGTGGGGCTTGCAGACCATTTGAAGAACTTTCCGGCGGAACTCTCGGGCGGGGAACAGCAGAGGGTAAGCATAGCGCGCGCATTGGCAAAAAATCCGAAGATTCTTTTATGCGACGAACCTACGGGCGCGCTCGACAGCGAAACGGGCGTGCTGATTCTGAAATTGCTTTTGTCTATGGCCCGTAATTACGGAAAGACGATCGTGATCGTTACGCATAATCAGAACATTGCTAAAATGGCTGACGTGGTTGTCAAAGTGAAAAACGGCAGAATTAAGGCCTGCGAAGCGCAGGAACATCCTTTGAGTGCAGATGAGGTGGACTGGTAATGCTTTGGCGTAAATTGATGAGAACCGCCTGGAAGTACAAGGCGCAGTTCATATCTATGATCATCATGATCGCTATCGGCATGGGCATTTTCATGGGGTTTAATGCCGAGTGGTACAGTATGGAGATCGATTCAAATTCGTTTTTTGAGCAGACATGCTATGCCGATTACCGCCTGTATCATGATCAGGGCTTTTCCGAAGAAGACATCGATGCCGTGAAAAAAATCGGCGGGGTGAATCAGGCGAGCCGCTTCTTTTCGGTCAATGTCGGATTGAGCGGCGGCGATCAATCGCTTGCCCTTACAGTTGTAGAAGATTATACCGTTTCGACGATGCTCATTACGTCGGGAAAAAAGTATGACCAGACTTCAGAGGGCATTTGGCTGTCGGATCAATTCGCCAAAGCAAATCACTTTGAAATCGGCGATCTCCTCACCGTTGTATATCGCAACGTTGAAATAAGCGCAGAGATAGTGGGGCTTTGCAAGAGCAGCGAGTACATGATCTGCACGGCTGACGAAAATCAGCTGATGCCTGATTTCAAATCTTTTGGTTTTGCTTACGTTTCTCCCGAAACCGTAAAATCGGCTATGAACGGTTTTATGATTTATCCGCAGATCAATATTATCTCTGATTTGGATCAAGAGACGCTGCAAAGCGAGGTTAACGCCGTCCTCGGCAAAACTACGCTGTTGATTGAAAAAGATTTACATAAGAGTTATGCCGGCGTGAGCGGCGAGATCGAAGAGGGAAAGACAATGGCTTCCGTATTGCCCGTGCTTTTCCTCGCCATTGCAATCCTTACCATGATAACCACAATGCACCGCATCTGTGTCAGCGAAAAGACACAGATCGGAACCTTGAAGGCGCTCGGATTTCAGAATGGCAAAATTATAAGGCATTTTACGGCATACGGGCTGTTTCTCGGAGCGGTCGGTTCTCTGCTGGGAATAGGATTGGGATACGGCATTGCCGCAATAATCGTCAATCCGGACGGAATGATGGGGACTTATCTCGATATGCCGGATTGGTCGTTGCATATGCCTTATTACTGTTGGATCATTATCTTTGCAGTTATTGCTTTTCTGACGTTCATAAGTTTCCTTTCCGTTCGTTCCTTGCTTAGGGGGACTGCGGCGGATGCGCTTCGTCCGTACACTCCCAAAAAGGTCAAGCCGCTGCCCGGAGAAAAAACAAAAGCTTGGAATCGTCTCTCGTTCGGAACGCGATGGAATATACGGGACCTGATGCGCCATAAATCGCGTTCTGTCATGACGTTGATCGGCGTAATCGGCTGCACGATTCTGCTTGTGGGCGGCCTTGGTATGAAAGACACAATGACGGGCTTTTTAAGTACGATTGATCGGGATATCTATCAATATGAAACGCGCGTAAACTTTACCGAAACGGTAACCGCGGAACAGGCAGAGGATTTTGCCGCCGCGTATAACGCAGATATACTCTATTCGTTGAGCGGCGAAGCGGACGGGGAAACGAGGCTTTTGGATATTTATACGGTAGATAACGGCAAGATTGGTTTTATCGATACAGAAGGCAAGCAATCAGAGCTGTCAAACAGCGGCGCTTATGTCTGTATGCGGTTGTCGGATCAATACCCCGTGGGCAGCACGGTAGTATTTTCTCCTTACGGAAGCGACCGTGTATATAACATAAAAGTTGCTGGGGTGCTTCGCTCTGTGGTTACAGAAAATATAACGATGACGAGAGAATATGCGGAAAGCATAGGAATGGAATGCGGTTACAGCGCGGCGTTTACCGATGTTTTAAGTACCGATATTCAAATGCAAAACTATATTTCGGGTATGCAGAGTAAGGCGAAGATAATGGAAAGCTACGACAGCTTTATGGATGTAATGAATACTATGGTACTGCTTTTGGCGCTTGCGGCGGTAATACTCGGAATCGTCGTATTATATAATCTCGGCGTAATGAGCTATACCGAGAGGTACAGAGAACTCGCTACGCTCAAAGTAGTAGGTTTTCAGAATAAACGAATAGGCGGGCTTCTGATAAGCCAAAATATGTGGCTTACGGTAATCGGCGTGATTTTCGGCATACCGGCGGGAGTGGGCGTATTGCATTTACTGATCGCTTTGCTTGCAACCGAATATGAGCTGAAAATTATGCTCGGTGCGCTGACATACTGTGTGAGTATTCTGGTCACGTTCGGCATGTCTCTTCTGGTAGGAGGGCTGATTGCGATAAAAAACCGCAAGATCAATATGGTAGAAGCGCTGAAAGGCGCAGAATAAATTGATTAAATTTACAGATATAATACTCTCCAAAATAAATTTATCGCCATATCGGCGACAAAGTGACAGGCGGCTGTCCTTATAGCCCCGATCAAGGGACGGCAAACGGAAAAATAAATTAAAAAAATCCACAAAATGATTACAGTTTACTAAAAAAAACAAAAAACGGGAGGACGCATTTTTAAATCCTCTCGTTTTTTTGGTGCCGCTGATCGGACTTGAACCGATACGGATGTTACTCCGAGGGATTTTAAGTCCCTTGCGTCTGCCGATTCCGCCACAGCGGCGACAAATTGGAGGCGCCACCCGGACTTGAACCGGGGGTTAGGGTTTTGCAGACCCGTGCCTTACCACTTGGCTATGGCGCCTTGTCAAGGGAGACTTAAACCCCTCGAAATAAAATGGAGCGGGAAACGAGATTCGAACTCGCGACATTCGCCTTGGCAAGGCGACGCTCTACCACTGAGCCATTCCCGCAGGTGATGGTGGGAACAATAGGGCTCGAACCTATGACCCCCTGCTTGTAAGGCAGATGCTCTCCCAACTGAGCTATGCTCCCATCACAGTGCTGATATACTATACCAAATTTTATGAAATTTTGCAAGTATTTGCGACAAGTATTTGAGAAATTTTTATTGAATTTTACACAAAAATAAGAATGAACGCTGATTTCGCATCCGAAGCAATAAGCCTGTGATACGCAGGAGAATTGAGAAGGAAATAGACAAAAGTTGCGCAACTGTTCATTGTTCTGATGATAAAAACATTTGCCATATTTCCGAAATTATTGTATAATGAAAAAAAGTTTTTAACAGGGAAGCGTCGATGATGGTTGATCAGGTAATCGGATCTATTTTGGAAGCAGAAGCGCGTGCAGATGAAATCGTAAAAGAGGCGAATTTCCGCGCAAAGGCGGATTTGTCCGCTGCGGACGAGCAGGCGGAAAATATCAGAGAAAATGCGATCGATGCTTCAAAAAAATTGCGGAAAGAGAAATTGAAACAGGCGGAGACTGCCGCACAGGCGCGCTATCTTGAGCGCATGAAAGAGGGGAATGCACAGGCGGAAGCGTTGAAAACAGCTGCGCGGCCTCGCATCGAGGAGTCGGCGGAGAACATTGCGAAAAAGGTGGTGGAGCAATGGCGATAGTTGAAATGTCCAAACTCAAATTAATCGGCATTTCATACGAGCGGGAAAGAATTTTAAACGCGCTGCACCGTACGGGAGCGGTTGAACTTCGGGAGACGGAGGAAATCGAGGATACCCGCTTTTTTGCCAACGCTGAATTGAAAGAGCGCCTGACAAAGGATTATGACCGCTTGAATCGAGCGATTTCGTTTCTGGAAGAACAGCTGGTGCGGGCAAAGAAAAGCGAATTTTATCCGCGCGATCTGGATGGGGCGAAAGACGGCTTTGACGTCGCTTACGACGAATTTATGTCCGCGCCGGGAAACGAAGTGGAGTTGTTTTACGTTGTAAGCAAGACGGAGGAATATACGGAGCGCCTTTTAAATAACAAGGCGAATCGGATCCGATATTCCAATCTTCTCTCGCAGCTGTCTCCTTTTCTCGGCATGAAAGAGTGTTTTTGCGACTTTCGCGATACGCTGTCCACAAAGTGCTTTTTCGGCACATTGCCGCTTGAAAATCTCGCTTCGCTGCAATCCTTTTTGGAAACTTTTCCGGCGGGAGAATTTGATGTTTTGGCGGAGGACCGCGCTGCCGTCGTATCTGTTATCTGTATGAAGGCAGATGCGGACAGCGTTTCCGCAAAAATGAACGAACTCGGGTTTTCCGCCTGTCCGTTCCGGGAGGAGACAACTCCGTCAGACTTAAAGAAGGCGTACGAGAAAGAGATAGCGGAGTGCGAAGTGTTTGAATGGGAAATTACGAAGAAAGCCTGCTACCGCGCCGCTAATCTGAGGAATATGAAGATTTTGGCGGATTTTTATCGCTTTCAGCTTGAAAAGCTCAAAGCATGCGAACAGTTCCGCTGTACTGCCTCTGCATTTGTGCTGGAGGGGTATCTTCCGAAGGAGCGGGAAACAGACGTCAAAAATGCGCTGTACGGAATTTCAAACGCCATATTTTTGGAGTTTTCTCAGCCGACGGAAGAAGATGAACCGCCGACCTTGCTGAAGAACAACCCCGTAATTCGCTCTGCAGAGTTTGTGACGAACATGTACTCTGTGCCGAATTACCGCGAAATCGACCCGAACAAACTCGTATTTTTCTTCTATATGGTTTTCTTCGGTCTGATCATGGCGGATATCGGGTACGGGCTGATTTTATTTGCCGCGGGGCTGACGGCTCAGCTGGCGATCAAAAGGGATACCGGCTTTAAAAAATTGATGGGCGTTATTCTCTACGGCGGGCTGTTTACGATTCTTTTCGGCGTCATCTTCGGCTCCTTTTTCGGGGTCGCGCTGCCGTTTCAGATATTGCCGTCTCCCGTGCCGGATAATGCTAACCGCGAGATGAGTACCGCCAACATGATGTTGATTTTGCTCTTCTGTCTGGGGCTGGGCGTTCTTCATATCATGGCGGGATATCTCATGAAAGCGTTTAACAGTTTCCGAAAAGGGAAGATTGCGGACGGTATTTTTGATGCGCTGACCTGGGTTCTGTTTTTCATCGGCATGATTTTTGCGGTATTTTCCTTCCTGATGGATTACTTTAAGATTTACCAGAATTCCAGCGTCGTATTCTCGGACGGGCTGAAGCGCTTTTTCCAGACCATGCAGCTGCCGGGAATCATCATGCTTGTCGCCGCGTTGCTCCTGGCGATGGTTACTGCGGGACGGAAGGAACGCGGGTTCGGGAAATTTTCCAAGGGGTTCGGCGCGCTATACGGCGTCATCAATCTGATGTCCGATGTCTTAAGTTACGCCAGGCTCTTCGGATTGCTGCTTTCGGGGATGATCGTCGGGAGTATTTTCAACGACATGGGGGCCGATCTCATCGGCGGAGGCGGATTCGGCTATGTGTTCGGTCCGCTCGTCATTCTGATCGGTCAGGCATTCAATCTGGCGATGGGGGCGTTGGGCGCGTATATTCATGACAGCCGCCTGCAATACATCGAATTCTTTTCAAAATTCTACGACGGGGAAGGACGGCTGTTTGCGCCGCTCGGCTCGCAGATGGAATATATCAATTTAACGAAATAATTGGAGGTTTTTCAGTATGGGATATTTGGGACTTGCGCTTTGCGCGGGGCTTTGCGGCGTCGGATCCGCGATCGGGCTGTATTTTACCGGTTCGGCTGCTTCGGGCGTGCTTGCAGACGATGCGAAGAAATTCAGCAAGGTTTTGATTTTGGTCGTTCTTCCTGCGACGCAGGGGATTTACGGGTTCGTATTCGCGATCATCGGTCTCGGATCGGTAGCGACGTTACCGGCGGAGCAGCTGCTGTTCGCTTCGTTGCCGCTGGCTTTGACCGGATTGATTTCGGGAATCTTTCAGGGATTGACTTCGGTCAGCGGAATTTACGCCGTTGCGAAAAATGAGAAGCTTTCCGGCAAGCTGATTCTGTTCCCCGCAATGGTAGAGACCTATGCGATTTTGGGATTGGTCATCTCTATTTTAATGCTCTGATATGGAAGGGAAAGAAGCAATTATTCAGAGAATTCTGGACGACGCTGCCGCGCGCGCGGAAAATATCCGCCTCACCGCAGAGGAAAGCTGTGCGGAAACGCTGAGGGACGCGGAGGAGTGGGCGGAACTTTATTCTTCCAAACAGGCGGAGCTCTTGCGCGAAGAGGTAAAGGAAATCCACGCGCGCAGAGAAACGGTTGCAGATCTCGATATCCGTAAGGCGATTCTCTTTGCCAAACAGGAAGTGCTCGGCGAAGTATATGCGCGCGCGTTGGAGAAGCTGGTCGCGCTGGATCACGATACGTATATTGCCTTAATCGCAAAGATGCTGGAGCAGTGTGCGGAGCGAGGCGACCTCGTCGTGTTGGCGAAAGGCGCACCCGTGACGGCGGGAGAGGTCGGCGCTCTGTCCGCATGCCGCGAAAAAAATCTTTCCGTTTCCGATGAGCCGGGAGCTTTTTCGGGCGGAATGATGCTCTTAAACGAGAAATGCGACAAAGACCTCACGTTTGAAACGTTATTGAAGGAAATTCAGCCGGAAATCGAATCGGAAACGGCTGACCGGCTGTTCGGCTGACGGGAGGGCGCATGGCAGGGAATCCTTTTTATGCGAATGCGCGCGCGAAATCGGCGGAGAATTATCTTTTGGGAGCAGACCGTTTCAACCGTATGCTCCAGGCGGATTCTGCGGAAGACGCGCTGAAAATCCTGCGGGAAGTGAATTTCGGCGAAGGAGCGAACGCGGAATCTGCCCTGGAATTTGAAGCTCTGCTGCGCGCGGAGCGGGAAAAACTCAACCGCTTCGTGCGGGAAGTATCTCCGAGCAGAGCGTTTCGGCGGTTTTTTCTCGCCGAAAGCGATTATCACAATGCGGAGGCGCTGATTAAGGCAAAGCATCTGAAAATCAGTGCGGAACCGCTGCTGACGGCGGGCGGAGATATCGATCCCGCCCGTATGGAAGAAAAAATTATGGCGGACGATTATGCGTCCTTTCCGCCTCCGATGGCTTCCGCGCTGCTGTACTGCGACAATGCGTTTGTCAACGGTACGGCGACGGGCGCGCGGATCGGAGACGCGATGAAGCGGGCGCTTTTTGCGGACAGAAAAGAATGCTCCGCCAAAAACGGCGATCTGAAGGCGCTTTATTCCGTGATGGCGGATACCGCAAATCTGTCAAGCGCTTTGCGGGCGAGAAATTACGCTCGTTTTCTCGAAATGCGGGTTCCGGGAGGCCGCCTGACGGAGAACGAGGCAAAGGCGCTCTCCGAAGATCCGCTCGAGACGCTGAAAGAAAAGTTAAAATATTTTTATCTCAGCGACTTCGCGTTTGCAGCGATCGACGCTGCGGCGGAAGGGAAACCCCTTTCGGCGTTTGAAAAGCTGAGCGACGACGCTCTGCTTCTGCACTTTAAAAAGAAACGGTATGATATGTCCGGCTGTATACCGTTTATGCTTTACTGCTATTACAAGCGCGCGGAACTGACGAATCTCCGCATCATAATGGTAGGTCTGATCAATAAATTGGACAGATCTGAAATACAGGAAAGACTGAGGGAAGCCTATGAAGGGTAAGATGGCGATTATCGGGGACGGAGACAGCGTTCTGGCGTTCAAGGCCGGCGGCGTGGACGCGTACGGCGTGGATCACGTCGAAAAGGCGCGTGACCTCGTAAAGAAATTGGCGAAGGACTATGCGATTATCTTTATTACGGATACCCTGGCAAAGGAAATCGACGACGTTGTCCGGCGCTATGTCAACATGCCCTATCCGATCATCATACCCGTTCCGTCGGGCGCGGGGAGCAACGGCTACGGGGAGAGCTGTATCCGCAGAGAAATGGAACGCGCGCTGGGCGTGGATATTTTAAACAGAGATTAGGAGACTGAAAATGCAGGGAAAGATCGTAAAAATTTCCGGACCGCTGATCGTGGCGGAAAATATGGCGGACTGCAAGATGTTCGACGTCGTTCGGGTCAGCGAGAAAAAGCTGATCGGAGAGATCATCGAATTGAGAGGAGACAGGGCGTCCGTGCAGGTCTATGAGGAGACCAGCGGACTGGGCCCCGGAGAATCGGTGGAAAGCACCGGAGAACCGCTTTCCGTGGAGCTGGCGCCCGGATT
>UQTB01000001.1 GCA_900543915.1 uncultured Eubacteriales bacterium | reverse complement strand
GCATTCAGCGCCCTTTGGAAAAGATTTACGAGAAATACGGCGATCGGATTTCCAGGGGAATTTCCGTTCATAACCTGGATCGGAAAAAAAAGTGGACGTATCATGCGACGGCAAAGGTCGGCGACCGCGTCAAGCCGGGGGACGAACTCGGCTACGTACAGGAGACGGCTGTCGTCCGCCATAAAATCATGGTTCCGCACGGGGCGGAAGGGGAAGTTGTCTCCAACGGAGACGGGGAATACAATATCACCGAGACCGTCGCAGTGTTAAGGAGCGGCGATGAAACGCGTGAGATCTGCATGCTTCAGAAATGGCCGGTCAGAAAAGGCAGACCTTATATGGAAAAAATGTCCCCGAGCATGCCCATGGTGACGGGGCAGCGGGTAATCGATACGCTTTTTCCGGTCGCAAAGGGCGGCGTGGCAGCGGTGCCGGGGCCGTTCGGCAGCGGAAAAACCGTCGTACAGCATCAGCTCGCGAAATGGGCGGATGCCGATATCATCGTCTATATCGGCTGCGGCGAGCGCGGAAACGAAATGACGGACGTTTTAAATGAATTTCCCGAACTGAAGGATCCGAAGACGGGAGAACCGCTGATGAAACGTACGGTCCTCATCGCCAACACTTCGGATATGCCGGTAGCCGCGCGGGAGGCATCCATATATACGGGAATCACGATCGCGGAGTATTTCCGCGATATGGGCTACAACATCGCGATCATGGCGGATTCGACGTCCCGCTGGGCGGAGGCGCTCAGAGAGATGTCCGGGCGGCTGGAGGAGATGCCCGGAGAAGAAGGGTATCCCGCTTATCTCTCTTCCCGTCTCGCCGAATTTTATGAGCGGGCAGGCATCGTGCGCGTGTGCGGACAGGAAGAGCGCTTCGGTTCCATCACGGCGATCGGCGCGGTATCGCCGGCCGGCGGCGATCTGTCGGAGCCGGTTGCGCAGGCAACGCTCCGCATCGTAAAAGTATTTTGGGGGCTCTCTTCCGCACTCGCCTATAAGCGGCATTTCCCTGCGATTGACTGGCTGATTTCCTATTCTCTTTACGCGGATCGCCTTGCGGATTGGTATAACGAGCATATTGCCGCGGATTTTTCCAAACTGCGTCAGTTTGCCATGTCCGTTTTACAGGAAGAAGCCGAATTGAATGAAATTGTTCGCCTGGTCGGCGCGGACGCGCTGTCCTATAAGGATCGGCTGACGATGGAGACGGCAAAATCCATCCGGGAAGATTATCTCCACCAGAACGCGTTTCACGAAGTGGATACCTACGCGTCTTTGGAGAAGCAGTATCAGATGATGAAGCTGATTTACGATTTCCATCGTCTGGGAAACGAGGCTTTGGCGCGCGACGTGGAGTATGCTTCCCTGATCAGCCTGCCTGTCCGGGAGAAGATAGGCCGCGCGAAATACATTCCCGAAGCGGAGATCGAATCGTTTGACGCGATTTCCAGAGAAATCACAGAAAGCATCAAATCGCTCTCGAACGGAGGAAACGACTGATGTTAAAGGAATATAAGACGATCAAAGAAGTCGTCGGGCCGCTGATGCTCGTGGAGGGCGTCGAAGGCGTAAAGTACAATGAGCTGGTCGAAATCAAGCAGAATAACGGGGAGATCCGCCGGGGAAAGGTGCTGGAAGTCAATCGTGACAAGGCGCTCGTTCAGCTTTTTGAAAGTTCCCAGGGACTGCAGATCGCGACCAGCAAAGCGCGTTTTTTGGGACATTCGCTGGAGCTTGCCGTTTCGGAGGATATGCTCGGCAGAGTGTTCGACGGAATGGGAAACCCGAGAGACGGCGGCGCCCCCGTCATTGCGGCGAAGCGCATGGACGTAAACGGCGAGCCCATCAATCCGGCGGCGCGCGATTATCCGAATGAGTTTATCCAGACGGGCATTTCCGCGATCGACGGACTGAATACGCTGGTCAGGGGACAGAAACTCCCCGTTTTTTCCATGAGCGGATTGCCGCATGCCGAACTTGCCGCGCAGATCGCAAGGCAGGCGCGCGTGCTCAACAGCGCGGAAAAATTCGCGGTCGTCTTTGCCGCCGTCGGCATCACCTATGAGGAAGCGGATTATTTTATCCGCGATTTCAAGAAGACGGGAGCGATCGAAAGGACGATTCTCTTCACCAATCTCGCAAATGATCCCGCGATCGAACGCGTGGCGACGCCGAAAATGGCGTTGACTGCGGCGGAGTATCTCGCCTATGAACTGGGCATGCACGTTCTCGTCATCATTACCGATCTCACCAATTACTGCGAAGCTCTGCGCGAAATTTCGGCGGCGCGGAAGGAAGTGCCGGGGAGAAGAGGTTACCCCGGTTATCTCTATACCGATCTGGCTGCCATGTATGAGCGTGCGGGGCGGATTAAGGGGAAAAAGGGATCGATTACCCAGATTCCCATTCTCACGATGCCGGAAGACGATAAAACGCATCCCATTCCCGACCTGACCGGATATATCACGGAGGGGCAGATCATTCTCTCCAGAGAATTGTACAAAAAGGGGATTTTGCCGCCGATCGACGTATTGCCTTCGCTTTCCCGCCTGAAAGACAAGGGAATCGGCGCGGGCAAAACGCGGGAAGACCATGCGGATACGATGAATCAGCTTTTCGCCGCTTATGCGCGGGGAAAAGAATCCAAGGAACTCGCGGCAATTTTGGGCGACGCGGCGCTATCCGAAGTCGATCGGCTCTATGCGAAATTCGCGGAGGCGTTTGAAAAGCAGTATATCGCGCAAGGGTTTGAGAAAAACCGCAGCATTGTCGACACACTCGATCTTGGCTGGAGGCTGATGCGCATTCTGCCGCAGTCTGAACTGAAGCGGATCAAACGCCAATATATCGATCAATATTTAGACAAAAACGAGTAAAGAGGTTTTCTGTTGGCAAGAATTAACGTAAATCCCACGCGGATGGAACTGAAAAAACTGAAAGCGCGCCTGAAAACCGCGATCCGCGGTCATAAGCTGCTGAAGGATAAGACGGATGAGATGGTCCGCCGCTTTTCCGTTGTCGTCCGCGAAAACAAGCGCATGCGCGACGAGGTGGAGAACGATGTGGTAGCCGTTTTGAAGCAGTTTGCCGTGGCGCGGAGTTTTCTTTCCACGGAAGAGATCGAACTTGCGTTTGCGATTCCTTCCGTTACGGTCGATCTCGATTACGGGACGAAAAACATCATGAGCGTAAGCGTGCCGGAACTGCGGCTGAAGGAATCGCGTTCGGAACAGCCGTATCCCTATTCGTTTGTGGGAATGACGAGTGAGGCGGATTTATCGGTCGCTCTCGTCGGGAAAGTGCTCGTCAAATTGGTCGAACTGGCAGAGACGGAAAAGACAATGATGATGCTGGCGGACGAGATCGAAAAGAGCAAGCGGCGCGTCAATGCCTTGGAATACGTCATGATTCCGGATCTGCAGGAGACCATCTCTTATATCACGATGAAGCTGGAAGAAAACGAACGCGGAAGCCTGACCCGTCTGATGAAGGTAAAGGCGATGATCGAGCAGCGGGCGGATTAAAACGTTGAAAGGGGACTTTCCTTAATTTTCAGTTAAGAAAGGGGCTTGCGTACGGCAAGCCCCTTTTCAATTAAAAATAAAAGTTCGGCTCAGCCTAAAAGCAGTTTTGCGCCGATTACGGTTGCGGAGATCTTTTCGTTCGGCGAAAGGTTGCTCAAAATCACAACCCCTTTGCTTTTATCCTTGTAAAATCCCATGTAGCTGTTATAGGCAGTTGTTCCGCCGTTGTGCCATATTATATCGTTTTTGTTGTCGATCATCCACGTCATGCCGACGGAATCCATACGGATGTTTCTCTGTTCGTAACTCGGATGATTGGCGTCAATTTTCTTTAATTCTCGATAAGTATCCGCAAAATAAGAAGTTGTTTCGCCGAGATAAAGACTGAGATAGTCCGCCATATCGGTTATATTTGAAATGATGGAACCGGCGGGGAGATAACCGTCGCCGTCGCTCCACTTCCAATAGCCTTCGAGATTTCCGCTTTGTTTTGCCGCTTTGGTATCGGTGAGAGATAATTCTTCCCTGATATATTCGTTCATTAAGGCGGTAAATTCTTTCCCGTAGATTTTTTCCAGCACGAGTCCCGCTACAGACAGGCCGAAGTTGGAATAGGCAAAGGGATAGTCCTTATTTTCAAGCCGGATGTTTTTGACCTTTTTCAGCAACGCGTCTTTGCCGATTCCGTAAAAATCGTTTGAAATCTGCGCAAACCTGTTGCCGGCCATTTGCCATTCAAAGTAGTAAGGAGCGTAGCCTGAGGTATGCGTCAGAAGGCGTTCCAACGTCGGAAAATATCGGTCTTCTTCTAAATCGAGGTACACTGAAATACTGTCGGAAAGAGATACTTTGTCTTCGCTTACGGCCTTTGCAAACATAAGCCCGACAAACGTTTTGCTGACAGAACCGATTTCATAGTCGTAAACGGCATTCTGACCGGCGTTTTGTCCGTAAACGCAATAGCTGATCTCTCCGGCTTCTATTGTTGCCACGCTGATTTTAGCGTTTTTGTCCGTGCAGCAGTAATCGATCATTTCCGCGGCGGACATGTTTGTCAAATCGCTTAACGATTTTGATTGCAGATATACTGCTCCGCCGGATACTGCGCAGAGCAGAACGGCAAACGACACAAAAATCGATGTAAAGGATAGGAGTATTTTCTTTTTCAACGGAGGTTTATCGGTTTTCTGTACATTTTTTACCGAAATAAGAATATGCGATACGGCAAAAAATACTGCAGATACCGTGAGAAAAATACTGCCGAGCATTACGCCGGAAAAGAAAAAAATCAATGAAGGAATCGCTGAAAGCAATACCGCACGGACCATTCCGTCTCGTTTGTTCATCGCGGCCCAAATGATCAGATAAGCGGCAATGAGCGCTGCGTTGACGATGATATACAGCGATTTAGCAAGGGGAAACCAGAAGCCCGTCCATGTGTACGGAATATTGAAAACCATCAGAATGATGCACGCATAACGCGAGATCTGTTCCGTCATTTCCGCAAATTTATTGTGGTACATATTTCTGAAACCGTCCCTGCTTTTTATGGCAAAGATAACGTTGGGGATCATCATTGCCGCCACAAAAACAAGGCCGATTGCATTAAAACAATTCATATAACCGAACATCGTTTTACTTTCGGACCGTTCAGATCGAAGCCCGAACGGTTTTCTCTCCGTAAAAATATTATTTTATGTAAATGCACTGCTGTGTGCGGATGCTGGCGGAGTAAGGGGTAGCGTTTGTACACGCTTTCAGCCTGTCCACAAGTGCGTTTGTTTCGTCAAACCGCGTTTTCTCGATATAAATATACATCATAAAAGGCAAGATTGTCAATAATTTTCTTCTGGAGTCCTTTTCCGGGGTGCCTTTCAATAGATCGGAAACGAACGCCAGATTTTCGCCGTAAACTTACTCCCGCGTTCTAACAGAATTTGCGTCAGAGAAAATATCCTTACGGAAATAGCAACGCAAAATGACTTCAGTTTCAATTTAATAAAGCGATTCAAACGTGGTTAATAGTATCAAAAGTAACACCCGGATTTATAGAAGTAACAGTCATTTTTTATAATTCTCTGTTTTTTTATGCTATAATGATAACGTAAATTTCTATAATAAGGATTAGCGTTATGCAGTTTAATGAAAAATATGTTTTTCGGGCTTGCTCTTATCTTTGTATTTTACGGCGATATAATTGCCTGCATAGGTTTAAGAATAGAAAAAGCACAAGGCTTTCAACCTTGTGCTTTTTCTTTAATGGTATGCGATAAAGCCCGCGACACCGTTTACAAACATATATTTCGTTTTCAGGTGTTCAAACTTTAACGACATTGGTGGGAAGGGGTGGATTCGAACCACCGAAGTCACTGACGACAGATTTACAGTCTGTTCCATTTGGCCGCTCTGGAACCTTCCCGTGATGATTCAAGCTCAATTATTATATCAATATTTCCCTTGATTGTCAACGAATTTTTACCTGCATAACAAATTATTTATGAAAAATTTGAAACCGGAAACATGATAAAAAAAGAATATTTTTACTGTCCTTATCGGGCAGCTTAACGGTTGAACCGTCTTTTCAATCCGTAATGAGACTTAGTCACGTTTTTTTCTCTGTCGGTGTGGTAAAATAAAACCGAAAAATAAAGAGGAAGGTGTTTTAAAATGGAAGAAATCAAACTGACAAGAGAAAATTTTGAAAGCGAAGTAATTCAATCGGAGAAACCAGTACTCGTGGATTTCTGGGCTTCCTGGTGCGGTCCGTGCCGCATGCTGACTCCCGTAATTTCCGAAATCGCCAAAGAGTCGGACGGATCATTTAAAGTGGGAAAAGTGAATGTAGATGAGGAACGGGAGCTTGCCGCAGATTATCGGATCTTCAGCATCCCGACGCTTGTGGTTTTTAAAAACGGCGTCCCGGTGCAGTCTGCCGTAGGCGCGCGTTCCAAAGCCGCGGTTTTAGAGTTGTTGAAGTAAAAAAAGAGGCTGATATCTCATTCCGCCGGATAAAAATAATCACAGGGAAACGCTGCCGGAATCAGCAACTGCGTTTCAATTATCTTTATGCGGCGGCAGATGGATAGAGGCGCAGCCTTAGTCGGCTGTATTTCAGGATAGAAAAGATCTGAGAAAAGTTCAAAACGATCGGTGTAACGACTAAAAAGGAGAAGTAAAATGCGAGTAATCATTGTCGGAGGCGTTGCAGGCGGCGCTTCCGCGGCGGCACGTATCAGAAGACTGGATGAAAGGGCGCAGATCACGATTTACGAGCGGACGGGGTTCGTCTCGTATGCCAACTGCGGATTGCCGTATTTTGTAGGCGGCGTCATTACGGACAGAAACGAATTGTCTCTTCAGACGCCGGAAAGTTTTTGGCAGAGGTTTCGGGTGGACGTACGGGTACGGCATGAAGTCATAGAGATCCGTCCCGAACAGAAAACCGTCGTCGTCCGGAATTTAATGACAGGAGAGACCTTGGAAGACCGCTATGACAAACTGCTTCTTTCTCCCGGCGCAAAACCGACGCGCCTGAATATGAGCGGAATAGATAACGGCAAAATTTTCACCCTTCGCACGGTGGAGGATACTTTGAAAATACATCGCTTTGTCCGGGAACAAAGGCCGAAGAGTGCGGCTGTGATCGGAGGCGGTTTTATCGGCGTTGAAATGGCGGAAAATCTCTCTCAGCTTGGTATGAAAGTGACGGTGATTGAATATTCCGATCATCTGATGGCCCCTTTGGATTTCGACATGGCCTGCGCAGTGCATGCGCAAATGCGCAGGCGGGGAATTGAGCTGAAACTCAGTACGTCCGTTACGGGATTTGAGACGAAGGGCGGTTCGGTCGTTATCCATACGGCGAGCGGCGAGGAAATGGTTGCCGACATGGTTCTGCTCGCGGTCGGCGTCACGCCCGACACCGATCTGGCGAAACGGGCGGGATTGGCGCTGGGGCTCAGAAACAGCATCGTAGTCAATGATCGCATGGAAACATCTGTTCCCGATATATACGCCGTCGGAGATGCCGTGGAAGTAAAGCATTTCGTGACCGGAAAGAAAGCATTGATTGCATTGGCAGGCCCCGCCAACAAGCAGGGGAGAATTGCGGCGGATAATATCTGCGGAGGCAACAGTGTATTCGACGGCGCACAGGGCTCCTCCGTTCTCAAATTATTCGACATGACGGTCGCGTCAACGGGAATCAACGAGGCGCAGGCAAAACAGGCGGAAATCGATTATGACCGGATCGTACTGTCGCCTGCTTCGCATGCGGGGTATTATCCCGGCGGAAAGACCATGACGATGAAAGTATTATATGAGAGGAACACGCTTAAACTGTTGGGCGCCCAGATTATCGGACAGGAAGGAACGGATAAACGGATCGACGTCATTGCAACGGCAATCCGGGCGGGCATGCAGGCAACGGAGCTGGCTGAACTTGATCTTGCGTATGCGCCGCCGTATTCCTCCGCAAAAGATCCGGTCAATATGGCGGGGTATATGATAGAAAATATCGTAACGGGAAAGGTCAAACAGTTCCACCACGACGAGATCGATGCAATTTTGCGCGACGGAAGCGTAACTCTGATTGATACGAGAACTTCCGGAGAATATTCCGAAGGACATGCGGACGGTTTTATCAACGTCCCGTTGGATGA
Organism: uncultured Eubacteriales bacterium; assembly: GCA_900543915.1. Classification (GTDB taxonomy): domain Bacteria; phylum Bacillota; class Clostridia; order Christensenellales; family Borkfalkiaceae; genus UMGS621. Next base: position 126,198 of record UQTB01000001.1, on the reverse strand, counting down.
ATTAAGGGAACGCATGATCGCCATTCCAAAGGATAGACCTGTTTATATTATGTGTCAGAGCGGACTGCGCAGTTATCTTGCCTGCCGGATTCTCTCACAGAACGGATATAATTGCTTTCATTTTTCGGGCGGGTATCGTTTTTACGCAATGGTGAAAGAAGGGAAAAAGCAGGCGGAAACCACATATCCCTGCGGTATGGATCGCCGGCAATAATATTTTAAAAAGCTGATAAACCGCCGCGGATATCAAGATTCCGCGGCGGTTTGCCCTTTCAGAGTTAGGCAGGGGGATCGAATAAGCGCGTTTTACGGTTTTTTTAATATTAAAAAACGGTCGGTTTTTTCTAGAATTTTAAAATTTTTAAAAAAAATTTGGAAAAATTTTTAAAATGGGTATTGACAAGTGATTTGTTTCATGATACAATCATTATGAAATTAACGCGCGTCAATTTAAAATTAACACGCGTTAAAGGGGTATTATGGTAACAAGAAGAGAGGTTGCAGTGCGCGCGGGCGTATCGGAAGCGACGGTTTCTAACGTCGTAAACGGAAAGTCGTGCGTTTCGCAGGACAAAGTTAAACGGGTTTACAGCGCGATGCGTGAACTTGGCTATATTCCGAATCAGAATGCGCGGAACCTTGTTACGGGGCGGTCCAACCATATCGGCATAGCGATCTATGAGATGACAAATCCGTATCATATGGAGATCGCGCAGTATATCGAGCGCTATGCGAGCCGGCACGGCTATATCGTATCTTTGTTTTTGCTGGATAACAATATGCAAAACAAACTGAATGCGATCGCGCAGCGCAGGCTGGACGGCGTTGTGAATTTTATGACGAACGAGTATCCCGATCAGTTCATTGAGGAACTGACGCGTTACAATGCCGTGATGATCAATTTTAACGAATCGGTCGGCTCTATGTTTGTCAACCGTTACGAGAGCGCCATGAGGGAGCTGATGGCGCGGACGTTTGAATTGGGGCACCGAAAAATCGCCTATCTTTCTTCGCAGGATGAAGCGGGCTTCAGCATGGATGGACGCGGCGTCCAGTGGTTCCGTTCTTTGAAAGAATTGCCCTTTGAAAAGGCTGAAGTATTTTATAACAGCGATTTCGGTCAGATGAGCGATAAAATCGGATATTGCCTCGCGCAGGAAATGCTGCGGCGGCATCCGGATATCACGGCGGTTTTCTGCACCAATGACCTGACGGCGTTCGGATGTATCCGCGCGCTGACGGAGGCGGGGGTAAAAGTGCCGGAAGAGATTTCGGTGATCGGCTGCGACGATATCAGGATGTCCGAACTCGCAATGCTGCCGCTCACGACCATAGGGATTGATAAAAAACAACAGGGAGAAGATATCGCCCGACAGGCGATCGAAGAGATCGTAGGGAGTGCGCAGAGAGTGCGAAAGGAATATGTGGCATATCCGGTTTACCGCGATTCTCTGACGAAATGCAAAAATACATAATGTTCATTTTTTTATAAAAAAATGAGGCAAAACCAAGGGTTTTGCCGGCATTCTTAACAGAAATAACTACTGAAAGGAGTAAAACTATGAAAAAAAGCATTATTTCCATTCTGTTGGCTCTTTTGTTTACCTTTTCCTTTGTCGGCTGCGTCGGCCAGCGCGAGATTGAGAATCCCGGAGACGACTATGAAGTCAACGTCGACATGACGGACGAGGATTACAACCAGACGGCTACGCTTACCGTCGGGGTGACGCCCGATCCGTTCGAAGCGGATCTGATCGAGCAGGTCGCAGAGGGCTTCAAGGAGATGTTTCCCAACGTCACAGTTGAGATTACGCGGATTACGGGCAGCAATTACATAACGGACGTAGATAAACTGGTCAAGCTCGAAAAGCTCCCCGATATCATTTATACGAGCGAAACGGAATCTTTCAGCTTTATTTCCAGCGGCTATTTCCTGAATCTGAAACCTTACATCAACGCGATGAAAGCGAACGATCCCTCCTATGAAGAGCAGTTCGTCGCGGAAGCCTGGAAGATGGGGCAGAAGAATTACGACGGTGATCAGTATGTGATTCCGCGTTCTTCCGACCGCATCGTCACTCATCTGAACAAAACTTATACGGATGCCGCGATCGAGTATTGGAACGAAACCTATCCGGACGATCAGCTTCCTACCGACATTATTAAAAACGGGTGGACCTGGGATGACTTTTTGGCGGTCTGCGAGGCGCTCCGTCAATATTATGACAGCAACGGCTGGACTGCCGGGAACGGGAGATATCTGGTAGACCATACTTTTACGTGGGCTCCGGTCATGTTCTCTCTCTTCCGGTCGATGGACGTACAGATCTGCGATGAGAACGGGAAGTGGACGTTCGATTCTGACGCGATGGAGAATACCGTCGCGATGGTTCGGAATCTGATTGACAAGAAATATATTGCCCCCTCGAACGGAGGCGGCGCAAACTATGAAAACGGAAACGGAGCGATGCTTTTCCATACGTCGAGCGCGATTAAAAAGTACAGCGGTTATATCGGCGAAGGTTACGATATCGTTACGTTCCCTCTGATCAACGGTGAAAAAGGCGTCTTCGGTTTCGGGATTCCCGGGTACGGCATCAATGCCGAAATTGCGGCGGAAAAGCGCGATCTCGCATGGCAGTTCCTGAACTATATCACCATGCAGGAAGGGCAGAACATCCTCGCGAAAGCGGGCATGAACACGCCCTCCATCCGCAACGATCTTTCGGACTATAACACGGCGGAGTGGGGCAACGGCTATCGCCACCTGAACCTGGAAGCTACCGTCTGGGAAGGAGACCGCAACTATTCGGAGGATTTCTTCCTTCGCTTCGACGCCAGCAAAAAGACAACGCTCGTCGGGGATTTCTCCAGTTTTATGTTGGATATTACAAGCTGCACCGGCGGAAAATTCGACTACACCGTTGAAAACTGCCTGGAAGAACTGACGAAAAACTTAAACAAACATATTTCGAAATAATACATGAAGACAAATTCGCAAGTAAACGGAGATTTCCGTAAAAGGATGAAATTGATGTGGAGCCGGAATTGGGCGGGATGGATGTTCGTTACCCCCATCGTCATCGGCATCGCCGTTTTCACGCTGTATCCGATGATTCAGTCCTTCGTTTACAGTTTTTACAATTATCAGGGCTCCACTTTTGAGTTCGATCCCGGCGTCAATTTCGCTTATATGTTCGGCGCGGATTTCGACGAAGTGTTGAAGGTGTTCGGCAATACCTTTCTGTATGGGCTGATCAGCGTCCCCTTGAATCTCTGCCTTTCCTATCTTCTGGCGGTTTTGGTCAATCAGAAGATCAAAGGGGTGACTGCGTTCCGCGTGCTTTACTATCTTCCGGTCGTAATTCCCGGCGTAGTCAGCGGCGTGATCTGGAGCCAGCTGATGGACCCTTCGACGCTCGGCGTGTTCAATCTGATCCTGAGCGCACTCGGACTGCCTACGAGCGGGTTCTTCTCTGACCCCGATTCCGCCATGGCTTCGGTGATCGTGATGAATATCTGGAGCATGGGAGGCGGCATGGTGCTGTGGCTCGCCGCCCTGAAAAACATTCCCAACGGACTCTACGAAGCGGCCAAGATCGACGGCGCGGGCGTTTTCCGGCGGTTTTTCCGGATCACGGTTCCGCTGTCCACGCCCATGATCTTTTATAATCTCGTCACGGGCGTAATCGGCGCGATGCAGACCAACCATACGATGGTATTTGCCGGCTACGACGGCGCCGGGCCCAGAAATTCCATCTATTTTATCGCCGTTAAAATTTATAACGAGGGTTTCGGCGGGCAGGATTTCGGTTATGCTTCCGCGCTCGCATGGGTGCTCTTCGTTATCATCGCGATGCTGACGGGAATCACGTTTGCGACCAATAAATGGGTTTATACGGGGGATGAATGATATGGAATATACTGTCAGACATGCCAACAACCGTGCGAAGGCAAAGAAAATAACGGGGCGGGTACTGATTTACCTGCTGATGACGGCGCTTGCTTTCATCTTGGTATTTCCCTATTTCTTTATGGTTCTGCGCGGATTGATGACGAGCGGGCAGGTGCAGAAATTCCCCGTCGAAATCTTTCCGGCTCCGTTCAGCATTGAGGCGTGGGTTCAGCTGTTTGCGGAAAATAATTATTTTTCCTATCTGATTCAGACGCTGAAGATCATTGTCTTTAATCTGATCGCCATTCCGCTTTCCGCGTCTTTCGTGGCATACGGTTTTTCAAAATATAACTTTAAGGGCAAAAAGCTGATCTTTTCGATCATGCTGGGAACCATGATGCTTCCCGGCGCTGTCGTACAGATTCCGCTCTATGTGATGTTCAACAGCTTCCATTGGCTGGATACGCTTCTGCCGCTCACGATCCCGAATCTGTTCGGGGGCGGGGCAATCTACGTTTTCCTGATCAGGCAGTATATGATCGGCGTACCCTATGAATTGGAAGAAGCTGCGAAAATCGACGGTGCAAATCCCATTCAGCGCTATTTTAAGATCATGCTTCCGCTTTGCGTTCCCGTTCTGGTATTCATCATGGTGACCGTGTTTAACGCGAACTGGAGCGATTTCTACGGTCCGCTGCTCTATCTCAGCCAGGAAGGGAAAGATACGCTCGCTTATGCGATCTTCAAAGATTCGCTCTACACCTTTGTCACGCCGGATAAGGCGAACTTAAAGATGGCTGCGGGAACATTTATGTCGATCTTTCCGGCTATCGTCTTTCTGATTTTCCAGAAACAGCTGATTGAAGGGATTTCAACTTCTGCACTGAAGGGGTGATTATGAAGAAACTGAATCGCGTTACGGTTGCACTTTTGGTTTTTATATTTGCATTTTCACTGGTCGGTTGCCGGCGGGAAGAAGGGCAGTTCGTCTATTCTTCGGCAGCGGTTTCCGGCGTCGACCAGCTGGGCCGCACGATAACCGCTGCCCGGGACGAACGGGAAAACAGAGACGTCGGGCTCTTCTATTTCCTTTGGCTGGGTGCTCATTCAAGCGGGATCTACGACATTACGGACTTGCTGGAAAATAACCCGGATGAACTTTGGAGCGGGTCGAGTTCGGTCAGCCCGGTGGGATCCTATCATTTCTGGGGAGAACCGCTTTACGGCTATTACCATTCGGCCGACCCGTGGGTCTTGACGCGCCATGTGGAACTTTTCACCATGGCAGGCATTGACTTTTTGGGCTTTGACGTGACGAACGGCCCTACTTACGACAACGTAGTCAGGGAATTGCTGAAGGTTCTGGACCGTTATCAGAAGCAGGGCTTTGACGTCCCGAAAATTATGTTTCTGACGAATGCCGGCTCGAAGAGCACGGTAAAAAATATATACAACCAATTTTACAGTGAAGATTCGGAATACTATTATCCCGATCTTTGGTATGCGCCGAACGGTAAGCCGATGATCGGGGGAAATGCCCGTCAATTTTCCGGAGATGACTCTTTTTATACCGATTTCTTCGACATGCGGACGGTCGACTGGCCTAACAGCCCGACGCACGACGAAGAAGATTTCCCGTGGATGTGCTGGCAGTATCCTCAGCTGAATCACGAAGGGATCATGAGCGTATCGGTTGCGCAGCATACCGTCAGCCGCATGAGCCTGCAGGAACTGAACTGGGGGCGCGGATTTGATCAATTTGAAAACGTCAACAACTCGGAGCGCGTACTGGAAGGGCTCAATTTCGAGCAACAGTGGGATTCTGTATTTGCAACTTACGATGACGACGAGCAGGAAGACGTCCATACTGTATTCGTAACCGGCTGGAACGAATGGATCGCCATCAAATTTTTTGAGGCGAACGAAGTGTATTTCGTCGATACCTTCAATATGGAGTATTCGCGCGATCTCGAGATGATGAAGGGCGGATACGGCGACAATTACTTCATGCAGCTGGTGCAGAATGTGAAGCGCTATAAATATGACGGAAGTCCCAATTTTGTGCGCAATAACGCCGCAGCGGCAAACGGCGACTGGAGCAAGGCGTGGGAATACCGCGATTTTGAGGGCGACGCCATGGCGCGGAATTATCGCAACTACGACGGTTCCGAACAGCTGACAGACGATACGAACCGCAATGACATCACGAATATCAAGGTGTCGCACGATAATAAAAATCTCTATTTCAGAGTGGAAACGGCAGAAGCGATCACTGCCTATGAAGCGGGCGACACTACCTTTATGAATATCTGGCTGGCTACCGATTCCGCTTCCGACTTCCGCTACGTAGTGAATCATACATACGGAAAACTGTCTGAAATCGGATCGGACGGGTATACGGTCAAAGGGGACGTTTCCGTAAACATCGACGGAAATGTGATGACGGTAGCGATTCCTAAAGATCTGATCGGCGGAGCAGATGCCGTTAGATTCCGCGTATCCGACCATGTCGACGCAACCGATCGGATGAACTTTTACATTCAGGGCGATTCTGCGCCAATCGGCGCACTCAGCTATACCTACGGGTATGTAAAATAAATATCGGGAGGAAAAAATGAGCTTATTTAACAAAATCGGAAAATTGTTCTTGGCATTTATGATTTTATTCACGGCTGTCGTATCGACTGCGTGCAAAGACCCGATAGAAGGAGGCGGGGACATGACTATCGAAAAAGGCGACAAAAACAATCCCTCATACACCTTCGTAATGGACGGAGATCTGGCCGTTTCCACGACGTCCCGCCAGGATACCATCAATAAGTTGTCGGCAACCGATGATTTCGGACGCAGTTTCGGCTACATGGACGGCTATAAAAAAGACAAAGAGCGCTACGTCGGTCTGTTTTATTTCACCTGGCTGGGGTATCACGGCGGCGAAATGAACGGCGTGTACGACGTGACAAAGCTGATCGACGAAAATCCGGACGCTTTATGGAATACGGACGGAACCGATGAGAGCCCGCTCGGGAAATATCACTTTTGGGGTGAGCCTCTGTACGGTTATTACAACAGCCGCGATCCTTGGGTGATCAGAAGGCATCTCGAGCTCTTTACTTTATCCGGGATCGACTTTATCGCTTTTGACTGTACCAACGGGTTTGATTATATCGAAGTCGTAAGTACGATTCTCCCCATTATGCAGGAGATGTACGACGAAGGATGGGATGTGCCCAAATTCATGTTCTATCTGAACAGCCTCTCGGGCAAAGTAATTAAGGAACTGTATTACGGCCGTCCGACTTCTTCGGATAATGTGCTGGAAAAAGAGGGAATCTATTCCAAGGGGTATTATAAAGACCTGTGGTTTATGCCGGACGGTCAAAAACCGCGGATTGCCGCGATTACCGATCCCGAGAGCACCAACGGAGAGGGCTCGGCAAACAAAGAAGATCATATCGTTTCCGATCAGACCATCCTGAACTTTTTCGACTTTTGGGAATCTCAGTGGCCGAACCAAAAATATTACGACAACGGACTGCCCTGGATCGACTGGAACCGCCCGCAGCAGGTGCATACGGATACCATCAACGTAGGCGTGGCGCAGCATAACAATCTGCCGTTTTCGGATGCGCTGCTGTCAGCCGAACTGGCGGACCAAATGTGGGGCAGGGGCTATACGACGGCAAACGGCCCCGACCATTCGGATAAAGCCATCGAATCCGGACTGAATTTTGAAGAAGAGTGGCAGGTCGCACTGCAAAAGGACGTCAAATACACGTTCGTAACCGGCTGGAACGAATGGGTGGCGATCAAAAGCGCGGCAAACCTCGGGAATAATTCCGCCTATCCGGAATGCCGGGGAAAGCGCGTCTATTTCGTCGATACGGTCAACAAGGAATATTCCCGCGATATCGAGATGATGAAAGGCGGCTACGCTGATAATTACTATCTGCAGATGATGCGCAACATCCGCACCTTAAAGGGAAAAAGCGGAACGCTCAGCGGGAGCGAAACGGGGGCGATCGATATTTCCAAAGGCCTGACGCAATGGAATGCGGTGACCGACGTCTATTATGATTTTACCGGTGAAATTAACCGGGACTATAAGGGATTTGTCGAGTCCATTCATTATAAAGACGATTCTCTCGTGAACGACATCGCGGAAATCCGCGTGACGCACGATGCAGAAAATATTTACGTGCTGGTAGCCTGCGAAAGCGATATTACGGCTAATCCGGAAGCCGCGAACTGGATGAATCTCCTGATTGACGTGGACGGGCAGGAAAACGAAGCGTTTTACGGCTATGATTATCTGATCAACAGACAGTCATCCTATACGGGACAGTGCAGCGTGGAAAAGCTCGTGGCGGGAAGTTCCGTCGGGTTTGAGATGAAGGGAATTGCAAACTTTACGCTTTCCGGGAAATACATGCAGTATAGAATTCCGAAGAGCGCGCTGGGGATTGACGGAGCGTTTACCATACGGTTTAAAGTAGCGGACAATATTACCGATCCCTGGAATATGGAAAGCTACTATACGACGGGCGAATCCGCCCCCGTCGGAAGATTAAATTATATTTTCAGCGGAAAATAAACAGGAGGAACCATGAAAAAGAAACTCTTAATCGCTCTTGTCGCGTTGTTGGTTGCGGCCTTTACGCTCGGCATGACGGCTGTGTTTGCAGACGATCAGAAACCCTGGGCACCCGCAGACTCCAATGTGACGCTGACCGGAGGCTCCGAAAAGGTCGCCCGTTTTACGGGCACAGCCGGCGTCTCCAACAAAGTTACCTACAAAGATACAGTAAATTTGAACGAAGGCGCTTCCTTTGAGTTTGTCATCGCGCAGGCCGGTTACATCGATATCGATCCGGACGCGCGCGCGAACGGGAGCAATTATCTTTTGGCGACGGCGCTTACGCCGGAGGGAATCGGCGTTCAGTTCAAGATTTACGCTCTGTATTCCAAGAACGCCACGACCAACGTCAACAAGATGCAGTGCGACGTGTATCTGCTGAACCCGGCTTATAAGGCGGAAGAGGGCAAACTGTACAGTGACGGGATCCGCTATCTTGAAAGTTTCGATACCTATACCGTCATCGAAGACCAAAGACACGTGATCGATATTCATAAAGAGGAAGATATGTGGTTTTTTGCCTTTGACGGGCTCACTGCAATTCCTTCCCGCGAGATCAAAATGGATCTCTCCGACTGTACATTGACCTTTGAATTTTATACGAAGGAAAAGACGCCGCAATTCAGCGTGTACGACGTTCAGCCCGGAATTCAGAAGCACTATATCGAAAACGGGCTCATCCAGTTCGGCTCGGATATTATCACTTATAACAGCGATGATACCGTCAAATACAGAATCGCCGATCAGCGCGCGGCGCAGTTTCCCGGTTCGGAGCTGCGCTATCGGGAACACCTGATCAGCGCAAAGGGATTCGACGTAAGAAAGCCGATTAACATCGAGTACAGCTATGACGTATCCAACGCTTCCGCCGTATGGTATGCGGTAGGGCTTGGCCGCCCCAACGTACTGGATTCCATTACGCGCATGCAGTTTGACGTCTTTAACAAGGACGGAAAAGGCGTAGCGAACGGCGTCAGCTCGTTCAGCGATTCCATTGCGGCAGAGAACGACGGCATTATGTTCCAGACGACGACGGGATTGGCACAGCCTACTTACAGGCCGCAAAACAACAGAAAGGAATCTTACCTTACCAATTCCGCTTCCAAGCCGTATGAAAACCGCTCCAATATGGATATCATCACCTTTATCGTCGGCGAGGACGGAACGGACATGTACCATAACGGAAAGCTGATTTTTGACGGTTTGGTGACAAAACTCAGCGATTTCGAAGCGAGCGGCTATATGGCTTATCCGTATTTCCATTTCTTTGAAGACAATGCGAGTACAGCCAAGGGAAATACCATCGTTGTCAAGGGCTTTAATGCGGCGCGCCGTACGGATGATGAAGCGCTGAAAGTCGTAGGCGATTCGGGTGAAGACATCACTGTCGGGATCGAAAACTATGAAAACGGCGCGATTACGCTTTGGGAACCGGACGGAAACGGCGGTATGACCGCAGTTTCTTCCGATCTCTACCGGTATGACGAATCCGCAAAGACCATTACGATCAAGTATGAATGGTTTGAAGGGAAGGCGTACGACGTCTATCAATTGTATGCGCGCAACGACGGAGGCAGCGAAGAAATTTCCATACGTTTTTCCGATCCCGGGCTGGTGACGCAGCCGCCCACGGTAGATAAAGATACTTATTACTGGAAGGTCGGAGCGGGCACGGAAGATCTCGTCGTCAACATCGACATTAAAAACGGCATTTGGGCTTCCTTCTCGGGCGGCGGTATCCTCGCGGCAAACTACACGTATACGCCCGGGGAGACCGACGGAAAAGGTACGATTACCATCAGCAAGGACTTTTTAAACAACAAGAAAGAGGGAACGTTTACCTTTACGGTCAGAACGAAGAACATCGAGGAAGAAACATTCTCCGTTCAGTTCAAGATTGTCGTGAACGCAACGGGCGCGGAGGAAACGACGCCTCCCGACGACGGAAAGGATCCTGAGAATCCGCCTGAAAGCGGATGCGGTTCCTTCCTGGGAGTCTCTTCCGTCCTCGCACTCGGATTGGTTGCAGGCGCAGCAATTGCGCTTCGCAAAAAGAAATAAGGTTCCGTCCCGGATAGGGAAAAAATAAAAAAAGGAGAAAATGTATGAAAAAACGGAGCAAAATTTTATGCCTTCTGATCTGTATTCTTGCGGCGCTGTGCTGTTTTACCGCAGTCGCGTTTGTAAGTGCGGATGATCCCGTCACCGTCAAGGTTGTGAGCTATCCCAGCGAGTTTCAGAACGGCGTTACGACCATCGGATTTAAGTTCGATCAGAAAGTCGGAGGGAATGACATCTTGAATTTGGAAGGAAGAACCCTCAGCGGCAAAAAGGTCTCGGATTATCTCTATTATAATGATGAACCGAATAATCCCAGCAATATCAACATGCACTATTGTTCTCAAACAGTTACAATCCATAAAAACGGCGATTCTTTCAAGATCGGCGACACGTTGGAAATGCTGGCGGGCTTCCCGCTTCCCGAGCAAGATGGTACGACGGAAGCCGCCTCTGTCGCGCAGAGCGTAAAGCTGATCTATACCGTAAACGGTTGGATCAGGACGGCGGAAACCGGTTCCAAGGAAAGCGTAGAACTGAAGGCCGAACTCGACAGCGGGATCGCTTCCAATGCGCAGTTGGGCGGAAAGACGTTTTCCTTTTCCGGTTCGTCCATCAATCGCGTCAGGAATTACAACAACATACAGGACTGGACGGATCTCGGTCATGCTTTAAAAGAGTTTATTTATTTGAATGATGAACCATTAGCCGGTCAGTTCAGCATTCATATGCTGAGCGGTGACTTCTATCTCTATCCTAATTCTTATACGTTCAAAACGGGTGATACAATCACCCTGAAGGCAGGGCTGCATCTCCCCGGTGAATTGGCGAAGGACTATCATCCTACTGGAAAACCGGAAGTGAGCGAAATGATCTTCACCGATTATCTGGGAAAAGATTTCACCATTAAACTGGGCTCCAGCGGTTGGTCGGTGGCGGAGACTGCCGGCGCGGCCAACAGCCTCAATACGGTGAATGCGATTACAGAGACGCCCGCAGGCGCGACGATGCCAGCGACGTATGACATCACTTTAAAATTCAAACTGGAAGTCGTTGCCGGCGAAGCGGACGGGTTACAGGCTAACGATGCCTACGCGACGATGATTCAGATCGGCGGAAAGACGGTTAAAGCCTGGAACGAACAGTTCAGCGAGCTCGAGAATGAAGACGGTGAGAATATCCCTGCAATTTCGATTGCGGCAAACGGTACGGATATCGTTCTGAGAACGGTTCAGTCTACCGGAATCATCGATGTCACAAAAAACATTGTTCTCAGTGTTTCCAAAGACTTTGTCTCCGAAACCGGCTATATTCTCAAAGAAGATATTACGCGTTACTATATCCCTGCATTTAAATATTGGTCTTCCTTAGAACCCTTTGAGGTGGAACAGAAACAGGCGAATGCACTGACCGGTTATTCGTTTGATTTGAAAGACAGCGGCGTAAACGGATGGCTGCTTCTTACGTTTGCAGAGTCTATCGTTGACAATAATGCCGTAGTCGTTGAATACGGTTCTTCTCCGATTCGGCAGAAAGATTCCACCGTACCTGCGGCAACCGGAGCGATGGCGGATTATCTCGCTTCTTCCGGGCTGTCTTATAATTTGATGACGCATCTGTATATCAACGGAAAGAGCGTTTATGAAATGTACGGAGATGCGCGCTTTACTGCGAATACCCCTGTCTGGCAGATCCATGCCAATGCGGACGGCGCAAGAACACTGCGTATTGCCTCTGCAGCGAATACCGGATTCAATCCCGACAACGATCAGTTGTTTGAGTTTAAGGCCGGCCTTACGTTTGCCAGCGGCTCGTATCTCGCCAATGACCTCGTGTTGCAGTATACGGCAAAAGATAAATCACTCGTCGTTGTTTCCGGAGATATCGGAGTCACGGGAATTACCTTGAATAAAGAGAGTGAAACGATGGAAGCTGGGACTGCTATGACGCTGGTTGCCACAGTCACGCCCGACAATGCGACGGATAAGACCGTCACCTGGACGTCTTCGGACGAGAGCATTGCTACGGTTGACACAAACGGAAAAGTAACGGCGCTCAAAGAGGGCGAAGTTACAATTACCGCGACCTGCGGCAATCAGAGCGCAACCTGCACCATTACGGTGGAACCCATGGATCCTTCCGTAATTCCGGTTACGGAAGTAAAGTTGGATCAGACATCTGTTGAATTGGAAGAAGGGGATAGCGTAACCTTAAAAGCGACGGTATCTCCCGAAAATGCAACGGATAAAACCGTCACGTGGACTTCTTCTGATGAAAGCATTGCAACCGTTGACGAAAACGGAAAGGTGACGGCAGTCAAGGCCGGCAACGTGACGATTACCGCCACCAGCGGAATTCAGAGTGCCACTTGTTCTGTCACGGTAAAAGAAAAAGTCATTCCCGTTACGAAAGTCACGTTAGATCAAACGAGCGCGACGCTTGAAGTGGACGGAAATGTGACGTTGGTTGCCACGGTCACGCCCGACAACGCGACGAATAAGACTGTCACCTGGACGTCCTCGGACGAGAGCATTGCAACCGTCGACGAAAACGGAAAGGTAACGGCGCTCAAAGAGGGCGAAGTTACAATTACTGCTACCTGCGGAGATCAGAGCGCAACCTGCACCATTACGGTCAAGGCAAAGGAAATTCCCGTTACAAACGTGACGTTGGATCAGACTTCCGCCAGCATCAAGGTGGGTGAAAACGTGACGTTCAAAGCGACTGTCACGCCCGATAACGCGACGGATAAAACCGTCACCTGGAGATCTTCGGACGAGAGCATTGCAACCGTCGATGAAAACGGAAAGGTAACGGCGCTCAAAGCGGGCGAAGTTACAATTACCGCTACCTGCGGAGATCAGAGTGCTTCGGCAACCGTCACCGTAACTGCCGCCGAGGAAAACGGCTGCGGAAGCACGGTAGGGCTTTCCCTGAGTTTTGTTGGGGTAGTTCTTGCCGGTGCGGCAATCGTATTGCTGAAAAAGAAGAGCGCAAGATAAAGATTAAAAAAGAACGCCGCTTCCCTGCGGCGTTATTTTTATGTCTGAAACAATGTTTGATTAAAAAAAGTATAACGAAACATCCGACATTTTGTCGGATGTTTGTCTTGGAGCTGGTGACTGGAATCGAACCCGCAACCTGCTGATTACAAATCAGCTGCTCTGCCAATTGAGCTACACCAGCAAAAATTATTTCAAACTAAAAACTTAGCTTATCTATTATAACATATTGATCAAAAAAATCAAACGGTTTCAATCGAAATAAAAAAACTTTTTGCTAAAATAAAGTGGCGTAAGGGCAAGCCGTACGCATGGACAGAGTTTTATAAAAAACCTTTGAAGGCATTGATGTAAAACAGGGGAAAGAAAATAAAAAACGTTCATGATATGTCATGAACGTTTTTTTATAAAGGTGGTGCCTCGGGGCGGAGTCGAACCACCGACACAAGGATTTTCAGTCCTTTGCTCTACCAGCTGAGCTACCGAGGCATTCAAAAACAAGATTTTTTTGAAAATACTTGTCAAATTGACAAGTATTTTCAAAATGGCGACCCGGAAGGGGCTCGAACCCTCGACCTCCAGCGTGACAGGCTGGCGTACTAACCATCTGTACTACCGGGCCGTTTGATTGCGGTGTTATGTTGGTGGGCCTTCACGGACTCGAACCGCGGACCAATCGGTTATGAGCCGACCGCTCTAACCAACTGAGCTAAAGGCCCTTGTCGCGTTGGCGATTTTGGTCGGGGTGAAGAGACTCGAACTCCCGACCCCATGGTCCCAAACCACGTGCGCTACCAACTGCGCTACACCCCGTTGTCTTTTGATCAACGCTTGTATATCATATAATAATTTGAAAAAAAAGTCAACGATTTTTCAAGGGTATTTTCAAAATTTTATAAATTATTTTTTGCCGATTCGACAAGAAAAAACACAGAAATTAAAAGAAGATTAAATTTCGGCTTTTTATTTGTGCTAGACTGAAATCACTAACGGTTCCGAGGTGGAAATTATGGACATCAAGTATAAAAATACGGGCGGGAATATGACGGTATATCTCAACGGGGAACTGGATGAATACTCTGCAGGGCAATCGAAAAATCAGCTTGACCGCCTGATCGACGATAACCTGAATATCAAGCGGTTTGTCTTTAACCTTTCCGGTTTATCGTTTATGGACAGTACGGGAATCGGAATGCTGATCGGACGATATAAAAAACTAAAGCGGTTCGGTATACCGGTGTTTTTGTCCGGCGCTTCGGTAAACGTGGAAAAAATCATAGAAATTTCCGGGTTGTACGGCATTATGCCGAAATATTGATAGAGGTAACTTATGGAAAATAACGCAATGAAAATCGAATTTTTATCCCTCTCCCAAAACGAGACGTTTGCGCGAAGCGTCATTTCCTGTTTCTGTCTGCAGTTGAATCCCTCGATCGCTGAGCTGTCGGATATCAAGACTGCCGTCAGCGAAGC
This sequence comes from uncultured Eubacteriales bacterium, assembly GCA_900543915.1. Lineage (GTDB taxonomy): Bacteria > Bacillota > Clostridia > Christensenellales > Borkfalkiaceae > UMGS621. The sequence goes on along the minus strand of UQTB01000001.1, from coordinate 111,134 downwards.
CGTCACAAACTGCGTTGTTCACGGTTATCCCGATACGCCAGGAATTGTGACGATGGAAGCGGAAATCAAAGACAACGCGATACATATCAAAATATCCGATAACGGAGTGGGAATCGAAAATCTGGAGGAGGCGCTTCAGCCCTTTTACACGACCAGGCCGGAAGAAGAGCGGTCGGGAATGGGATTTACGATCATCCAGTCTTTTATGGAAGACGTAACGATAGAATCCGAGCAGAACAAAGGCACTGTTATTTCCATGAAAAAGACGATTTCCCCCTGCATCGGTTGAGGGGCTTATGGAGCGCGATGAGACGATTTATTACATAGGAAGGGCAAAAAACGGAGACGAAAAGGCAAAGCAGCAGCTTCTTGAGAGCAACGCGCCGCTTCTGAAAAGTATCATCAGGCGATTCCGCAATAAGGGAGTGGAATATGACGATTTATTTCAGATTGCCTGCATCGGCTTTTTAAAGGCAATCAATAATTTCGACGAAAGTTTTAACGTAAAGTTTTCCACCTATACCGTTCCGATGGTAGTGGGAGAGATCAAGCGTTATATGCGCGATAACGGGGCGATCAAAGTTTCCCGCACCTTAAAGGTATTGGCGAATAAAATCAACCGCTATATCGATGAATACCAGACCGCGCACAATGCGCCTCCCTCAATCGAGCATATTGCGGAAAAGATGGGCGTAGAACCGAATGAAGTCGTTATTGCGATGGATTCCGCCCGAATGCCCGTTTCGCTGTTTGATCAGGCAGGGGAAGACGACAGCAGCCTGGAGCTGATCGACAAGATACCGTCAAAAGAATCTCCGGAAGATCTCATCGATAAGATACAGCTTTCTGCTCTGATCGAGGGATTGCCCGAACGGGAAAGGAAAATTATCATCCTTCGGTATTTCAGGGATCAGACGCAGAGTGAGATCGCGGAAAACATGGGCGTCTCCCAGGTGCAGATCAGCCGGCTGGAAAATAAAATTCTCGAAAAAATACGGTTAAAATTTTGACCGTATTTTTTTGTATGAAAATGCCGTATTGGTTCATATTAACAATATGAAGAACAAGGATTTTGAGTATTTGAAGACGAGCTCCGAACGGGAGAGCGTCGTAAACTCCTTTTCCAAACGGGAGGAGCGGAAATGACCGGCAAAAGCAAGACCTATAACCGGAATTATAATGAGTATATTGCCCGGATTTCTCCGCGGTCGCATGAACTGCGGTCGATTTTCCGTTCGTTCTGGGTGGGCGGCGTGATCTGCTGTATCGGTCAGGGATTCCGCTATTTGCTGGAATTCGGGCTGGGCCTGACCGGAGACGAGCTGGCGGCTTATGTTTCTGTCATTATGATCTTTCTCGGCGCATTCCTGACCGGGCTGGGCGTTTACGACCGGATCGGCAAATATGCCGGAGGGGGATCGATTGTGCCGATCACCGGTTTTGCAAATTCCGTCGTATCTCCTGCGATGGAATTTAAATCAGAGGGATTTATTTACGGATTGGCGGCAAAAATGTTCGTCATTGCGGGGCCGATCATCGTATTCGGCGTGGCGGGCAGCGTCGCGGTCGGACTGATATACTATTTGATTCATTTGATATTCTGATGGGAAAACATACGATTTATTTTAAAAACAAACCGGTTATCATCGGCACGCATACCATCGCCGGTCCAAAGGAAGGAGAGGGCAGCGTCGGCAGCTGTATCGACACCGTTTTAGAAGACGATCGTTTTGAAGAAAAGACTTTTGAAAAAGCGGAGTGCAAAATGCTCTCTTTTGCGATCGGCCATGCAATTTCAAATGCAAAGAAGCGGTTTTCTGATATCGACGCACTCGTCGCGGGAGATCTTCTGAATCAGATTATTTCCGCCAGCTTTGCCGCGCGCGATTACAGCATTCCGTTTATCGGCGTCTATAACGCCTGTTCGACGATGAGTGAATCTCTGGCGCTCGGCGCCGCCCTGATCGACGGCGGATATATGAATAACGTCGTTTGCGCCACAGGAAGCCATTTTTCGACCGCAGAACGGCAATACCGCTATCCTTTGGAACTCGGTTCAACCCGCCCGCCGCAAGCGCAGTGGACGGTTACGGGGGCCGGTGCGGCCGTCCTGTCATCGGCCGGGCAGGGACCGAAAATCACGATGGCGACTTTCGGCAAAGTGGTGGATTACGGCGTGACGGATGCAAACAACATGGGGGCGGCGATGGCGCCCGCGGCGATGTCTACGCTGGTATCACATTTCCGGGAATCGGGAGAAACGCCGGACTGTTACGATCTGATCATCACGGGCGACCTCGGCGTGTTCGGTTCGCGGATCCTGAAAGATCTCGTGTGGGAAAAAGGCTACGACATCGAAAAACAGCACGTCGACTGCGGAGAACTGATCTATAACATCAAAGAGGACGAATATCAGGGCGGCTCGGGAGCCGGATGCAGCGCCGTCGTTTTCAATTCTTATATCTATAAAAAGCTGTGCGAAAAAAAATTTTCACGCGTATTGTTCATGGCTACGGGCGCTCTGCTGTCGTCGATTACCACGCAGCAGGGGGAGTCGATTCCCTGCGTCGCTCACGCCGTGGTGGTGGAGGGATAAATGGAAATTGTATGGATGTTTGTAAAGGTTTTTGTCGTCGGCGGGGCAATATGCACTGTCGCGCAGATTCTCATCAATTTAACAGAGCTGACCTCGGGCAGAATTCTGGTTTATTTTCTTCTGTCGGGGCTCGTTTTGCAGGCGTTCGGCATTTATCAGTACCTGGTCGATTTCGCTGGAGCGGGGGCTACCGTCCCGATTTCCGGATTTGGATATCTGTTGGCAAAGGGTGCAATGGAGGGAGCGAAAGAGAGCTTGTTCAAGGCGATTACGGGCGGAATCACGGCGGCAGGGGCGGGAATCACCGCGGCGATTGTCTTCGGTTATTTTTTCGCGCTGATTTTCAAAGCGAGGTCTAAAAAGAACTGATCGGCGATATAATATAGCGATGTATCAGAGTTATCGCCGAAAAAAGTCGAAAAAAAGACGGATCTTCCGCTTGATTGTTTTAGTCGGCATATTGCTTGCCGGCTATTTTTATTTCAATCATAAAATCGTTTCGTCTGTAATCGAAATCAGCGAGTCGAAGATCGATGCGCTCATGACGACTGCCGTCAATCAGGCGGTATTTTTGACCTTGGAGGACAAAACCAATTATGAAGACGTCGTCACCGTGACCCGAAACGAAAGCGGAGATATACAGCTTCTCGCGGCAAATTCGGTCAAAATCAACTATATCAACCGTCTTGTAGCCTATACGGCGCAGGAAAAACTGGGAGAGTATTATGAAGAAGGGCTCCCTGTGCCGCTCGGCACGCTTTCCGGCATACGCGTTCTATCCGGATACGGCAGAGAGATCTATCTCGATATCGTGACGATCGGAAACGTCACGTGTCAGTTTTATTCGGAGTTCGACGAGGCGGGGATCAATCAGACGAGGCATTCCGTCTATCTCAACGTCCGTGCGGAAACCGACATCGTGATTCCCACGCGGACAAAAACGGTGTGTTCTGAGACCAGCGTGCTGATTTGCGAGGCGGTCATAGTGGGGAAGGTCCCCGAATTTTATCTGCATAACAGTATTTTCGCCTCCTCTTGAAAAAAGATTTGACAAGCGCATTTTTTTTCTTTATAATGATTACAAAACGATGAAAAAGACAGACGCGCCGAATCATCCGTGCAAGAGAGGGAAACTCGTGGGCTGAAAGGTTTTCCGACGGATGCGCGCGTTATTCCCTTTGGAGTTCCGCACCGAACGGCATTCTGCTGAGTAGGCTGCGGCGGTTGCCCCGTTATCGCTCAATAAGGCTTGCCGGCGGCAGGTGAATTAGGTGGTATCGCGAAATTTTCGCCCTATGTGATAGGGCGTATTTTTTTTATCGGAGGAATTATGCAGGAAAAGATCAAAGAACTGCTGAACCGCGCGAAGGAGGAAATCAAAAAACTCCGCGACAGAAAAGGCTTGAATGAATTGCGGGTCAGGTTTTTGGGAAAATCGGGAGAGATCACGGCTCTTTTAAAAGGGATGAAAGATATCCCCGGCAAGGAGCGGGCGGCGTTCGGCAAGCGCGTCAACGATCTGAAATCGGAAATCGAAGCGGAATTGACGGCTACCGACCAGATTCTGAAAAAGCGCGAAATGGAAGCGCGTTTCGAAGCGGAAAGGCTGGATATTACGCTGCCGGGGAAACAGGCTGCCGTCGGCAATCTGCATCCGCTCAACATCGTCAAGAACCAGATTTTGGACGCGTTTTGCGGAATGGGATTTGAGATCTTTGAGGGGCCGGAGATCGAGTATGATTATTATTGCTTTCAGGCGCTCAATATCCCGAAGGATCACCCCGCGAGAGATATGCAGGATACTTTTTACGTTTCGGATAACGTCGTGCTGCGCCCGCACACTTCACCCGGACAGATCCGCACGATGGAGGCGAAAAAGCCTCCGATCAAGGTTCTGAGTCCCGGCCGCGTCTACCGCGCGGATGACGACGCATCTCATTCCCCGATGTTTCACCAGATCGAGGGGCTTGTGGTCGACAAGGGGATTACGCTCTGCGATCTGAAAGGGCTTCTGGACGCTTTTTTCAAGACGATATTCGACGAAGATACGCAGATACGCTTAAGGCCCTCTTATTTCCCGTTTACGGAACCCAGCGTAGAGGTAGACGTCAGCTGTACGGAGTGCCGCGGAAAGGGCTGTAAACTGTGCAAGGGGACCGGCTGGATTGAAATTCTGGGGGCCGGCATTGTAAACCGCAGAGTGCTGGAAAACTGCGGGATCGATCCCGATGTTTATTCCGGTCTGGCATTCGGCCTGGGGATCGAGCGGATTACGATGATCAAATACGGCGTTCCGGATATTCGCACGCTGTTTGAAAACAACACGCGCTTTTTGCAGCAGTTCGGGAGAAAATAGGAGGAAGACGGAAATGAAAGTGCCTTTGTCTTGGTTGAAAGACTATGTCGATATCGGCGTAACGGAGAAAGAACTGGAAGAAAAATTGTTTTCCTGCGGCTTTGAAGTGGAAGAAGTCGTGTATAAGGGAAAAAATATCGATAAAATCGTCGTCGCGAAAATTCTGAATATCGAGAAGCACCCGAATGCGGACAAGCTCAGCGTGACGAAGATCGACGCAGGACAATACGGCCTCCTGCAGATCGTGACAAGCGCTAAAAACATTGCAGAGGGAGATTTGGTCCCCGTCGCACTGAACGGCGCTACGCTGGATAACGGAGAACGCATTTTTGACGGAGAATTGCGCGGCATTCCCTCCAACGGTATGTTCTGCAGCGGGGAAGAGCTCGGCATAACGGACGACTTTTATCCGGGGGCAAGCGTCGACGGCATTTTGATTCTGAAGGAGAATTATCCGCTCGGTGCGGAAGTGAAAGAGATGCTGGGGATCGGCGACGTGATTTTCGATATCAACGTCACGGCAAACCGCCCGGATTGCCAGAGTATTTTCGGGATAGCGCGTGAAGTAGCCGCGGTACTGAACAGCCCGTTAAAAGAGCCTGATCTTTCCTATCATGCCGATTCTGCCGTAAAGACGACGTCCGTTATTACCGTGGAAAACAGCGCGCCCGATCTTTGTCCGCGTTATATTTCCCATTATGTGCGCGACATAAAAATAGAGCCCTCTCCGCTTTGGATGAAACGCCGTCTTGCAAGCGCCGGACTGCGTTCAATCAACAATATCGTCGACATCACGAATTTTGTCCTGCTTGAATTGGGGCAGCCGATGCACGCCTTCGATCTGAACGATTTGGAGGGAAGAAAAATCGTCGTAAGGCGGGCGCGCGAAGGGGAAAAGATCGTGACCCTGGATGAAAAATCGTTTGATCTGACTTCCGATCATCTCGTCATCTGCGACGCGGCAAAGCCCGTGGCGCTCGCCGGCATTATGGGCGGATTAAACAGCGAGATCAAGAAGAGTACGGAAGAAATCGTTTTGGAAGCGGCGAAATTTGCGCGTGACAACGTCAGAAAGACTTCCCGTAAATTGGGGCAGACCTCCGATTCCTCCGCACGTTTTGAGAAGGGAATTGACGCTTATACGGGCGAAATCGCGATGAATCGCGCACTGCACCTGATCGAAGCGCTGCATTGCGGTACGATCGCATGCGATCGCTATGATCTCGGCGCGGCTTTGACCGAAAAAGTAATACACACGACCATTTCCAAAATCAACGGCGTGCTGGGAATCTCGGTTCCGGCGGAAACGATTAGAGAGATTCTTGAAAGGCTCCGGTTCGTCACGGAACTGCGGGGCGACGAGATCAGCGTGACGGTTCCGCCCTATCGCGAAGACATAGAGGACTATCCCGATTTGGCGGAAGAGGTGATTCGGGAATACGGTTACGATCATATCGAATCCCATCTGATGAGTGCCGGGAAAATTACGAAGGGCGGAAAAACGCCCGAACAGGCGCGCGAAGATTCGCTGAAAGAGACCCTCTGCGCAATGGGATTTCACGAGATCATCACGTATTCGTTTGTCTCCGAGCGGGAATATGACGATTTTTTCATCGACAAGGCTTCAGACGAACATCAGTTTGTAAGGATTAAGAATCCGCTCGGCGAAGATTTAAGCGTGATGCGTACGACGCTTTTGCCTTCCGTCGTGCGCGTTGCGGCGAAAAATCTGAACCGCAGAAATCTGGACGGGCGTATTTTTGAGCTCGCCCGCGTTTATCATCCGCAGGAGAATGGCGCGCTGCCAATCGAAGAAAAGCGGCTGAGCCTGTGCGTTTACGGGGAAAAGGAGGACTTTTTCACGCTGAAGGGCGTAATCGAATCGCTTATATCCGTGTTTTGCACGGGAAAGTGCGTCGAATTTGTCCGGGGCTCTGCCGCATGCCTGCATCCGACCCGCTCCGCTTCGCTTTCCGTCGCAGGAGAGACAGTCGGCTATTTCGGAGAACTTCATCCGCTGGTCGCCGAAAAGGCGGGAATTGACGGGCGAGTCTACGTCGGCGAGCTTTACTGCGAAAAAATGATGCGTTCCGGCTGCGAAAAGTTCCTCTGTAAAGCGGCGCCGAAGTATCCCGCCGTCGACAGAGATTTGGCCTTGGTCGTCGACGATGCGGTCGACTGCGGAAGCCTTGTAAAGTGCATTCGGGCAAACGGAACGGATTGCCTCGAAAGCGTATCCTTCTTTGATCTTTACAGGGGGGCGCAGATCGGCGAAGGGAAGAAGAGCCTTGCGTTCAATTTGATCTTCCAGGCGCAGGATCGCACGCTCAACGTGGAGGAAGTGGACGGAATTATGAAGAATATACTGAATGCGCTGCAGAAGGAGTGCGGCGCGGCGCTGAGATAGCGTTTAACGATTGTCGCTGGAATGTTGGAATTGCTATCTCCGGCCGGAAATCGGGAAAGTTTCTGTGCCGCCGTCGACAGCGGTGCAAACGCAGTCTACCTCGGACTGAAGGACTTTTCCGCCCGGAAAAATGCGGGGAATTTCACAATCGAAGAGCTTGCGGACTGCGTGCGTTACGCCGAACTGTTCGACGTCAAGGTTTACGTCGCCGTCAATACGTTGGTTAAGGACGATGAAGTACGCCCGTTGCTGCGCGCCGTCGGAGAAAGCGCTGCTGCAGGCGTACATGCGTTTATCCTGCAGGACGCCGTGCTCGGAAAAAAAATCAAAGCGCTTTATCCGGAACTGACGCTGCATCTCAGCACGCAGGCGGGGATCAATAATCGTTACGGCGCGGAACTTGCAAAACAGTACGGCTTTTCCCGCGTGATTTTGGCGCGTGAGACGGCGCTTCAGGATATTTCCGAGATCAGTCAGATCATAGAGACGGAGGCGTTTATACAGGGTGCGCTCTGTACTTCTTTTTCCGGGCAGTGCTATATGAGCAGTCTGATCGGCGGGAATAGCGGCAACCGCGGGCTGTGCAAACAGCCGTGCAGAAAACAATACGCTTATTACGAGAACGGAAAGCGCCTGACGGAGGGCTACTCGCTGTCGCTGGCAGATCTCTCCGTCGGAAGAGAAATCGGCAAGCTGATTGAAGCAGGGGTGACCTCTTTCAAAATTGAAGGGCGTCTCCGCAGCGCGGAATATGTCTCCGCCGCTACGGAATATTACAGAAATATTCTGGACGGAAAAAATCCCGAGGAGAGTTATCGTAAGCTGAGACGGGCATTTAACCGCGGCAACTATACGAAAGGCTTGGCCTTCGGGCAGGATACCAATCTGATTTCCGCTAAAACGCCGGGACATATCGGCGAAACCGTGGGAACGGTATTTGCATGCGACAAACATGAATTGCGCTTTCGCTCGGAGCAATGCGGGCAAGGGGATTGCTTTAAAATTTTACGCGGCGGAGCGGAGTGCGGAAACGGCGTGGTGCGGCAAGCCAAAAACGGAATCTGTATTGCCCGTTACAGCGGCAGTGCGGCGGCCGGAGATGAAATAGCCGTCACTTCGCCACAGGGAGAAAAGAAAGAGAAAAAATGTCTGCCGCTCGCGGTTCATATCCGCCTGCTTGCGGGAGAACGCGGAGCCTTTATCGCCGAAAGCAAGGGGATAACCTACCGCGTTGAGACGGCCCATCCGTTGGAGCCCGCAATCAATGCGGAGATCCGGGAGGAAGACGTCGTATCGTGTTTTCAAAAGACAGACCGGTATCCGTTTCGCCCTGAGATTAAGGTGGAGACGGAGCACATATTTCTTCCGAAATCCACGCTGAATGCTTGTCGCAGGGAATTATACGAAAAAGTATTTAAAGGTAAAAATCATAATAAAAAATATAATGATTTTATAATAAATTATGACACGCATAATCAGATTGAAAATCATCGGCTGGCCGTTATAGTGAACCATCCGGCAGAAATGCCTGCGGCTGTGACGGATGCGATTTTTGCTCCGGACGATTATGCGGATCAAGAAGCGATCGAGCGCTTTCTCTCGCGGGCGCGCGGCTGTGAAAAATATCTGTATTTGCCTGCGTTTTTTAGTCGCGCGGATGCGGAATTATTAAAGAGAGCGGTAAAGGATTTTGACGGCTTTTATGCGGAAAATTTAAGCGGAGCCGAATTGGCGCGCGCCTGCGGAAAAAAGTGTTTTCTAGGCACCGGATGTAATTTTACCAACGGAATATCGCTCAACGCGTTTGAAAAAGCTGCCGTTTCGCGGGAAATTGATTTGAAAAGCGCAGCGCGTTATGAGAAAAATTACGCTTTTACGCTGGGGAAAATCCCCGTAATGCTTTTGATTTATTGTCCGTTCGGAAAGCGCTGCAACAACTGCAGGCTGGGTCACAGGCTGGAATTAAAGGACGGAGAAAACAGAAAGTACGCCGTACGTCGCTATCGGCTGACGACCTGTCGTTTTGAAATTTATAATCCACAGGATCTCGTAGCGGATAGCGAAAATATCAAAAGCAGGCTCTACGATTTCCGCCTGTATGGCGAAAACCTCATAAAAGAACTGTTTGCCGTCGGTGACCAGACCGAAAAATTAAAAAAACTGCTGCCGGGTCATACCTCCGGCAACACAGTAAGGGGAATGAAGTAAATGACGGAAAGACGCGTTTTATGCGCTTTGGAATATGATAAAATTTTATCGCAGCTTTCGGAATATGCGGTTTTGGAGGATACGAAGCGGCAGATTCAGGAGCTGTCGCCCGAATCGTCCTTAAAAACGGCGAACTATGTTCTCGCCAAGACGACGGAGGCTTATCGCCTGCTCTTTCGGTATAACGCCTGTCAGATCCCGTTTTTTGAGGATATCAGGGGCGAGCTGTCCCGCGTGGAGATCGGCGGCATACTTTCCATGGGCGAGCTGTTGAAAATTGCCTCCGCACTGAGGGCGGCAAGAACCCTAAGCGAAAACATTGCCCGGGTCGATGCGGATGAGATCGTGATTTTGCGGGAAATCGCGGCTTCGTTTTATTTTGACGAGCAATTTGAGCGGGAAATCGGAGCAAAGATCCTGTCGGATCATCAGATGAGCGATTCCGCCTCCCCGAAACTTGCGGAGCTCAGGCGGACGATAAAGCTGCTGAATCAGCGTATCCGCAACAAGTTGAGCTCATACCTGACGGGAGAAAACAGCAAATTTTTACAGGATACCGTCGTCACGATGCGCGGGGACCGCTATGTGATTCCGGTCAAGGCGGAATACCGGGGAATGGTGCGCGGATTGATTCACGATCAGTCCTCCACCGGCGCGACGCTCTTTATCGAGCCGGAACAGGTTGTGGAATACAACAACGAATTAAAAACCGCTCTGCTGGATGAGCAGAACGAAATTCAAAAAATTCTTTCGGATTTGTCCGCACGCGTTGCCTGCATTGCGGAACGGCTCTTGTATACCTGTGATAATATCGCGGAGCTGGATCTGTGTTATGCGAAGGCGATCTATGCTTACCGTACCCGCGCGTCTGTGCCCTTCCTGAACGACGCGGGGCGGATCCGTTTCAAAAAAGGGAGGCATCCGCTGATAGAGAAAGACCGCGTTATCCCGATCGGCGTGAATCTTGGGGAAACCTATCGCTTTCTCCTGATTACCGGGCCGAACACAGGAGGCAAGACCGTCACGATGAAACTGACGGGACTGTTTTGTGCGATGGCTGCCAGCGGCTTCTATCTTCCCTGCGAAGAGTGCGCGGAAATCGCCGTTTTCAGCGAGATATTCTGCGACATCGGGGACGAGCAGAGCATTGAACAGAGTTTATCCACCTTTTCGTCTCATATCAGAAACATCATCGGTATTACCGATCGCGCCGGCGCCGGTTCGCTGGTTCTGATCGACGAAATCGGAGCGGGTACGGATCCGGAAGAGGGGAGCGCCATAGCGCTCGCCGTCGTCGAAAAACTGCTTTCCTCGGGGTGCGCGGGCATTATCACAACGCATTATTCAAAGCTGAAAGAATTTGCGATGACGGATAAGCGGATCGAGAACGCTTCCATGGATTTCGACGCGGAGACTTACGCGCCGCTTTATCGCCTCAATATCGGGACGCCCGGAACCTCGAACGCGATCGAAATCGCGCGGCGGCTGGGTTTGGAGGCGGGGATTGTCGAACGCGCGACGGAATACCTTTCCGACAGAAAGATCTCTTTTGAAAACGTCCTGCGCGAAGCGGAGCGCGCCAGGCACAGCGCCGAAGAGACGCAGGCAAAAGCGGAAGCGTATTCTGCGGAAAAGGAGGAGGAATTGGAGCAGATCCGCAGGGAACGGAAACTGTTGCAGCAGGAACGCGAAAAGATACAGAACAACGCAAAAACAGAGACGCGGAAAATCATTTCCGAACGCGTTGCGGAGGCAGACGAGCTGCTTTCCGCCTTGGAAGCGCTGTTGGTCAGGCAGGAACTCACGGAAGGCGATCTTATTTCAGCGCGCACCATGCGGAATAAAATAGAAAACAACCGCTATTTCAGTGAGGAGGCAATTCCGGTTGCCGGGCGGAAGAAAGCGAACCTGGCGGAATTGAAACGGGGAAGCTCCGTCTACATCCAGGGCGTCGACAAAACCGGCGTGGTGGAAAAAATATCCAATCCCGATAAAATCTTCGTCCGCGTAAACGGCATGGAGCTGGTTACAAAAATCGATCAGTTATTTTTGGAACCGGAGAAAAAAGAGGGAGAGAGCAAAAAGAGCAAGCCGGTTCACTTGAAGCGGCCGCCTGTTTCGCCCGTTTATTCCCTTGAAATCAACATCATCGGCATGACGGTGTCGGAAGGCGTAAAAGAAGTGGAGGCGCTTATCGACCGGGCCGTCGTAAGCGGCCAAAAAGAGATTAAAATTATCCACGGATTCGGAACGGGGCGCCTGCGCGCCGGCGTATGGCAATATCTGAAGGGAAACCGTTACGTCGATCAGTTCCGCGGCGGCCGTTACGGCGAAGGGGAGATGGGCGTTACCGTCGTTACGCTGAAATAATAGACAAAATTTTTCAGAATATGAAAAATGGATTGAAAAAAATCCGAAAATATGTTATGATAAAATCATTCTGAAACTAGGTAATCAAATGCAGGAAATTTTTTACGAAGAGACCACGGCGCTGGTCGATGAAAAAAAAGCGAAGAGAAGATACAACGTTTACCGCGTCACTTCCATCGTTTCATACGTGATTGCGGCGCTGCTGTTTTTTATCATGCTGTTCAGTTCCCTTGAGAATGTCCTGGCGTTCATCTTGTTTGCCGTGATTCCGCCTGCTTTGATGCTGGCGCTTGGGATTGTCGCAGGGAGATTGAAATTCCGCACATACGTCGAATACGATTATACGTTCGTATCCGGTTCACTGCGGATCGCAAAGGTTTTTTACCATGTAAAGAGAAAACCGATCGTCAAGTTTGACGTATCCGACATCTTTCAGCTCGGAAAAATCTGCAGCGAAAGTTATAATAAACTGGCAAATGCGCCCGATATCAAGCGGGAGATTTACACTTCAAACGAAGAACCTGCGGAAAATAAAGATTATTATTATCTTGCGGTCAACTTAAAAGACGGGAAAAAGCTGATGGTCCTCGAATGTACGGAAGAGCTGCTCGTCAATATTCTGAAATTTGCGAACAGGGGAATCGTGGAAAAAGATTTCAAATGATATATCTGGATAACGCCGCGACGACCCGCCCCGATCTTTCCGCGGTAAAAGCGGCAGCACAATTTAACGAATCACTGTATTACAACCCCTCCGCGCTGTATCGGGAGGGGCTTTCCGTGCGGAAAGAACTGAACGCCGCGCGGGAATTTATCTGTCGTTCGCTCTCTTCCAAACACGATCTCGTGTTTACTTCCTGCGGCTCGGAAGCTGATAACCAGGCGATTTTCGGCACGGCAAAGCGCGGAGCGGCGATTACGACGGCGGGCGAACATGCCGCCGTGTATAAGAGCTTTGCCGAACTGAAAAACAGAGGAATAGACGTTTCTTTCGCGCCTTTGAAAAAGGACGGAAGCGCAGACGTGGACTCTTTGCTTCGGTTGGTGGCAGATAAAAAGCCGGGGCTGGTAAGCGTCGTGCACGTAAACAACGAAACCGGCGCGATCAACGATATCGGAAGGATCGCGCAGGAGGTGAAGAAAATCGCACCTTCCTGCATCTTTCACAGCGACGGCGTTCAGGCTTACGGAAAAATAAATTGCCGGTTACCCGAAGCGGTTGACCTTTACGCTGTCAGCGCGCACAAAATCGGCGGCTTGAAAGGAACGGGGGCGCTGTTCAAAAAAAAAGGGCTTCATCTGCCCCCGCTGATATACGGAGGCGGACAGGAAAACGAGTTCAGAAGCGGAACGGAAAACGTGTTCGGAATCAAGGTTTTCGAATATGCGGCGCGCGCGCGATTGGAAAAAATCGATGAAAATTTCCTTCACGTAAAAAGATTGAACGGCATCATGCGCGATAAGCTGAGAGAAACGGTGCAGTTTATCTCTTCCGAACAGGCTTCGCCGTATATCCTGACCTTTTCCGTGCATCCGATCAAAGGAGAAGTTCTTTTGCATTCTCTGGAAGATTGCGGGATTATTGTGGGGAACGGCTCGGCATGCTCTTCGAAAAATCGGTTCAGCCGCGTGATCGAAGCGTGCGGCTATCCGAATAACGACGGGGTAATCCGTATTAGTTTTTCTCCCGAAAATACGGAAGAAGAAGTCTCCGCCGCTGCGGACAGGATAAACGAACTGGTCAACAGACTGGCCAAAATAATAAAAAACAGGTAATAAAATGGAAAAAGCGATTATTATACGCTATTGCGAAATCCATCTCAAGGGGAAAAACAGAAGTTACTTTGAGCGCATGCTGCAAAAGAACATCGAGCATGCGCTGGAAGGAATTTCCCATAAAATGATCGTCATGCACAGCCGTTACGTGATAGAGGGATTTGACCAGTCCGATTACGGAGAAATTGCCGATCGGCTGAAAAAAGTCGCCGGCGTGCATACCTTCAGCTGCGCGAGCGTGGTGAGAAACGACTTGGCGGAAATCGAAGCGGAAGCCCTCAATCTGATGAGCGGAAAGAGCGGTACGTTTAAAGTGGAGACAAATCGTGCGGACAAGCATTTTACGCCCGATTCAATGGGAGTATCCAGATATCTCGGCGGGAAGATCCTCGAAAAATACCATGCCTCTCTGAAAGTTGAAGTAAAAAATCCGGATTATCTTCTTTCCGTCGATATCCGGGAAGACGGAAAGACCTTTTTATTTACCGATTATGAACGCGGGTTGAGCGGAATGCCGACCGGGTCTGCCGGAAAGGGTTTGCTTTTGATTTCGGGTGGAATCGACAGTCCCGTCGCCGGTTATCTGACGGCAAAGAGGGGAATGAAAATCTCTGCGCTTCATTTCCACAGTTTCCCGTATACCGGAGAAGCGGCGAAAGAAAAAGTGATCGAATTGTCGAAACAGATCGCTGCGTATAACGGAGGGATCGATCTTTACGTCGTTTCATTTACGCACATTCAGGAAGCCATACACGAGAAATGCCCGTCAGAATACATGATAACGCTGATGCGCCGCTTTATGATGCGCATTGCCGAGCGGCTGGCAAAGCAGATCGGCGGGCAGGCGATTGTCACGGGGGAAAGTCTGGGGCAGGTCGCAAGTCAGACGATCGAGAGCATCACGTCGAGCAACGCCGTGGTGACAATGCCCGTGCTCAGGCCGCTCATTGCCATGGATAAGCTGGAGATTATCGAAATTTCCAAAAAAATCGGAACGTACGAAACTTCCATTTTGCCATACGAAGACTGCTGTACGGTATTTTTGCCGAAATTTCCGGCAATCCGGCCGGATTTGGCAAAGGTAGAGCGCGCAGAAAGCCGTTTGGATATCGAAGGCCTGATTTCAGAGGCGATGGAACGCATTGAAAAATTTGCGTTTTAATCGTCTTCCCACCAATGATCCGGGGCGGACGCCGAATGTTTCGGCGTCTTTATTTTTGTCAGTAAGATTTCCTCGCCGAGGTGTTCCGTCGTTCCGTCGAAATAATAGGGGACGACGGAGTAAGCATATTCGGTATCCGGCGCGAGTTCGCTGTCCGTAAAAACAGAGCCGGTTTCTTTTTTCGTGTCCAACAGCAATTCACCGTTTCGATAGATCTTAAACGAATATAATTCTGTCTGACATAATTGAATCGTAAATATTCCGTTATTATATTCAAAATCGATATTTTCGCAAGTTGGCGAAGAAAAGCGATCGGACTGCTCTTTGATCGTAAATCCGCCTTTGATCTCACAGGGAATTACGTACCGCTCAGGAGCGATCGCGTCCGCCAAAACGAGCGTATGAGAAGTCTCGTACGATATTCTGTCCAGCCTGATTTCGCTGATGCCGGCAGGGATTTCAAATGCGGAGGGTGATTTTTCTCGGTAAAGAAAGTTCCACAGTTCCGCGCTGTAACGAGCGGGCAGCCCTCCGCCCGTCACGTCATTCGGCATCTTTGCGTTGTCCCGATTCCCCAGCCAGATGCCGACCGTAAACTCTCTGGTGTAGGAGATTGCATAAGCGTCGGTATTTCCGTCCTCTCCGCCGACCGTGCCGGTTTTCCCGCAAATCGGATAATCGTTAAAGCTCATCTTTTTCGCCGTGCCGTTTTTCACTACGGACATCAGCATCTTCCCGGTCAGATATGCGGTTTCCTCTGAAAAAACCCGCTCGCCGCTTTCTCCGTGGCGATAGATGGTGTTTCCGTCCCCGTCTTCCACGCGTCTGATGAGAGAGGGACGGAGATATTCGCCGCCGTTTGCCAAAGCGGAATAACCGCCCGCAAGCTCCTGGAGCGTTACCCCCTCGCTCATCGCGCCCAGGGCAAGCGCCAGCGAACGGTCGCTTTGGGGAACTTCGATCTCCAATCGGTGAAGATATGCGGCGGCCCTGTCGATCCCGACATAATTCAGGATTTTGACCGCTCCGACGTTTGAGCTCTTTTCCAGGCATTCCGTCGCGCTCTGATAGCCGTTATAGGCGTCCTTATAGTTATGCGGGCGATAGCCGCCGAAGTCCGTCTCTTCGTCCAAGATCGGGGTAAGGGGACAGATTTTATTTTCTTCGATTGCCGGCGCATAGACGAGCAGCGGCTTGATCGCCGAGCCGGGCAGGCGGCGAAAATCTCCGCCCGTCATATAAACCGCGCTGACGCCGCGCGTCTTGTTGTCCAGTATGATGCCTTTCGCATCCGAAGATACCGTATTTTCTTTCAGCTCGCCCTCCAGTGCGCTTTGCGTTTCCTCCGAATAGTAAGTGTAAATTTTCGCTTTTGATAAGAGAAAAAGGTGATTTGCAAAGATCTCCTCAAGTTCTTCGGCGGCGAGATCGAAGTAGCTGTAAAAAGCGCTCTTTTCTTTCAGGTTCAGCGATGCTGAACGCGCTGCCTGATAATCTTCTTCAGAGATAAACCCCTGTTCTTTCATGCAATTCAAGACCACGTTTTTGCGCTCTGAACATTTATCCGGATGGGAAAGAGGGGAATAAGCGGAAGGCGCTTTGATCAGCCCGGCGAGCGCGGCGCTCTCTTCCAGCGTAAGCTCGGAAGGCGCTTTGCCGAAATACACTTCGGAAGCCTGCGCGATACCGTAGGCATTGGAGCCGAAATAGATGGTATTCAAATACATTTCAAGGATTTCATCTTTTGAATATTCTTTTTCAAGCGCCCGCGTCAGCTTCCATTCGATCATTTTGCGCTTCAGGGTTTTTTCTCCCGATAAATGCGTATTTTTGATCAGCTGCTGACTGATGGTGGATGCCCCTTCTTTCATGGAAAAACTCTTGATATTGTTCCACAGCGCGCGCTCCAGCCCTCTGTAGTCGATTCCGTTGTGACGGTAAAAACGCTTATCTTCTATCGCGATAAAGGCGTTTTTGGTATCTTCCTTGATTTCAGACAGAGAAACTACATTTTCCCGCCCGGATACGTCCGCCATCTTGTTTCCGTCGATGTCATAGAAGCAATAAGCGTTTTCGATATGTTTCAGTTTCGTTTCATCCAGACGGTAAGAATGCGTGAGAGCGACGTAATACAGAAAAAACGCGAACAGCGCGATCCCTGCCGCCAAAACGATGATTCCCGTAATTTTCAAAAGTTTTTTCATACATTTTAGTATAGAACTTTTCCCGAATAATATACGAATGAATTTGACAAAATTCGACTTACATATTATAATAAATACATGGAAAAAAAGTATTATATCACGACTTACGGGTGCCAGATGAATCTCCATGAATCGGAGAAAATCGCGGGGATTCTTACCGGCATGGGATATACGGAGGCGGAGGATGAGAAGACCGCCGATATCATTGTTTTTAACACCTGTTGCATCCGCGAAAATGCGGAAGACCGCGCTTACGGAAACATCGGCGCGTTGAAAAAGCTGAAAAGAGAAAAGCCCTCTTTGCTGATTGCCGTCGGCGGCTGTATGACGCAGCAGCCGGATGCCGCCGAAAAATTACATCGAAAGTTGCCTTTTGTGGATATTATTTTCGGGACGTATAATCTCGAGCGGTTCGGCGAACTGGTCGCCAAACGTTTATCGCAAGAAGAAGCCGTAATCGAAGTGCTCGACCGCGAAGGGGAGACGGACTGCAGTGAAAAAAAGAGAAACAGCTATCCGAACGCATGGGTCAACATTATGTACGGCTGCAACAATTTCTGTACTTACTGCATCGTTCCCTACGTCAGGGGGCGGGAGCGCAGCCGCAAAGCGGAGGATATCGTCGCGGAATGCAGAGAACTCATCGCGCAGGGATACAAAGAGATCACGCTTTTGGGGCAAAACGTCAATTCTTACGGCAAAGATCTGAACGACGGATCGGATTTTCCCTCTCTTTTGCGAAAAATAGGGGCGATCGATGGGCACTACCGCCTGCGCTTTATGACCAATCACCCGAAGGATTTTTCCGAGGAATTGGTTCTTGCAATGAAAGAGACGCCCCATATCTGCAGGAGCGTGCATCTGCCCGTTCAGTCCGGTTCGGATCGCATCCTGAAACTGATGAACCGGAAATACACGAGAGAAGATTATTTCCGCCAGTTGGAACTGCTGAGAAAATACATTCCGGAATGTGCGGTTTCCACGGATATTATGGTGGGCTTTCCGACGGAGACCGAAGAGGACTTTCAGAATACGCTGGATTTGGTGAAAAAAGCCGGTTTTTCGGGCGCGTTTATGTTCGTCTATTCCCGGAGAGCGGGAACGAAGGCCGCCGGAATGGAGGGGCAGATCCCGGAGGATGTCTCCAAAGACCGGATCGTGCGCCTGATTGCCCTTCAGAACGAAATGACGCGCAGACTCTCCAAAGCGTATGCGGGAAAGACAGTGGAAATTCTCTGCGAGGGATACGACGGCAAAAAGAAAAAATATCTGGGGAGGGACGAATTCGGCCGAATGGGTTATTTTGAGAGCGATCATGACCCGATCGGAAAGTTTGTCTCATTAAAGGTTTATAAAACGGGCGGGGTATCCCTGTTCGGAGAAGCGGTTGGGGAAAAGGAGTAAGAAATGGCGCTTTCACCGATGATGAAACATTATCTGCAGGTCAAGGATAAACACAAGGATTGTCTTGTGTTTTATCGTTTGGGGGATTTTTACGAGCTGTTTTTTGAAGATGCAAAACGGGCTTCCGAACTGCTGGGGCTCACGCTGACGGGGCGGGACTGCGGATTGGAAGAGCGTGCTCCGATGTGCGGTGTGCCGTATCACGCGGCGGAAACATATATCGCCAAACTCGTGGAACAGGGGGAGAAGGTCGCAATCTGCGAACAGCTGACCGAACCGACGAAGGGTGCGCTTGTCGAGCGGGATGTGATCCGGATCGTCACTGCGGGCACCTTGATCGAAGAGGGGCTTTTGGATGAAAAAGCCAATAATTTTATTGCCTCAGTTTTTCGATCCGCGGAGGGGTTTTCTCTTGCCTGGGCGGATATCACGACGGGAGATTTCTATGTGCAGGTTTATATGGGGAAAGATGCCGCCTCCGATCTTCTGGACGCGCTTGTGCGCATCAATCCGGCAGAGATCATTTCAAATGCCGCGGCTTTTGAATCCGTCGGAAGGACGCCGCTCGTCGAACACAAAGTTCTGCCGAAGTTTCACTGTTATTCGGAATGGGAATTTAACGCCGTCTCGGCAAAAAACACGCTTTTATCTCACTTCGGCGTCAAGAATCTTGACGCCTATCGTCTGGAGAAAAACGATCTCGCCGTTTCCTCCGCGGGCGCTTTGATCGCTTACTTAAAAGAGACGCAAAAACACAGTCTGAAAATCATCTCGCATATCAAGCTGGAGACGGCAAACGATTACATGATTCTGGACGTCAATGCGATCAAGAATCTCGAGCTGACGCGGTCTTTAAGAGAGAATAAGCGATACGGTACGCTGCTGTGGCTGCTCGACAAGACGAAGACCAACATGGGGGCGAGAACGCTTCAGAATTGGCTTTTAAATCCTCTCAACAAGCCGGAGCAGATCGAATACCGCCTTGCCGGCGTGGAAGAGCTGTACAAAAATACGCTCATCCGGCAGAGCCTGAGCGAACAATTCCGTTCGGTAAGGGATATCGGGCGGCTGGCTGGGAAAATTTCCAACGGCAATCTGAATCCGCGCGACTGTCTTGCGCTCGCAGCTTCGCTGGAAGTGATTCCCAATTTGAAGTTTCAGCTGGTCGGCCTGAACGCCCCGATCATTTCCGATCTTCTCGCAAAGGTAAAAGATTTCGGCGATATCGCGAAATTATTGACCGACGCAATCGATCCGGAGGCTCCGAATACGCTGAAAGACGGCGGTTATATCCGCCCGGGATTCAATCAGGAGCTGGACGAGTACCGAGCACTCCGGGAAAACAGCAAGACGATCATCGCGCAGATGGAACAGCGGGAGCGGGCGGAAACGGGCATTAAAAACCTGAAGATTTCATATAACCGCATTTTCGGGTATTTCATCGAGGTAACCAATTCTTTCAAGAATATGGTTCCCTATCACTATATCCGCAAGCAGACTCTTGCAAATGCAGAGCGGTATATCACGGAAGAGCTGAAGACGCTGGAGGAGAAGATCCTCAACAGCAATGAGCAGGCTCTGCGGCTGGAAGCCCGTCTGTTTGCCGAAATCAAAGAAAAACTTCTCAAAGAAATAGAGAGTTTAACGGATGCTTCCGATTCTCTCGGCGTGCTGGATTGCCTCAACGCGTTTGCGACCGTTGCACGGGAAAACCACTATGTGCGGCCGCAGATCGTAGAGGGCGGCAGAGCACTGAATATCGTCGACGGGAGACACCCCGTCGTTGAGGCGCTTTCAAGCGAACAGTTTATTCCGAACGACACTTATCTCGATACGGGAGAGAATCGTACGATGATCATCACCGGACCGAATATGGCGGGAAAAAGCACGTACATGCGGCAGGTGGCGCTGATTGTGCTGATGGCGCATATCGGCTCGTTCGTCCCTGCGCGGAGCGCGGAGATTCCGCTGGTCGATCGCATTTTCACGCGGATCGGCGCTAGTGACAATCTGGTGCTCGATCAGTCCACCTTTATGGTTGAGATGACGGAAGTGGCGAATATTCTGCTGAATGCAACGGAAAAGAGCCTCTTGATTCTTGACGAGGTGGGCAGAGGAACAAGTACATACGACGGACTAAGCATCGCTTGGGCGGTTGTGGAGTATATTACGAAGAATCTCAGGGCCAAGACTTTGTTTGCCACGCACTATCATGAACTGACCGAGCTGGAGGGCGTCTTCGACGGCGTTAAAAATTATAAAATCACGGTCAGAGAACTCAACAACACTATTGTTTTTCTCCGTAAAATTATGCGCGGCGGCGCAAACCGCAGCTTCGGGATCGAGGTCGCTTCGCTTGCCGGAGTGCCGAAAGAGGTCACCGGCCGCGCGAAAGAAATACTGAAGGATCTGGAAAAGAACGATCTTGCAGCGCGTCCGCGTCAGCAGGAATTCGATATTGCCTCGGAAAAGCCTCCGAAAAGCGAAGTCGAAAGGATCCTGGCTGACATCAATCTCGACAACGTAACACCCATGCAGGCATTTCATATTCTCGGCGAATTAAAAGAAAAGGTGAATTGATTTATGGCAATGATCAATGTTTTGGACAGTTCCATTTATAATCGGATCGCGGCGGGTGAAGTCGTCGAGCGGCCCTATTCTGTGGTGAAAGAGCTCGTAGAAAACGCGCTTGACGCGGGCGCCGACCGCATCTCGGTGGAGATTCGCGACGGCGGCATCAGCAGCATCAAAGTGACTGATAACGGCAGCGGAATTGAGAAGAGCGAGCTGAAAAAAGCGCTGCTTCCTCATGCCACGAGCAAAATTCGCTGCGTGGAGGATCTGGATGCCATCATGACGCTGGGATTCCGTGGAGAGGCGCTCGCCAGTATCGCTTCCGTATCCAAAATGCGGATTGCGTCGCGGCCCTCCGGTCAGGAGTTCGGCGCTTCTATCTCTGCGGAGGGGGGCGCAATGGAGGAGGCGGAGGATTATCCGATCTCTTCCGGAACGGAGATTACCGTCCGTCAGCTCTTTTTCAATACGCCTGCGCGCGCAAAATTTCTCAAAACTCCGAAGTCAGAAGAAGGGGATATTTCCAATATCATTGCGCGGTTTATTTTGGGGAATCCTTCCGTCACCTTCCGCTATACTGCGGACGGAAAACCGGTGTATCAATCTTTCGGGGGACGCTTGGAGGATGCCCTGATCGGCATCTACGGAGTGGATGCGGTCAAGAATTGCTATTTTGTAGATACGATGAAAAACGGAATCCGAATCAGCGGATATCTCGGGAAACCCGGGTTTTCCAAGCCAAACAGGACGTATCAGTCGCTCTTCGTCAACGGGCGATATGTCGTAAACAGCACGGTTTCTTCCGCCGTAATGAACGCCTACGGCAGTTATTTGATGAAGCGTCAATATCCGTTCTATGTTCTGTCCGTTTGGGTTCCGCAGGATGAAGTGGACGTGAACGTGCATCCGAACAAGACGGACGTGCGTTTTTCCAACAATCAAGTGATTTACGGCACGATCTATTCGGTCGTATCCAAAGTGCTGGACGGATTGAGTGAGGCGCTGGAAATTATAAAAGAGCCTGTTGTTTCTCAATCAGAAAATTTTTTAAATCAAGAAAAAGGCGATATAATTTCTAATGAAAAAAGGAATAATTCTGTCACGCATAATCAACCGTTTATCGCCTCGTTCTGCGATCACTCTGCAGTACCTGAGGCAGAAACAAAAGGGACAGACGAACGGATATTTTTAGAAAACAAGAAATTTATCGAAGAACTTGAGCGCGCGGAAGCGGAGAGAAAAACGACACCGGAACAGGAAAAACCCGTTCCGACGTTTGCCGTACCGCCGGATGAGGCGCGTGAAAAACAGCAGACTGAAATTGAAGTCACCGAAGAAGTCCGCATCATCGGACAGGCTCTGAATACCTATCTCATTTTTGAGTCCGGGAACGCACTCTATTTTATCGATCAGCATGCGGCGCATGAACGCTTGCTTTACGATGCCCTGATTGAACGTATGGAGAACAGGACGCTTGTCATTCAGCCGCTGTTGGCCCCTTATGTCTTCCACGTGAACCATCAGGAAGACTTGTTTTTATCCGATAAACTGGAAATGCTGAATGCAATGGGGATTGAAATTGAGAACTTCGGCAATCAATCCTATAAGATATCCGCCCTGCCGACCGAGTTGACGGAAATGAATTTTAACGCTTTTTTCGAGGAAATTTTCGATGGCATGAATGCTTTGAAGAATATCAGCCTGAAGGGGATATTGAAGGATCGCCTTGCGCAGGCGGCCTGCAAGGCCGCGATCAAATCGGGGGATTCTCTGTCGAAAGAAGATATCGAGATTATTTTGAAAAAAATGAACGGGAATCTGGGTTTGAAATGCCCGCACGGCAGGCCGGTGGCCGTCAAAGTTACGCGAACGGAGATCGATAAATGGTTCAAACGGATCGTCTGAAGCCCGAGCTGATCGTCATCTGCGGCCCGACCGCTTCCGGCAAAACGGAATTGGCGATCGCGCTCGCCAAACGGCTGGAGACGGAAATCGTTTCCGCCGATTCGATGAATATCTATCGGGGGCTGGATATCGGTACGGCGAAACCGACGCAGGCCGAGCAAAGGGAAGTCCGGCACCACATGATCGATATTCTTCCTCCGACGGCGGATTTTTCCGTCGGGGATTATCGTGAACGCGCACTGCAATGCGTGAATGCCGTTGCAGCGGCGCATAAAATTCCGATCGTCTGCGGCGGAACCGGTTTCTACATCAATTCTCTGCTGTACGATCTTTCTTACGGAAAAACGGCGGGGAATACCGAAATCAGGCACAGATACGAAGAGATGGCGCGGGAAAAGGGGAATCAGGCAGTCTTTGATTGCCTGAAACAAATCGACCCGGAGACCGCGGAAAAACTGCATCCGAACGACGTCAAACGCGTGATCCGTGCATTGGAGATTTACGAACAGACCGGACGAGCGAAATCGGAAATGAAGGATTCTTTTAAACCGCGTGTTTTTTACCGCAGTTTTTCGGTGGATTTTCTGCGCGGCGAGCTCTATCGGCGGATCAACAGCCGAGTGGACCGCATGTTTCAAGAGGGGCTTATCGAGGAAGTTGCCTCATTAAAACGGCGGGGAATCACGGCGGAAATGCAGAGTATGCAGGGGATCGGCTATCGGGAGACGATGCGGTATCTCGAAACGGGCGGCAGGATGGAAGATTTAAAAGAGGAAATCAAGATGAACACGCGGCGCTATGCAAAACGGCAGATTACTTTTTTTAAACGGGATCCGGAGCTGAAAATGCTCGCCGTTGATTCTGCCGAATCGATGGCGGAGCGGATTATGGAGCAGATAGGATGAAAGAATGGATCAAAGAATGCGAGCGAGCGCTCCGGCCGCTGTATGAACGGCTGGATGAAATCGCCCTCTTCAATCAGAAAAAAGTGCTGGACGCTTTTCGCAACAACAAACTGGCGCTTCGTCACTTTGCACCCTCTACCGGATATGGATACGGAGACGAGGGGCGCGACGTACTAAACCGCATTATGGCGGATATCTTCAGGGCAGAAGCGGCGGTTTTGTCTCCGAATATCGTCTCGGGGACGCATGCTCTGGCATTAGGGCTTTATGCGATTCTCCGCCCGGGAGATGTTTTTTTGTCTATTACGGGAACGCCGTACGATACGTTGATCGACGTTATCGACGGGAAAGGCAACGGCTCCTTAAAGGACTTCGGCATTTCATTTGAAACGATTCCGCTTAAAAACGGCGGCTTTGATTTTGAGGCGATTGAAGCATATCTTGCATTCCGTCAGCCTAAAATGATATACCTGCAGCGTTCCCGCGGTTACGAATGGAGAAGCGCCCTGAATATCAGCCAGATCGGGCAAGCCGTACGCAGAATACGGAAAACGGGCTATACGGGCTGCATTATGCTGGATAATTGTTACGGGGAATTTGTGGAGGAACAGGAACCGCTTGAAGCGGGCGTGGATCTCGTTGCCGGCTCTATGATCAAAAATCCGGGCGCAGGCATTGCGCCTACGGGCGGATATCTCGCCGGCAAAAAAGAGTATATCGAACTCGTGCAGAACCGCATGACTGCCCCGTCCATCGGGGGAGAAGTCGGCTCCTATGCGTTTACTTATCAATATTACTACGAAGGGCTGTTTCTGGCGCCGCACGTTGTAAAAGAGGCATTAAAAGGTTCTCTTCTGTTCGGAAAAGTATTTTCAAAGATCGGATACGACACTTCTCCCGCGCCGGATGAAATCCCGGGAGATATTATCCGTGCGATCCTGTTCGGAGACCGCGAAAAACTCATCGGGTTTATTCAGACCGTTCAGGCTGTTTCTCCTGTTGACAGCTATGTCGACGTTTTGCCCTGGGCGATGCCGGGATACGAATCGGAGGTCATCATGGCTGCCGGCTGCTTTGTTCAGGGATCATCGATCGAGCTCTCTGCGGATGCCCCCGTAAAAGAGCCGTTTATCGCCTATCTGCAGGGCGGACTGACATATGAACATTGTAAGATTGCTTTGGAAAGCATATTGGAACGCATCGAAAAAAAGGTGTAAAAATCATCAAGAGCGTTTTTCTTTGTGAAAGACGCTCTTTTAAAATAGTCAGCAGGCCTGTAACACCAGCGGGTGTGAACGATCAGTTGCACCGCCGATCTTTGTCTGGCAAAAAACTGCTTTAAGAGGGGCGAGAAAAAAGAGTTTGATCTTAAAAATCCGCAAATTTAAAATTTTCTGATCAACCCTTCGACGATTCCCAATATTACGACGTCATTCAATATAATATCGGACAGAGCGCTGTTTTCAGGGTGCAGAATAATCTTATTCTCTCGCTTGAAAAAGCGCTTGACCGTAGCGCTGTCTTCTATCAAGGCCACCACAATTTCGCCGTTATCGGCCGTATTTTGGCGTTTAACGATAATTTTGTCGCCGTCGTAAATCCCCGCCTCGATCATGCTGTCGCCGAATACGCGCAACATGAAATAATCCTCATCCGAGCCCGGAAAGTCGGGCAGCAGGGGATAGTAGCCTTCCAGATTTTCGACTGCCAGAATCGGCGTGCCCGCAGTGACGGTGCCAACCAGGGGAATCCGTTTCAGTGCGGTCTTATCTGTCAGAGATAATGCGCGTTTCTTGGAATCCGTCTTGTCGATGCGCCCCATATCTTTCAGACGGTTCAGATACGAATAAGCGGTAGCGGTTGATTTGATCCCGATCTGTTCGCAAATTTCCCTGACGGAGGGAGGAAAGCCGTTCTCCGCAATATAATGCTCTACAAACCGATATACCCGCTCGAGTTTTCCTTCCATATTTTTCATTGAACCACCTCAATTATATTATAGCGGATCGATCAAACAATGTCAAACATTTGTTTGTTTTTTGCAGATTTATTTTTCAATGACAAACGGTTTTATCTTCTCCCAATATTTTTTCTCTGCCGAAACCTCCAATTCTATTCCGCTGTCAACATATCGTTCCCTGAGAACAGTCGCGCTTTCCCGTATGGATTGCACGATCTTGAATTCGGCATAGGGGATTGACAATGTTGCCGTAATAAAACGTTCTTGAAAATAACGGATGACTTTTTCTTTTAATTCGTTCAGACCTGCTCCTATCAGTGCGGAAATAAAGATCGCGTCTTTCGGAAATACGGAAAAGTCTTCGATTCCGTCGCACTTATTGAAAACTATCAGCATAGAAGCATCGCAGTTCAGAGAACGAAGCGTATCCTGCGTCGTCTTAAGCTGCATCTCCCAATCGGCTTTCGCGTCGCACACGATCAAAATCAGATCTGCGTTGACGGCGCTTTCCAGGGTGGAACGGAATGCCTCGACGAGATCGTGCGGAATATTTCTGATAAATCCGACCGTATCTGCAAATACCACGGGAAATTGTTCGATTTCCGTCTTTCTGAGCGTCGGATCGAGCGTGGCGAAGAGTTGATTCTTCGTCTCTACGCCGGCGTCGGTCAAGGCATTCAGCAGCGTGCTTTTTCCCGTATTGGTATATCCGACCAGGGCGACCGTTCGGACTTCGTTTTTCTTTCTGCGATCAGATTGCAGTTTTCTTCTCGCTTCAATTTCTTTCAGCCGCTCTTTCAAAAAGTGAATCCGCCCGCGAAGATAGCGGCGGTTGGTCTCCAGCGCCGTTTCTCCCGGTCCCCGCGTGCCGATGCCCGCGCCCTGCTGGGATAGAGCAGAACCCTTTCCCTTCAGGCGCGGATACAGATAATTCAGCTGGGCGAGCTCCACCTGCAGTTTTCCCTCTGTACTCTTCGCGTTTAAAGCAAAGATATCCAGTATCAGGGCGGTGCGGTCGATAACTTTTCTGCCGCCCAAAATTTCGCTGATATTCATCGCCTGCGACGAGGTCAGGTCGCCGTCAAAAATAATCAGGTTGACGGGGGAATCCTCTAATTCAAATCGGATCTCTTCGAGTTTGCCGCTTCCGATCAACGTTGCCGGCGCAATCTGTTTGACCAGCTGCGTTTTATAGCCGTATACGTTTGCTCCGGCGGATTGCGCGAGTGCGATAATCTCTTCCAGTTCCGATTCCTTCAAAGGCGCAAACAACGGTTTGATAATATATGCGATTTCTTCTTTATTTTTCATCTCTCAATACCACGGACCGCGCCGCCTTTTTTCTGATGTCATCTGAAATTGCCGCATAGTGTTTTTTAGTCGTATTGACGTCTTTATGCCCGAGGCAATCCGCTACGATGTAGATATCGCCGGTGGAGCGATAAAGATTGGTGCCGAACGTACTGCGCAGTTTATGCGGCGTGATTTTCTTCAGCGGAGAAACGATCTGCGCGTATTTTTTCACTAGATTTTCCACGCTGCGCACGCTGATTCGCTTATCTTGCAGAGATAAAAAGAAGGGAGCGTCCTTCTCCTGATTCTTCTTTGTTTTCTCCTCCTGATAGGCCATTAAAGGATATCTTACTTCATCGCTGAAATACAAAATCGTACGGTTGCCGCCTTTTCTCGTCACAACGAAGCTGTTTGTAGCAAAATCAATGTCGCCGACGTTCAGTCCGACCAATTCGCTGATACGAATCCCCGTCCCCAAAAATAAGGTTAAAATCGCCACATCCCGCGATTTCGTGCGGGTATGGTAAGCCTGCTGGCGGGGGGTGAGTCCGCTTCCCGTCTCCGTCGTATTCAAAATCGCCGCAACTTCGTTGATTTTTCCTTCGCTTTCCAGGCGGATGATCTCTTTATCGTGCAATTTCGGCATGGCGACTTTTGCCGCGACGTTGGATTCCAGCTTCCCTTTATTGAAAAAATATTTAAAAAAGGAACGGACGGTAGCTAATTTTCTCGCTTTGCCGCGTTCAGAGCAATGTTCGCGCTTTCCGTTGATTTCATAAAGACTCAGGGAACTCACAAATATTTCGATGTCGCTTGCGTCAAGCGAATTCATGTCGTCGAGCGTGATCGACAAAACATCTTTATTCCATTTTTTTTTCGACAAAAACTGAAAGAACACCCGCAGATCGTAGGCATAATTTAAACGGGTGAGCGTCGTCGTGCGATTCTCGATTCCGATAAAGAATTCTTCGCAAAAATAAGGCAACTCCGTTTTGATGCGATTGATGCGTTCAAGGTTAGCAAAATCACGGTTTTTAAAATAGTTATCCAATATAAATACCTCCGGGAAGGATTTTCACAGCTGACGCATACATGAATTCCACAATTTTACAGAGGGAAATTCGTCATAATTTTCCTGATTTTTTTACGATTTGCAAAAACAGGGGATATATAAAACTATGCGCAAAACACAGCTTTTACGAATAAATTATATCAAATTGCGAAGAATTTGTCAAGTTTTTATCCGCAGAAAGAAAAAATTAAATTTTTTTCGCGTTTATCGCGTTTTTTCAGCAAAATTATGTTTGACAACATTGACTTAAATCCGATTTCGTTGTATAATGGAAAAAAGCCCGAAAGGAATTTATAATCACAGATGGAAAATAATTCGATCAGCAGCGATTTAATACGCGGTCATATTGATACAATTATATTGAAAACCCTTTTGGACGGAGATAAAAACGGACTGGAAATCTGCCGTGAAGTCGAAGATCGCACCGAAGGTAAATATGAAATCCGTCAGGCAACCCTGTACAGCGCGCTGAAACGGCTGGAAAATTCAAAGCATTTGAAAGCGTATTGGGGCGAATCGGACGACACTGATAAAAACGGCGGAAGACGGCGGTATTTTCATCTGACAGAATCCGGAAAGGAATTTGTAGAAAAAAACCAACAAAATTGGGAATTTTCCCGTGATGTAATCGACTTACTCGTAACGGGCGAAGTTTCGCCGAAAAAAACATATCGGGAGCATTTGGAAGAGCCCCAGCCGGAAATTGCACAGGAAGCGGAATTTTCCCCCGCTACGCAGTCTGAGACAGAATCCGCGTTTGCTGAGCCCCCTGCGGAGAACGAAAAAGTCATTGTTTTTCCCTCGGCGCAGAATAAAGAGCCCGAACCGATTTTTAAACCGGAATCTGCCAGTGCATTTTCGTTTGAGCCGAATCAGAATTACAATTATAAAGACGCGTTAAATCGCCTGATACACCCCGAGGCGACGCGGGAAAGCACTGTGGTTTCCGACGAGGAAACCGAAGCGGCTGAGGGCTATAAAAGCGCTTTAAGCCGCCTGATCCGCCCGGAGACACGCGACGTAAAATCAGAACCCGATGAGGTTCCCGACGCATTTACCGAACAGGAACCGGCAGTTCAAGACGTTTTGTTTGCGAATCAGGAAGAAAAAGAAGCGTCGCTTTCCGACGAGCCGACATACGATGAATATTTGATTCCGAAACATGCTTCCAGAAAGCTGGATTTTTCAGATCTCTTTGAAAAGGCGGAAAAAGACGGCATTAAAATTCGTATTTCTACGCCGCAGAAAAAGAAAAAGCCGCAGGGCTTGCTGTTTTTCAACAAACTGAATATGGCGGCTTCATTGGGCGTATATCTGTTGGTATTATTGGAACTTTTGGTTCTTTCACTTTCCGCCAAGCAACTTCAGATCGATACGACTCCGTATGTGGTTTTGATGCTGGTCACGTTGATTTTTCCTGCCGTGATGGTCGCGCTGTATTTTATGGCGCCGGCTAAAACAATCGAGATCCCAACCAATATGAGAAATACTTTTCTCACTGCAGGGATAATTATATTTAACATAATTTTAGTTGTTTTAGCTATAGTTTTACTGATGAATACAGACTTTTCCGATATGGGGCAGCTGATTCCGCGCTTCATTACGCCGTGTCTTTTGGCTCTCGACGTATTGGCGTTTTTCGGGCTCCAGTATTTATTGATTAAATCCGGAAAATTTGAAACGAAATAAAATAAAAGGATCGGAATCGATCCTTTTTTATTATTCTTCTTTTATTATTTTAAAGATTTTTCAGATAATCGATCTCTCTTTGC
The DNA here is from genome assembly GCA_900543915.1 of uncultured Eubacteriales bacterium. Lineage (GTDB taxonomy): Bacteria > Bacillota > Clostridia > Christensenellales > Borkfalkiaceae > UMGS621. The sequence goes on along the minus strand of UQTB01000001.1, from coordinate 81,170 downwards.
GAGAGCGACCGAACCTCTCCCCGATTCAGCCCGCTCAGCGTCAGTTCGCCGATTTTGATCCGCTTCAGAAAAATGACTTCCTTTCCGATGCTTTCAAACATTTTCCTGATCTGACGGTTTTTCCCTTCGGAAATGGTGACGTGCAGTTTCGTTTCCTGTTTCAGGCGCTCCACAATTTTAATGTTGCATTTTTTGGTCCGTACGCCCTCTATGACTACCCCGGCGCGCAAATGCGAAAGCTGTTCATCCGTAACCACGCCTTCGATTTTTACCAAATAAGTCTTCGGAATCTCATTTCTGGGATGCGTCAGCCGGAACGTCAGATCCCCGTCATTCGTCAGAATCAACAGCCCCTCGCTGTCATAATCCAGCCTTCCGACGGGAAAAATCCGCTTATTATTGTTAGGCAGAAGACTCATGACGGTTTTCCTGTCCTTATCGTCTTTCACCGTACAGACGTAGCCTTTCGGTTTGTTCATCATGTAATAATCATATTTTGCAACGGGCAGCACGCTCTGACCTGCAACCGTTACCGAATCTTTGCCCGGCGTAATTTCGTCTCCCAAAGTACAAATACGCCCGTTTACCTTTACCTTGCCTTCCTCGATCAGCTTATCGCTGGCTCTGCGGGATGCGACGCCGCATTCCGCGAGATATTTGTTGATGCGCAAAAAACCATACCTTCTTCAAATTTACTTCCCTATAATAGTATAGATTTTTTCGGAAAAAATCAACTTATTTGAGGCATATATTTTCATTTCGCCGATTTGATGGTCTTTTTTAAACGGCGGCACCAATTGATCGGGATAGTCGTATACGATTTTCAGCGTTTTCCGTTCTTCCGTCGTTAAAGGCAGGCGGATATCGTTTTTGATATAAATGCCGCACGGTTCGTCGTCTCCCTCCACGGGAATGAAGTCGATGACGTCGCTGCTGCGGTAAACCGTCGTCAATTGATAATCGGAAAACGCGCCGTTCAGCAGTTCTTTTGAACGTTCGAACATCGGTCCGCAATTCAACACCACGCAAACCAGCTCCATTGCGTTTCTCTCACAGCTGGTGACCAGGCATCTGCCGGCCTTTTTCGTATATCCGGTTTTAATTCCCGTAGCGCCTTCCAGCTCGCTCAGCATCTTGTTTTTGTTGATGAGAACGCGGTTATATTCATGTGACGCCCAGGAAATTTCTGCGCGCCGCGTGGAAACTACTTCTTTAAACAGCGGATTTCCGAGTGCAAAGGCCGCAATTTTAGCCAAATCCCTGGCGGTCGTGTAATGGTCATCATCCGGCAGCCCGTGCGGATTGGTGAAATGGCTGTGCTCAGCGCCCAATTCGACGGCTCTCTGATTCATCCGTTCGGCAAATTGAGCGACAGAACCCGAAATATGGCACGCCAAAGCCTCGGCGCAGTCGTTTCCGGAACGCAGCATCAAACCGTATAAAAGCTCTTTTACGGTCAGTTTTTCGCCTTCTTCGAGATATACGCTGGAGCCTTCCACACCGACGCAGCTCTTCGGTATGGTTACGACGTCGTCCGGATTGCAGCACTCCGCCGCGATCAGCGCCGTGAGAATTTTTGTCGTACTCGCCATCGGGCGCGCTTCATCCGCGTTATTTTCGTATAAGACGCGGCCGCTGGATGTTTCCATGAGAATTTCGGACGTCGTTGCCGCCGCATATACGGCCCCGGAGCGGATATGAACGATCGGGATCAGGATCAGACAGCACAAAATAAGTGAGAGCAATTTTTTCATAAATTTAGTCTCCTTGCTGTGCGGAAGCCAGCAAATCGCTTGCTACATCCAGGATTTTTTCATACGGCTCGTTTGCCGCAGCGATTACGCGGTAACCTTTCCCGTCGTTGACTAAAAAGCCGGTCGGTTTCATCGAAACGATCGCTCCGCTGCCTCCGGCAAACGGAATTGCCCGGTCCTTTTTCATGACCTTGACCTCTCCGTATTCTCCGCCTCCCGTCATAAATCCCAACGTAACTTTGGAGACGGGAATAATCAGGCTCCCGTCTTCTGTCTTCATGGGCTTGCCGATGACGGTATTGACATCCACCAAAGTGCTTAAATTTTTCATTGCCGTGTCGATCACGCGGTTAATTTTGTTTTCTCTGTATTCCTTTTCCTGCATAAATCAATTTCTCCATTCCCTTTTTTATCAATATCATCACTATCGTGAGCAGATTTAATAAAAGCGTCATTTTTACGGCGACTTTTAATCGGGTATCGTCTTCAACCAACAGCGTATTGCTCTTTAAAGCCATGAAATCCCGTTTCGCTTTCATCACGGAAAAGACGATATCGAGAATAATTTTTTGGATCATCCCCGCAGCGAACGGCACGGCAAGATGATTTTCACTGCCGTATTCCGTATAGAGCTCGATTCCGTACAATTCGATTCCCTTTGTGGTGTCGAACTGTTTTCTGATCGCTTCGGGAGATTGAAACCGCAGTATTTTCGCCTTTTTATCCGAATAGTGAAACACGGCTTTCCCCTTTTCCAGCGAGAGATAACCGCTCCAAATCCGAAAGCTCCAAAAGAGATAGACGGATAAAAAAATTTTTTTGCAGCATCGATCGTAATATCCCGTCATCGTACAGAATAAGGGAAAAATCAGTAAAAAATAAACGGCAGATATCAGATAAATGCTAAACACATTACTAATATCTGCCGAATGTCAAAAATTATACCGAGCCGGTCAGCCGACGATCACACTGCCGTCTTCCTTGATTTCCACCGTATCGCCCGTTTGAACCGACTTCAGAAATTCGTCCCCGAGCTGATCGATGGCGATCACGTCGCTGTTCTCCCAGATCTTTGCAAGCACAATACCGCTTGCAGCCAAGCTGTCGATATGCTCGCTGAACAAAAAAGCGGCGGGATTGATTTTCATGGCGCAGATTGTCTGAATGACGAGACCGCCCGTCGTCGAACCGATCGTAATCGGGAGGCACAATGCTTTACCCGTGATATTTTTCCCGAAAATATCCGGATTGTTCTGATCGGATACGATTACTTCCTTTGCGTTTTTCAGAGCGCTTTTCTGAAAGGTCGCCAAAGTGTTGACGCCCTGGCGGGAGACGACGGCCTCCCCCTTCCAATTCCCCGCGGCGAGCACTCTTCCTTTAAATTCCTTCATGATCAGATTCCCTCCTTTCCGGTTATAATCGCAGCAATTTTTTCGTCTTTGAAGTACCGCGCGGTCGAATATGTTCTGAGCTTATTGCTGTTTGTCAGGATGACGCGTTTTTTCGTCATGGGATTATTCGTAAACATCAGAGGACAGATGCTTGCGACTTTTACCCCCATTCCGGTCAGTTTCTGATAATAGGGCGTCGCCATAAATTTCTTTTTTACCTGCGGGCTGGTCGTCATGATCGTCGTCAGCACCACCTTGTTCCGTCCCGTCTCATTCAGCGATTTTTCCAGTATTTCCGTCCAGTTGCAGAGCTGCCGATAGGATAAGTGCGGGCATCCGATAAAACAGAGATTGGGTTTCGCGTCCGGATTTTTCCACATAACGGGATAGCTCTTATAGACGCGTTCCAATTCTTCATCGTCGATTATGTAGGTTTTTGCATCCTCTGTAATCAGCGCTTCCCCGCTCTCCTTCGCCTCCGGTGTCAGTCCGTCGATATGATACAAGCCGACTGCGCCGTTGCTGGCAGTCGCCGCCCCGAAATCTTTGAGATAAGATACCGTCTCGTCGTTCAGCTCGTTTCCGATCCACTGATCCAGACCGTAAACATAGGGAACTTCCTCCATGACTTTCATGCCGATCGCGCTTCCGAGTATCTGCGCCTCCGGTTTCGACGTCGTCTTGACGTATACTTTCCAGGTCGCTTTACGCCCCTCGTCCGTCACCAAGCCGAAATACGGTACATAACCGATGATCGATCCGAACAGATCCAGCATGCCGCTGTTGCGGTTGCAGCGGGCCCCCAGAACGGAGTTTGCAAATACGACGGCGCTGCTTTCCGCCCAGGAAAGAACGTCTCCCTTCTTCGGCTGATTTCCCACCTCGTCCAGATAACAGGTGCAGGTAAAGGAATCTCTATCGCGCAGCCCGACTTTCATCAGCTGTTCCTCGTATTCCTTCTGTTTGGAATACATGACGTGGAAACCGATTTTTTCCAGCAGGTTGCATTTCACGTTTTCATATTCCAGGGGACGCGGGTCGACGGTGAGCTTGCCCTTTGTCTTAATTCCCGCGGCATTCAGTTTTTCCATTGTGGAAAACAGGGGCTTCATGAGAGAAATCCCGAAGCTCGTGACCAAATGGCCGTCTGCATGCGTGACGGGCACCAGCTTTTCCGCGCCGAAAATATCGCCGTACATGACTACCGTCTCCATGACTTTCGCCATCACTTCGCCGTCGCGGCCGTTCAAAATCGCTTTTTGTTCATCCGTCAGTTTCATTTTGAATTCCATCGATCAATCTCCTTATATCGTTCTCGCTTTGCGGTATGCGCTTCTGACGGCTTCAAAGACCTTTGCTCCCTTGAAGCTGTCGCCTACGTTGAAAATTTCAGGCGCGGCATGCGTCTTCAGCAATTCGTAATAAAGCTCGTTATCGCTGGAAACGCCGGTCGCCAGGACGACCAGATCGCACTTTACCTTCAGCTCTTTGTACTGCGGTTTCACCTTCTTTTCCATGGGATTGATGATGTTTTCCGGCAAAATCGGCGCCCAGGTGTTATAAGGATCGGGGACGTTTTTATGATAGTTTTTGCTGAGCACAACGCCGTCCGTTTCCACTTTGACGAGCTTTGTGCAATTCAGCAGTTCAACGCCTTTTTCCTCGAGATAGTGAATAATATGCCCGCGGTTCGCCGTGCAGGTATGATTCATGATGAATTTATCCATTTCAACCACGGTCACCGGCTTGTTCATTTCATACGCCAGATAATAAGCGGTTTCCGCGCCGACGACGCCTCCTCCGATCACGGCGATGTGCTCTGCCTTTTCCGCCAGCTCGGGATTTTGCAGCACATCCACCGCAAAGACAACGTTGCTTCCCTCGATTCCCTCCACCGGCGGACGCTTCTGCTTGCTGCCCGTCGCAATGACGATGGAATCGTACTTCTTTTCTTTCAGTTCCTCCGCCGTCGGCGCACAGTTGCAGTAAAGGTTAAATCTGCCGCTCTCCTTTAATTTTTCGGCGGTATAGCGGAGATAATCGAGATAGTTTTTCATCTCGTATTTGATCTTCGCCTTACTGCCGGGATCCACGTTTCCGCCGACCGATCCGCTCTTTTCATACAGATCCACGGTGTGCCCGCGCGCAACCAGCGTTTCCGCGGCCGTCATGCCCGCCGGACCCGCTCCGATTACGGCGACGCGTTTCAGCGTTTCCGCCTTCGGAATTTCCGCGCTGTATTCCTCTTCAAAAGCCGTCCTCGGATTGACCGCGCACTGCGGATGCCCGCCTTCCACAAATTCGTTGAGGCAGCCTTCCTGACAGCCGATACACGGCCGGATATCGCGTACCTTTCCGGCATAGGCTTTGTTGCACCAGTCGGCGTCCGCCAGCAAGGGGCGGCCGAGCATGATCATATCGCACTTTTCATCCCGCAGCGCCTGTTCGGCGAAGTCGGGATATCCGAGTTTGCCGACTGCGACAACGGGAACTTCCAACCCCTTGTTGGATTTGACGTTCCTTTCCTTAAAATGCTTCTTCGCGATCTCCGAAATATCCAAAAAGCATCCCGCCGGCATGGAAGCGGGCGGATGCGGGAGCCACCAGTTGTCGTAACAGCCGAGATCGACGTCGAACATATCAACGCCCGCCTGCACGAGTTTTTCCATGTAGGAAAGCGTCTGTTCGACCGTGCGCTCGTTCTGAAATTTTTTCAGCGGCTTTGTCGACTTCATCCTGTCTTTATAGGTAGCGTTGAGCGCCAGACTCAGATCGATGCGGTACATGATCGGAAAGTCCGGCCCCACTCTCTTTCTGATCTCACGGATCATCTCTATGCCGAAAGTCTCGTAATTGGCGAAATGACCGAGCTTTCTGCGGTTGAAGGCGGGATTGGAGATCTGTTCGATCAGATACCCCTCATGTCCGTGCAGATAGACGCCGTCGATATTTGCGGCTTTTGCATCCGCACTACCCTGCCCAATCCGCTTGATGATCTTACGGAGACTGCGGTCGGAAAGACGCAGGCAGGGAACTTCTTTCATATACCAGTTGGGGTTAAACGACGCGCTGCGCGGAAATTTCAGCTGATTGACGAGACACTGCGGGTTTCCGACGCGCCCCAGCCCTGCCGTCAGCTGAATGAAGAAGGCGCTTCCGTGCGCGTGGCACATTCCGGCGAGATCCCGCCACGCGGAATAGACGGTGCGGCTGCGATCGATTCTCGGAAAATAGGAAAGTTCTCCCAGTTCAATGAGAGATTTGTCAATCCCGAACGTCACGGGAATTAAACCGGAAGTAATCAGCCCCACGCCGCCTTTAGCGCGCTCTTCAAAGTATTTGAGCATCTTCTGATTCGGGCGCCCGGTCTCTTCGCACATGTCGATATTGCCCATCGGCGCCATCACAAGCCTGTTTTTCAAGGTCAGATTGTTGACGCGGATCGGGCTGAACATCTTATCGTAAGGATACAGTTCGCTCGTCATGCGCGGCGTTTGAAAGCCTTTTTCCCACCAATCCCCGTAGTTATCGGCAAGCTGTTTCAGTTTTTCCTCGTAACCCATAGAAAGCCTCCATTTTTTTATGATTTTATTGTAACCGATTATTTGTATTTTGTCAATATATGTCCGGTTTTTCTCTTTAAAAAGAATGGATAAATTTGGCGAAATAAAAAAAGAAGGGCATAAAATCCCTTCTTATTTCGTTTCACTGCAATAATTTTTGATAAGATCGAACATGTCCGGACTGATCACATGCTCGATGCGGCATGCGTTATATTCCGCCGATTCGGGTGTCGCGCCGATTTTCTGAAAAAAAGCGGTCAGAACGTTGTGTTTTTCGTACACATCTTCGGCGCGTTTTTTCCCCTCTTCGGTAAAGTGAATATATCCGAATTCGTCAAATCTGATATATCCCTTCTTTTCCAGCAGATTCACCGCGCGCGACACGCTCGATTTCGCATAGTTAATCTCCTCCACGACGTCGATGGAGCGCACGTTTTTCTTTTTCCCCTGTAAAATCAGGATGGTTTCCAGGTACATTTCTTCCGATTCGCGTGTTCTCATAATTTTCTCCTCGGATTTATTATATCCGAATGTTTCCGGAATGTAAAGCGAAACGCGGAAAAGAACCGGAAAAACGCTTGTATTCCCTTTCCTTTTTAAAGGCTGTACCAGGTATAAGGAGAGGCAAGCGCCTTTTTTGCGGTTTCCAGCATACTCATGAGATCTGCCGTCTCACCGGACGGGACGACGGGTTTTCTGTCGATGAAAAACCCTACCAGCGCATCGATGAATCTGCGGAAATAGTCCTCTCCGATCATGTGGAAACGGGAAGTTCCGTCTTCCATCTCGACGGAAACCTCAAACGGTACGCCGTTGTCGTCCGTGTGCATCTGGACGAATGAAGCGAGCCGCTCTTCGCCGTAATCGACGAGGAGAATGCGGTTTTTCGTGTTCTGTACCGCCATCATCCTCTTTGCTCCCGTTTTCATCACCGTGCAGATGATCTCAAAAATATGGATTGCATAGATATCGAAGAGATACGGCCCCACCGCGATGCAGGATTTCGGCAGGCAATCTTCCCGGCGGTAAGCCTCCAGCTCGGAAGCGAAACGCAGCGAAGAGCTGGAATATACGGGCGTGCCGTTATCCGCCGCGACTTGAAAAATTCTTTCCGCCTCGGCGCGGTCGGGAGCGAACGTCTTATCGATGTAAGTGGGTTTTCCGCTTTTCAGCGCATATTCGGACAATTCAAAATGGAGTTCCGGGTTATCAGGAGACAAAACGACGATGCAGTCAGACCGATCCACCAGTTCCTCGATCGAGTTCATGCGCATAACGCCGTATTTTTGACACCATTCGTCCGTAGTCACGCCGTCGTAAGGCGACACTTCCGTCTTCGCATAGGCAAAGCAGACATCCATGCCGTATTCTTTCGCTTTCGCATTGCTGCGAATCATCTCAGGGTAATTGTTTGCGTGCCATTCGCTCAGAAAATTATCTATAAACCCGATTTTAATCATAATAACTCCCTAAAAGCGGATCTCTGCTTTTTTCTCTGCGGATTCGTACAGCGCGTCCAGCAGTTTTGCACTTTCCAGAATACAGTCGATGTGCGTCTTTGTCTTTTTATTTTCCCTTACCGCCTGCAAAAAGGCGCGGTCTTCGCATTCGATCTGATTCGGGATATTGAAAGTCGGTTTTACCGTCTGCAGCACGCCGCTTTCATCCGTCGTATAAAACGTAAAATGACCGCCGTACGAGAGCCGCGCGCCCCCTTTGTCTCCCAGAAAATCGACGAACATCTCCTCCTGATCGATGTTTTGCGCCCAAGCGCCGTTAAAGGAAACAGACGCTTTATCCGTGCGGATATGCCCGCTGATAAAGTCCTCCACGTCGTTTACGCCGTTCGGATTTTTCGTGTCTTCCGCCCACATGCTGGTATAGCTGTAAGAGGATATGTCTTTCGCCATTTCGCTGTAAGCGTCGCAGGTGACGGTTCTGATTTTTGCCCCTCCGAGCACGTACAGTACGAGATCGAGGAAATGCACTCCCCAGTCGATCAGAACGCCGCCGCCCGATTGCTTTTTATTCGTAAAATCTCCGCCCAATCCGGGGATGCAGCGGTAGCTCCTGAACGAGCAGTATACGTGATAGATTTTGCCGAACTTTCCCCTGCGGTTCATTTCCTCCAACAGTTCCACCGCCCTGTTATAGCGGTTGCAGACGCCGATGTTCAGGAGTTTCCCCGTTGTATGCGCCTTTTCCGCCATCTTGCAGGACAGCTCGTAATTGACGGTGATGGGCTTTTCGCAGAAGACGTGCTTTCCTGCCGAGAGTGCCTCCATCGCGATCGTATAATGCGCGAAGTTCGGCGTCAGGACAAAAATCACCTCTGTCTCGGGATCTTCCAGCGCGATCCGGTAATCGGTTATCGCATTTTCAACCAGCCCGGGATATTCGCGCTTTTTCGCCTCCGCCTTTTCCGAAATGAGATCGCAGGCGTATTTGATTCTGACATTTCCCAGGTTTTTCAGCGCAGGGAAATGACCGTTGGTGGCGATTCTGCCGCAGCCGATCACTGCGGCGACGATTTTTTCATTCATTGTGATACCTCTTCCAATAGATTTTTGATATATGCGATCGCGTTTTCGATATCGCCGATCGGCTCTGAACCGGCCTCTCGCTCGATGGTCAAAAACCCGTCGTATTTGATTTCTTTCAAGGCGTTCAGATATGCGCGGAAGGGAACGTTCCCTTCGCCGATGGGCGTTTCGGTAAAATAATCCGCAACGTTCAGAGCTTCGATTCCGCCCTCCGCAAAACAGTCATAAATGATCTTAGGATCCGTTTTGCGGAGCATGACTCCGTCCTTTACATGCGTATGCACGATAGAATCTCTCAGCAGAAATACGGCTTCGACGACATCCTGCCCCGTCACCATGACGAAGTTCGCCGGGTCAAAATTGACGCCGACCCCGGCTGGTATGCGGTCGATGAACCCCTTCAGAACCGCAGCGGGTTCCGGCCCCGTTTCGATTGCCAGGGTCACGCCGTTTTCGTGCGCATAGGCTCCGCAGGCTGCGAGTGCATCGAGCATGATCCGGTAACGCGGTTCCTTCGGATCGGAGGGAATCACGCCGATATGTGTCGTGACCACTCTGCTCCCGAATTCTGCTGCAAGATCGACGATCCGCTTCGTCTTTTCGATCCGCTCCCGGTTATCCGCGGCGATTTCAAATCCGTGTCCTCCCATGTCGCCGCACAGCGCGCTTACGGTAAGCCCCGTACGCGCAAGCAAGTCCCGATAAAAAGCCTTTTCCCTGTCTGTGAGCACGCCGGGCGAAAACGCTCCGCCGGTCGCGTAGATCTGTACGCCGTCCAGCTTCAGCGCGGCCGCTTTTTCAACGGCTTCCGCCAGCGGCAGTTTCAGACAGTCGGCAATTACGCCTAATTTCATGCTGACCTCCTAAAAATATATCTTTTTGCCGGTTTTTCCGCTTTCGTAGATCGCGCAGACGATTTTTTGAATTTTCAGCGCTTCTTTCCCAGTGATCTCCAGCGGTTCTTTCCCGGAAAGCGCGCGGTAAAACTGATCGATCTGCTTGCGGTGCTGAAATCCCCAGTAATCTTTCCCGCCCTCGTAGACGAGATCGTCTCTTTCCTGCACAACGGATTCTGTTCTGCCGTCGTCATAAACGATCGTGGCTTCGTCGTAGGAAAAGGTTGCTTTTCCCTTCTCGCACAGCAGTCTGATTTCAATGGGTTCGTCGCATCCGTAATTGTTCATGCAATAAAATCCGTAGTCAACGCCGTTGCGATATCGGATCAGCCCTTCCGCGCTGTCCTCGACGGAAATCAGTTCGTGCCCCCGGTTGGCGATCCCGGCTGAAACATAGAGCGGATCGGATCCGATCATCCAGTTTGCGAGATCGATGGAATGGATCGCCTGATCGATGACGACGCCGCCTCCCTCCTTGTCCCATGTCCCTTTCCAGTCCGAATCGTCGTAATAGTGATCGGATCTGAGCCAGGTGAGGGTCGAACGCGCGCTGATGATCTTCCCCAGTTTTCCGCTTTCCAGCGCATTTTTGACGAATCGGGAAGCGGTATTATAGCGGCATTGATAAATGACCCCGTATAAAACGCCCGTTTCCTCCGCCGTCTTCACGCAGCGCTCGGCGTCTTCCAGACGGATCGCCATCGGCTTTTCAGATAATACGCTGCAATGATGCCGCATCGCGTACTCGGCGATGACCGGATGCAGATAGTGCGGCACGCACAGATGCACGGCATCCGGCCGCGCTTCTTCCAGCATCTCCCGATAATCCGCATAGGCGTTTCCTCCGTATTTCCGCGCGGCGGCTTCCGCCCTCTCTTTTTTGATGTCGCAGAACGCTGAGATTTCGGCCTCTTCCGAGACGGAGAGAGGCACGGCGTGCATCGGCAGGATTCTGCCGCAGCCGATGATGCCGACTTTGAATTTCTTTTTTAAAACTTCCATTCGTTTTTGCCTTCTTTCAGAAAAATTTTCCTTTCTTTCCAAACCAGCACCGCTTTCGTGTTCGGCGGTACGGTCACGATCACTTTGTCTTTCTCCCTCTTTACGGAGAGAACTCCGCCGGGCGTCGCGCGTTCGCCGTATATATAATCAAACGCGCCGCAATACGGGCATATCTCAAATTCATTGGCGCCGCGCTGGCGGATTCCCGCCACATAAGTGAGAAGAACCGCGCAGAAATCGCTGTACATGTGATGATTGCGCGAATTTGTCCCTTCAAAATCTTCCCAAAGAGAAGTCGCGCCGCGGCGGATCCAATTTCCGAAGGACGGGTAATCTTCCTGTTGAAGCAATTTCAGGAAGAGATCGATCCTCCTGTTTTCACACAACACTCTGTTGATGAATTTTACGCCGAGAATGCCGGCGCGGTAGTGCATCGACTGTTCGACGAGGGATTCCAGTTTCTGAAAAATGCGCCGTGCCAGTTCCCCTTCAACGACATTGAAATACAGCACAGCCGCCAGGGCCGTCATGCTGCCGTTTGCGACATTTCCGTCCGAACGGATGTACTGCCGGGCGATGTGTTCCCGAATTGCGCGCGCTTTCTCTTCATATTCGGCGCGTTCTGCCGGATCGGACGAAAATTGAGCCATAAGTTCCGCCATTTTCATGTAATAGCAGGAATCGGTCAGTCTCGTCGGGCAGATCTCCATCGCAATTTCCTTCGGATAGTTCCAGTCGCCAAGTCCGACCTCCGGCAAATCTCCTGCCGCGCGGCTTTCCAGATAAGAAAAGTAGCGCTTTAAACAGGGAAAATACCTGCGCGCCGCAAAATCGTCTCCGCGATAGCGGAGAAAACATGCCGGCAGTGCAAAAAACGCGTAATCCCAGGCGGGGCCGTTTCCCCATTCATATCCCCATCCGCCGGTCGGGACGATGCACGGAATCATGCCGTTTTCCGCTTGACTGTCCCGCAGATCGTCCAACCACTGGAGGAGATTCAGGTCGGCGGAAAACCCCTGGAAAAACCAGTCGGAAGATAACTGTGCGTCACCCGTCCATCCGTTCTTTTCGCGGTGCGGGCAGTCGCTCGGAAAACCGACATAATTGGCGAGTACGGAGGCGGTTCCCAGCTGGAATAAGCGGTCGATTATCTCGTCTCCGCAACAAAATGAGGCGGTTTGTTCAAAACCGCTGCGATAGAAGAGCGCCGTTATTTCTCCTTTTTCCGGGATGCGATCCAAGCCCTCTATTTCGACGTACTGAAATCCGTGATAGACGAATTTCGGCTGAAATACAACAGGCCCTTCTTCGTCTGCCGTCAGCGTGTCCGTCTGATATCCGTAAGGAGAGCGATAGATGTACTGCGCATTGCTGGCGTTATCGATTCTGCCCCGTTCATCCAGTCGGTCGCCGTAACGGAAGGTTATTTTCTGACGACGGTTCAAATGTCCGCTGAAACGGATAACGCCCGAGAGATTGACCCCGAAGTCCAGCAGCACGCCCCCGTCGTACGGAACTGCTTTTACAAACGGAATTTCCCCGCAGACACGGATCGGCTCAAAATCCAGGCATTTCAGCGCACCGTCCGGCGCCTTTGCGCGGACGGCATGAACCGCGCGGTTCCAATCGGTTTTACAGCGCAGATCTACGGTTTCGCCCAGGCGAAGATCGGAGCGGACGATCTCCCCGGAGGAGCAAAGCCAGCTTTCGTCTGAAAACACGTCTGCGGCGCCCTTCATCTCAAAGAGCAGTTTCTGTTCGTCTCTCCAGGGTGCGCGGCAAAATCCCCATTCGTCTTCGGTATTCTGCCGATACCAGCCGTCTCCCAGCGTCACTTCAGCCGCGTTTATTCCCCTGCGCAAATAGGCGGTTACATCGAACGCTTCGTAAAGCACGGTTTTGCGATAATCGGTAAAGGGACAGGAAAGCACGCTGCCGCCGACTTTTTCCCCGTTGATTTTAAGCTCGTAAAGCCCCAGGCCGCACAGGTAGACATATGTTTTTTTCAGCTTGGTTACCGTAAATTCCTTTCTGAAATAGCCGGCAGGGCTGCCTTCCTGCTTTACGGGCGCGCCGATCCAGACGGCGTTGGCGGAAAAACCGTGCGTAAGCGCCGTACGGAATCCGCACGTCCGGCGGAAAACGCCTTTGTCCGTCCATACCGTCAGTTCCGCCCGGTAAGCGGTCTCCGGCTCAAATTCCCCCGGACTTCCGTAATAGACCGTCCGGTCGGAATGCACCTTTCCGGAAGAACATACGAGTTTGTTGCCCGAAAAGAGATTGAGCCGAAAAGCAGTTTGCATCCCGCCGGCGATCCCCCAGGTAAAGCGCGCCCTATCATTTACAGAGAGCGGATATTCCAGCTGGTTGCATTTCAGATTCTCAATCATCAAAGCACTCCAGAACTTTCATCAGCATCCGCATGACGTGAAACGCCCCTTTGTAGGTGTGCCCCTTGCAGGGCGGCTCCGTCGGCTTGCCGTCTCTGCGGAGATACCCGTACCATTCCCCGTACTTCCGATCGGAAAAATGGCTGAAGGCATACTCCGTAATGCGTTCAAACCAGTCTGCATACTTTTGCTCTCCGGTCGCACGGTATAATTTCAGCGAAGCGATGACGGCTTCGTTATGGGGCCACCACAGCTTCATATCGTGCTCGTAGGCTTCGACGGGCTTTCCTTCCAGATCTTTGAAATAGAGAATGCCCCCGTATTCCTCGTCCCAGCCGCGCGCGATCGCATCGTCGAAAACGGTTTTCGCGAAATCAATCAGCGCGCCGTCTCCGCGATAAAGTCCCTCTTCCAGCAAAAACCAGCTGGCTTCAATATCGTGCCCCGGATTGACGATCCTGCCTTCCGCCGCCTCGTTTAAATAGCGGTTATCCGCCGTGACGTTTTCCAGAAGAGCATGTTTCCCGGGGAAATAAAAGCATTTGATATCTTCGATCAGCGCGGCGGCATCGGCGTCATACAGCTCCGTCCTTTCGGGATCAGCGCCGCGCATGACGGATGCGACGTTCAGCAGGATCATCGGACGGGCCAGCGCTTTCATCGAACGCGTAGAAGCAATGCACTTCGGCGCAATGCGATAGGGATCCGATTCGGGATCGCGGTACATTTTTAAAACGAAATCGTAATACCGTTTCGCCCGCTCGAGCGCAGAAGCATCTTGTGCCGCCATGGCGTATTCGGCATTGGCGAGAATGTAAAACGTCTCGCTGAACCAGTAGCGCCGCTTTCTCAGCGGGCGGCCGTCCTCCGTCACTGTAAAAAACATCCTTCCGTCCCGATCAATACAGTGCGCGTTTGCAAAGGAAAGACAGCTTTCGGCAAACGAAAGGTATTCGGGCTTTTGCTCGAATTTCCGGTATAAATGGGAAAAAGTCCAGGCAGTTCTTCCCTGCATCCAGACGCTTTTATCCGTCGAATATACGTTGCCTTCCTGGTCAAGGCAGTTCAGAACGCCCCCGTTTTTCCGGTCAACGCCGTAATTCAGCCAGAACGGCGCGCAGCTGTTCAGCAGTTCGCCGCGAAAGAGCGGTTCATATTTTTTTCTTAATGACTGCATCATTTCGTAGAGAAAACGACAAAGCTGTTTGCTTTTAACGTATAGTTGACCGCGCCGTCCGCAATCTGCAGCGTCTCGGAGGATTGAATCGGCTTACAGGTGCCGTCCAAAATGGATTCGCGCACTTCGTAAACGTTCATGCTTTTGGGATAGCCCCGGTTGTAATTGACCAGAGAGACCTTTTGAGAGGAATCACCGCTGTTGCAGAACAGATAGGTCCAGCTTTGGTCGGGCAGGAGAAAGGCCACGCCGCAGACGTCGCCGTCTTCGGAATGAATCGGGAAGATCTCGGAGCCTACCTCGGTATATTTGCAGATCAGAGACCAGGTATAATACTGCGGCCGCGCCTTCCAATCTCCGTTGCGGAACTGCCAAAGCCCCAGCCGCATCAGAAAAGTACCGTACATGATGTCGTTCAGCACCCAATATTTCATGCTGGTGCAGCCGTTATTGGTGAGGCAGATCATATAACGGGCGAGGAACAAAGCGCGCTCATACGTATCGATGTCCGTCTGATTTGCGGGATCGATTATATAATCCGAGCCAAATTCCGCGATTCCGACGCTCTTCCCGACTTCGTCCGTCATCCAGGACAGGCTGGAAGCGAAATCCGCATAATTCTCATTGGTGTCCGTCGCATTAAAGCAGTAAGTGGAGGCGGTGTATTTGTCGTAAACGCAATCCAGATCGTCGATATAAGCCTGAAACTCCGTCACCTTCTGCACGGCGGAAGCCGGCCCGGAAAAATCGATCTGATCGCGGATTCCTTCCTTTTTCAGTTTTTCGTCGACGGCTTTGCACAATTTGACGTATTCGGAATGCGTCACTTTTCCGTCCGCGCCGACAAATGCGAGATTAGGTTCGGGATATACGCTGAATTCCGTGACGCAGGTGTATTTTTTTACGTTCAAAACATAGTTGAGCAGGCCGTAAACCGTCTCCGCGTATTCTTCGTAGCCCGGGAAAGCATTGCCCGATTCATCTTTCAGTTTGGGAGCGGTGATCCAGTTGTTTGTAAAAGGCGCCCCTAACCAGGATCCGTCAATTTCCCCGTCTTCCGACTGAAAATTGATGTTGCAGCCGTAAAAACTCAGGTCAACGAGAATTTCGTTCTCTTCGCAGAAATCGAGCAGACGAAAGAGCTGCTGCATCTCGGCGGAATCCATTTTTACGTTCGGGCTCTCGTAATCGAACAGATCGTAATCGCCGTTGTCGTTGCCCCGCTCGTACCATTCCGGAAAGACCTGCGTGCGGATATTCTGAACGTTCATTTCCAGCGCGCGGTCATAGGTCATCTGCAGTTCCTCATCCGTCATCGCGTTGTAGCTCTTATAGAGATGCGTGTCGATCTGACAGCCGTATCCCTCCGTCTTTCTTCCGCTGCTCTCCCGGACAGCATACTCGGTGTAGCCCTCCGGAATCACGGGATTGGTGATCACGTCGTTGCCGCAGCCGGCAAAGCACCCCAGCGCGAACAACAGGCATAAGATCCATACGGTGGCTTTTTTCATAGTTCCTCCTTAACCTTTCAATGCAATAAAACTCTTCGGAGAAAGCGTTGCTTTCAGTTCTCCGTCTTCGGCGGCAATCTGTCCGGAGGCGGAAATTACCTCTGCCGTTCCGGTACAGACCTCTTCGGTCACGGTATAAACGCTGAATATCCGGTCTTTGATCAGATGATTCGCAACGGAAACCGGAACCGGCACCGCGCCGTTGTTGACGAAAAAGTAAACCCATGCTCCGTCGGGCAGGCAGAATGCTGTTCCGCATACGGTCTCGTCTCCCTCCAGCGGATAGATTTTGCTGCCGAATTTGGTCAGCTTCGTGATCAATGACCACACATAATACTGCGGCCGCGCCTCTCCGCGGCATTCGTCCATCAGTTTCCAAAGTCCCAGCCGCATTACATAGTCGCCGTACCAAACGTCATTTAAAACCCAATATTTGATATTCGTACAGCCTGCGTTGGTCAGATTGATAAAGAACCTGGCGAGAAATAAGGCGCGCGTATAAGTATCGATATCCGACTGATTGGCCGGATCGATAAAGTGATGAGAACCGCATTCGCATACGCCCCACGTATTGCCCTGCGCGGCGCAGATGGATACCAGTTCCGCCGCATAGCCGTACATCTCCGCGTTTGCAGACGATTCGGTAAATTTATAGACGGACGACGTGTTTTTCTTCACGATGTTCCCCAATCCGGATACGTAGTTTCGATAACGGCCCGGGTCGTTCGCACAGTCGCCCGGGCCGGAAAACAGAATACGGTCTTTCAGCCCCGCCCCTGCGATCCGCTCGGCGACGACGCGGTAAAAGGCGATAAACGCTTCGTCCTTACAGTCTCCCGCTTCATCGAAAAAGGAACAGTTCGGTTCGGGAAATATGCTTACCTCGTAAATACAGGTATACTGTTTTACATCCAGCAAATAAAGCAGCAGCGCACACACCGAATCGGCATAAGCGCCGTAACCGTCGAACGGATTGCCGCACGCATCCTTCAGACGGGGCGCCGTAATCCAGTTCCCCTCGAATCCGTTTGCCAGCCAGCTGCCGCGCCGCGTTCCGTCTCTCGACCGGAATATCCTGCAGCAACCATAAAAACTCAGGTCAACTTTGATCCCGCGTGCCTCGCACAGATCCAGCAGGCGATACAGGGAACGCATTTCTTCCGTGTCAAAATTGCGGCAGCCCTGCTTCCATTCATACCATTCGGGAAAGACCTGTGTCCGCACGGATTGCAGCCGCATGGCGTCGATCCGCCGCAGCCACTCGGCGAACATTTCTTCGGTATAATGATTGTAAAAGACGTGCGTGTCGATCTGGCAGCCGTACCCTTCCGTACGCCCCTTCTGCGCGCGAACGATAAATTGACGCATGGCGTTTTCTCCCGATTATCTGAGATTGGAAAGCACGGTGAAGCTGTTGGCCCTGAGCGTCAGGGAAACGACGCAGTTCTCCGCGGTTTCGCTTTTTTGCGACGTCAGCACGCGATTGGTATTCGGTACAGTGCTGCCCGACAATTCATAGACGTCGAACGTCGTCTGAGCGGAATTCCAGCGGTTGACGATTGATACTTTCCTGGTGTACGCTGAATTGTTTGCGATCAAATAAGACCACTCGCCTCCGGGCAATTTAAATGCTACCATGCAGACGTCTTCGTCAGAAGACGTGACCGGATAGATATCGCTCCCGAAAGCCGCAAATTTCGTGATCAGCGACCAGCTGTAGAACTGCGGGCGGGCTTCCGCAAAAAAACGGTCGTCAGCCAATTTCCAAAGCCCCAGCCGCATGATATAGCCGTCATACCAGACGTCGTTTAAGACCCAGTATTTGATGTTCGTACACCCCGCGTTCGTAAACTGAATCATCTGACGGGCGAGGAACAGCGCGCGTTCATAGGTGTCGATATCCGACTGATTCGCGGGGTCGATATAGCGGTCCGTCCCGCTCTCGCAGACGCCCCACGTGATGCCTTCCCGATCGCAGATGTCTACCAGCGTCTTCGCGTATTCGTACATCTCTGCATTTGTGCTCGTGTCGTTGAAGCGATAGACGGAAGAAGTGTTTTTCTGATAAACGCCCGCGAGCAGTTTGGTATAATTTTCATAGCGGGCCGGGTCGTTTGCGCAATCGCCCGGACCGGAAAACAGAACTCTGCCCCAAAGCCCGTCCGCCTTTAACTTTTCATAAACGACTTTGCAGAACGCCGCATAAGCGTTATCGTTGCTTTTTCCCTGCGGATCCAGGAAAGAGAGATTCGGCTCGGGAAACAGGCTGAACTCGTAAATACAGGTGTACTGTTTGACGTCCAGCAGATAGGAAAGGAGCGCGCTCACGCTCTCGGCATATTCCTCATTCCCGGCAAAAGAATTGCCGTTTTCATCTTCTGTCTTGGGCGCCGTAATCCAGTTGCCGGTATAGGTATTCGCCAGCCAGCTGCCTGAAATTTTGCCGTCCTGAGAGGCAAAAATCCGATTGCAGCCGTAGAAGCTGAGATCAACTTTGATATCGCGCTCTTCGCAGAGATCCAAAAGCCTGTAAAGCTGCTGCATTTCGATGGACTCCATGTCGACGTTCGGGCTTTCGTAATCGAACAAATCGTAATCGCCGTTGTCGTTGCCGCGTTCATACCATTCCGGAAACACCTGCGTCCGAATGGATTGCAGCCCCATATCGTCGATTCTGGCGAGCCACTCTTCAAAATCTTCTTCGGAATAGTAGTTGCCGTTGCTCTCTTTGAAAATATGCGTATCGACCTGACAGCCGTATCCCTCTGTCTTTCTCCCGTTGGAAAGGGCGATATCGTAGCGGGTATATTCCGGATCAATCGAAATCTCGCTTTCCAAAAGGTAATCTTCTTTCGGCTTTTCCCCCGTCTCGACGCATCCGGCAAACGCGGAAAGCGAAAAGCAAAGCGCCAGTATCAGAATGAAAAATCGCTTCATAATTGTTTTTTCCTCATAACCGCCGCGGCGACGCTCAACAGAAGAACGGAACTCAGGGAACAGCCGATTCCCATCGAACTTCCGCATCCGTTCTCCTTGCCGCTGTTGCCGTCCGGCTCATTTTCCCCGCCTTCTTCGGGCGGGTTCGCTTCATCGCCGTCGCCTTTTACGCGCAGCGTGAGATAATTGACGGCGGAGTTGTGTTCGGTCACGACCGCCTGAAAGGAAATTTCATAGTTCCCGGCAGTCTCCGGCGTCCATGTCCAGATGCCGCCGGAGATCGTGCCGACGGGGTTTCCGCCCGCGCTCGCAGTATACGTTACTTCCTTCGTCCCTTCATATTCAAAGAGATCAGCGAGGCTGATTTCAATCGGTTCGCCGACGTCATATTTCGCCTGCGTCACATAATCGATCGCCTTGATTTCAAACTCCGGTTCGGACATCTGAGGCAGATATTCCCCTTCGTCGCCGTTATCGTAAGAGATGACCTGCAGCTTTTCTATATCGATGTAATTGTCCATCCGGCTGGGAGCGATGCCCGCAGGCCAGTCGGAATTGGCAAAGATGCCGATACAGCCGGTGATCTCGCTGATGTTGACTTCGTATTCCTGCTGCGTCTTCGCATCGTAGTATACTCCGTCATAGTAATCATAACGCGCAGCCTGGACGCCGTCCACATAGGCGATAAAGGTCTTGCCTGTTTCAATTTTACCGTTTTCGGTCGTTTCAAAATTTCTGCAGTCGAGCTCAATCCAGTGCTTCTGCCCGTCTGCAATATTGATGTTGGACGAACTGCCGACATAACCGGATTGTCCGCTCTTGGAAAACGCATTGTAACTCGTAAACTGGCATTTCGGCACGCCTCCCGAGGTGAGCCCCAGCCCCAACACCATATAGCAATCGTAAGCATACCAGGGAATGGCGTCTTCTGCAACGCAGTTTTCGGGATCTTTGTCGATCAGAAAGGCGATCGAAAGGTTGGAATAGCACCAATCCGCCATCTCGGGAGAAGGGACGTTCAGATGCGCGTCGACGTACATCTGCAGTCTGAATTCTCCCGTCCGCGCCCCCGCGTATACGGTGGGCGCCTGATGGCTGGAGGTAAAGTTCTCAATGTGGATCCCCTCTTCTGTGAAGTCAACGACGGCGTTTGAAACGCTGTGCCGATACCAGTTATAGGGATTGACGGCAAGGTTGTTTTCCTCCTTCATCGGGACGTCATAACCGGTTGCAAACGCCGCCGTCAATCCCGAGACCGCGCACAAGCAAAATGCGACAGCCAAAGCAAGCAATTTTTTCATGTTTTCTCCCCCGAATAAGAAAAAATCTTATTTCAGATACCTCTTTTTCATGATCGCCGCAGCCAGCGCCAGCGCACCTGCGCTCAACAGTGCAGCACCGGTCCCGACAGTGCTGCCGCATCCTGCGCCTCCGTCGTCATCGTCCCCTCCCAGGTTCGTCTGTCCGCCCGATTCGCCCGCTACGCGCAAAGTCAGATAATTGACGGCGGCGTTATCTTCTTCCACGACCGCTTCAAAAGTCACGTCGTAATTTCCGGCGGTCTCCGGCGTCCACGCCCAAAAGCCGTTTCTGATCGCGCCGATGGAGGCCCCGTCTGCCGTCACCGTATACGTCACTTCCTTCGTCCCTTCGTACTGAAAGAGGTCGGTCAGCTTGATTTCAATTAGTTCGCCTACATCGTACTTCGCCTGCGTCACATAGTCGATCGCTTTGATTTCGTATTCGGGCTCGGTCAGCTGCGGGAAGTATTCTCCCTCTTCGCTGTTGTCATAAGCGATGACCTGCAGTTTTTCGATGTCGATATAATTGTCCATTCTGCTGGCGGAAATGCCCGCAGGCCAGTCGGAGGTCGCATAGATGCCGATGCAGCCGGTGATTTTGCTGATGTTGACCTCGTATTCCTGCCGCGTCATCGCGTCATAGTAGATATCGTCGTAATAGGTATAGCTTGCCGCCTCCACGCCGTCGATGTATGCGGTGAGCTTTTTGCCGGAATCGGTCTCCGTTTCAAAATTGCGGCAGTCGATTTCAATCCAGTGTTTCTGGCCGTCCGCAATGTTGATATCTGAGGATTTTCCCACGTAGTCGTACGTGCTGCAATTATTGGAAAAAGCGTTGTAGCTCAAAAACTGGCATCTCGGCTTTCCTCCCGAATCCAGCCCGACGCCCAGCGAAAGATAGCAATCGTTGGAGTACCAGGGAACGGCAGACTCCGCGACGGTTTCCTGCGGGTCGCGGTCAATCAGGAACGTGATATAGAGGTTGGAATAGCACCAATCTGCCATTTCCGGCGAAGGGACGTTCAGGTGCGCATTGACGTACATCTGCAGCCTGAACTCGCCCGTTCTCGCTCCCGCATACACCGTGACGGCGTTCTGATTCGCGGTGAAGCTCTCCATGTGGATTCCCTCTTCCGTAAATTCCACCACCGCGTTGGATACGGTAGGCTGATGCCAGTTATAGGGATTGACGGCGAGGTTGTTCGCCTCGTCCATAGAAACCTCGTAATCGGCCGCGAACACAGCGGCGATTCCCGCCGTCGCGCAAAGAATCAGCGCGACGAAGCATGCTAAAAATTTTTTCATATTCTCCTCCTTTTTTTAACTTCTCGCCGCGACATAGAGCGAATACTGCATCGTCAGCCATTCGATATATTCTGCGGCGGTCGTTCTGTATTTTTCAACGCTGCTCCAAAAACTGATTGCCGGATCGATCGTACCTTCCCACGCTTTCACCAGGCAGTCCTGGAAAAAGTCGTTTTCCGCGGTCTGGTGATTCAGCGCCATATCCGTCGTTTCCCCGATAAAGAGCATGTTCTCGCACGCGTTGCTGAAGGTCTCCGCATTGCGGACCAAATCGATCCAGCCATATTCTTCCTCGGTATAGTTATCGTACAGCTTATAGGAATAGAGCTCCCATTTCAAAAGCGCGTACATGCCGGAATAGGGCGGATTGGTTTCGTAACGGTCCTTTTTGGAATCGGGATACGTGTAGCGGCCTTCGCCCGCATCCACCCAGTGTTCGTTTTCCACCCCGTATTTCGCGAGGTTGTAATTCGCTTCGTCTTCCGCCAGCCAATCGAGATATTCCAGAATCACTTCCGCGTTTTCGGATTTTTTGTTGATTACGAGACAGCTGGTGGCAGACTGCTTTTTCATATATCCGCGCTTTTCCGTCGTATTTCCGTTTTCATCCACGCCGTACAGAGGCTCCAGGATCGTAAACTCTGCATCCGGATTCGCTTTCTTTGCCTGTCTCGCCACGTTGATCAGCTTGGTGATCTCGGGATCCACGACGTAAATTGCGGTCGTGCCGTTTACGAAAGCGTTTAATTTATTGAGTTTTTGACCGGTATAGCATTCTTCCTCCCAAAGCCCCTCTTTCGACCACATGTACTCATACGTGATCGTCTTGTAATATTCATCTGCGATCTGCCCGGGAAGCACTTCCTCAATGCCGCCGTCTTCATCATAGACGACGGATTTGAAGGTGTACCCGGAATCGGAGAAAGGACCGACGGTCAGTGTGGATTCCACGTCCCAGGGATACCCGCTGAGCGGAGCCTTCAGCCCGCTGATCTGCGCTTTCATCCTGCGCATCATGTCGGTGAAATCTTCGATGTTGACGAGCGTCTTTTTCCTCCCTGCGGGCGGATCCGTCACGGCGCCGAGATCGTCGTTATGTCCGGGTTCGGTCGTGTAGCCGACCTGTTCCATGTAATCCTTGCGGATCAGAACGCCGTACTGATTCGTGATCTCAAGGGAGGGAATGCCGTAGACACTTCCGTCTATCGTCGTCGTGGCGGTCATTTCGTCTTCGACCAGCGCATAGAGATTTTCATACGATTCCGCCAGTTCGCCGATTTCCATACAGACATTCTGACTGATCATGATCTCATCGATCCCCGCCTGTCCGATATATCCGACGGCGGCATCCCAGCTGTTTCCTGCCATTTTGTTTGCCATCGTGGTGTTGAAATCGGACTCGGAGAGCACCTGAACGTTCAGGTTTACGTTGATTCCGCGGTCTTCGTAAAAGGCTTCCTGAATTTTCTCCCTGACGTAAGCGTCGTCGCTTCGGGAAGATACTTCGGAAGAAGATACGAAGATCTCGAGATCGATCGTTTCCCCGCTCGGATTCGGCGTTCTTTCGACGCAGGCGGCAAACGAAAGCGACAGAAGAAAAACCAACAATAAACTGACAAATTTTTTCATCTTTTTCTCCTTTATTATTCTTTCACGGAGCCAAGAATCACTCCGTTGATAAAGTACTTCTGCAACAGCGGGTAGACGATGACGATGGGCAGCGTCGCCACGACGACAGCCGCGTTTTTGATCGCCTCCGAAGGCATATTGGGATTGCTCCCGACAATGGACTCCACGTTATTGAGCATCTCGCGCAGCAGCGCCTGAATCGGCAGCAAATCTCTGTTTTTTACGGAATCGATGAACAGCAGCGGTCCGAACCAGTTGTTCCAGAACCCGACCGCGGTAAAGAGAATAACCGTCGCGATCACGGGAAAGCTCGTGGGCAGTACGACGCGCAGCAGAACGTTTACGTGTCCCGCGCCGTCAAGCTCTGCCGCTTCCAGCATGGATTCGGGGAGATTTGCGAAAAAGTTGCGCGTCAGCAGGATATTCCATGCGCTGACCGAACCGGGCAGGATGATCGCCCACAGCGACTGATCCAGCCCGATTCCGGTCACAACCAGATAATACGGGATGGTGCCGCCCGCAAAGAGCATGGTAAAAATGGCGTAGAACGAGAAAAACTTTCTCCCCACCAGCTCTTTTTTGGTCAGGGCGTAGGAAAACAGCGTCGTATTGACTACCATCAGAAAGGTGCCGACTACCGTGATGAAGATGCTGTTCCAAAGGGATCTCAAAAACAGCGGATTGGATACCAGCACGTATTCATAGGCGAAGAGATCGAATTCCTTGGGAATCAGCGTATAGCCGTACTGCGAAAAGGAGGCGGCGGTCGAAACGGACGCGGACAAAATCAGCGCGACGGGAAGCAGAAAGGACAGCGACAGCAGCGATATCAGAATGATATTCACGACATTGAAGATCTTTTCGGATTTTACTCTTACCATAGCATCACCATAATCCCTGATTGTCCGTCTTTTTGACGATTGCGTTTGCGCCCAGCACCAGAATTAACGATATGATGCTCTGAACGAAACTGACTGCGGTCGCCGAACTGAATCCCGCTACGCCGCCCTGCAGCTGACGGTAAACCAGACTGCTGAATACTTCCGTGACCGGACGGAGCGAGTAGTTGTCCCCCATGACCATGGAGTAGATCTGGTCGAAGTCATCCTTGATGAGATTGCCCATATTGAGGATCAGCTGAATGCCGATCACCGGCATCATTCCCGGAATGGTCACTGTCCACAGCTTGCGCCAGGAGGAAGCGCCGTCGATAGAGGCCGCCTCGTAAAGATCCGGATTGATCCCGGTGATCGCCGCCAGATAGACGATCGTTCCCCAGCCGACGTTTTTCCAGACAGAAGTAAACGTGAGAATCCCCCACCAATATTTCGGTTCGCTGTAAAAGCGGATTTTTTCAGCGCCGCTGGCGACGAGTATGTTGTTGATGATTCCTCCGTCCGCCGATAAAAACACGTAAGCGATATTCGAGATCACCACCCATGAGACGAAGTAAGGCAGATAGGAAATGGTCTGCGCGAAGCGCTTGAACAGGCGGCATTGCAGGGCGTTGAACATCAGCGCCAGAATGATGGAAGCCGGAAAACCGAATACGAATTTCAGCGCCGCCATGACGACGGTATTGCGGAAGATCATCCAGAATTCCGCCCCGGGATGCGTAAACAGCGTAATAAAATGCGAAAAGCCCACCCATTCGCTGCCGAAAATTCCGTCGTCTACCGTATAATTCTTGAAAGCGACGATAATCCCCGCCATCGGCGCGTAATTGAAAATCGCCATCAGCAGGAAGGTCGAATCGTCCAGCAATTCCAGGTTGCGGTCGCCGATGACAGCGATTTTTCCGGGAAAACTGAACTCGATGGACGTTACGCCTTCAAAGCCGCAGATGACGTACGAAAAAAACGTGTAGTCCTCCGTGTAATACGCACCGGACTGATCGGAAAAAACGCTGAGGTCGACTTGTTCTCCCTCCGCGGTCAGCGGCTGAACCGCGTTTTTCTCGTCTTCCGCGATGGTATACGTCTTATTGTCGTAATTGGATCCCTTGGAAGAAAAAGAACCTTTCGCAAAATTGGAAAACAGATTCCGCTCCACGCGCTGCTGGCCGAAACTCTTTCCGTCCAGAAAGCGGTAATAGCCCAATCCGCCCAGATTGGAGATCCGCTTGAAGTTCATCGTCACAATCCAGGCGTCTTCCGTTTCCGAGATCGAACCGAGCGAAAGCCGATCCGATTCGGCGGACTGCATGGTCACACCGGCAATGACTTCATCGATCTTTTTTTCCAGATCGTCCCGCGAAACGCCCTCTTTTTCCACCGTCACGACGGCGGAGCCGGATCCGTCCCGGTTAAAGCTGACGCGCGCGGTCGTACATCCTCCGAATAAAAGGAGAACGACAAAGCACAACGCGATCACCATAATTTTTTTAAAAATTCGATTTGACATCTTTTCCTCTTGCATCATCTAAAGATGATGACCGTTTTTACAAACCTATGATAATATAAATGCCCGGCAATGTAAATGACAAAGGATTACCTGTTATTTGATAAATTTTGACTAGTTTTTTACTGAAACAGCCTTTTTAAGCCCGAAAATAAACTTTTTTTGTTTTTTAATTGCTTTATTTTTCTGATTAGGTTACAATAGAAAACGGAGTAAGCCATGAAAGTACGATATCATTACGACAACAATTTTACGCAGAAACCGGAGGAGTACAGCGACTTGCTGCTGTATCAGCTGGGCGAAATGCTCTGCGATTCGGGCAACGTGGTCGATTCGCACACGCATCTCAACTGGTTTGAGTTTACCTTTATTTTCTCCGGAAACGGGACAATTTACACGAACAATATCCCGACAAAGGTTTCCCAGGGAGACGTTTACGTATCTCTGCCGCGGGAAATCCATAAAATCGTATCCAACGACATCGAACCGCTGCGCTTTTGTTTCTGTGCCTTTAACTTCACGGAGACGAGCGAGCTCTTTCCTCTGCTCAACAACGAATCAATTTTCCGGCTGGACAAATGCCAGCGCTGTTTTCATCTGCCGCATTACTCCGGTTATTTTCAGAATCTGCTGGCAGAGATCAACGAACGCGCGGAGCATTCCAATTATCTTCTGGAATACGAACTGAAGACGGTGATACTGAAAATTCTGCGGCGTATCAACCGCGTCAAAGGCGCGGCGTATTCCCCGCCGAGAATCAACAATACGGAATTTCTCTGCTTCAACGTCATCAATTATATCGATACCCACCTCACGACGATTGCGAACCTGACCGATCTGGCGGAGATATTCGGATACAATTACGCCTATATCTCCCGCTCCTTCAAGAATAAGACGGGTGGCTCCATTTCCGACTATTTCACGAACAAAAAGCTGACGATGGCAAAACAGCTGATCGAAGAGAGCAGCCTTTCCATCACCGAAATTGCCGATCAGCTCAATTACTCCTCCATTTACGTTTTTTCAAGAGCTTTCAAAGCCAAGTACGGCCTATGTCCCAATGCCTATAAGAACGCCGTAAAACAGAAAAAAGAGGAATAAAGCGACGCCCCCTGCGCAGAAAAATACGCAGGGGGTTTTGTCACTCAGGAAGAAGCTTCAGAATTATCCTCTCTTTTTTCTCAGCGCAAACACCGCCGCGCTGAGCAGAACTGCCGCCGCAAACAGCGTGCCGAACCCTACGGTCGAACTGCAGTTGCAGCTATCTTCCGCAGACGGCTGATATGCCGCGATCTTCTCTTCGGCATCTTCCAACACACTGAGGTTGGTAACGTAAGCCTTTTGCGCTTCGGTCAGGGCATTGTAGCTTTCCCGCGCCGATTTGACTGCGGCTCTGACGCCTTCAATGTTGTCTTCGGTCAGCGTATCAGGAACATTGAGCGCCGCGATCTTTTCTTCGACGGCTTTCGCCGCTGCCTGATCGGCAGCTTCCTGTTCATAGGAAGCGATTTTTCCCTCAGCCGCCGTAAGAACATCGAGGTTTGTCACATAAGCCTTCTGCGCATCGGTCAGGGCGTTATATTTTGCTCTGACAGATTCGACTGCGCTCTTCAGTGCGGCGACGTTTTCGGCGGTAATCGTTTCGGGCACCGATATCCCCGCGATTTCATCGATCACTGCCTGCGCAGCGGTTTGGTCGGCAAGCAAGGTCTCAAATGCGGCGACCTCCTCCTTGACAAAATCGACATAGCCGATATTTTCCACCTTTTCCTGGTCGGCAGTGCCGAGTGCATCGTATTTGCCTTCCAGTACGGCGATCTGCGCCTTTACGTCCGAGAGATTATCCGCCGTTATTTTGTGCGGCAGAGCGAAGATTTCGCTCATCAGCGTCTTCACTTCGAGATCCTCGACTGCGCTGATCTTGAATTCGGTAATGGTGATCGACCCGTTTCCGCCCGTCTGACGGAAAAAGAAGTAGAGCTGCTCGGCGGTCTGCATCGGGCAGTTTTCATAGGAGACGGTCGCCTGCAGTTTTCCGTCCAGATAAAGCTGTACCTGATATTTCCCTTCAACGACCGCCGTCACAAAGCGGAATTCGTGTTCCGCTTCATCCATCAGATTCGTAGTGCTTGCGGTCGCCGTATCGATCGTCACCGAGGTGCTATTAGCATAATAGTAATAGAATTTGTAATAGTTCTTTCCAAGCGAAAGATTGAAATCCACATCGCCGCTTCCATCCATATCATTGTGCCAGCCGCTTCCGGAATAGGAGCCGAGGCACAGATACACATAGTTGGTCCAGTCCTTTCCGTGCGTATCGGAAATTATTTTGAAGGATACCTCCCCGATCGCGGGGATAGCCGCGGCTTTGGTCGTAGCGCCGTAAGCGGCGCCGTCAGGCGCCACGATATCGCCGTTTTCAATCGTCGGTCCGGTGAAACTCCAGTAATCCGCGACGCCCGCGATATCCACGGCTTCCGTTTCCGGCGCGTACTTGTCTCTGACTTTGATACTGCTCAGGACAAAAGAAAGGTTTTGCATGCTTTCGTTATATCCGCCGACCGCGAGATAATTGTCAAACGCATACGCTGCGTCCAACGCGATCTCGCGATAAAGTTTTTTGCCGGAAGCGCTGAACGTAAGCGCGATATAGGAGGCGTCGCCGTCGAATACGGGATTGACGGCAATCGTAAAGGTAGTGACAGCCCCGTTGATTAGGTCGGGAAACCAATCGCCGCCGACGGCACTTGCTTCGCCGTTCTTCGCCTCCATCAGCCACACGTTGCCGTCCGCGTCAAACTGATACCAGTAGGAAAGCGCAGCGCTCCCGTCCATGGCGATCGCCTCAGGTGCCTCCGCCGTGCTGAACAGCAAAATGCGAAGCCCCTTCCGGCTGTCCGGATCGGATATTTCGTCTTTGGGAACGCCTGTATATTTGATTTTGCCTTCCATCGTGTAAGCCAGCGGAAGCTCATTCCGATAAGCGACGTAATAATTGCCTTTGTCACAGTTCTGAACCGTCAGTTCTCCTTTCTCCGCGTTCAAAACAACCTGATCTTCGACGGCTTTCCCCGTTACCCAGTTTTCCCCGTCAAATAAAATATTCTCGGGATCGATCTCCACCGGATCCTCTTTGTCGGCGTTGATATACAGCTCGGACACGACGAATTCGTCGCGGACCAATTCGTTGGATGCCATCCCAATCGTAAAGACGGAGTTGCAGTTCATTTCCGAAGTTGCGATGGTCTGATCAAAATGAACGGTTCCGTCGATCGTCAGTTTCACGTCAATCCCGGTTGCGGAAGATTCGCTGGTGAGCGCCAACGTATGTTCGTTTCCGTCAATGTAATTGGTGAGCGCGGAAGTGACCGTAAAGGTCTTCTGATTGCCGCTTGCATACGTGCCGCCGATATTGTACTGATACATAAAGATAGCGGAGTCTTTGATCTCTACGGCGAAATGTTCGGCGCCGCCGTCGATCTCCCAGGGCTTTAAGGCTTTCCCGTTGATGGCGCCCGAAGCGTCTCCGTATACGATTTTCAGCGTCCCCGCCTGATTCGCCGCGGAAGCCTTGAATTTCAACGTAATGGTATTGGCGCGCGGCAGCAGCTCTTTCAGGGAGATTCCCGCGTAATTCTGCCCCTGCCCGAATTCTACGTAATGAATTCCGTTCTGGTCAAAATAGGTGGAATCCGAAATCGTATCCATTACCCACATACTCTGATCGGCAGCAAGATTCGTCTTGCCGTCGAACGTGTCGGCGTTTGCGGAAAACAATCCCGTGCCTGCCAGAATTACGGACAGACACAGCGTCATGAGCAAAACAGCCATCAACTTCTTTCTCATCTTTTTTCTCCTTTCTTTTTATTTATTTTCATCAGGCTCATCGCCGTAATGATCGCAATCATTCCCGCGGCTCCCGCCTCGGCAGCTAAAGCGCCTCCGCAGCCGGCACAGCTGTCTGATTCTTCGGGCGGGATCTCCGGATCGGAATCGCCCGGCAATACGGGATCGGAGGGCTCGTCTCCTCCGGGCGTATCTTCGGCAAACGCGATCCATACGGGAGCGGAATAGCGGATCACGTTATCTTTTTTGACCTGCAGGATGACCTCCGCACCCGTTTCGCTGATCTCACAGGCGAAGACGGATGCCATCGTTTCGGCCTCCGTGCGGTTATACCCGATTATTTTTACCGAAAATTCCGCGTCGTTCAAGTCGGCGGCGGAAGAAACGGACAGCCCCTCTTCCGGTACAATGAATTTGACGTAATTGCCGAGCGAATCCGCATGATTGGTCGTTATGCCCGTACATCCCTCCGCTGCCGCATTCGCCGTATCCGAAGGCGTATACTGCGTCCAGTAAAAGACCGGGAATCCCCTCGCAATCAAATTATACGTCATATAAAGATTGCCCGAAAGTGCCGATTTGGAGGGATTGGATACTTTCGTATAGATGTTGAAATCGATCAGATTTTCGATCAGTGTGTCCCGCGCGGGAGAATTGAGGTCGGCAATCGGAATTTCAGGGAGGATTGCGCGCATTCTCTGCAGCTGTCTGACACTGAACGATATGGAGACGACCTGTTCCCACATGTCGCACTCTTCCAGCAAGTCTCTGAACGCGGTTGCAAAGTTCTCCTGCTCGGTCTTGATCTCGACGACGAGAACGATATCCTTTCCCTTAAAGTATTCGAAAATCTCCCGCAGCGTGGGAATTTTACAGGGTTCCTGCGTGCCGTCGCTGCCGATGACGTTCAGCTCTTTCAGCTCCTCCAGCGTCATATTATAAATCGAACCGGAACCGTCTGTCGTCGTTTCCACGCCGTCGTCGTGCATGATGACAATTTCCCCGCTTTTGCAGATCTTCGCGTCGATTTCTACGTGCGTCGCCCCGCTTTCATACGCCGCAATGCACCCTTCCAGCGTATTCTCTGCCCGCTTTTCGGGAAGCCCGCGGTGCCCGATGTTCATGAAGGCGCGGGCAAGCGAATTCTGGTCAAACGAAGCGTAACATTCGTAGATCTCCGCGTAATCGTCTGCAATCAGCCCATAGGCCCCCTTGGAAACCGCGGAATAAACCGAAAATTCGCTTTCGTCTTGCAGAGCGAGCCATACCGTTTTAAAGCGCGCCTGTACATCAAAAATGAACTGTTCGCTCACCTGTTCCGCGCTGAAAATGATCGTCTGTACGCCCGCGGTATTCGCTTCGATTACTAATTTCCCGGCAGTCTTTGCCCCGATATCCGCCGCGGACAGATCCCATACGCCGCGTACCGCAGGGCATGCCCGGCGCACGCCTTCGACAAGGGCGACGTCAGATGACAGGACGCCGATATCGGCATATCCCGTTTCATTCAAAAAAGAAATTACGCTCTGCGCCGCCGCTTCGCCGTTTACTGCAAGCAGAGGGATGATTTTTGTCCTGAGATAGGTCTGATATAATTCCGCAAACGGCATCATCACAGCGCCGTTTTCGTCCAGCGCATTCATTTCCGCATCGACCGGCACAATCAGATTGGACGGGCGCACCATGGTACCGGATACCCGCCCGGCAAACGCCTCCAGATCGAGGGAGCTGTTCAGTCGCGTCACCACGGTCGGCGGCGTCATCAGCGTCTGCGAGCGCGCGTAATAGGTGGCAATCGCACTTGTCTCCGCCGCATTGGCGCGCGGAAGCGGCGCCGTAAAAATACAGGCTGCGCAAAGCAGCACAGCCGCTGCCAGCGTTAAAATTTTCTTCATTGTTTCCCCTTTTAAACAGACACAGGATAATAGATATGTTCGACGGAATAAGCCGTTCCGTCCAATGTGATCAGCGTACCGCCCAGTTTATCGAAACGGAAGGAATCGTATTCGGAGGACTTTAAACCGTAAGTCAACCGCACGCCCTCGTAGATCACGCTCGCATCGTTCAGATGTTCATGCCCCGCGAAGATCCCGTCGATCCCGTTTTCGGTCAGAAAATCATAGTAAGACTGATCGCGGTCAAACGTGCGCGAGAACTTCCCGCCGAATCCGCCGAAATCGCCGTCCTGATTCTCAGGGATAGCGTATTCCCGCAGCTGCGTGATGTTTTCCTTGTATTTTGTCATGACGGACGTCGCGATAAATGAGGGCATGTAGTGCATTGCGACAAAGCCGCTCACTGTGTTGCCCGCAAATGCCGCCGCGCTTTCCTGCGTCTCCTTGAGCCAGTTCAGCTGCGCGTCGGTCAGCGCCATCGGCGCACTGCGGTCGGTTCCGTCGATCATCGTGCATCCGCCCGCATCCAGCATATACAGCACCCGGACTAGCGTTCCGCCGACCGTAAAGCCGATCGAATAGCTGCCGTTGTTGCCCAGATTTTCTCTTCTGACAAAATAACAGTGCTCCGCCTCTTCAAACTGTTCGCACTGCCAATCTGTTCCCTTTGCCGACTCGTTGTCGTGATTTCCGAATACCGGCGCCCACGGGATTTCTTTTTCCTCAAAATAATCGATCAGCGCGGAGAGCAAAGTGCCGTTCTGATCGTATCTCCCGTAGATAATATCGCCCGTTACGATGATCAGATCGGGCTGAGACTCTTCGATCGCATAATCGATATATTTGAAACACTTTGAATTCAGTTGTTCTATTCCGCCTTCCGTGATCTGCGGATCGGTGATCTGAAGAATATTGATCGCTTCCCCGCTGTCCACCGCAATCGTATAGTCGCACGGATTTTCCCCGCTGCCGCCCGAAGGCGGGTTCTTTCCGGTATCAATCGGATCGCCCCCGCATGCAGTCAATGCAAAACAGATGGCAAGCAAAAACCACACCCATTTTTTCATCCTTTTGTCTCCTTCCTTTCTTTACCCGTATTTTCATTATAAAGAGCAAAAAGAAGATAGTAAATAGCAAATCTATTCTATTTATTTAACAAAAATTGACTTTTTACAAATTCTTTAACCTAAAAAAGGAATCCTTTTGAAATTTCACTTTTCAAACGCCTGCCGGCGGAATATTAAAAAATTCTTTTATAAAATTCGAAAAAAACAGTGATATTTGGTTGCAAAAATTTAACGCTTATAGTAAAATAGATTAGCAAATGAATTCGGGGTATAGCGCAGTTGGTAGCGCGCATGGTTCGGGACCATGAGGCCAGGAGTTCAAGTCTCCTTACTCCGACCAGAACCGGACGCTTCCCCGAAGCGTTTTCATGGGGGTATAGCTCAGTTGGTTAGAGCGCTTGCTTCACATGCAAGAGGTCGTAGGTTCGAGTCCTACTGTCCCTACCATTCAGACACACGCACCCGGGAGCGTAATCTCCCTCGGCGTGTGTTTTTTCTATTTCAAAATCAAACTATAAAAAACAACAAATTTTCCCTGTGCAAAAGTTGTTTCCATTATAACATAAATAGGGATAAAGGAAGACAAGGCGCGATATTATTTATAAAATAAAATTTTACGTTTCGCAAAAATATCCGATGCGAAGCGTTCTGAATCAAAGACAAGTCAAAGAGAATCAAAACTACCAACCGGTGGTTTGCTCATACTCTAAAAGGGTAAACCAGCCGGCCCGTTAACGGATAACGCTTTACTATAGCGTTTTATTGCTCCACACCCCTGTAAAACAGGTTTCTTATTCTATTATTGAACTGTATTAACTATAAAGTTACTTTTTTATTATTAAAATGCTCAAGCAATTTTTTATCTTCCCCCCCCCAGTAGAACCGGGGGATTTTTCTTGCAAAAGCGCCATATAAAAGTCCGGCTGCGGAGAACCCGCAGCCGGACTTTTGTTTTTATGGGAATGTTTATTGACCTTCCCGCCTAAGCTTCTTTAAGCAACAGGCTATTGGTCATTGTATGATAATCTGCTTGATATCCTCAAACTTCTTTTCCCGATAATATCGTTCCAGAGAACGAATGTATTTTTCGGACAGATTCAGATTGTACTTCTGCCGCTGTTCATAGGTCAGAGATTCGTAATACGCTTTATCCGTCAGTCTGCCGAGCGCGTTTCCTACTTCCCCTTCCGCATCCAGCAGCCGCTTGACGTTTTGGTAAAAAGCCTCGAAATCCAGATCTTTTCCCTTGATTTCCTTTTCTGCGATATCGGCATAATATTCTTTCACTTTGGATTCCGATATCCCTTCCGCCTTGGCTTTCTCCATAATCACTTCCCTTTCGCGGTAAAGTTTTTGCCAATACCCGCTGCCTAGTCTGTTCCGCGCTTCGCGGGCAGCCTCTTTTACCGACTTTGCTTCATTTGCCATTCTCTTCACCTCTTCTTTTTCGACATTTTTTGCAGTTTATAAAAAAATACCTACTAACGAATTTCATTAGTAGGTATCTATTTATCCTTTTATACTTCTTTTTCTCGCCGCTTCGGCTTTTTTCTTCCGTCTGACAGAAGGTTTCTCATAATGCTCTTTGCGGCGCAGATCACCGATAATGCCGTCACGCGAACATTTTCTCTTAAAACGACGCAGCGCGCTCTCGATGGTCTCGTTCTCGCCAACACGAACCGTAGACATTCTTTACAACCCTCCTTTGCCCGACGGCAAAAAATAGCTAAACGATTTAGCTTTACCAGTATAGCAAATAGAGCGAATCGCTGTCAAGCGAATCGCCGCCGTTTACTGAAAATTTATGCGGGATTCCACTCCATTTTTTGCCCGCCGAGCAAATGGATGTGAAGGTGGGGCACGCTCTGCCCCGCGTCGTCCCCCTGATTGACGATCAGCCGATAGCCGTTCGTGAGCCCCAGCTTCTCCGCCAGCAGCGGTATGGTTTGAAAGCAATGGTTCAGCTGGTCGCTCTGCTCGGCGTTCATTTCGGAAAGCAACTGAAAATGCGACTTCGGGATACAGAGATAATGCCGGGCAGCTTTCGGATCGATGTCCTTGATTATGACCATTTTATCGTCTTCATAAATCCGCTCCGAGGGAATTTCACCCGCCATAATTTTGCAAAAAATACAGTCCATTTCTGACCTCCTTTATTTTATGATTTCCGCGAGCGCGCCGTCCCGAAAGCGCCCGGTAAGGCGTACGCGATATCGCCCGCCCGCTTTGCAGTTTTCAACATAAACGCGGATATAATTTCCCGTATATCCCGCCCAAAAACCGTTCGTCTCTGTTTCGGGAATAAATTCCTGTACGGTATTCAGGTTTTCGGCGATAAACGCTTCATGCCCGGCTTTTCCCTCCGCCAGAAGCCGCTCCACTCTTTCCTTTTTGACGGACATCGGCAGATCCTTCATGCGCCCCGCAACCGTTCCGCTGCGCGCGCTGAAGGGAAAG
The DNA here is from genome assembly GCA_900543915.1 of uncultured Eubacteriales bacterium. Classification (GTDB taxonomy): domain Bacteria; phylum Bacillota; class Clostridia; order Christensenellales; family Borkfalkiaceae; genus UMGS621. The sequence goes on along the minus strand of UQTB01000001.1, from coordinate 46,103 downwards.
CAATGGATCGCGCTGAATCGAACGCGCCGCACGAAGGCGAGCGTCTCTTCAAAATTTTCCTCCGTTTCCGTCGGAAATCCGGCGATGATATCCGTCGTGATAGCCGCGTCCGGAAAATAAGAACGGATCAACTTTACTTTTTCCAGATATTCCTCCGCCGTATAATGGCGGTTCATCTTTTTCAGGACAGCGTCCGAGCCGCTCTGCAGGGACAGATGAAAGTGGGGCGCGAAATCGTTGAGGGACTGACAGGCGAGAAGAAACGCATCGTCAATGATGTTGACTTCCAGAGATCCCAGGCGGATCCGACACGGAACGTCTTTCAGGTAATACAGCAGATCGGTCAGATTTTTTCCGTTATAACGATAAGCGGAAAGGTTGATTCCGTTGAGCACCGCTTCAACGGGTTCCGTCTCCCTGATTTCCCGCGCTATCTTTTCGTAATCGCGGGAACGGCTGCGTCCTCTCAGATAAGGAATGATGCAATAGCTGCAAAAGTTGTCGCATCCGTCCTGAATTTTGATGTAAGTGCGCGATTTCAGCGTATTTACCGGCAGAAGTTCTTCATACTGCGATTTATCTTCCTGAACGAATTTTCCGCATTGTTCCAAAAGATCGAGAATTTTCGCCTTTGCCGCCGTACCCGTTACCAGCTGCACGTTCTGCCTTTGCAAAAACAAATCCGGCGTCCGCTCTGCGGCGCATCCCGTAAAGATGATGCGCGCTTTTTGATTCAGTTTCCGGATCCGCGCGACCATCTGCCTTGATTTTCGTTCCGCCTCATTGGTTACCGCGCATGTATTGACGATATAGAGATCGGCTGGGATCAATTCGTCCGCTACCTCATAACCGCGGTCGCGGAGGCCGCGGATCAGCGCATCGCTTTCGCATTGATTCACTTTGCAGCCGAGCGTAAATACAACTACTTTCATTTTATTTTTGTTTCAAAGCAACCGCGCACCATTCGCCCTTTTCAAGTACGCGATCGGGGAAGAATCCGTTTTTCGCATACGCACTGAGCACATCGGTCAATTTATCTTTCAGAATGCCGCTCAGAATTACCGTCCCGCCGGGCAGCAGATTGTTACCGATGTCAGCGGAAAACGCGATCAGAATCTCCGCCATAATATTTGCCAGAATCAAGTTTCCCTTTATCTCGCTGTCGTCAAGCAGGTTTTTCTGAAAAACCTGTCCGTGTTCCGTGCGGTTGATCTCGCAATTATGCTTTGCGGACTTGACCGCGCACGGGTCGATATCCGTCATGACAACGGACGACGCGCCCAGCTTTTCAGCGGAAATCCCCAATATGCCGCTTCCGCAGCCGACGTCCAGCACAACGTCTCCTGTGCTGAGATATTCCTGCAACAGTTCTATGCACATGGCTGTCGTTTCGTGTTCGCCCGTGCCGAACGCCATATTGGAATCCAATTTCACGACGGATTCCCCCGCCTTCGGCACATAGCCGATCCATTCCGGACAGATCACGACTTTCTCGAGAGGAATGGGACGAAAATGCTCCTTCCATTTTTCCAGCCACTCATCGCCGTCAACTTTTGCGGTGACCGTTTCCAAGCTCCCTAAAAAGGGCGCTGTTTTTTTCAGGTTATCAAGCCGTAACAGCAATGCGCGCAGATCTTCTTCTTTTCCGAGATACCCCTTTACCAACACGACGGGACTTTTATCCAACAAGTCCTCGTCCACATAATCCCAGGACTTATTCGTCTTAGCAAGGTCGAAAATATCGTTTTTATCGTAAATGGCGACGCCGTAGGGAGAGAATTCCCACATAACGTCGCTGACGAGCTCCGCTCCTTCCGTCGTCGTCCTGACCGTAACTTCCGTATAATTCATCTCTTTTCACCAAAAGCAGGGAGACCGTTGCGTCTCCCTGCCCCGTATTTATTTCTTTTCGTAAGGATTTTTGCCGTAAAAGGTCTCTATGTTATCTTTAAACTGCCTCATTGCGGCATACTGTTTGATGTCCAGAGAGTCGTCCAAAGCGTTCAAAGTGTTTTTCTGATCTCTGCTCAGTTTGGTCGGAACTTCTACGTTTACATTCAGATACAGATCGCCCGTTCCGCGACTGGTGCGGATTCCCTTGCCGCGGATACAGAAAATTTTTCCGCTCTGCGTTCCTTCGGGAATCGAATAAGAAAAGGTATCGTCGATGGTTGGGATTTCTACTTTTCCGCCCAACACGGCCGTCTTATAAGAGATGGGAACATCCACATAGAGATCGAACCCCTTGCGGCGGAAAATTTTGCTCGGTTCAACAGAAAACACGATGATCAGGTCGCCCGACTCTCCACCGTTTCTCGACGCCTCGCCGAACCCGCGCTTTTTCATATAACTGCCGTTGTCCGCCCCGGCGGGGATATCGATTGTAATTTTCGTCGTAGACCGAACGAACCCCTTCCCCTTGCAGTCGGGGCATTGTTCGAGGATCTTTTTCCCCGTGCCGCCGCATTCGTCGCACTGACGGACGTTCACAGAACGGAAAATCCCGTTGTTGTTGACATATTGCACCTGTCCGCTTCCGCCGCATTTCTGACAGGTTTTATAGGCAGTCCCGCCTTTTGCCCCCGTCCCTTTACACGTCTGACAGGGAGCGTTCCTGCTGTAAGTAATTTCTCTCTTCGCGCCTTTCGCCGCGTCCAAAAAGCTCAGTTTCAGCTCCAGCGTGATATCCTGGCCGCGCGTCTTTGCGGAAGCGGAAGCGCTGCGGCCACCGCCGGTGAACGAACTGAAAATGTCGCCGAAAATATCTTCAAACCCGCCGAACCCGCCGGACGCCCCGCCTCCTCCGAAGCCGCTGAATCCGCCTGCATTGGGATGTTCCAGCTCGAAATCGTACTGCTTGCGCTTTTTCTCGTCCGAAAGCACTTCGTTCGCTTCGTTGATTTCTTTGAATTTAGCGGCGCACGCGGGATCGTTCGGATGCAGATCGGGATGATAGTCTTTGACCAGTTTCCGGTAGGCTTTTTTGATATCGTCCTGCGAAGCGGTCTTGGGCACTCCCAAAATTTCGTAATAGTTTTTCGCCATAAACAAAAAGTCCTTATACAGCAATACTGAAAGGCATCGCCTTCCAGTATTCCGTCTTCAATTTCTTTAATTCGGATTATTCCTGTCCGCCTTGGTGAAATTCGGTATCGCCGTCCGCCGCAGCGCCTTCCGGCTGCTGCGCATTCTGATAGATCTTTGCGAAGACGGCCTGCGACTCATTCGCCAGCTTTTCGAACGCCGCGGTCATTCTGCCGTTGTCGTTGCTCTCCAGCTCGGTCTTGGCGGTTTTAATCTCTTCTTCGAGTTTTGCACGGTCTTCTGCGTCAACTTTATCGCCGAGATCTTTCAGCGTCTTTTCAACGGTGAAAATCATGCCGTCCAGCTTATTGTGGTTTTCCACGACTTCCTTCCGCTTTTTGTCTTCCTCTTCATACTGCTGCGCTTCTTTGACCGCTTTGTCGATATCCGCTTCGGAAAGATTGGTGGAAGAGGTGATCGTGATATTCTGCGATTTGCCCGTTCCCAGATCTTTTGCGGAAACGTTCACGATGCCGTTGGAATCGATATCGAACGTAACTTCGATCTGCGGCACGCCTCTCGGTGCAGGAGCGATCCCCACGAGCTCAAAGCGGCCGAGCGTCTTGTTATCCTTGGCAAACTCTCTTTCACCCTGGAGAATGTGAATATCTACCTGAGTCTGATTATCGGCAGCTGTGGAGAATACCTGCGATTTTTTGACCGGAATGGTCGTGTTGCGCTCGATCAGTTTGGTCGTCACGCCACCCAGCGTCTCGATGCCGAGAGAGAGGGGCATGACATCCAAAAGCAGTACGTCTTTTACTTCTCCGGAAAGAACGCCGCCCTGAATCGCCGCGCCGATCGCGACGCACTCGTCCGGGTTGATCCCCTTGAAGGGCTCCTTTCCGGTAATGGATCTCACTTCGTCCACTACCGCGGGAATTCTCGTCGAACCGCCGACCAGTATTACCTTATCAATATCATTGTAAGTCAGCTTCGCATCCGCCATTGCCTTTTTCAGCGGCTCGATGGTCGCCTCTACCAGGTCTTTGGTCAAAGCGTCAAACTTCTGTTTGGTTATATCGATGTCCAGATGCTTGGGACCTGTCGGGTCGTAAGAAATGAACGGCAGGTTGACGTTCGTCTTGGAAAGCGTGGAAAGCTCGATTTTCGCCTTTTCCGCGGCTTCTTTCAGACGCTGCATCGCGAGTTTGTCATTGGAAAGATCGATTCCTTCCTTGTTCTTGAACTCGGTAACCATGTAGTCCATGATGCGCTTATCGAAATCGTCGCCGCCCAAAAGATTGTTTCCGTTGGTCGCCAGAACTTCAAATACGCCGTCGCCGATTTCCATAATGGAGACGTCGAACGTGCCGCCGCCGAGATCGTAAATGATGATCTTCTGATTTTTGCCCTCTTTGTCAAGCCCGTAACTGAGCGCGGCCGCAGTCGGTTCGTTGATGATGCGAAGCACGTTGAGCCCGGCGATTTTGCCGGCGTCCTTCGTCGCCTGTCTCTGACTGTCTGTAAAATAAGCCGGGCAGGTAATAACGGCGTCCGTCACCTTTTCTCCCAAATATGCTTCCGCATCCTTTTTCAGCTTGGACAGAATCATAGCTGAAATTTCCTGCGGGGAATATTTTTTATCGTCGATCGTCACTTTATAGTCCGACCCCATATGCCTCTTGATCGAGGAAACCGTACGGTCCGCGTTGGCGACTGCCTGGCGCTTGGCGACCTGCCCGACCAATCTTTCCCCGTCTTTCTGAAAACCTACCACCGAAGGAGTGGTTCTGGATCCTTCGGAATTGGGAATTACTACCGCTTCCCCGTTTTCCATCACTGCTACGCAGGAATTTGTCGTTCCCAAATCAATACCGATTGTTTTACTCATAATAATCTATCTCCTTTCTATTCGTATTTTGCAAATTTATTTCAGCCGATGACGATGACGCGCGCCACGCGTATGATATCCTCACCGAATCTGTACCCTTTTTGAACGACCTGCTTGACCGTTCCCGCCGTTTCTCCCTCTTCTGCAGGCACTTGCATCACGGCCTCGCTCACGTGCGGATCAAACACTTCCCCGACGGGGTCGATCTCCGTCACGCCCTCGCCCTCTAAAAAAGCGGCGAATTTTTTACGAAGCTGACGGATCCCGTCCGCCGTCTTTTCATCCAGTTCCATCGCGAGCGCCCAGTCCAGACTGTCGCCGATAAAAAATACTTTTTTCAGCATTTCGGACTTGCCGTCTTTGTATGCTTTCGATTCGCATTTCGCGGTCCGCTTTTTATAGTTGTCAAATTCCGCCACGCTGCGGATCCACTTATCCTTGTATTCGCTGACGGACGCTTTCAATGCTTCCGTCTCCGCGGTGAGCGCGGCAATTTTCTCTTCCTCGGGAGAGACAGCCGCCTCTTCCGATTCCTCCGCGGCATTTTCCGCCGCTCCGTTTTCCGCCTGATTTTCAGGCGTTTCCTGATAGTCCTTTTCCTTCTTCATTGCCGTATCCTTTATTTCTGATTGATAATCGCTTCCAATATGCTGCCGACGCTTTCCAAGACGGAAATCACTCTCTGATAATCCATTCTCCGCGGGCCGATCACGCCGTAAGTTCCCATCTTAACGCCGCCGGCCGAATAAGTCGCCGTGACGACCGAACAGTCGTCAGGCACGTCCTTACCCGCTTCCTTTCCGATTTTGATGCTGATTTCAACGTCCTCTCCGCCGTCGGACAGAATGCCGGCGAGTTTGTCTTTGCTCGCCACGACGGACAGAAAATTGCGCACTTTCTCAATATCTTCGTATTCGGGATTGTTCAGGATTTTATCCTGCCCTTCCAAAATAACGTCGTCTTCGTCTGTAATATAATGCTCGATCGCGTCGATCACGCTTTCGAAGATCTCGCGGTAACTCAAAAACTCTTCTTCCAGTTCCCGCGACACGCTGACGACTTCTTCAAACTGCTTTCCCACAAAGATACGGTTCAGCAGATTGTTCGCGTTCTCGATCTGCTCGTCCGTCATCGACTCCGGGATAGAGATAAAGCGATCACGGATCAGCGTCTGCTCCGTGACGATCAGCAACAGCGCCGTATCTTTTTTGTAGCGGAATATCTTGATGTTTACGATGGTATCCTTGTCGCAGTGGGAGCAAAGCGCGATCGACGTATAGTCGGTCAGATCGCTGATTACCTTCACGGCGTTTTTGACGACTTCTTCCAGATTATCCGCCTGGCTGGAAAAGGTTTCCCTGATCATGCGTATCTCTTTCTGGGTCAGTTTAGCTTTATCCATCAGCTCGGTCACATACAGTTTATAGGCCTCCGCCGAAGGCACGCGGCCGCTGGACGTGTGAAGCTGCGTCAAGTACCCCATCTCCTCGAGCGCGGACAGCTCGCTCCGAACGGTCGCCGAACTGATATCCGGCATATACTTTTCCGTTATGCTCTTACTGGATACCGGCTGCGCGGTACTGATATAATCATCTACGACGAGCTGCAGAATCTTTTTCTTCCGATCGGATAATTTCAAACCCTCACCGCCTTAGCACTGGCGACCTTATTTTGTTAGCAGTCTTTTTACCTAAGTGCCAATTTTCGAATTTATTTTACTATTATTATTTCTATTTGTCAAGCGATTTAATTCACTATCGGCAAAATATTTTTCAATTCCGCCCGCACAATAAAAAACCCTCCGTTCCCGGAAGGTTTTCTCTTGTTTTTTCTCTTTATTCTCTGATCTGTCCGTCACCGTAACAGAAAAATTTTGCAGTCGTGAGAGCGGTCAGCCCCATCGGCCCGCGGGCATGCAGTTTCTGCGTGCTGATGCCGATCTCCGCGCCGAACCCGAACTCGTTTCCGTCCGTAAAGCGCGTCGAAGCATTGACGTAAACCGCCGCGGAATCCACTTCTCTCATAAACTTCTCCGCGTGCGCTTTGTTTTCCGTTATGATTGCATCCGAGTGCCCCGTATGATAGCGGTTGATATGCTCGATCGCCTCATTGAGCGAAGAAACGATCTTGACAGACAGTACCGCATCCAGATATTCCATGCCGAAATCCTCTTCCGTCGCGGCAGTCATCCCCGCCAGAATCGCGCGGGACGCATCGTCCCCGCGCAGTTCAACCTGTTTTTCATCCAGCTTTTTCTTTAATAAGGGCAGTGCCTGCGCCGCAATTTTTTCATGTACGACGAGCGATTCGCAGGCATTGCAAACGCCGTAACGCTGCGTCTTTGCGTTAAAGACAATGGGAACCGCCTTTCCGAGATCGGCGAATTCGTCGATATAAATATGGCAGTTTCCCGTCCCCGTCTCGATTACGGGCACGGTTGCGCGCTCCTTTACGGATTGAATCAATCCGGCGCCGCCGCGCGGAATCAGCAGATCGACATAGCGGTTCAGCCGCATGAACGACTCCGCAGTCTGCCGCGACGGATCTTCGATCAGCGTGACGGCATCCTCTTCTATTCCGCAGGCACGCAATCCCTGCCTAAGGACGCCGACGATCGCGCGGTTGGAATGGAGGGCGTCCGAGCCCCCGCGCAAAATTACGGCGTTCGCAGTCTTAAAACAAAGCGCAAAGGCGTCCGCGGAGACGTTGGGGCGTGATTCGTAAATGATTCCGATCACGCCGAACGGAACGCGGCGCTCGGCTATTTTTAGTCCGTTTTCCTTGCGGTAGGAATAGATCGTCTCCCCGACCGGACTTTTCAGCGCGGCGACTTCCCGCAGGCCCTCCGCCATCTGGGCGATACGCGGTTTCGTCAAAAGCAAGCGGTCGATCAGCGATTCCTTGATCTGTTTTTCGCGCGCAGCGCGGATATCCGATTCGTTGGCCGAAATCAGCAGGTCGGACTGTGATTCCAAGACATCCGCGATGTTCCGCAAATAGGCGTTGATCTCATCTTCCGTTAAATTGAGCAGCGCCCTTCCCGCGCGCTGCGCCGCGGCGCCGATTCTCTCTAAATAATCCATCATTCCTCCACGTCAAAGGCTTCCAGCGCGGGTTTCTTAATCGGTTTGCTGTCGCCGTGCCGGACAAAAAGCATGGTCACGAATGCCAGCGCGACGAAAACAGTCGCATACGGAAACAGCGGACGCATATTTCCAGCAAGATCCATCAGCGCGCCCGACAAAATGGGCGTCAAAATCTGCGCGGCCATACTCGCAGTATAATAGTAACCGGTATATTTTCCGACGTCGCCGCCGCTCGCAAGTTCCACCACCATCGGGAAAGAATTGACGTTGATCGTAGCCCATGCGATTCCCGCAAGGGCGAACAACAGATTGATCAGCAGATGCGAAGTCGTGGCGTTGACGAAAATCGCTCCGCCGAACGCCGCCGTCAGCATGGCGACGCCGATCAGAATGGTCTTCTTTCTCCCGATCTTCCCCGCCAGAAAGCCGACGGGAATATAGGCGATGATCGCCGCTCCCTGCGCGATCAGCAGCGTTAGGTTGTAATCTTTCTGCAAGACGTTGCTCGCATAGAGCGAGTACTTGGAAGTCACTGCGTTGTATCCGATATACCAGAGCGCGACGGAGGCGAGAATCAGCAGCAGAGAGGTCAGATGGCTCTTGTCCAGTTTTCGTTTCGCCGTCCCCTCCGCTTCCTGAAGCTCGGGTTCCGGACAGTATTTCTGAGTATCTTCTTCCATCTCTTTCGCCCATTTCGGTTCTCGGACCTTCAGGATAAAGAGCGCCAGTCCCAGTGCCATGATCGCGCAGACTGCCACGATATACCAGGTAAAGGACATCATCTGATTGGAGGCTTTGCTCGTACCGAACACCATTCCGAGGACGAGGACAAATATTCCGCCTGCCGTTCCCAGCAGATTGATCACCGCGTTCGCCTGAGACCGCAGAGGTTTGATCGTGACGTCGGGCATCAGCGCGACTGCCGGCGAACGGAAGGTAGCCATGGCGATTAACGTCACCAGCAGCAATATGATGAAGAAAATCAGCGGAACAGGGTTTTCTTTCGTCTGTTCGAACGCCAGCTGGTTGCGCGCGGGCGTCACCAGATTGGAAAAGGCGTTGACCGCACGGTCTCCCTCGCGTTCGGTTGAAGAATAAGGAGCGGATGCATCCTTATTGTAGTAATACGTCGTATCGTAATCGACGGAAAGGTACCAGGACTTTGCGGCCTCTTTTTCGGTATCCGTCAGCTCGTCGTAGTTTTTGTTGAAATTGATCTGCGCGGCGTAATCGTGCAGGCTGTAATTCTTGACTACCCCCTGATTGGTGAAGCTGTTGTACTCGCCGTTGGATACTTCCATGTTTTCTTCCCACAGCATCTCCTGATAATGCGTTCCGTTCAGCTTGGCGTTCAGGTTATTCAGCTGGAGATTATCCATAAAGGATAAACCGATAAACGCGCAGATCGCGACAATGGTGCCGAGAACGATATACGGCGTGCGTTTGCCGTATTTTGATTTCGTTCTGTCCGAAAGCGAACCGAACAAAGGCAGCATAAACACGGCGAGAACGTTATCAAGCGCCATAATCACGCCGGACACCGTCTGATTCAAACCGAATTTGTTTACCAGCATCAGAGGAACGATCGCGTCGTATGCCTGCCAGAAGGCGAGAATCAGAAAAAAGGCAAATCCGACAAAGATTACTTTTTTGTAATTTAACTTCATTTTACTCTCCTTTGCACGTCGATATCGGTTCTATATTCAGCGCCGCGGCCCCTAAAAAGCCGGCGGAATTGCCCAGTTCGGAAATAAAAAGAGGAACTTTGGGGCCGTGTTCTTTCCCGAAGATATCGCGATCCAGCCGCTCTTGCAGCGGAACCAGCAGCTTATCGCCCTGCGCGCTTACGCCGCCGCCGATTATGATAGCCTCCGGACGGAAAATATTGGCCAGATTCACGAGCCCCGTCGAGAGATAAGAAAAATAGCGCTCCAGAACAGCCCTTGCCGTCTCGTCCCGGTCCGAATAAGCGAAAGGCGTTTTTCCGTCCACCGCGTCCGTCCCGCCGATTTCCCACATGGCGGATTCGGGATGCGCTTCCATGGCGCGCTTTGTATCGCGGATCAGTGCTTTCGTCGACGCGTACGCTTCAAAGCAGCCGCGCATCCCGCAGGAACAAGGCTCTCCGTCCTTGACGATGATCATGTGCCCGATCTCCGCTCCTGCCGCGCGGTTGCCTTCGAGCAGCTTTTTATTGACGATGATTCCTCCGCCGATCCCGGTTCCCAGCGTGATAAAAATACTGTCTGCATACCGTTTTCCCGCGCCGAAATGCGCCTCGCCCAGGGCGGCGGCATTTGCGTCGTTCGTTATTTTTACGGGCAGGCCGGTCTTCTGTTCCAATATCCGGCAGATGGGCGCCTTGTCCCAGCTGATGTTGCTGGAAAAAGCGACCGTTCCGACATGGGAATCGATCAGCCCGGGAATCCCCATGCCGATCGCCGCGATTTCTTCCCGTCTCACGCCTGCAGAAGCGGACATGCGCGCGATCAGAGATGCGATATTGCTCAATATATGCTCTGCGCCCGATCTCGGCTCTGTAGGAATTTCGCCGCTGGCAAAAATCTGTCCCGTACGGTCAATCAGCCCGCCTTTGATAAACGTGCCTCCGACGTCGATCCCGATCAAATACTCTTTCACTCTTTTTCACCGCATTCAATAAGATAATCTGATTATACCATACGCCGGATAAAATCGCAATAGAAAAGAGATTTTCAAAAAATTTTTTTACAACTTTAAAAAATGTTTTACAATGTAACGGCATCAGAGCAAAAAAATCTTGACAAATTGTCGATATCCGTTTCAAAAAGATTGACAAAACAAAAAGAATTTAATAAAATAATACATGCTGATTCCAGCGACGGGGTATAGCGCAGTTGGTAGCGCGCTTGTCTGGGGGGCAAGAGGTCGTGGGTTCAAGTCCCGCTACTCCGACCAAAAAACGGCGGAACGCTTTCGATAAGCGCTCCGCCGTTTTTTATGTCATCTCTGTTATGATAGTGTTATTCTGTCCCCTTTCTTTTTGCTTTCCGCTTTTTCTGCGATCTTCCGATAGACGGCGATTGTCGTGACGGCGGTCATAATCCCGAAAATCATTCCCATCAGAATGTCGGACGGGTAATGAACCAGTACAAACGCACGCGAAAAAGCGATCAGTAAGGCGTACAGCAAAAAGGGCAACCCCTTTTTCTTGAAAAAGAAAGTCAGCACGACGGCGCAGTTCAGGGAGGAAAAGCTGTGCCCCGAGGGAAACGAGTAGCCGGTAGGCTCCTTTAAACCGATTTCGGCTAGAAACGAGCAAAATGAAACGTCTTCCAAAAAGGGGCGCTGCCTTGCGACGAGCGGCTTTAAAATCAAATCATTCAGGATAAATCCGGCCGCAAGCGAAATCAGCATTACAAGTCCGGGTATTCTCGTTTTTCGGAAAAACAGCAGCAGAACTCCCGTGACAATCCAGATAATTCCGCCGTTTCCCGAAATCGTGATACATTTCATGATCTGATTGACGATATCGCTTTGATGCCAGTTGGCGTGAATCCACCTCAATAACTCAAGATCCATCAGATTTTAATTACGTCTTCTCCTTTCAGAAAATCAGGCAGCTCCTCTTCTTCGATGGGCGGCAGCCCGAGATCCTCCTCCGTCCCTTCCCCGCTCTGCGGCTCATCGGTGGAAAGAGCCGGCTCCGCAGAAGATTCCGGCGCGTCCTGTGCCGCGGAAACCTCCTCTATGTACTCGTCTTTGCGATACAGGTAATCGCCGTCTTCCTTTTTTCCGTGCAACAGCTGAATCTTCTCCATGAGCGTATCGTAATCAGGCAGTTCGTCCAGTGACGAAATCTGAAAGCGCTTTAAAAATTCATCCGTCGTGCCGTACAGAACGGGGCGGCCGACGGCATCCTTTCTGCCGACCGGTTCAATCACCTTCAGCTCCAGCAGCTTTTGCACCGCGTACTCGCTGTTTCCGCGGATCTCTTCCAGGTCGAGCCGCGTGACCGGCTGTTTGTAGGCGATGATCGCCGCCGTCTCCAGCATGCTGCGGGAAAGTTCCCGCTCCCGGATGGGATTCAATACCGCCGCGACCTGATCGGCATAGTCGGGATTGGAAGAAAACTGCAGTTTTTTATTGAACATCAAGAGGTGCAGCCCGCTGGCTCCGCTGTACCGTTCCTGCAATTCTTTTACGCTTTTTAATATTTCTTTTTCAGGTACGCCCAGTTTTTCCGCAATGTCTTTGATTTCGACCGCATTTCCCGAAACATAGACGATCGATTCAATTATATTCGTCAATTTCTCCAATTTCGTCACTCCTGTCTTCCCTTAAAATAATCGTGATATCGTCAAAGGTATCGTTCTGCTCGACGCGGATAAACTGATGCTTCAGCAGTTCCAGCATCGCCTGAAACGTAGTAATCAGTTCGTTTCTCGTGCAATGCGAGGAAAACAACTCGAAAAAGCTGACCGATTCCCGCGCCAGAAGCGTGTCGCGGATGAAATCGATTTTATCCGCGACGGTAAAGACATCTTTCGGAATTTCCTTGTGTTCATCTTTCGCCCTGGAACGCTCGTCCACTTTCAGCAGCAGTTTGGAAAAGGCTGAAATCAGCCCGTCCAGATTAAAATCGGTGTAGACGATTTTGACCTCTCCCGCACTCTTTTCGGGCGGCTTATAGAAACGCGCTGTCGTCTCCTGCTGTTTCAGCTTTTCTCCCGCCTCCTTAAACAGTTTGTACTCTTCGATCTGGCGGATCAGAGCCTGCTCGGGATCCTCTATTTCATCGAGATATTCCTCTACTTTGGGAAGAACCGCCTTGGACTTTATCTCCAGCAGCGTTGCCGCCATAATCAGATATTCGCTGGCCTTCTCGACGTCGATTTCGTTGAGATTCGAGATATACTGCAGATACTGATCGGTCACTTCCGAAACGAAAATATCCTTGATTTCAATTTTCGCCTCCTTGATCAGATGGAGCAACAGGTCGAGGGGGCCCTCAAAATTTTCCAGTTTCGTCGAATAATCGACGACAGATTCAAATTCCGCCATCAGAAAATCAACCCCCAGAACCATTGGATGGGAAACGCAAGCCACCCTGCCGCCCAGTTGATGAACATGCCGAGAAAGTCAAGCTGCGGAAATCCGGCAGCATCCACGACAAATCCCCAGAAAATCAGAATGAAGAGAATATATCTCCCGTACTGACGCAAAAACCCGAGAAATTTGTTGTTCGGCTTCAACGCGACTTCCAACACCCTGAAACCGTCCAACGGATAGACGGGAATCAGATTGAAAACAAAGTAAAACAGCCCCATTAAAAAACAGGCCCGGAATATGTAGGCGATCAGAAGAAAGAGGTAATAGAGAAAGACGATTTCATACACCGCACCCGCCGCGAGAAACATTAGCTCAGAAAGCGGATAGAAGAGAAAGGAACCGATCAGGTTTGCCAGAACGCCGGCGACGGAGACCCAGAAATAATCCCTTCTGTAATGTTTGAAATTAACGGGATTGATCGGCACCGGCTTTGCCCAGCCGAAATGAACGATTAAAAGGCTGATCAGCCCGAACAGATCGAAGTGCTTGAACGGGTTTAAAGTATATCTGCCATAGACGCGCGGCGTTTCATCGCCGCATTTAACGGCGGCGAACGCGTGCGCAAATTCGTGCATGGGCAGCACGATCAGAATGGCAAAGACAGATCCCACAAAGGCTAAGATATCATTTATCGACGGCATTCAAATTATTTCCTGTTACATTTTAATTTAAATAGTATTATATAAAAAAATAAAAAAAAAGGCAAGAAAAAAGCACCCGCAAGTGCTTTTTTCAATTTCAGATCGCCCAATCTTTCGCAATATCTTTGATTGTATCAAAATAAGTGGAACGCGCAACCGATTCATTTGCCAAAACAGCCACTTCTCCGATTTCAATCTGATCGCGGTATATTTTCAGATAGCCGACCAGTTCTCCCTTTTCTATCGGCGCTTTCACTTTTTCCAAAGGACAGAAATCGATTTCCAGCGCGTCCTTTTTATTCTTTTCCGAAAAAAGATAATAGCTCTTTTCGGGAATCACCTGGATTTCGTCCTTTTTCCCGCCGTCCACACGCACCGGGATTTCAAGCGGCGTATTTTCATCTACGATCGTCTTGTTCATATAGTTGGCGAAGCCGTAATTGAACATCTGCGTGACGTCTCCGAAACGCACCTTGCTGTCCGGCGCCTTTATCACCACGGAAACAAGGCGCATATTCCCGCGCTTTGCGGAAGCGACGAGGCAGTGCCCCGCTTCACTTGTATAGCCGGTTTTTCCGCCGTCGCAGCCGTCGTAAAAGCGAATCAGTTTATTGGTATTGGAAATTTCGGTATATCTCCCTTCGGCATGTTCGATTTTATCCATCCAGATTCCCGAATAGCGGTAATAATCTTTATGCGTCAAAAGTTCTGAAAACATCTTTGCTACGTCTTTCGCCGTGGAATGCTGCCCGGCTCCGGGAAGCCCCGTACAGTTGATAAAGACGGTATGCGTCATTCCCAGTTCCTTTGCCCGCTCGTTCATGCGCTCGACAAAGAGTTCCTCGCTCCCTGCAATATGCTCTGCTATCGCCACGCAGGCGTCGTTGGCGGAAGCGACGACGATGCTCTTGATCAGATTGCCGATTTGATAAGAATGATTCGCTTCCAGAAACACCTGAGAACCGCCCATACCGCTCGCTTCGGCGCTGACCGTAATCGAATCGTCCAGAGAAAACGCCCCTTCATCCAACGCCTCGAAACAAAGCAGCAGCGTCATAACCTTATTCATGCTGGCAATGGGCAGCTCTTCGTTTTCATTGTTCGCATAAATCAGCGTACCGCTGTTGTAATCCATGAGATAAGCGGACCGGCTTTTGACGGCGAGTCCGCCCGCCTGTGCCGCCGATACCGCTCCGATTCCGAGTATTCCGGTGAGTGCGGAAACAATACAGATTAACGCAAAAAATACAGAAAATATCTTTTTCATAGAACCTCCGTTCAGATAAAAATATTTTCTGTATTTTGCCGAATAATATTCATTATGACAGACATAAAAATATTTATTTTCCAATCATATTTTCTGCCAATATTCCAAATCCTCTCGTGGGGTCGTTAACAAATACGTGCGTTACGGCGCCGATCAGCGCGCCTCCCTGCACGATGGGACTGCCGCTCATTCCCTGAAGAATTCCGCCCGTATCTTCCAGCAGGTCTTTATCCGTGATTTTAATGACGAGATTTTTATTATCGGGATTCGCCTGATCCACCTTTACGATAGAAATGCGGTATTCTTTGGGCGTGACGCCGTCGATCGTCGTATATATCTTTGCTTCTCCCACCTTTGCGGCGCCTTCTTTGGCGACTTTGATCCTGTTCAAAGCCATGCCGTGTCCCTCGTCCAGAACGCCGTACACCCCCGTACGCGTATTTTTTTCAATCGTGCCGATGAATTTATCCCGCAGAAAGAGACCGCGGAGCTCCCCGGGGACGCCCCGTTCCCCCTTTACGTAACCGGTGATGTTGCAGGCATAGACCTTTCCGCCGGACACTTCCAGCAAGGCTCCGTCCTCCGTGAGGACGGGATGTCCGAGCGAGCCGAAGTTCAGTTTCAGATCGATATAAGTGATCGTCCCGATCCCGTTAACCGCACTGCGGACAAAAAGCCCCAGCTTTTTCGCCCCCATCGCGTCTACGGCGGGCGTAATTTCCAAAACGATCTTTTCTCCGCCGCGCGAAACGGTCAGCACCGCCTTATCGCCGACCTTCTTCAAAGCCTGTTCGATCTCTTCCGCAGTATTGACCTCCGTATCGTCGATTTTCAACAAGATGTCGCCGACATTGACGCCCGCGCTCTTCGCGGGAGAATAAACGCCGTCTTTCCCGACGACGTCGCAGAGACCGATGACGTGCGCGCCCCGCGTTTCCAAGGCAAATCCGCTGGGCATCCCGCCCAGATACACATAATTTCCGTCTGCAAAGCCAAAATAGACGGAATGAACCGAAAATACCGCAAAAAGCGCTACAATCACAATCAGAAACCGAAAACAAGTCTTTTTCATTTTACCCCCGACACCCGATTAGAATGTGCAGAAAGGGGCGTAATATACAAAAAAGAGGGGGTAAACCCTCTTTCTCTATGATTTGTAGCGATCGGCCAGCCCGATCAGCGCTTCCGCGTTCTCCGCCGCCAGCCGATTCTTCGGATCGCCGCCCATCAGCCGCGCAACCTCTTCCACTTTCCCTCTTGCATCGAGCGCCCGAATCGTGGAAACAGTTTTTCCGGAGGGCTCTTCCGTCTTTACGATCAAAAGAGAACGATCCGCCATTGCGGCGATCTGCGGAAGGTGCGTAATCGCCAGAATCTGCGTGTCCTTCGCGATATCCGCGAATTTTTCCGCCACCACCTTGGCGATAGTGCCGCTGATGCCCGCGTCTATCTCATCGAATACATAAGTCGAAATGCGCTGCATCTTTGCCGACTGCGTTTTGACCGCCAGCATAAACCGGCTGATTTCCCCGCCGCTGATGATCTTAGAAAGGGGTTTCAGCGGTTCCCCTTTGTTCGCGGAAAACTGAAATTCCAGCCGTCCCAGACCGTTTTCCCCCACAAAATGCAAATCCGGAGAATACGGAGGGATCTCTTCAAACCAAACGGCAAACCGGGCGCTGTTCATACCGAGAGAGCGGAGCTGCTCCGTAACGGCAGCGGAGAAATCCTGCGCCGCGCTCTTTCTGATCTCCTGCAGCGCCAGATAGCCTTCATAAAGGCGTTTTTTAACGGCCGATTCCTCTTTTACCAAGGATTCGGACAGTTCGTCGAAACGTGCTAATTTATCCCGCTCTTCCGTCGCATTCTCGAAAAACCGCATGATCTCGGAATAGCCGAAGCCGTATTTCTTGCCGAGTTGCTTCCATAATTCCAAGCGACTTTCGACGCGCTCCAACGCTCCGTCGTCAAACTCCATGCCGTCGATTTCATCGCCCAAAGCGCGCTCGACGTCGTCCAATTCATATTGCAGAGATTCCATTCGATCGCCCAGCGCGGCGTATACATCGCCGTAGCGGGAAAGCGCCCCGACATTCCGGCAAGCCGTCTGCAAGACGTCCAATACGCCGCCCTCTCCGCTGAGACAGTCCCGCGCGACGGAAAGCGATTGCAGGATTTTCTCCGCATTCGCGAGCTTTTCCCTCTCCTGCGCGAGGGACTCTTCTTCCCCCTCGACGAGTTCCGCTTCCGAAATCTCGCGGATCTGATAGTCCAAAATATCAAGGCGCATCGCGCGCGCGCTTTCGTCGCCTCCCAAGGCTTCCAGCTCTTCCCGGATCTCCTTCAGACGGGCAAACTCCGCACGCAGCTTTGCCTTGACCGCGGTGACGGAATCCTGCGCGTATCCGTCGATCAATTCCAGCTGATTGGATTCTTTCAGCAAATAAAAATGATCGCTCTGCCCGTGAATATCGACGAGATACTGCGTTATTTTTTTCAGCATTCCCGCCGTAAAGGGAAAACCGTTCACCTTGATTTCCCCGCGGCCGTCCGCGCCGAATTTTCGCGCGATGATCAACTCGTCGTCTTCAATATCGAAAGAACGCAGGACTTCTTTCAGCGCCTCGATATCGGGGACTTCAAAAACAGCCTGAACGGAACACGCCTCTTTGCCGTAGCGGATCAAAGTCTTATCCGCCTTCGCGCCGAGAACGAAATTGAGAGAATCGATGATAACCGATTTTCCCGCGCCGGTCTCTCCCGACAGCACGTTCAGCCCTTTTTCAAAATCCACTTCCGCAAAATCCATCAGGGCGATATTGCGGATGACGAGTTTCTTCAGCATATCACTTATTTCATGAGTTCTTTAAATTCTTTGATCACCATTTCCGCATCCGAATTGCTCTTGGTAATGATCAACAGCGTATCGTCGCCCGCCACGCAGCCGAGAATTTCCGAAAAATTCATGCGGTCTACGACCATTCCCGCCGCGCTCGCGTTCCCAGAAAGCGTTTTGATCACGATCAGATTGTTGACGCACGTGATGGATACGAGAATTTCTTTGAATAAATTGACGATTTTATCCGGAATGAAATTCTCCCTTTTATCGATGAAAGCATATTTGTACTTCTTGACCTTGCCCGCAATTTTGATGAGATGCAATTCCTGGATATCGCGGGAAATGGTAGCCTGCGTAACCTCTACGCCGATTTCATTCAGTTTCTGCGTCAGTTCTCCCTGCGTATCGATTTCGTTCTGCCGGATAATTTCCAGAATTTTAGCATGACGATCCTTCTTTAACATATTTCCTCCTAACCGTTTGCATTGTTTAATTTCAGCAACAGGCGATTGTAAAAGTTAGAATCCCTTTTCCGAAGAAAGGTGATCCCCCGCCGTTCCGCCTTTGTAATTTTCACTTTATCGCGCGCGGACAGTTTGGTCACAAATTTCCCGTCCGCATACAGAGCCGCCGCACCGCCCCCGGGTACGCGCAGAACGATCTCCGAATCCGCCGAATAGATAATCGGGCGGTGGTGGAGAGAATGCGCGCTGATCGGCGTTAAGGAGAGGGCATTGATGCCGGGCGCTAAAATCGCGCCGCCCGCCGAAAGAGAATAGGCCGTGGAGCCGGTCGGCGTACTGACGATAACCCCGTCTCCGTTGACCTTGTCCACCAAAATCCCGTCGATCGCCGCTTCCACGTTGACGACGATGCTGCTCTCCTCCTGCGCATAGAAGCGCTGAATCACCGCGTCGTTCAAAACATAGCGCACCGCGTCGCCGCACTCCACTTTCAAAATCATGCGGCAGTCTTTTTTCAGCGTCCCCGCGGCATAGCTGGATACCGCGGCTTCCATCTCAAACGTCTCGAACTCGGTCAGAAATCCGAGTTTTCCCGCATTGATTCCGATAATGGGAATCTCGTTTTCGGAAGCGTACTCGGTCTGCCCGAGAATGGTTCCGTCCCCCCCCAGCACGAAGAGAACGGAGATTCCCTCCGGATGCGCGTTTTCCTCTACGGGACAGACTTCGTAACCGGCTTCCTTCAAGAGGCGCGCGAGTTTTTTCGACCAGATCCCTCCGACGTCTTTCGCATGATTCGTATAAATACCGACTTTGTTTTTCATCCTTTTTCTATCATACAATAAAAATTCAAAAAATTCAACTTTTATGCAAAAATTTTTTAATTTTTTTTCATTACTTCGCAATACAGCGCATCTTTTTCCAGCCGGATAGCGCCGCCCTTCGTAAAAAGCATCAGGTATTCCGTATTTTTCCCCTCGCGCAGCGGCGCCGTCGTAAACTTTTGCGGCGAAAGCCCGCAGGAAACCGCAAAATCATAAATGCCTACGCATATTTTCAGGCGCAGTTTTTCATCTCTGACGATGCCGTTCTTCAGCCTGATTCTCTCTTCGCATTCAAATTGAGGTTTCAGAAGGGAAAGAAAGGGACAGCCCTCCTCCAATATCCCGCAGACGGCGGGCATCAGCAGCTTTGCGGAAATAAAGCTGACGTCCATCACCGCCCCGTCCAGCGGTTCCGGAAAAAAATCGCGCGTCAGATATCTGGCATTGGTGCGGTCGCATACAGTGACGCGCGGATCTCCTGCGAGGCGCGGGTGCAGCTGAGAAACGCCGACATCGACCGCATACACGCGGGCAGCTCCGTTCTTCAGCAGGCAGTCTGTAAAACCGCCCGTGCTCGCCCCGATATCCGCAAATACCATTCCCTGCGGAGAAAAACCGAAATCCGAAAGCGCTTTCTGCAGTTTCGCCCCGCCCGCCGAGACAAATCCGCCGGCATCCGTGAGCAGGCGGATTTCGGAAGCGGCGGAAACTTCGGAAGAAGGGCGGGCAGGCACCCCGTCGATCAGCACCTCCCCGCGGTCGATCGCCTCTCTCGCCTTTGAACGCGAAGGATAATCTCCGCGCTCCGCCAAAAACTTATCAATTCTCATCTTTCCCCGCGATCATGCGAACGACGTATTCTAAAAAGGAAGTATCGTAGGGCAATTCCTTCAAGCATTCAACGCACGCGGCGAACGCGCTTTCCGCACGCGCTTTCGCCTCCCGACAGCCGAAAAACAAAACCGCGTTGGAAGAAACCTTCTCCGTCCGGTCGGACAAATCGTCCATCGTCTGGAACAAAATGCCGAACTGTTCCGCAAACGCGTCGAATAAGTCCCTCTTTTCCGCGCAAATCAAAGCCGCCAGCGCGAGCGGCAGCTGGAGCATGCGCCCTGTCTTATTCCGCTCGATCGCAAGCAGGCGTTCTTCGTTCATCTCGCCGCCCGAGAGTTCGTCCGCCTGCCCGCCGATCATGCCGGCATAACCGGCATATTCGGCGATCACGGAGACGACGCGGGGATCGCATCCGCCGGCGACGGCGTTCCCCGCCAGCTCAAACGCCAGCGTCAGCAGCGCGTCTCCCGCGAGCAGTGCGACAGCTTCGCCGAATTTCAGATGATTGGCGATCTTCCCCCGGCGGATATCGTCGTTGTCCATACAGGGAAGATCGTCGTGGATCAGCGAATAAGTGTGAATCAGTTCGACCGCATCCGCAAGCGGCAGCGCCTTATTCACGTCTCCTCCCATGGCATCGACCGCACCCAAAAGCAAAACGGGGCGGATTCTCTTTCCGCCCGCCGTAACGGTATAGCGCATGCTCTCTTTCAAGACGGCCGGGCAATCCCGGAGACCGGAAAAAACCCCGTCGAGAGATTCCTCGACAAGGGTCAGATATTTCAGATAGCGCTCCTTATTCACAGTATCTCCTCTCCGCAGCGCGATAGGTATTACAGAGCAGCATCGCAACGGTCATCGGCCCCACGCCGCCCGGCACGGGCGTAATCCACCCCGCGACTTCGGCAACCGCCGCAAAATCCACGTCTCCCGTCAATTTCCCTTCTACGCGGTTGATTCCCACATCGATAACGGCGGCGCCCGGTTTTATCATGTCGGCAGTAACCAGGCGGGGACGCCCCACCGCCGCGACCAAAATATCCGCCGTCCGGCAGATCTCAGGAAGCCTTTTCGTCTTGCTGTTGCAGATCGTCACCGTAGCACCCGCGTTCAAAAGCAAGAGTGCAACCGGCTTTCCGACGATGTTGCTGCGCCCCAGGACGACGGCGTTTTTTCCTTCGAGGGAAACGCCGGCTTCCTCCAGCATCCGCATGACGCCGGCGGGCGTACACGCCGTTAATACCGGCTCTCCCCGCATCAGCTTTCCCATATTTTCCGCAGAAAAACCATCGACGTCCTTTTCGGGCGGAATCAACGAGAGAATCTTCCTTTCATCGAGCCCGGACGGAAGCGGCAGCTGTACCAGAATCCCGTCCACGCCGCGGTCGCTTACCAAAGCGAGCACTGCGCTTTCCATTTCTTTCTGACTGACTTCGGCAGGCAGGCGAACCTCGAGCGAGTCGAAAAAAACCTCTTCACAGGCCCTCTTTTTATTCCTGACATAGATTAAGGAAGCGGGATTTTCCCCCGCGATTACGACGGCGAGCTTTATTTTACGCCCCGTCTTTTCAAAGAAGGCCTCCGCCTTTTCTCTGATATCCGCCTTGATACGGGCCGCCAATGCGGCGCCGTCAATCACCTCGGCGCTCATGAATTCAGCCCCCGTCGGCGCCCGAATTCCGCCAATATTCCGTTCACGAATCCCATACTCTTTTCCGTGGAATACTTGCTCACCAGATTCACCGCTTCGTTTACCGAGACGACGAAGGGAATATCCTGAAAAAATGCGATTTCCGCCATGCCGATCAGGAGCGCGCATTTATCGATCTCAAACATTCTCTCCAGCTGAAACCCCACCGACAGCGAGGCGATTTCATTTAAAAGCTGCTCTTTGTTTTCCTCGACGGCCGCCAGCAGACTGCGGGCAAAGGCCCGGTCTTCTTCCTTCAATTTATCGTCTTTCAAAAGCGATTCAAACAACTGGCCGCCGCACTCGTCATTGATCCGCTCGGCATACAGGTATTTCAAAACGCATTCTCTCGCCGCAGTTCTCATCCGTTCTCCTTTAAAACACCAAAATGCCACAAATCATTGTGGCATCCGGAATGATTGAATCGTGTTTTCTTCGTCGTCAAAGATTACGCCGAGCACTTTAACGTCTACCTGAGCGATCTTATATTCGGTCATCGATTCAACGTTGTGCTTGATGCTCTCCTGAATCTTGAACGCCATATCCGACACACAGGTTCCGAAATGTACTTTTACGGCGATACCAACGTGTATTCCGTCTTTTTCAAATTTGACTTTCAGGAATTTTTTTGTACTTTTCCTGAATTTTTTCCGACTGGTAAAAATTTCCACCCCGTCGATCTCCGCCAACGCCAGGAGCGCAATGCCATTGATAATGCCGCCGTTGTAGACGATTTTACCTTCGTGCCCGCCCGCGGGGTTGTGCTTAAAGTATGCCATGAAACACCTCTGACAATATCTGTATTTTCGTATAACCCAGTATTAGATAGATTATACCATAAAACATCGGATATTGCTAGTGTTTTTTAGGAAATTGGAATAATTTTTATATTTTCCACCGTAGAGACGCCTTCCTCTTCGACGATCGTGTAGATTTTAATGGTATCGTCCAGCGTGAGTTCCGCGCATTTTACGATGATATTCACGTTATCCGAATTCATGCCGATCGTCACCACGACGTCTTCATAGCCGACCGCTTTGATCAGATTTTCCAGCAGAAGTTCGTGCTCGGTGATCTCGGTGATCTTCACCTTCATGGCGAGCGCGTCCTCTTTTGCCGCGGAATCTTCCTCGCCTGCGGCGGAGATGATCGCATCCAGCTGCAGCAGTTCCTCGTTGCGCGAAGTCATGCGCTCGGAGCGGTATTGGGTAAAGTAGTTTGCCGTCGTCACCGCGTCTCCGTCGCCGCGAAACAGTTTGCTGTCGG
Organism: uncultured Eubacteriales bacterium; assembly: GCA_900543915.1. Taxonomy (GTDB): domain Bacteria; phylum Bacillota; class Clostridia; order Christensenellales; family Borkfalkiaceae; genus UMGS621. The sequence goes on along the minus strand of UQTB01000001.1, from coordinate 23,183 downwards.
TGAGAACAAAGTTAAAGACAGCAGTAACCGCAAGCAGAGCGATCATACAGGACAACACGATGATTTTCTTTTTCTTTGACATAGCTTTTTCTCCTTTTTTATTTCATTGTCAAAATTTCTATTTGCTGAATATCAACATTTAAAAGTGATATTGTCGCCTGTTGTAGTTTTCGCATGACGGAAATGCTGTTCGCTCCCTTCGCCACGATCAGAACGCCTGCGACGGGCGGATATATTTCCTTGACGATAACCGGCTTTCCGCCGACCAAAACGGGAGATTCCGTGACAACGTCCCCTTTCGTCACCGTTTCGTACGCGTAGACAGTCTCCATGCCCGCTTCCACCGTAATAATCACTTCGACTTTTCCGGCGCCTTCCACCGCGGAAAGGACGGAAGAGAGTTTCTTTTCCAGATCACTTACGTAGGTTGCAATGGGATCGTCTGCAGACGTTTCCCGGCTTTCGCTATCCGAAAAGGTAGTCAATACGAAGACGAACACCGCTATCACCAATACGATGACCAGCCCGTACTCCCATACTTTCCTGTTCTTAACCCCTTCCAGAAACGACTTGCGCTTTTCTTCACTCATAAAGTTCCACCTGCCCGACCTCGATTTTTAAGTATTCTGCCAAGCGCCGCCGTATCTCTACATTCCTATCATTATGCGGCTTATCCTCTTGACAGACCAGATTTTTGACATTTACTTGTACTTTTTCGATGGAAAATGTAACATCGTCAACAAACAGCACCGTGACCTTTGCCCCGGTCATTCCCGCCTCTTCCAGGTTTGCGAGGCACCCCTGCTCCAGCGCGGCGGCCTTTTTTTCATTGATATAATAGAGAAACGACTCCTGATATCCGCTTTCAGACGAAGTGAAAATCCCGGAAAAATCCAATTCCTTTCCGCCGATCTCTTTCAGCGGCGCGATGACGACGAGTATCGTCGCAAATGCCAGGATGCTCTTGACGTAACGCGCCAGCTTTCCCTCCGGCAGAACAATGCTGACGAGCGTCGTAACCAGAATGATTCCGACGATGCTCAGGATCCAGGCGCTCATATAAATGCGTTCGCCGAACAGATGATCAGCGTGATCGTGAGGAACAGCATCAGACCGACGGAAAGAATGCTGGCGGTCAGATAATTGACGTTTTTGGAAAGCGATGCGCAGAAGCCGGAGAGCCTGCCGTCGCCCAAAGGCTCGATGACCGCGGAAGTCAGTTTCAGCAGCAGCTGAAAGGACATGATGCACAGCAAAGGAGAGAGAATCACGAAAAACACCGCGATAATACCGACCACGCCGACCGCGTTTTTAATCAGTACGCTGCTGGCGATCACGAGATCCACGCCGTCTTTCAAATATCCCCCCACAATGGGAATGGAGTTGGATATCGCATATTTCGTAGCGCGGAGCGATATCCCGTCTATCCCGCCGGCAGTAATGCCCTGAACGGACAGAAAAAAGGTAAATACGGTAAAGCTGATTCCGATCAGCCATTTGTTCAGGCTGCCGAAAAACTCCACAAAGCGCGTCAGCTTAGTCGAAACTGAAAGGTTGGACACTACGCTGAACACCATCATCAGCGTGCTGAGCGGCAAAACGGCGTCCAGTATAATCCGCACAATTCCGTTTGTGAGAAACGCCACCGCGGGCTGATAGACAGAAACAGACACCGTCCCGCCGCTTGCCGCCATCAAAGTAAATATTACGGGTGACATAATTTCATTAAAATTCGCTATATTATTTATAGTATTTCTCGTGTTTTCAATCAGTATAAAAACAACATTGATCAGCAACAGCACGACGCAGGAAAAGCAGACGAAAAAAATCAGATTTCTGATCTCATCCGATAAAAAATCCCCTTTGCTTGCATTGAAGATCCCGCAGAATACGGCAATCGCCACGACGGAAAGAAAGGTCGGCATCAGGTCGTATACGCCGCCGAGCAGCGCACCCAGCACCCCGGAGAGCAGATTGCCGTAGTCGACGTTGAATTTTCCGTTCAGTATATCTTTTACTTCTTCCAGAAAACCATACTGAAAAAAGTTACCGCTCTCTTCTTTGAGCCGTTCGAGATATTCTTCCAGTTCTGACAGATCCAGCTCGCCCAGCTGTTCGTCGATGGAATCTCCCAATTCGTCGGCATACGCGCGTTCCGGAAGAAAAAGCGCCGTGACTGCCAGCAGCGCAAGCACGCAAATCAAAAATTTTTTCATGATACCAGATTGACGATAATGTTGAGAAGCGCAGCGACAATGGGGAGCGCCATTCCCAAGATGATGACTTTTCCCCCGAAGACCAGCTTTGAAGCCAGTCCGCGGAGCCCGAAATCCTCTATGATGCCGGCGGCGAATTCGACGAGATAAGCGACCGCCACGATCTTGAAGATCAGTTTATACAGCTCTCCGTCGATTCCGCTCAACGCGACGATGTCGGATATCACCGAAAAAATATCTTTCAGATATCCGAAAGCGAGAAACACGATCAGGATCCCGCCTGCGGCGCCTGCCAAAAGCGCTATTTCTTTGTTGACGCTCTGCAAATAGATCACGATAATCCCCGTGATCAGTGCGAGCGCGACGATTTGCAGCATGCTTTAAAAGAGATAAAATATATTTTTTATCGTTTCAAACAGATCCGCGATCATGCCGATCACCAATGTCAAAACGATGATCATTCCCGCAAGGCCGACCAGCGTGGCGATATCGTCCCGGTCGCTCTTTTTCAGGATCTGCGTGATAACCGTGATCAGGATACCGATCGCAGCGATTTTGAAAAGTATAGAGATATCCATCGCCTATAACATGATGACGAAGAGAATCAGCCCGATGAGAAACCCCAATTTGATATAGAGCGGGCGATATTTCGTCTCATCCTCCTTTGCCGTATTCAAATATCCTTCGATCGGCGCCTTCTGCGCGTTGAAAAACGCCAGCTGCGTAGCGCTGTCCGTCTTTCCGAGAACGCGGAAATAGGACTGTAAAAATTCATTTTCCCTCTTGTTCAGCAGCGGCAGTTCGATTGCCTTCTTACCTTCAAACATCCGTATCGCCTGCGTAAATTCTGCGCCGTAATCGGCCTTTGCAAAAATTTCTTTCAGCGTACTCTTTGCAAAACCGACTTCCCGCTGCATCAGCTGGTTAAAGGCGCAGAAATCCAAGAAAAACGCGCGCCGCTTTGCGAAGCGCAGCGAAAGCCAGTACCCGCCCGCAGTACACGCGGCGACGGAAATTACCCCGAATATGATCTTGATTAACATACTGTTTCCCTGATTTTTCCCACTGCTCCGTCCAGGAGAACGTATAAACCGGCTTTCTCTTTCAGGCGCAGTTTCGCCGCTGCCAGACTGCGGCCGTGCATGCTCGCCACCACATCGATTCCGCAATCCACCGCGGCGGAAACAAAGCGGAAATCCTCCTCCGTGGAAAGCTCGTCCGTCACGACAATCTGCGGGGCAAGAGAGCGGAGCGCGTAGGAAAATGCATACAACTTAGAACCGTATTTGACGACGTCGCAAAAGGGGTTGGAAAGTCCGGCTGCCAGTTCCCCTCTCTCGTCGATCAGCAGAACATTTTTTCTCGTTTCGGCGAGATTCCGCACAATATCTTTTAACATCGTCGTCTTCCCCATGCCCGGAGGAGAAACGACCAGCATATTGTACGCGTTCCGCTCCTTCAACTGCGCAAACAAACGATCGCTGCAGCCGATGACGTTATGCGGAATCCTGATATTCAGCGAAGATATATTCTTAATCGTCGTGATTCTGCCGCTTTCCCATACGCATTCTCCCGCCAGACCGATCCTCACCCCGTTCTGCGCCGTCAGATAGCCGCTGCGTATTTTTTCATCGTTTGCATAGACGGAATATTCGGAGGCGGCGTAAACGATTTCCTCGATTTCTCCCGCATTGGAAGCGATTGCATCATCGGCGGAAAGGCTCGCTCCCGCAGGCGTCAGGAACACGTTTTTCCCGCCGTAGTTCAGCACGATCGGGAAATCCCGCCGCAGACGGAGCTCATACAGCTTGTCCGTATCGATGTTGTTCAGGGCGCGCGCGATATGCTGCGGCAGAAATTCCATGTTCATAACTTTGTATATTTTATTAGCGTTCTCTTTCCGATATGATAAAAGAGGGAAAAATTCCCTCTCTTTTACAAACAAAAAAGCCGCATCTGCGTGCGGCTTTCATTGATTTTATTTTACCGGATTATTCTTCCAGAGAACCGAGCATTTCAGCGATGGAAGTACCGCCCTTATTGCTGTCCGTCCAACCTCTCAGCTCATCGTCTTCCGCAACGCGGGCGGGTCTTCTGGCGCTGTTGTTGCGCCGGGGCTTCTCTTCGCCCTCGCCCTTATTGTCGGACTTTCTGGGTCTTCTCTCCGCTTCCGGCAAAAGCGCCTTGATGGAGAGCGTCATCTTCTCTTTTTCGGGATCGATCTCGAGAATCTTCGCTTCGATCTCCTCGCCCACTTTCAGAGCGGAAGTCGGATTTTCCAGCCATTCGTTCGAAATCTGAGAAACGTGAACCAAGCCGTCCACTTCCTTTTCCACTTCGACAAAGGCACCGAAACTGACAATTCTGACGACCTTGCCCTTGATCACATCCCCGACATGATACTTTTCGGGAACCAAATCCCACGGCTTCGGCTGAAGCTGTTTATAGCCGATCGAAACCTTCTTTGCCGCCTCATCTACTTTGAGCACCTTGAACTCGTAAGATTTATTGAGTTCAAGCACATCGGCGCAGTTTTTGCAGCCCGTCCAGCTGAGATCGGAAATGTGCGCAAGGCAGTCAAACCCGTTGACCTGAACAAACGCGCCGAACGCCGCGAAGCGGACGACCGTACCGGTCACGATATCTCCCTCATGGATGTTCTCAAAGAAAATGCGTTCGCGTTCGGCCTTCTGCGCCTCGCGTTCCGCACGCTCCGCTTCGAGAATCACCCTCTGAGAAGCGACGATCTGACGGCGCCCTTCCGTCTCAATCTTTTCCGCCTTTAAACGAAGTTCCTTGCCGATATACTTATCCAGCTCTTTCACGTATCCGATACGGATCTGAGAAGAGGGAATAAAGACCTGATAACTGCCGAATTTGCTCGTAAGGCCGCCCTTGTTGGATCCTGTAACGGTGACGGTAAAGATCTTGCCGTTTTTGATCTCTTCGATCTCCGCTTCTTCCTCAAGGACCTTTACCATCGCCTTTTCGGAAAGAACGACGGGATCCAGCCCGACGATCATCACTCTGATCTCATCGCCGATCTTGCTTTCGTAATCGGCTTTATTGTACGCTTCGGTCATCTCTTCTTTGGCGAGCATGATTTCTTTCTTCGTATTCGTGATATACAAAGCTAATCCGTCTTCCGTCGCCGCGGAAATTGTAGCCGTGATTACTTGCCCTATTCTGAATCTCTGCGGCTTCTTGTCCATCTTGGCAATGGCCGCCTCCATCGTATCCGATGCTTCGACTTTTTCGGCGCTTTCTTCCGCCGCGGGCTGTTGCGCCTCCGCGACCTCTTCGACCGGAGCGGCTTCTACGGGTTCCGCCGCTGCGGGCTCTTCGACGACTGCGATCTCCTCGTTGGATTCGGGTGTCTTAACTTCTGTAATGTTCTCCATGTTCGAGATAACCTCCAGAGATTGCTCCATCGGGGTGGACGCGCCCGATACAATCCCTACCTTCTTAAAATTTTTTACTTTTTTTGTGTCCAATTCGTCGGGCGAAGAAATCCAGAAAACGTCGTTGCAGCGATGCCGACAAATCTCATAGAGCTCCTTGGTATTGTTGCTCTTGAAACTGCCGAGAACGATGACGGCGTCACAGGTTTCCGCAAGACGCGCAGCTTCTTTCTGCCTTTTTATAGTAGTATAACAAATAGTTTTAAAAATCTCAACTGTTTTTGGGCATTCTTTGGGAATATTTTTTAAAAAACGTTCAAATTTATCGTTGGAAAAGGTCGTTTGCGCGACGACGCAGACTTTTTCATAACGCAAAAAATCGGGCGCCGTATTTTCGTCAATCACGAGCGCCGTTCCCCCGCACCAACCGTTCAGTCCGACTACTTCCGGGTGGTCGGCTTTCCCGAGAATCACAATCCGATAACCCTGCCCGTAATGCTCGCGGACGATATTCTGAATCTTGCGCACGTTCGGACAGGTGCAGTCGACTATTTTCAGTCCCTTGCGTTCTGCCTTCTCATAGACGTCTTTTCCAACGCCGTGCGCGCGGATCACCACTGTGCCGCGGGGGACTTCTTCGATATCGTTCACCGTCTTGACGCCGGCCTTTTTCAGGCGTTCGATCACGGCTTCATTATGTATGATCTCGCCCAGAAGGTAGACGTCTTCCCCCTTCAGCGACACCGTCCTCTCGACCGCATCCGTCACCCCGAAACAAAATCCGCTTTCACCGCTCAGTTCGATTTCCATTCCGCCCCTTCTTCTTCGCGCAAAGCGCTTTCAGCTGACTTTGCAGCGCGATCATCTTTTCGCGCAGTTCTGCGTCCAGTTTCCGATAGTCTTCTTCCGTCAGTTTCTTTCCGTAATATTCGCTGAATTCAAAGGGCTCTCCGAAAATCAGCTTCGTGCGGCGAAACAGGCGGGCGCGCTTTAACATCATGACCGGCACGATCGGGCTCTTTGTACGCACGGCAAAAATCGCAGCGCCGCCCTTCAGCTCCTGCAGCGCGTCGTCCTTTTTATTTCTGGTCCCTTCCGGAAAAATCACGAGTTTATGGTCTTCCTTCAACGCGCGCAGCGCCGCCATCATCGTCTGCAGGTCTACGTTCTCGCGATCCACGGGGATTGCACCGAATTCTTTCAGAATATCCCCCGCCCATTTTTTGCGGAACAGCTCTTTCTTCGCGAGAAAGTAAATATCTCCCTTTTTCTGATATACGCTGAATACAAAGAGCGGATCGAGCGCAAAAAAATGATTGCAGACAAACACTGCCCGCCCTTCCGGAATTTGCTCCAATCCGTAGTATTTCGCCGGATAAAACAGGCGAAACGTCCCCATGATCAAATTTTCGCAAAACTTATTCATGGCTCTTTCCCAGATACCCCATAATTTTCGACAGGACGCCCTCCACGTTCATATCCGAAGTATCGATCTCGATCGCGTCTTCCGCCTTTACGAGCGGAGAAAACGCCCGCGTGCGATCATTGTAATCGCGTTGTTCGATTTCTTCCAAAAGCGCGTTAAAGTCCACATCGAATCCCTTTTCCTTCAATTCTTTATACCGCCGCTCCGCGCGCACAGAAACGTTTGCCGTGATAAAAAACTTATATTTAGCCCCCGGAAGCACGAAGGATCCGATATCCCGTCCGTCCAGCACGCAGGACATTTTCGACGCGATTTCCCGCTGCATTTCCACCATCTTCAGGCGCACGCATTTCAGAGAGGATATATTAGACGCCGCCATCGAGACCTGCGGTTCGCGGATCGCCTTCGAAACGTCTTCTCCGTCCAGATACGTATGCTGCGCCCCTTCTTTGTAACGGATATCCAAATCCAGTTTTGGCAGAAACGCAGCAACGGCGCGTTCATCCAACGGATCGACGCCGAGGCGCAGAGCTTTGACGGCGGTGGCGCGGTACATCGCACCGGTATCCAGATATAAAATGCCCAATTTCTGAGACAGCGCTTTCGCCACCGTGCTTTTTCCGCTGCCCGAAGGGCCGTCCAACGCGATATTGTAAATCTCCATACTTCCTCCTATGCGTGCGTCCCCGCGGCAAACCCCGTAGACAACGCCATTTGTATATTGAATCCGCCCGTCAGGGCGTCGATATCCAGCACTTCCCCCGCAAAAAACAGCCCCGGCGCGAGCCTGCTCTCCATGGTTTTCGGATGAACGGACGAAACATCCACGCCGCCCGCCGTGACGATCGCCTCTTCCACCGGGCGCAAAGCTGTCGGCCGAAGCGGAAATCCTTTCAGAAGGGAAACCAGCCGGCTCCGCTCCGCAGCCGTGATTTCGCTGTTGGAACGGCTGCCTCCGATTCCGAGGCGGGAGATGAGCACCGGTATTACCGCCCGCGGCAAAAGCATATCCAGCGAATTTTTCAGCCTCCTGCCTCTGAGCGCCTCAAAGTCCCGCAGAAGGCGCGCGTCCAGCATTTCTCTCGTCAACGCGGGTTTGAAATCGATTTCCAGCCGGATTTCACCGACCGGAAGCCGGTTGATCCGCGCGGACAACGTCAGCACCAGCGGCCCCGAAACTCCGAAATGCGTGAAGAGCATTTCCCCCTGTTCGGAAAAAATCCTTTTCTCCTTATAAAACGCCGAAAGCCGCACGTTTTTCAGAGAAAGCCCCTGCATCTTTCCACAGTCATCCCCTTCGACGCAGATGCCGACCAGGCTCGGCTGAGGCGGGACGATTTTGTGACCGAACGCGCGGGCAAATTCATACCCGTCTCCGGTAGAGCCCGTAACGGGATAAGAAACGCCGCCCGTGCAGATAACGACGGATTCGCCCTTGTAAGTGCCGCCGTCCGTATCGGCATACCAGAAATCTTCCCTTTTTTCAATTTTCCTGACGCAGGTATTCAACTTTACATTGACTCCTGCCCGCTCGCAATATCCTGCAAGGCATTTCGTCACATCGCTCGCGCGGTCGCTTTGCGGAAAAACGCGGCTGCCGCGTTCCACCTTCAGCTTCAGCCCGCCCTCCTCAAAAAAACACATGGTATCCTCGGGGGAAAAGCGATAAATACAACCGATCGCAAATTTCGGATTCGTCACCACGTTTTCCAAAAAATCGGACGGGGCGGTCAGGTTCGTCAGATTACAGCGCCCTTTCCCCGTAATATAAAGTTTTTTCCCCAATTTCTCATTTTTTTCCAGCAAAAACACTTCTCGGCCGCGAGACGCGGCGCAGTAAGCCGCCATCAGGCCCGCAGGTCCACCGCCCACTACAATTACGCTTCCCATTTTTCCCTCAACAGAGACAATTTCGCGTAATCCGTCCGATCGAATACAATGGGCGTAATCGTGATAAAGCCGCGCTTCATCCACTCAACGTCGCAGTCATCCTCGTTTTCTTCATGAGAAATGGGAGATCCCGTCAGCAAATATTCGTCTTCCCCGACCGATTCGTAATAATCCGAATAAATCTGCGTCCCGAGCTTTGTAAACACATATTGCCGCGGCTCGTTCATCATCGGAAAATTGATATTCCAAACGGTCCCTTCTCCAGATACTTTCAGCAGGCGATCCAGGTGCTCCATCGCAAAGCGGGCGATCGCCTCGTAGGAATTCCCCGCGCGCGGGACGGAAGAAAGCGCAATCGCCACGTGATGATAGACGGCGCCCTCTAGGGCTGCGGAGACCGTGCCGGAATAAAGAATATCCGTCCCCAGATTTTCACCGACATTGATCCCGGAAAACACGACATCTGGCTGAAAGTCCGAAAACACGTTTTTTGCGAATTTCACACAGTCCGCCGGCGTGCCCGTAAGCGAATAAGCCCGGATACGATCTCCAAAATCGCACTGCTTTAATTTTACGGTAGTATGTATCGTCAATTTATGTGAATAAGCGGAGCAGTTATCCGCCGGCGCGATTACCAAGACATCATGCCGTTCGGACAATACGCGGGCGAGCACCTGCAGCCCTTCGCTGTGAATACCGTCGTCATTACTGATTAAAATTTTCATCTGTCACCATAAATTATGTCAAACATAATTATATTTTATTTTGTTATATCTTTTCTTGCTTTTTTTGATTTTATCCGTTTTGTAAAAAACGCCTCTATTTTATCGCCCTTTTTATAGATCCAGACCGTCGCCAGCACCGTAACGGCGATTACGACGCCCCAAAGCAAAAGCCCCCACCACGTGTCGTAAGGAATAATGCTGTTGTTCATAGAGAACGTCGCCGTGAAAATGGAAATCAACCGCGTTATGAAGATCATAATCAGGTAAAAAAGCCACGTCATGGAAGACAGCCCCGCGACAAAGCACAGCACGTCGTCCGGGAAAAAAGGGAAAAGGAACATAAACGTTAAAACCGCCCGGTCCTTTCCCTTGACCGAAGCAATCGCTTTATCGAGGTTTTCCTTCCCCACCAACCATCGCGCAACTTTATAGCCGAATACGCGCCCGATCGCAAAAGCGACGACGGACCCGATAAAACTGCCGATAAAACTGTATACCGCCCCCCAGAACGGCCCGAAACAGAGCACGCTCGCCCCGACCGTGATAAAGCTGGGAATCGGAAGCAGAACGACCTGAGCAAACTGAATCAGGATAAAGATAAATACCGCAGCTCCGCCGAAGGAATCGATAAATTCCCTGAACTCTTCAACGCTCGTTATCTTCTCCCAAAATCCGAATCTGCTTAACAGATACAGCCCGACCAGAGCGACCGCCGCGAAAATGATGACGATATAACAGCATTTGTAAATAAAATCCTTATGAATTCCCCTGAATATAAACGCCAAAACCGTACAGAGTGTAATCAAAGCGACGGAAATTCCCTTAATCAGCCCCCCGTAGTCATAGAGAAATCCGCTTTCAAACGTCTCTATAAAAAGCACGGAAAACACGACGCCCACTGCGCCCAACAGAAAGATCAGTATAAAAGTCAGGATCTCTTTCGCTATGACGAAAGGTTTTTTCTTTTCATCCATAATAACTATTATACTTGTTTCTTCCCGGTTTTATAAATCATTCCGGCAGAAAACGCTTGCATTCTTCCCGCGCCAGTTTATCACAGCGGTTGTTGAATTCATTGTCCGCATGCCCTTTCACTTTGATAAATTCCACTTTGTGCATGCGGGTCAGCGCAATCAGTTCCGTCCAAAGGTCGACGTTTTTTACCTCCCCTTTATTGGCTGTTCGCCATCCGTTCCTCTGCCAGCTCTCCACCCAGCGATTGGCAAACGCGCCGACAACATACTGCGAATCGCTGTAAAGGCGCACTTCACAAGGTTCTTTCAGTCTCTTCAATGCGGCAATCACCGCCATCAATTCCATGCGGTTGTTGGTCGTCTCCCGTTCGCCGCCGGAAATTTCCTTTTCCCTGCCGTTGAACATGAGAATAGCGCCCCAGCCTCCGGCGCCGGGATTGCCCGAACAGGCGCCGTCGGTATAAATGGTCACTTGTTTCATAAGAGCTTTTCCAGTTCCTCTCCGCGGCGCACGGCGGCTGAAACGCCCGCCGTCAGAGCATTCTCCAGCCCGTTTTTGCGAAGCGCATCGATTGCCGCCAGCGTCGTCCCCCCTTTGCTGCACACAGACGAAATCAGCTGCTCCAAGGGGATATCCGCATGCCTGCGCATCATTTCTCCCCCTCCGATGACCGTAGCCACCGCAAGTTTTCTGGCATCTTCTTCCTTCAACCCCTCTCTGACGCCTGCTTTTATCAGCGCATCCGTAAACAGATAAACATAAGCGGGCCCGCTGCCGCTGATTCCCGTCACGGCATTCAGTTTGGACTCAGGCAGAAAAACGACTTCTCCCAGCGCAGAAAACAAAGAGGCAAGAAAAGAACGGTCCTTTTCCGAAAACTCTTCGACGTCAAGTCCGACGGCTCCGCACCCGATCGAACAGGGCGTATTCGGCATACAGCGCGCCACGGCTGCATCCGGAAAAACTTTGCGGAACGCTTCTTTTTTCGTTCCAGCCAATATACTGATGATTTTTTTTACGCTTTCCCCTTCGATTTCCCGCAAACAAGCACTCAAATGCTGCGGTTTGACGGCAAACAGCAAGAATTCGGAATTTCCTGCGACGGCGCGGTTATCTTTGGCGGTTCTGCAGCCGATTTCCCGGTATTTTTGCAGCTTCCCATCCACCGGATCGCTGACAATCAGATCTGCCGGGGATATGAGCTGATTTTTCAATATTCCGTCCAGTATCGCCTGTGCCATAAAACCGCAGCCGATGACGCCGAGTTTAAATTTATTCAAAATTATGCTCCTTTTTATTTGACTTATAACGCCGTTTAAGTTATAATATCTATGTTTTTAGGGGAGTGGCTCAACGGTAGAGTAGCGGTCTCCAAAACCGTCGGTTGCGTGTTCGAATCGCGTCTCCCCTGCCATAGTGGAAGGGTTTCGAAATTTGATACAGTTTTGATTGGACTGTTTCGTTCGACATCCTTTTTCTATTATAACCGATTGATAGGGATTTCGCAAGCAAACGAAAGTGCTTTGCTTTACAATATCCCTATTTTTTGTTATTATAATTCTGCTAATGGAGAAATATAGAATGGAAGCAATTCAGAAGAAATCATATACCGATGTCTTTAAGCGCAATTTAGTTCAAATGTATTTGCGGGGACGGAACGGAAGACGGTTACGCGAAAAATATCATATTTCGAAAAGCACGTTTTATTATTGGGTTGAAGAGTATAAAAAGGTTTATTCTGAAAACGGGTTTATGATTACAAAAAATGATTATAAGAAACTCGAATGGAAAAATGCGCATATGCAAAAGCAATTGGAAGCATATCGAATTACAGGCTGTTCACCGCAATCCACTGATGAAGATAAACTTGTTGCTGTCGATAAATATAGGTCATCATACCCCATCAAGTATTCCGGTGAATTTCCATAAATTTTATATGTTACTTCGGCTCCTTTTAATTCATTTTTTACACGCTGAATAAATGAAGTAGAATCTTGTCTTGAATTGCCCAAAACATATGATACAATATCAAGAAGTGCAGTTTTCCCTGAGCCTTTTTCTCCTATTATTGCTATCATATCAGGATTAAATATGACTTCTTGTGGGTTAAAAAGTTTGCTTTTGTCAATAGTAATTGATTCTAGCTTTATTCCGCATTTTTCGTCAGTAGGATTTGGTTCCTGAACCCTAACTCTTAATTCTGGCTCAAAAACTATTTGTTTTAATCCTTCAAATGTCAAATCCGATTTAATCCATGTTGAATCCCTTAGTTTTAGAGTAGGCGGTGTATTTCCAGAAGCATTGTATTCTCGATACTTATATTCAGAATGATAATCAGAGCAAACTACTATAGGGCATACTTTACCAATTTCTTTAAAAACTATATCCGTATATCCTGTGAAATCTTTCCTTTTGCTAGTTTCTAATATATCTACACGTTCTAATAATAATTGCTTAAAATCTTGCTTTGTTTTACACCAATTTTTAATATTTTCGATAGAATTTTTTCTATTTCCGGCGTGAATAGATATTAGAGCTCCCAAAGATTTTGCATGAGATAAAAAACTATCATAATGGATAGCTTTATAACATAAATTACCGTCTCGTGCAATTCTTTCCGCAGTAATGCCGAGGGGACTTAAAAATTGATCTCGAATCTCGTCATCCATTAAGGTTTCTGGAAATATTGCTATAAATTGTACACTTTCACTTCCACCTAATTCACTTGTAATTTCTATTCCACGAAGAAACTTTATTTTACCATTTGCGATAGTATTTAATGAATTTATTCTACCGAAGTCAATTACATGATGATCCGTCACAGCAACGCCAGAAACTCCATCATCTAATAATTCCTGTACTAAAACTTCATTAGTTTTAGCTTTATTTTTGTAATCATAAGAGCTCGGTGTATGATAATGCAAATCCCAACGATGCCAAATTGAACCAATATTCATTATATGCTCCTTTGTATTAGCTAAATTATTTTAGGCTTCTAAATTAGTAACAATTTAGCTTGTTTTTGTAATAAATGCTCTATTACATTTAACCTTTCATCCGACCAATTATATCTCGAGTGTTTCTTGAATTTGAAATTGATAAGCCTGCGCAACTTTTCTCTCTGCGTATGACCTATCAACTGTCGCGCAAGTTCTGTAAAATCCGAATAGGTTGCGGGAACGCGTGTTTCGGCATAAGTTTCCCAATCTTGTAAATCGTCATCCATAGCATATGTCAGCAAAGATAAACCGTGATCGAATAAAGGTGCAGGGGCGCAAATCTCATTCGTGTGATTATCTACCATAAAACCAAAATTACCGAAATGCCTGTCGGTGTTGAGAATAACGGTATCGAATACGATCATATCAACAAAAGCGTCGTAATACTTGCCGCCGAGCGATTTGTAGTATTCGATTACTGCTTTGATACCTCCGTCTTTCACGATATTTCCAATCGGCATAAAAGAGTATTCTTTACTTGTAAACAACTCGCAGGTAGAACACAACTTCCCTTTCCACTTGGATAGTCCGTATTGAACCGCGTTAATCCCCATAGCTTCGGCAACTTGATAGGCATAATACTCGCAGTACGGTTCGTTTCCCGAATTAGCAAATCCCTCCGTTCCCGATTTATATAATACAATCTTTCCGTCCACTCTGCGCCAACATTTAGCAAGCATACCGTTTGTGGTAAATTCCGGCGATGAACGCAACGAAGTTTTTTGAAAGCTACCGTAGCCGGTAAAAGCAATATGCGAAAGCACATTACTGAACCTATTATCGTATAAATTGTTTTCCGCAAAATTTCCGTTAAAATCTTCTGCTACTACCCAGTAACAATCATTGAGTGAAAGTCCCTTACAAAAGTCAATAATTCCCTTTGTATCCTTTTCGTTCAAGCCAAGTTTGGCAAGAAAATTCTGCACATAAGCCCGATTCCCCGGAATTGTACGGTGCTTTAACCATTTCGCCAAACCACGATCCGAAAGTTCCAAATCCAACGGCAATAAAGATTTACGTTCATCGATCACCGATAAAATTTGCGCAGAAACCCCATCGATATCTTTTTGCATATCGAAATGCAGCAAATCGGTATCAAATTGTTTCAGAATATAACTCATTACTTTTTCTCCCCAATTTCAGCACGACTTAACAGCCTGTCATACTCGTCCGGCGACAGTAAGACCGCAGTCGGAACATTATTTTTTAATACGACAATTTGTTTCTCGTCTTGCAAGCGATTGAATATTTTTGACGCCTGTCCTTGATTAAACATCGTAACCGAAACCAAATTATTCAGCAAGTTTTTTTCAGTCATAATCTACCTCTGATTATATTATAGCAAAACAAAATAGAAATGTCAATAAGCATTTTTATTTACATTAAAATTCATTGTAATTACTGTTTCATAAAGTTGCCCAAAAATTTTAGAAAATTTCGAAAAAATTAAAAAATTTTAGCCCCAAAAACGCCGTTTTTAAGCATTTTCGGGGCTTTTTTGCCTGTTTTTATGAAATTTTAGCCTTTCGGGATAATCGCGTCTCCCCTGCCAAACGCTTTGATTCAGATCAGAGCGTTTTCTTTTTTTAATTCTCCACGCAAGGTTGCGTGTGACGCGATTGCGGCTTCGCCGACCAATCGCTATACTGAAATAGCGTTTTTGGAATCAATACCCAGCTTGACTCTTTTAACATCTTCGCTCTTCAAAACATAATATTTGCTTTCGCCGCCGAATGCTTTTCTATCTTCTTGACTATTGTCTGATAAAGTTGTATAATTATAGAAATATTCGTGAGTGTTAGAATGCGGAGGAATCGGATTTCCTATGGACATGAAGAAAGTTGAGAAAAAATGGCAGGACTTCTGGGAGAAAGACAAAAGCAATACCTTTAATCATAAGGAAATTTCCAAAAAATATTATTGCCTGGAAATGTTTTCCTATCCATCCGGAGCCAAGCTGCATGTCGGCCATTGGTACAACTACGGGCTGACAGACAGTTTCGCCCGTTATAAAAAGCTGAAAGGATACGAGGTTTTTCAGCCGATGGGATTCGACGCGTTCGGTCTGCCCGCTGAAAACTATGCGATCAAAACGGGAATTCATCCGCAGGATTCCACGCTGAAAAACATCGAAACCATGGAAAAACAGCTGAAAGCCATGGGGGCGATGTTCGATTGGAGCGCAGAGATTAAAACCTGTCAGGAAGATTATTACAAATGGACGCAGTGGCTCTTCCTGAAGTTATACGAGAACGGACTCGCTTACCGCAAGGAAGCGCCCGTCAACTGGTGCCCTTCCTGCAACACGGTGCTTGCAAACGAACAGGTTGTGGACGGCGCCTGCGAGCGCTGCGGCACGACGGTCGTCAAAAAAAATCTGACGCAGTGGTTTTTTAAGATCACCAAGTACGCCGAAGAACTGCTGCAGGGCCTGAACGATATCGACTGGCCCGAACACACCAAAGCGATGCAGCGCAACTGGATCGGAAAATCCTTCGGCGGCGAGGTTGAATTTACCTGCGAGAGCGGAGATAAATTCCGCGTGTTTACGACGCGGGCGGATACTCTGTTCGGCGTCTCTTATGTCGTCCTTGCCCCCGAACATCCCCTTGTTCAGAAGCTGACGACCGAAGAACAGAAGGCGGACGTTCTCGCTTATGTGGAAAATACGGCGAAGACCAACGAAATCGAGCGCCTCTCCACTACGCGTGAAAAAACGGGGGTTTTTATCGGAGCGTACGCGATCAATCCCATCAACGGAAAGAAAGTCCCCATCTATGCCGCCGATTACGTGCTGTATTCTTACGGAACGGGCGCCGTGATGGGAGTTCCCGCACATGATGAAAGGGATTTCGCCTTTGCGCAGAAATACGGTCTCCCCCTGATGCGCGTCATCAGCAATCCCTCCGGCAACACCGATCTCCCTTACACCGAAGACGGGATCCTGATGAACAGCCAGGAATTCGACGGTCTCACGGTGGAAGAAGGGAAAAAAGCGATCATTGCGAAACTCGTGAAGATGGGCGCCGGTGAACCGAAAATCAATTACAGACTGAGAGACTGGCTGGTTTCCCGCCAGAGATACTGGGGAGCACCGATTCCCGTCATTCACTGTGACAAGTGCGGCATTGTCCCCGTTCCCTATAAAGATCTCCCCGTGAAACTCCCGTACGACGTGGAATTCAAACCGGACGGAAAATCGCCGCTCGCTAAATGCGAGAGCTTTATGAACGTCAAGTGCCCGGTCTGCGGCGGAGACGCGCACAGAGATCCCGACACGCTGGATACGTTCGTCTGCTCCAGCTGGTATTATCTCCGATACCCGGACGCAAACAATGCAAAAGAACCGTTCAACTCCGATCTCATCAACAAGATGCTGCCGGTGGATAAGTACGTCGGCGGAGCGGAACACGCCTGCATGCACCTGCTGTATTCGCGGTTTATCACCAAAGCGCTCCGCGACATGGGCTACCTCAATTTCAGCGAACCCTTCCGTTCTCTCATTCATCAGGGCGTAATTTTGGGACCGGACGGCATGAGAATGTCCAAGTCCCGCGGGAACATCGTCTCTCCCGACGACTATATCTCCGTTTACGGATCGGACGTATTCCGCATGTACCTGATGTTCGGGTTTTCCTACACGGAAGGAGGTCCCTGGAATTCAGACGGAATCAAGGCGATTGCAAAATATCTGGACCGGGCTGAGCGGGTTGCACGGGCGATCATCGAAGAAAAAGCCGATAAAAGCCCGAAAAACAGCAAGATCGGAAAGGCGGAGAAAGACCTTTTATACGCGCGCAATTACGCGATCAAATGCGTGGACCGCGACATGGATCATTTCTCCTTCAATACTGCGGTTGCCCGCCTGATGGAATTTACGAACGCGCTCGCGAAATACGACGCGCTGCCTGAAGAAGAGAAAAACATAAAACTGCTGAAAGAATCGCTTGCGGATTTTATCTTGCTTCTGGCGCCCTGTGCACCCCACTTTTCGGAAGAGCTCTGGGAAGCATGCGGTAATAAAAAGTCCGTATTTACGGCATCCTATCCGGTGTGCGACGAGTCTGCGCTCGTAAAGGACGAAACGGAAGTAGCGGTACAGATCAACAGCAAAATGCGCGGGAAACTGATGCTACCAAACGGCGTTTCTCAGGAGGAAATCAAGGAGATCCTGTTAAACGACGAAAAAATCACCGCCGCGCTGGACGGTAAGGAAATCAAAAAGCTGATCGTTATTCCCAATCGGCTGATCAACATCATCGTATAACAGATAAGGAAGGAATATGAGCAAGACGAAAAAGACGACAACTTCTCCCGAGGAGCCGGCGACGATCGAAGATACGTCCGTAAACGTTACCGAAACGGCCGGACGGAGCGGACAGCGGAACAAAGTTTCCCCGAAGCCCGCCGCCATCGAGATCCTTCCGGAAGACGGCGCGGCGGCCCCCGCTGCGGCAGAGGCTGAGACGCAGCCGCCTGTCGTCATGCCCGAAAAACCGGAAAAAAAGAAGAAAAAAAAGAAAAGCGAAGCGGAACCGACGCAGCCCGCGGATGAGTTCGGCGGAACCGAACGGTCGGACAGCGCTTTCGTCACGATCTACCGTTCCACGGTGGACTACTTTAAAAACCTGAAGAAGAAGCGCAAAAAGTTTCAGCCCCTCCCCCTCGATCAGGCGGAGCGCTATAATCCCGCTCCCGATCAGGGACTGAACGACGAACAGCTGACCGAACGGTACAATCACGATCTGGTCAACTTTGTCGCACAGAAATATTCCAAATCTTACAAAAGTATCTTCGTCGGCAATATCTGCACGTTTTTTAACCTGCTCTGCGCCATCGTTGCGGTGGCGCTCGCATGCGTGCACGCCGAACTTTCCAATTTCTTTTTCGTACTCATTTTTCTCGCGAATATCTTAATCGGCATTATTCAGGAAATCCGGGCGAAACGGACGGTGGAAAAGCTGTCTCTCATTTCGTCGCGATCGACGCACGTCATCAGAAACGGCGTGGAGAAAGAGATTTCCACGCGCGAGATCGTCTTGGACGACGTCATCAGTTTTTCCATCGGGAATCAGATTTCCACCGACTGCATCGTCATGGAGGGTTCCATCGAGGTCAACGAGTCGCTTTTGACGGGCGAATCCGTTTCCGTCCGCAAACAGGCCGGAGATATGCTGTATGCGGGCAGTTTTGTCACGGGCGGCAACTGCCGGGCGCGCGCGGAGAAAATCGGGAAAGAAAACTATGTGGAGAAACTCTCCGCAAAGGCGAAAAAATATAAAAAGCCGCATTCCGAATTGATGCACTCCATGAAGATGATCATCACGATCGTCGGCATCATTATCATTCCGATCGCCATTCTGATGTTCCTCAAAAACAACGCCGTCGTGGGCGTAAACGAGGCGGTCAAACTGACGGCGACCGTGATCATCGGCATGATTCCCTCCGGGATGCTGCTTCTGACCAGCATGGCGCTTGCGGTCGGCGTAATCCGCCTCGCCCGCAACAACACGCTGACGCAGGACCTTTATTCCCTTGAAATGCTGGCGCGCGTGGACGTCCTTTGTCTGGATAAGACCGGGACGATCACGGACGGCAGAATGAAAGTGAGCGACTGCATCATTCTGAACAACAATACATCGAATACCATCAGCGAGATTATGGGCTCCATGCTCTGCGCGCTGAACGACAACAATCAGACCTCGATCGCCCTGTACAATCATTTCGGCCACAACAACTCGCTGAAAGCGGTGAAAATTCTCCCCTTCAGTTCGGCGCGGAAACTCTCTGCGGTAACTTTTTTTGAAGAAGGGACCTATGCCTTCGGAGCGCCGGAATTCGTGCTCAAAGAGATTCCGGAAAAACTCAGCAAAATGATCAACCAGTATGCCTCGATGGGCCTGAGGGTACTGGTGCTCGCCTACTCCAAAAACGGCATAACGGCGGACAACAACGTTCCCGCCAACATGAAAGCCATCGCTTTGATCACCATAACGGATAATATCCGGGAAGACACGGTGGCTACCATACAGTGGTTTAAAGACAACGACGTCGCCGTTAAGGTCATTTCCGGCGACAACCCCGTAACCGTCTCCGAAGTCGCGCGGCGCGTCGGCATCGAGGGCGCGGAAGATTACATCAGCCTGGAGGGGCTGAGCGATCGGGACGTCATGAATGTCGCCAGCAAATATACGGTCTTCGGACGCGTCACGCCCGAACAGAAGGCGATCCTCATCAAATCGATGAAGTCAGCCGGGCGCACTGTCGCCATGACGGGCGACGGCGTCAACGATATCCTCGCACTGAAGGAAGCTGACTGTGCGATTACCGTCGCTTCGGGAAGCGATGCGGCGCGGAACGTATCCCATCTCGTTCTGATGGATTCCAATTTCTCATCCATGCCGAAGGTCGTGCACGAGGGGCGGCGCGTCATCAACAACATACAGCATTCCGCCTCCCTCTATCTGATGAAGACGATGTTCACAATGTTCTTATCCGTTCTGATGCTCATCATTCCGAATAAGAGCTATCCGTTTACGCCGTCCATGATGCTCTTTCTGGAAATTATCATCATCGGGCTGGCCTCCGCAGGGCTTTCGTTTCAGGCAAACGATAACCGGGTGGAAGGAAAATTTATCAGTTTCGTCATAAGCCGAGCTCTGCCGGGCGCATTCCTGATGGTCTTCAGCGTCATGCTGGTGCAGCTGGCGCAGTCTCTGCTCGGATTTGAAGCCGTTAGTCCGCAGATCTACATCGCCATGCAGGTATACGCGATGACATACGCCGGGCTGATCATGCTCTTCCGCATCTGTCAGCCGTTCAACGTTTTCCGTTCGGTTCTGTTCTCGCTCGTGCTGGTGATTACGCTTATATGGTCCATCTTCTGCTGTATGTACGGATCGGAGTTTTTGGGACTTTCGGAAGCGATGTCTCCCCTCTCGGAATACTGGCAGCACATTCTCATCGTCGTGTGTATTGTCCTGATCGACGTTCCCCTCTCCGCAATGCTGCAGAATCTGGCGGAAAAGCTGAGGCTGCAGCCTAAAAAGCCGAAGAACAAATATATCCATTAAACGGGAAAAGCCGCTTTACAGCGGCTTTTTTTCCTTTCGTCTTTTCTTCACGATTTCATAGAGATCTCCCGCGCCCAGAATCAGAAGTTTATCATCCGCGCGGAGCATTTCTTGCAGTTTATCTGCCAGGCGCTCGGGCGTATCCGCATATTCCGCGGCGGGAAGCGCGCGCTTCAGCGTATATGCGCTGCCGGCCACGTCATAAGGCTCGCGCGCCGCATAAGAGGCGTATAAAATCAGGCGGGGTTCTTCTTGCAGGACCTCGAGAAACTCCCCGAATAATAGACGCGTTCTGGAGTAGGTGTGCGGCTGGAAGACAACGACCAGCTTTTCGCCGGCCAGTTTGTGGAAGGTCTCCAAAGATGCCGCAATTTCCCGCGGATGATGCGCGTAATCGGCGTAGCACTCCGCCCCGCACCATTCCCCCAAGAATTCGTTTCTCCGCTCTACCCCACGAAAATCCCGCAATGCCCTGGCAATCGTCTCCGGCGGAACGCCGAGTCTGTCGGCAGCAGCTGCGGCGGCGAGCGCATTTGCGACGTTGTACTCCCCCACCACGTTCAGCCCGATCGGCGCAGCGCATTCGCTCCCCCGCATAAAATCGAACGAATAGCGTTCCTGCCTGCTGCTCACATGCAGCGCGCGGTAATCCGCATTTGATTTTATCCCGTAAGTGATATCGCCCGGTTTCCTGACCGAACGGGCATTTTTATCGTCCGCATTGATAAAACAGAGCGCGTTTTCTCCGAATCTGCGGTAAGAATCCGTCAGATCCGCCAGATCCCGATAACAATCCATATGATCGTCGTCGATGTTGGTAATAACTGCGAAATTGGGATTTAAATCGAGAAAATTGCGGCGGAATTCGCACGCTTCCGCAATCGCCGTCCCGGAGAAGGAAATGCCCGCATTGCCGAAATCCAGAGCGTTTCCCCCGATGAAATACGCGGGATCTTCCCCCGCGTACCGGAAGATCTGCGTCAGCATTGCGGTGACTGTGGTCTTTCCGTGACACCCCGCAACGCAGATTCTCCTGGAATAAAGAGAGAGAATTTCCCCCAGCAGCTCGCTTCTCTTGAGAATCAGTTTTCCGTTGTCGCGGGCGGCGCACAGTTCCGGATTGTCCTCTGCAATCGCCGAATTATAGATAACGACTTCCGCCCCGCGGACGTTTTTCCGGGCATGGCCGATAAAAATCTTCACGCCGGATTCTGCAAGCCTCCCTGTATAATCGGACACAACGGTATCGCTTCCGCTCACCCGACAGCCCGCTTTCAGGCAAAACTGTGCCAGTCCGCTCATGCTGACGCCCCCGATTCCGATAAAGTGAAAGCGCCTGTTTTTTTTGAAAACACCTGAAATCATACTTCATTTTATGCCGCGGACAGACAATTTTTGACACAGAAAAACTTTTTTCGCAAATAGGCAAAAACTTTTTAAAACCCTATTGAAATCTTGCGCGTTATGTGCTACAATAAAAATAATATAGGATAAGAGAGGTAAGGTAATATGAAAATAACAGATGTGCGCGTCCGCCTGGTCAAAAACGAAGACAGCAAGCTGAAAGGCGTCGCTTCCGTGACGTTCGACGAGTGTTTCGTCGTTCACGACATCAAGATCATCGACGGCCCCGACGGTTTTTTCATCGCGATGCCCAGCAGAAAAGGCAAAGACGGGACATTCAAAGACATCGCACACCCCATCAACACGGAAACGAGAGAGGTTTTGGTTCAGTCGGTTCTGAATGCCTATTCTGCCGAAACCGCTTCGGAATAAAGAAAAAAGCCGGCTTACGGCTTTTTTTATGAGAAACAGAGGTAAAACACATGAGAGAAAACGTAACTATTTTTCAACACCCGCTGATCACTCACAAAATTTCCCTTCTGCGCGACGTAAACACCTCTTCCAAGCAGTTCAGAGAACTCGTCGAGGAAATCGCCATGCTGATGGCTTACGAGGTTTTCCGCGATCTTCCGCTGAAAGAAGTGGAGATTAAAACGCCCATCGCCGCAGCGAAATGCAATGTTCTCGCCTGCAACGACGTGGCGATCGTCCCTATCCTGCGCGCCGGTCTCGGCATGGTAAACGGCATTTCCGCCCTTTTCCCGACCGCGAAAATCGGTCACATCGGTCTTTACCGCGACGAAAAAACGCTGGAACCCCACGAATATTACTGCAAACTGCCGGACGACATCAAAAACCGCAAGATCATCCTCTGCGACCCCATGCTTGCCACGGGCGGCTCGGCGATCGACGCGGTAAAACTCCTGAAAAAGCGCGGCTGCACGGATATCAAGTTTATGTGCATGATCGCCGCCCCGGAGGGCATCGAGGCCTTTACCGCAGCGCATCCGGAGATCCCCGTTTACTGTGCGTCTCTGGACGAAAAACTGAATGAATTCGGCTATATCGTCCCCGGGCTGGGCGACGCCGGAGACCGTATCTTCGGGACAAAATAAACGATGGCAACAGAACGCC